>MTMY01000044.1 GCA_002010215.1 Archaeoglobus sp. JdFR-37
TACAGCTGAAGCTTCTTAGCGAAGGCGGCAATCACGTTGTATTCGACGAAGTGGCGGTATATTAAAATTTTTATTAATTTTAATTTTTTTGTTAATTTATTTTAGGTTGTTTAAATTGTAAAGAAACCTATTTTCGGCTAATACAAAATAAACTGGCTTTTCGAAAGTATTATATATCGTTGTTAACAAAAATTAGTAATTGGAGGTGGAAATGAGAGATGAATGGTAAAATAGCGTTGATAGTGGTAGTATTGCTTGCTATCGGTGTGCTGGTGCTACCATCCACTGTCTCTCTCTTTGCAGGGCAGCACTATTGGTATGACATAGAATCATCTGGCAACCAGATTCCCTGCCAGAAATGTCATGCTGATGTTTACGAGGAGCTGAACCAGAGCAATTATCATCTCGGAGCCAATAGTGTTGCTGATGAAGACGACTGCCGGTTCTGCCACCAGGCAAATACAAGTATTACATATGCAAGCGGTGATACGCCATATACTGCTGGTGTCGAAGCTCATGCGGCATCAACAATAAGCTGTGCCTATTGCCACCTTGATCCAGGCGTTTCAGGCGCCCCACCGGCAGGTGGCTTTGGCTTGGCGGATCCAACATTCTACGCAAATGACTCTGGAACTTATGCTGCACACTTGGATTTCGTTACATCTGCAGCTACTGATTCTTTGCTTGAGGACTCCAACGAAGCATGCATTGCGTGTCATACACATGTGGCTGTGAAAATTAACTTTACTCACTATAAGGCAATGGAGTTTGACGTGAACTGGGATACTCTACTTAGCCAGTATGCAACTAGCAACTACAGCATAAACACCTCAACACAGGTGGTAAACACCATATGGGGTAACCAGAGTGGTTCTGGTTGGACAAGCTATCCTGGTAGCGCTAACTGGCCATAAGGGCAAAATTTTCTTTTTATTTTTATAAAAATTTAACTAAAACAGCTTGATAGGTATGTGTTTCATGTGGGCGTTAGATGAATATTTGAGATGTTCAAAAGTGGCAAAGAAGCTTAATAGTTTCAATTTTAGACTGCCTGAAATGTCTCACTCGAGAGAAAGAGTTACTCCCCAACTATATTAACAACTTCATGGATTCTTCTACTGTTCATCATTAAATAAATTATTAAACATAAATTCTGAACCTCTGGGTTGGGCGAAGAACAAATAACTCGCCAGAAATTTTGGATAAGAATGCTGTGGGAATGTAAAATGAGACCTCGAAAGATTTTTCTTCTCTGAATAACAACTATATATAATCATGGCCATAGAAAAAGGATTGCTGGCTCTCATCATTACTGCAGCCATTGGTGTTCTCATACTCCCGACCACAGTATCCATCTTTAGCGGGCAGCATATCTGGTATGATGTCGAATCCCTCTATGGTGAAAAATGCCTGAAATGTCACGCCGATATTTATGACGAGCTGGTTGTGAGCAGTTATCATGACGGTATAGATGGGGTTTCTGGTTTTGGCGGAAGGGAATGTTATGTCTGTCACAGGGCTAATGAGTCAATCACTTATGCCAACGGCTCATCCAACACTCCTGGTGAGGAGGCGCACGCAGCCTCTTCCATAGCCTGTGCCTACTGCCACTTTAATTCCTCAAACCGCTATAATGCACCTATTGCTGGCGGTTTTGGGCTTTCTGATCTAGCCACTGACATCGGCCTCAACTCAACCCACTTCGAAATATTGTCTGGCACTTCATTCTCCAGCTCAATATATCCTGATGAATCTGAAGGCTGTGTAATTTGCCATACGCCAGTACAGGTTAAAATCAACTTCACCACTTACGATTCCTACAGCCTAGTGGTGAATAACAGTATAGCCGGAAGCACGAGCCAGTGGGTCGTGGAGTCAATTTCGCCCGGTTCATGGATAAACTACACGGAATATAAGAAATAGTTTTTTAAGTTTTCAGGATAAAAGATATCCATGAGGTGGATGTTTGCTGTAATTGTTATCATTTCGCTATCACTTATCGCTTTATTTCCTAGTACTTTCTCAGTCCTCCAAAACACCCACACAGTCTCAAACATCTCATCTCCCTCCAACGACATACCATGCGCCTCTTGCCACTCAAAAATCGCTGCCGAGCTGAACAACTCAGTTTACCACACCTCCCTCAGCTGCGAAGATTGCCACAGAAACCCCTACCTCGGCCAAACTGTTGCCTATGACAACGGAAGCATAAAGCCAGGGGAAGAAGCCCACGCAGCCGTAAAGCCGAGATGTTTAGACTGTCACTCAAAGACAACCATAACTCTTGCCAATGGAAGCGTTGTTGCAATAGCAAAAGCAGATGCTTTCGGCGATGCAAGCTATGGCAGCGATTATTCTGCTCATAAGAAGTTCGTGCAAGATGCTCTGAATTTTAATATCGGCGTTGCAGAGAATGAGGCGTGTTTGAGTTGTCATACTGAGTTCAGTGTGGGCATAGAATTCAGGTATTTCTGGAACATCAGCTACACAAAAAGTGGTAGTAGCTGGGTGCTACAGAATTTTAACGTAAATGGTACTAGAACCTACATTAAAGTACTCACTAGAACGGGTGCGAAGCACCAGTGGATTAATACTACCCGAATAAATTGTGTGAGTTGCCATAAAAATATCTATGATGCCCTAGTCAATGGTACACCTCAGTCCCCGTACTACGCTTACACACACTCTCCCATCGAGATAGATTCAGCAGATTACGGAGGAAATACCTACGGAAACTGGGTAAACCCCAAAGACCACGACTGGCCGCTTAACAATTATTGGGGGAATCCGAGATATCACTACATTGAATCAAACAGAGCTATATGGGTGAACTCCACGTACTGCATCAAATGTCACAATGCAGCAAAATATGCGAATCAGAACCCCTCAGACAGTTTAACCTACGACCTCATCAATGTCACGTCTGACACTAACTCAACACTGGTACATGCAGCAGAGTCTGTTAGGTGCATCACCTGCCATGGTTACGGAAAAACGAAGGATCCTTACGATGTAATTGCACCGAGTGGTAGATGGGGGAATGAGATAGGGCACAGAAATTTCATGAATCAGACTGAAAGTTATGCCAGAACGTTTAATGGCGATATGTGCATGGGTTGCCATGAAGCGGCTGGACATAATGTAGATGACGGAGCATACGAGAGTGGGAGTAATATGTATTGCAACAGCTGCCATAGTTATGGAGGATATGCTAGGTGCGGCGCCTGTCATTCTGACAGTTACAACTACAATATAGATGTGATCATAGAATCTGAACCGTCTGGGAATATCACACACAATACATACTGAATGGATTAAGTTCATTAGTTATAAATATCATTTCAATAATTTCAATCAAATACTAATTCAAACAAACTTCCAGAACAAAAACCCGAGAAGAATCAGAATCACTATAATTGCAGCATCAATAATCCTCACCAACCATTTATTATTCTCATCCACAGAGACTTGATATAAATCCTCAAAGTTCTCATTTCTCACCCACTCCATATCCATTTCCAATTCATCATCCTCAATAACAGCTCGAAGCAAATCGTTTTCAACCACTTCAATCACCCTTCAACCTC
Source organism: Archaeoglobus sp. JdFR-37 (assembly GCA_002010215.1). Taxonomy (GTDB): domain Archaea; phylum Halobacteriota; class Archaeoglobi; order Archaeoglobales; family Archaeoglobaceae; genus JdFR-37. Next base: position 3,588 of record MTMY01000044.1, read on the forward strand.
GCCCATAATTTTCCGTAAGGCTTTATTCTCCTGTTTTGTCCTGTTATATTCAGCATGGTATTCACAAGGTCTTTAGTGATTCCTGAGTTTGGATACAGTACTACAAAGGGTTTTCCAATCTCCCACGACTTCGCTACATATTTCGACTCTCTTATTAGCCCAACAATCCTGCCCAGCATTGTCTCCGTCACTTTGAATAACTCTTTCTCTCCAGCGTATCTATTCAGTATTACTCCCCCTCCCTTAACTCCCAGCTCTTCACCTATCTTCTTAACCTTTTGGGCAGATACCAGCGAAGCCTTTTCGGGATTTGTAATCAAAAAGAGGATGTCAGCAGACTCCATGGGTATGCTCGCCATTTTGCTCAGCCCTGCAGAAAAGTCTATCAATATTCTGTCATAATCCTTTTTCAATTCGTCTATAACCTCAGATAATCTATCAATCTTCAGATTTGGGGCAGGAGAGGCTGGCATGACGTGGAGATTGGTTGAAACGCTATATATCGCCATTTCCACATCCACGTTTCCTGTCAGCACGTCAGAGAGGGTTGTAGCAGTTCTCAAACCAAAAGCAGCGTGCAAATTCGGAAGAAAGACATCTGCATCTACTACTATTACTTTCATCCATTTGGACATGAGTATAGCAAGATTTGCGACAATTGTAGTCTTTCCAACCCCTCCTTTGCCAGAGGCAAACCCAATTACCCTCATGCTCCAAAAATCAGTTTAATTAAGCTGATTATGAGTTCGCTGATGCTGGGAAATACCTTTTCAACCTTTGGTTGCGGAGTTTTTATTACTTTAACACCCTCAACCTCCTTAATTTCTGGAATATAGTCTTTTATGTTTTCTGAATGGCACGAAACACAAATCTCATCCAGAACTTTCCCATGCACTCCATGTACTCCACCTTTATGGCAGTCGGTGCAAAGTCTGGCCTCAGGTAAAGCGACAGCTTCACCATGACAGCTACTGCACTCAACTTTTTTGTGAGGAACATGCACTTTAGCACCAACGTTTTTCCTTGAATATTCATTTCCCACATGGCATTTTATGCAGATATTTACCCCATGGAGCTTTTTCACAAATTCAGGATTGGATATTTCCACTCCTTTCGAGTGACATGGTGAGCAATCTAAAAATCTGTTCAGCTGAGATTCAGGAAGTGTGTTTATGTGGCATGGCATGCATATCCTTGCTTTATGCCATTGAGCCATCATTCCTTGGAATTTGGAGAACTGGGCACTTGTCGGAACTGTGATAAGTATGAGCGCAATAGATAACACGATAAGCACAACTCCAAATTTCAGTCCACTTGTTGGTCTTTCATTGCTCTCCGACCCCATCCAAAACCTCATTCATAGCAAAGTATTTATTTCTTTCTTCAATCTAAACTTGGGGGGAATGCACTTGGGAAAAAACAGAAAAATGCTTGTATTAGCCTCCAGTCTATTTGCTATAATCATTTTTATAACAACACCTGTATCTGCCATTTCTTCTTCCAAATTCCATGTGGCTTTTGTTGATGAAGTTTACGACTTCGGCAAATACCTACAAAAGACTCCAGAATATGAGAAAGGAGATGTGGTAAAAATATATGCCGCAATTGAGGACATCAACAGGGGCAGAGCGTATGCTGTGGACTTCGTTGCAGTAATCACAGATCCCAATGATTATGTGGTTGCCGGGAAGGTCCTGAGTAAGAGGCATATGGGATACGAAGACCGCACGTATGTGGTATTCAGTTTCGATATACCGGAAGAATGGGCTTACGGCAAGTATAAAGTGGACATATATGTTTTTGATGTCCTCAATTATACCGCAACTTATGAAGAATACCGCTCTCTATACGATGAAATCCTTTACAGTGGAAAATTCGATGTGAAGATTCATTCTGTTCCCAGAGAGGACGCCGATTACGTGAAGAAAACGGTTTATTTCCACGTGAAAAAGGAAGTTGTCAAACCTGCATCCCTCCTAGTATTCGATTCGCATCTCAAAGCGATGATACTGCCGAAAGGCATGAACAACACTCTGTTATTAACAGTCCTCAACACGTTAAAAACTCCTCAAAAATTCTATGTAAAACTTTATATCGATGGGGAAAAATTTGCTGAGAAAAAAGTAGAGCTTCAGTCTGAAAATGCTCGGCAAGTAGAATTTGAGATTCCAGAACTCGAAATAGGCGATCACAGCATAGAAATTACTATTGATACAAAGGGTGTACTCTATTCTGAACTTCTGCCCATTTTCATCCCACCGCTCCTATTCGACAAGCCGATTGAGGTTGGAAGATACGGGGAAGGATACATTGCGTATCTGCCAAACAATTACGTGCTTGGAAGTGTTGGAATCTCTGAGCTGAAAGACATCAATCCTAAAAAAGCAGTAGAAACATTTGAGAAAGCACAATATGATTACAACAGAGATAATGCTGCCAAAATGCTCACAAACGTCTTGGCATATCTCTGGAAACAAAGTAAAGGCAACGGAACCATAGAAATTGCACTTCTGAAGGGGAGTGATGAGCGGGCTGAGGTCGTTCTTCCTGAACTTCTGAATTACATTACTGATATAAGCAAAGCACCTGTAAAATACGTAGGTGTTAGAGAATATGATGAGTTAGAAGGTGTCGATGTCCTGTTTTACGTAACATCCTCTCCACAACTTGAAGGACTCAAAAGCTACCTCTCAAAGGGTGGCATTGTTATTCTGGACATCACATCCTACTGGACTGAGTTATCAGATACGTGGCGCAGGGAATTTAACTTGGGTGTGGAAGACGAACTGCTCCATTCTTTCTTTGACCTGAACATTAATAAAACAGTCTCAATTCGTCTCAAAACCGAGCTCAAGCTTCCACCTGAACTGAAATATTCAGATCTTGAAGTAAGTGATTTCATAGTTGATGTAGGTACGCCTGTGACCATCACGTTTAAAGTTAAAAACGAAGGTGGCGCAGGTAAGGAGAACGTTACAGTTTTCATTAACGATCAGCCAGTCTATGACGTGGAGATGGAATTCTTTACAGGTGACGAAAAAACTGTGACGTTTGAATACACCCCTGAAAAAGAAGGTTCCTACAAAGTTGTTCTTGATAAAAGCGATATTGGAAAAGTATTCTTTGCAAAAGCGAAAAAAGTGGAAAAGAACGTCACAAAGACACCCACACCAGAAGCTAAGGAAAGAAAAGGTGGAGAGCTTATTGCAGTGCTCGCCGCTCTGCTGGCGGTGCTGATAGCATTGAGAATATATTTGAGGAAATGATGGTCTCTGAATTTGAAAAACTGGTGCTTGAAGCGATATATACAGGAAAATTCAGTGTGGAGGAAATATCCAGCTCCACCTCTCTTCCCGAAACAGTGGTTGAGGCTTGTATCAAGAGGCTGGTTGAGAGAGGACTAGTGGACGATTCTCTAAACATCACTGAAGAAGCACTGCAGTTGATTGGTGCAACGGGAGAATATCTCTGGGAAAAGGATGCTTTTAGGATGGCGATAGATGTGCTTATATTTTCAGTGGGAGTGCTTCTTCTCCTGTATTTATTAGAGGTGATAATGTGAGGCTTCCTATGAGGTGTTCGTTAATTCTGGTTCTCCTGACATCCGCATTTATGGTAGCATGTATTCAAATTCAGGAGACTCAGAAGGTCCCTGTTATTGAAGTGAATTTCAGTCATTATATAATCTCAGGGCAGCACATTGTTAAGATTAATTCACTTAAAAAGGTGGAAGTGGAAAGTGACAAGGTGAGGGCAACAACCTCTCCACCATTCCCTGGAATACATATATTTGCCATATATCCTTTAAAGGGTAAAATCCAGATTTCACCTATCGCCTTTACGAATTTGAATGTGGAAGGTGAAATTACAGTATATATTGGAATGGAAAAGGATAAACTTCCGGAAACAGGAACAAATATAACTGTAGTGTTGGAAGTAAGAGATGCCGAGGGTAAGAGGATGGCTGCAGACAGAGGGGTGGTAAAATGGATATGAGCAAATTTACTGGGTTTATTAGCATAACATCGCTAGTATTAATAATAGCAGTCCTTTTATCCGTTCCATTTGTTTCACCTGTTTCGGCTGAAGTACCATACTTCCCTATCTCTATATACCCCTCAAATCCCGTGGATGGAGATGTAGTAGAAGTGAGCGTCTCAAACTACAATGATTTAGCAGCAGGTGCAGTATTCGAGTGGTACCACAATGGAACTAAGGTCAGAGAAATAGAGAAAACCTTTACAGACACCTTGCTCTCGGATTCATATGTTGTTCAATCGGGTGAGTGGGTAGTTACAGTTTACCTGTATGACCGCACCGAGCCTAAACAGCTGATCAATTCGTCAACCATCTCCTTCACCGTTCAACCATCTCCTTCACCAACCCCAACACCCTTTCCAACGCCTACCTCCACTCTCACCCCTACTGTTACGCCAACTCCCACTCCCGAATCAACAGTTTCACCTACTACCTCTGGTGGTACCACAGGTGCTGGTGGCGCAGGTGGAGGCGGATTTGGTGGGTTTGGTGGAGGTGGAGGCGCTCCTGTAGCCCCACAACCAACATCTACAGCCACACCAACTCCCACACCCACTCCTGCAATTACACCGGCAATTACGCCTGCACCATCTGTAACCCAAGAAAAACATGAGAAGACGGGGGTTCAAGAACAGAAGCCGAGTACCCCAGTTCCCAGTGTGAAAGAGACTGAAGAAGAGAGACCACTGGAAAAACCACCAGTTAACGCCACAGAGAAAAGCATTAATGAGACAGGGGAAACACAGGAATCAACTCCTGAACAGACTTTCAAGATACCTCTTGGAGCTGAAGTTGGGATTCTTGGCCTAATTGTGGCTCTCGTTCTGAGGAAAAGAACATGAACCCGATATTTCCTGTTTTATTATTTTTGTTATCTTTTATTATTTTTTCATTCCTCTTTCTGGCCCATCTTATGAGAAAAGGGCTCCTCGTAAGTCTAAGACTAAGACTGGAGCTTCTGTCTGCAAGATCAAGACTGGCTGCAAAGCTGTCTGATATCCTCAAACCAAAAAAGAAAGAAGTTTCCGTACTCAGAATAGCTCTTGAACTCGGAGTGTTTTTATTGCTGATCTACGCTGCCCTCTCATACAAAGTCTTCTGGGTGGCTGTTGTATCCAACAGTATGTATCCAACCTTTGAAAGGGGAGATATGGTTCTCGTTCAGAGCTTGTTTGTTGATCCAAGCCCTGGCGACATCGTTATGTTCAACAGACCAGATTTGAATTACCCTGTCACCCACAGGGTTCTGAAAGTTAGTGATAGTAGAATTTATACTGGTGGCGATGCATCCGGGCCAGACAGCTTTCCGATTTCAAGGAGAGATGTGATAGGTGAGGCAGTTTTAATCTTTGGGAAACCGGTAGTTCTCAAAGGAGTTGGGAAGTATTTCATACTTGAAGCGACAGAATTGAGGGATATTGGCCCCTTTGGACAGGAGTATCTCTTTTACAAGAGGCTTGTAGAAACATTCAGACAGTATGCGATAGCCATTATAATCATCTCAATTTCACTCTACATCTATCTGGAAGTCAAGGGCAAAAAAGTTAGGATTTAGGGTTGTGGAAACATATAAAATCCTTTAGTAAATCTCTCAGTTTCACAACATCTCCCACCACTATAACTGCTGGAGGCCTCACACCTTCCTGCTCTGCAATATCTGCAATCTCAGCAAGCCTTCCAATTACAACCTTCTGCCTCTCAGTCGTTCCGTCCTGAATTATGGCTACAGGCGTGTCAGGGTTTTTTCCGTATCTGATTAGCTTCTCGGTATTCTCCCGAAGCTTTGAGACGCCCATGAGAATGACAATTGTCGCATTAAGCTTCGCCAGGGCTTCCCAGTTAAGCCTTTCGTTTCCCTTCGCCTCCCTCCCAGTTATTATCACAAAAGCTGGATCGCAGTTTCGATGAGTGACAGGAATTCCGGCATAAGCTGGAACGGCAATAGCAGATGTTATACCAGGAACCACTTCAAAGCGTATTCTGTGCTTCGCCAGATACTCTGCCTCCTCACCGCCTCTGCCGAAAACAAAGGGGTCGCCACCCTTTATCCTTACCACTGTCTTTCCTTTCTTTGCGTGCTCCACCAGCAGTCTGTTTATCTCATCCTGCCTTTTTTTATGCTGCCCTGCTCTCTTGCCAACATCTATTAGTTCAGCTTTTGTCCTCTTCAGCATTTCCTTCAAGCCATCTCCAATGAGCTCATCGTAGAGAATTACGTCAGCCTCTCTTATTGCCCTCTCTGCCTTTACGGTCAGAAGTTCTGGATCGCCGGGACCAGCTCCCACGAGATAAACCTTACCTGACACGGCACCACCCTTAATCCTTAAATCCTTGAGTCATAACTTTGAGCCTCTCAACAATTCCCGATATCACATCATCCTGTTCATCTATACTAAACCTCTCCTCCACCCTCACAGCTATGGCCCCGTCGACGCTGAGTATCTCGCAGAAGGCCTCTATCTTATCGTTGGCAGACCTTGCATAAACTCCAGCAGGAACAGCACAGCCTATGCCCAGCTCCCTGATAATCTTTCTCTCAACACTCGCCTCAATCCACGTTTTCTGGTGGTTCATGAAGCTGACAAGCTCCTCTTCTCCTTCCCTAGTGGCAACAGCAATTATCCCTTGGTTGGCTGATGGGATGAATTCTTCAGGAGGCAATGCAACATAATTTACCTCTCTATCAATCCCCAGCCTGATCAACCCAGCCTCAGCTAGAAGAATCGCATCGTAGAGTCCCTCATTCAGCTTCCTTAGTCTCGTATCTACATTTCCTCTCAGGTTCTCTATGATGAAGTCTCTTCTGTGCCGAATAAGCTGGGCCCTCCTTCTAAGGCTCGAGGTGCCGATTTTCGCTCCAAGCCCCATCTCATCAGGCCCTCTCCCATCAGCAGTTATGAAGGCATCACAGGGGCTTTCTCTCTCCAGAACCGCTGCTACTACAGTTCCTTCTAACCTCTGGCTGGGGACATCCTTCAGGCTGTGGACTGCTATGTCAATCTCCCTTCTTGCAAGAGCCTCATCAATAGCCCTCACAAAAGCTCCAATTCCCTTGAACTCATGTAAAGGGCAATCTTTCATTATGTCTCCCGATGTCTTGATTATCTTCAGCTCCACCTCATAACCCTCTTTCCTAAGCTTATCCACCACTTTCTGTGTCTGAGCCAGAGCGAGCTTGCTTCCTCTGCTTCCCACTACAACCCTTTCAGGCATTCTCCAACCGCCTCTATGGTCTTTTCTGCATCCTCTTGAGTATGGGCTGTGCTCACGAAACACGTCTCATACTGAGAGGGTGGGAAGAACACACCTCTTTCTAGGAGCTTCCAGAAGAGCTTTATGAAGGCATCCTTATCAAGCTTCAGAGCTTCGCTGTAGTTTGAAGGCTTATCACCCAGATACAGACAGAACATTGAGGCAATCCACTCGACGTCAGCCTTAATATTGGAATCTGCTATCTGATCAGCCAAACCCCTGCCTATCGCTTCAGTTAAGCTGGCGAGAGCAGGATAAACGTTATTCTCCTTTAGGAATTTGACGGTAGCATAACCCGCTGACAGACTCAAAGGATTGCCGCTGAATGTTCCCGCATGATAAACACTACCGGCTGGAGCCAGATTCTCCATTATCTCCCTCTTCCCGCCAACGATGCCTATTGGTAATCCGCCTCCAGCAATTTTTCCAAGGGTTGTAAGGTCTGCTTCAACACCGTAATACTCTTGGGCTCCGCCCAGCGAAAGCCTGAAACCGGTTATGACCTCGTCGAATATTAGAACCACATCGTTTTCCTCTGTTATCTTTCTGACCTCTTTAAGGTAGCCCTCCTCTGGCAGTATCAGGCTGGAATTACCCATCACTGGTTCGAGGATTAGAGTCGCAACCTCCTCCCGATTCTTTTCTAAGACCTCTGAAAGAGCTTCAATATCGTTATATGGAACCTGAAGGGTGTTCTTTACGAAGTCTGCAGGGATGCCGGCAGAGTTGGGAATCCCATGGGTCGTAGCACCACTCCCTGCCTTAACCAGCACTGCATCATGGGCTCCATGGAAGCTGCCCTCAACCTTCACAATTTTGTCCCTACCGGTAAATCCTCTAGCGAGTCTAAGGGCCGTCATTGTTGCCTCGCTACCAGTATTGGCGAACCTGACCATGTTTATGCTGCTGAAGATGGATGTTATGAGCCTCGCAAACTCAATTTCTAGTTCAATAGGCGTGCCGTAAATCCAGCCCTTTTCGATGGACCCCTCTATTGCTTTTTTCACAGCATCGTTACCATGTCCCAGAATAAGGGGACCATAGGCCATGCAGTAATCTATATACTCATTTCCGTCCACATCAACAATTTTCGAGCCTCTTGCATGGGATGTGTAGAAGGGAAAGGGTTTTATTGCCCTTACAGGACTGCTCACACCTCCCGGCATTAGACTAACAGCCTCTTCATAAAGCCTTCTTGAGTTATTCCACCTTGATTGATTCAATTCTTCCTGCATCAAATTCCCCCCGCTTCACCCGTTTCACTCAGCATTTCGGCAATCTCCTTTGCATGGTAGGTGAGGATTAAGTCTGCTCCTGCCCTTTTAATTGCAACAAGTATTTCGTAGGCTATCTGCTTTCCATCCAGCCACCCCATCTTTTCCGCAGCTTTGACCATGCTATATTCCCCGCTGACGTTATAGGCTGCTGTAGGCATCCTGAATTTCTCCTTTACCCTCCAAATAATGTCAAGATATGCAAGGGCAGGCTTGACCATAATTATGTCTGCTCCCTCCCGAATGTCTAACTCAACTTCTCTAAGCGCTTCGCTGCCGTTATGTATGTCCATCTGATAACTCCTCCTATCTCCAAAGGAATAACCGCTCTCTGCAGCCTCTCTGAAGGGTGAGTAAAAAGAAGAGGCGTATTTTGCTGCATAGCTCATGATTGCTATGTCTGTAAACCCTTCAGCGTCCAGAGCACTTCGTATAGCCTGAACCATCCCATCCATCATGCCTGAAGGGGCAACTATGTCTGCACCAGCCTCCGCATGACTTACAGCGATTTTGCCCAGAACTGGCAGGGTTTCATCGTTCAGAATCTGCTGATCCTTCACTATCCCGCAGTGGCCGTGGGTGGTGTATTCGCACATGCACACATCTGTAATTACAACAGCATCGCTGTGCTGCTTCTTTATCTCTCTCACAGCCCTCTGAACAACTCCATCCTTATCGTAAGCTGATGAGGCAACTTCATCTTTATGGGAAGGTATGCCGAAGAGGATGAAGGCTTTCAGGCCAAGTTCCATGGCCTTCCCCACCTCATTGGCAACAGCAGCAATGGGGAGTCTGGAATAGCCGGGCATTGAAGCAATTTCCATTGGCTTCGAAATGTTTTCATCCACAAAAATTGGCATTATCAGATCTTCAACCTCAAGTTTTGCTTCTCTGAACAGGGGCCTTAAGCTGTCTTTCCGCAGCCTCCTCATTCTCAAAATCGGAAATTTCAAAATCTTCACCTCCAAAAAGGTAATGAACTGCTTCGATAACCTCTGACCTGCCGTTTCTTGCAGCGTCTCTCAGCCTCACGGTTGGGGACCTGAGAAACTTCTTGATGAGGGAGTTGGCAAAGCTCTCAAGCAGTGGTAGTGATGATTCGTCCACGTCATATTTCGCTTTTAATTTGTTGTAAAGTTCAATTACCTCCTCTTTCTTCACAACTTCAGCCCGGGCATAGAGAAGATGAATTGCTGAATCAGCCTTAATATCCTTTAATTTCATTTTGAGGTGTTCCAACTCCTCGGCAATTATCTTTTCAGCCTTTTTCGCCTCTTTCAACCTTTTTCTCAGGTTTTCCTGACTTATGGCCCTGAGATCATCAATGGTGTATAGCGTAACTCCTTCAACTTGGGCGACACTCTCCTCAACATCTCTGGGTAGAGCTATGTCGATTATGAGGAGAGGCCCGTTCTTCACTTTCATAACCCTCTCAACAACATCTCTGGTGATTATATAGTGGGGAGCAGAGGTGGCGGATATGACCACATCGCATGAGACCATGTAGCGTTCTAAGTTGTCGTATCTAACGGCTCTCCCTCCAACCTCTTCAGCCAGTTTGACGGCTCTGTGGAAGGTTCTATTTGCTACAAAGACTGCTTTCGTCTCTTTGTGAGCTATAGCCCTGGCAACCAGACTTCCCATCTCTCCAGCTCCGATGATGAGGACCTCTTTTTCGTGAAGAGAGCCAAGAGTTTTCTCTGCCAGCTCCACCGCAGCAGAACCTATGGACACCGACCCCTTATTGATTTTTGTCTGATTTCTTACCTTCTTACCCACCTGTATTGCTTTCACAAAAACAACGTCAAGAATTTCCCCGATACCACCATACTCCTTGCTCAGATTGTAGAAGTACTTTACCTGCCCGAGGATCTGGTCTTCTCCAACCATCATGGATTCAAGGCCAGATGCAACCCTCAAAATGTGCTCTAGGCACTTTTCATCCTTATGTATTTCAATGATCCTCTCAGATACCCCCATACGCATGGCAAAATTACGCAGGGTTTTTTCAGTCTCCGTCCCCACTACATAAACCTCAACCCGATTGCATGTCATGAGGACGGCGCATTCCTTTATGTTAGGTATTGAAAGAATTCTCTCGATCAGACTCCTGTAATCTCCATGCCATGCTCTCTGGATCTCGTTTATGGAAGCTTTTTTGTGAGAAATGACTAGGTTAGCAATCTCCATTTTTCCACCTTTTCAGCGTGAATTTCTTTTCATCAATCTGAATACTCCTGTTTTTATCTTTTGCCCCTTCCTTCTCCTTATTATGACATTTGGATTTCCGAAAATGTCGTCTATTTTCCACTCCACAACGTCCTCATGCCTTGAAAGCTCTTTAACACCTTCAAATGGGTTGAGAAAGTCGAAATACTCATAATCGTCCTCTTCCCGTGTTCTTCTGATAACTAATGCTCCAAGGTCAAGGATGACTGCCAAAAGGGATACGACAAATATGGCATCAAGGACTCCGCCACCACCCATTGTAAAGCGGAGGGATGAAGAAAAATCCATAAATGCTGGTAGATTTGCAATATCCGCTCCTATTATGACACCCATGCTCCCTGTAGAATAGGCTATTGGCCCCATTTCCTTACTACTTTGTGAAACGTAAAGAGAATACAGAGATGTTACAATGACAATAACTAAGACATTGTTAACAAGGACACCGAAGTGGCTTGGAGAGGAGCTGGAATAGACTACGAATGATACAATGAAAATCCCCACCAATGTCTTTGTTATAGGTGCCCGCCTCGAAGAAAGAAATCGAATCGTGAGGGAAAGCGGGATAAGGAACCCGGCAACATCAATGTAGACATCGAGATTGTATATTTCACCGATGTGGAGCGGCTTAAGAAAGTAATCTACTAGAAACGGTAGGATAAGGATCGAAAAGGTTTCTGCTGGTGTAAAACCAATTTCTTGGAAGAGGCGGAAAAAGTAAGGAAACAGCAAAGCTATGACTAAAGTAAGGAGGGAAACCAAGAATAAAAACCCGTGTTCCATAAATGCATGAGATAGAAATTGTTTTTTAAATTTTGGAAGAAAAAGTTGGTATTCTAATTTTAGCTCTTAACTCCAACTATGCTCTTAGGCGACCTTGCAATTCTTCTCCTTTTCTTACCATCGGACGTATATTTCTGATTTGGCCCGGGCTTCTTATAATTCTGATACTTTGGAGGTACAAGCCTGGTCTGACCCTTTCTTCCCTTTATCTTAACCCACTGGGTTGTCCCTGTCTTACCCATGTTATTCCCCCAATGTTGAAGAATTTAAAAATATTTTCCTCAGCTCACCTGATCAGGGGCAAGCTTCTTTAGGATTTTCTGATCAGTTATAACTCCTACAGGTTTCCCTCTGTCTGCCACAACCAGCAATCTGACGTCCTCATCTTTCATAAGCCGAAGAGCTTCTCTCAGCGTTGTATCCTTGTCAACAATAACTATCTTAGGCCTCATGACTTCCCTTACACTCGCATCCAGCTTACCCTCTGCCAGAGCCTTTGCAACGTGATCGAGGGTAAAGATTCCAACAAGCTTCCCATTCTCCTTGACAGGCATGCAGTAGATTCCTCGCTCAGCTAGCTTCTTTGCAGCTTCCTTCACCTTCTCTTCAGCCTCAACGGATATCACAGGAGAGGACATGTGCTCTCCTACCCTGTCCTTTGGCAACGCTACAATCTTGTCAATCTCCAGAACTATTGAGTTCTCTGTGTCATCCCTACCAACGACTCTCCCATAAACCATCAGCTCATTGACGGGGGTTGGGCCCACAATGACCTTATCCCCAGGATTGATGCGCTTGATGTCGCCAACGATTCTAACCCTTGCCTGACACACCTCAGGATGGCTGAGAGATGGCATGTCAATTTCTTCTGCAGAGAGATCTTCCACAGGCTCGTCATTGATCATAATGGGTACTCTCACAGCCTCTTCGGGTTTTGTTATTGAGAGTAATTCGTAGGCTTTGGATGTTGGTCTATATCCACCCTTTGGCCCTGGAACACCTTCAACTAACCCCAAAGCTCGTAGTGCCTGCATTTGATTTCTTACCGTACCCGGGTTTCTGTTTATCAGCTCTGCAATCTCTTCACCTTTAATAGATGATCCTCCCTTTTTCTTGTATAGAGTAATCAGCGCGTAGAGTATATCCTTCTGAATTTGAGTCAAGTCTAGCTCCATATTCCTTCCCTCCAACAATTTAGTAAGGATTAAAGATATGAGTATAAATAATTTTCCTCCTTCAACTTCCTTCTTTTTTCCAGAGCTTGTGTTTGCCAAGCTGACGCAGCGATCAAGAGAACGAATGAATTTAATGAAAAATCTTATAAATTTAATGATGTTTTAAAATAATTAATTGTTATGGATTAAGCTTTTAACCCTGCTGGACTCTTTCCCTTGATGGAATTCAATCCCAGAAAGCTGCCCACCGTGCTGTACGCAGATGAACTTATTGACAAAGCTTTCAGAAGAGCATCAAAGGTATCAGGCAGAAATCAGAAAGAGAAGGCAATAAACAAGCTATCAACCATAAGCAATGTCCTGTCTAACTATTTCCAAAGAATAATCTCATCTCATCCCTCCTACGATAACCTCCCGGACTTCTACAGAGAGATGGTGGATGTGGTTGTGGGCATTAGAAGGCTCAAGAAGTCTCTTGCAGCATTAAAATGGGCAGATGAGATGACTCAGAAGCTGATAAGCAGATACATGAGAAAACTGAAGGGGACAAGAAATCCAGATCAGGTTCTGAAGGAAGCTTACGGCAGGATTGCTTCAGTTATTGAGCAAATTGACGATGAGCTGAGATTTCTCAACAAAGCAAAGCAGAAGATGAGGGAGATACCAACCCTCAGAGATATGCCCACAGTTGTTGTTGCCGGCTACCCCAACGTTGGAAAATCCAGCTTTGTGGCTACTGTCAGCAGCGTCAAGCCGGAGGTGGCAAGTTACCCTTTCACAACCAAGGCGATATATGTGGGCTACGCTGAAATGGGAGGGAGAAAAGTTCAGTTCATAGATACGCCCGGACTTCTGGACAGGCCACTATCAAAGAGAAATGCCATAGAAAGGCGGGCAATCCTCTGCCTGAGATACGCCGCCAACTGCATACTTTTCATAGCCGATCCAACTGAAACGTGCGGTTATCCTTTCAAAAAACAGAAGAGACTGCTGGGCGAGATAAAGAGAACCTTCGACATTCCGGTTATCGTTGCCTACAGCAAGGCTGACCTACACAACCTGAGAGATAATCCGGCCTTCTCTGCTGTCACGGGTGAGGGGATAGATGAAGTTTTATCGTTAATAGAGAAAGTTTTAGAAGATGTTCTGGATAAGGAGGCCCAAGAAGTAGCCAATGACAGCACCGCCGTTCAGGAAGGGTAAACCCGGATGAGCCCCTTCTCTCTTCTCCATATATTTCATCAGGACGTAAAGCCCTGCAAGTGCTCCAGCCAGTGCGGTGATGGATGGGATGCTGAGCAGAAACACTTTTTCACCGAAGGCAGTTGCTGAAACAACCAGTATGTTTGGCATTACCACATCGCCAACCCCCATGAAGGTTGCTTTCCCCTTTTCCAGCTTATCAAGCTCCAGACCCTTCAACCTTTTCTCCTTCGGAATTATGAAAAGCATTGGGAGCTTCAGCTTCACAACGCTGTCTGCCAGATCCACCATGTGGCCCGTTTTGTAGACTGCTATGAAGTCGTAAGCAGCCAGCATCAGGAGCAATACGATGACTGGAAGGGGCTGGAGGCTTATTCCGAATATTGCGGTTACACCTGCTGCCAGAATCATGGCAGAGATATCTATTGTAATCCAGCTGGGTTTGTGGACAAGCAGCAGTACCATTAGGATTGAGATTGGTAGGGAGAGAAGCCCTATGAAGGGGGAAAGTATGTAGTATCCTGACACAACCACCAAGAGAAGTATGATTGCATGGATAATCTTCTCCCAGACTCTTGAAAGGACGAGCATAACAGCTGTGAAGGCCAGTATGACTCCAAAATAAAGGAGAGAGTTTCCTACGCTTGAAGGATCTTCAAATGCCCTCATCCCTGCCATTTCGTATTCAGGAACTGCCAGAGTGGCGAGTATAGCATTTATAATGAATAAGGCAAAGATTGCCAGCATGCTGACACCTTAATAGTGGATGTAGATGGTATTACCCTTCATTAAAGCCAGCCTCAATGCCTTCCCATTCTCGCTGTCCTTTTTAACCCTGATAACGCCCTTCCTGCCTACAGAAGCTGTGAAAAGGTACTCGTTCTCGGCATAAACATTGACCTGCCTTCCCTGAAGCCCATCAGCATAGATGATGTAATGCTTGCCTGTCTCATCTACGCTTGCTTCTCTTCTCTCCCCAAGTATTTCTTCCCTGAGGGGCTGGACCTCGATTCTGATGCCAAGCTCCTCCTCGATTTTGTGTATTCTTCTACCCTTCCTTCCGAGAAGATGAGGTATCTCATCCTCTGGAACCCTCACAACAACTTTCCGCTCACCTAGCGCCTCTATTTCGTATAATGAGAGGTAATCCTTTATCTTATTCTCTACAGCATTAGCTACTATTGTGTAATCAGCTTCCTCACCTTCAACGGGCATTACCACAACCTGCTCCCCGTAGGTGTAGATCTCGTACTCCACTCTCTTGGTCTCGAAATCAACAACCTCTATGACCGGCCTTGCAAGGTCAGCTTCAAACATGCCGTGGGGGACTTTAACGGTAAAGCGAAGCTCGTAGACCTTCGTAATCTTTCCGGCATCTATGAATATGACAGTGTCAACAACCTGAGGTATTACGCCCAGCTCAACCCTGCCGATCATTCGCTGAATTGCATCTATTGCTCGAGTTGCATGGGTTACACCTATCATTCCAACTCCCGCTAAACGCATATCTGCAAAAACCTGAAAGTCTGATGTCTTCCTTACCTCATCGTAAATTGTATAATCGGGCCTTACAAGAAGTAGCACGTCTGCTGTGAGGCTCATATCACCTTCAAGTGGAGCGTACTGGGTTATCTCATCCCTGACCATCAAATCTCGGGGGCTCTCCATTGTCTTGACCATGTATCCATTCTCCATCAGGAAGTTTGCAACGCTTGCAGCGAACGTGGACTTGCCGGCTCCAGGTGGGCCGGAGATAAGGATACCTCTCTGCCTCTCCACGATCCTCCTCTTGAGCTCCTCACTTATGCCGTATTCCTCTATGCTCACTTTTGCAATTGGTCTCACAGCGGTTATTTCCATGCGGTCTGCAAAGGGCCTTTCGGCAATGGCTATTCTCAGATCTCTGAGCTGAACAACAGTAACGCCATGCCTCTCTATCTCTATGCTGCTCTCCTCATCCTGCCTGGCAACCTCAAGGATTTCATGTGCGATTTTTCTGAGGTCTGAGAGCTCCATTACCTCATCGCTGAGCTTCACAAGCTTCAGAGCACCTATCCTTCCCCGCTTTGCATAAGGCTCAACCCCCTCTCTCAGATGGACACTAGCTGTATCAGATGTGAAAAAGCTGTAAATGGTGGTTTCATCTGGCTTTTTACGGTCTCTGGTCACATAATAAGCATCAATGCCCTTGGCAATTGCAACAAGGTACTGAACCCTGTCGCTGGTGAGAAGGACTGCTTTCTCCTCCTCTGCCACCTTTCTAATCAGATTATCTATCTCTCCACCTTTGGCAAGCCTTATCTCCTCAAGACCTGGTCTCTCGCCGAGAAACAACACATCGAATCCCAGTTTCTGGGAGAGTTCCTTTATCCTCCTTATCTCTTCCAGACCCTGGAATCCGCTCATCTTGCCAAAATTAGCCTGGGCTTCCAGTTCTGCAAGTGCCGCCTCAGGTATAATAATAGTACCGCTAATCTCACCGCTTTCAATCATCATGGATACTCTTCCGTCTATAAGGACGCTAGTATCAACCACGTATTTCATTCAAATCCCTCCACAGATTTTTTTCTGCTTTCTTGCCCTTTATTCTGCTCTTCTGCCACTTCATCATCTAACCTCATCATCCAATTTCTGAAAGAAGCATGAATAACTGCCAGTGTGACAGGCAACTCCCTTTTGCCTGACGATGTAGAGCAAAGCATCACCATCGCAATCTATCCTTACCTCAACCACATCCTGAAAATTTCCAGAGGTCTCACCCTTCACCCATATCTTCTTTCTACTTCTACTCCAGTAATGGGCTTTCCTAGTTTTCAGTGTTAGCTTCAGAGCGTCCTCATTGGCATAAGCCAGCATGAGCACCTCCTTTGTTTCCACATCTTGGACTATGACGGGCACAAGACCTTTTTCATTGAACTTCACATTCTTAAACACCACGTTCATCTGATTTCAATTAGAGAAGGAAGTTTTATAAATACTTGCATGGATTAAAAACAGGGGAGAGTGATGAAAACGTTCAATACCGGCATAATGTCCCTCGATTCTCAACTGAATGGTGGATTCCGAGCTGGGAGCGTCGTTCTCGTTCTTGAAGACCCTGGAGCCGGAGGAGAGGTTTTTACTTATCATTTTGCCCTCGAAGGCGTAAAAAAGGAGGAGAGAGTTCTTTACGTTTGTACTGAAGACACGTCAGAGGAGATCGTTAACGGAATGATGAATCTTCTCGGCGTGCCTGAGGAGATTGCTAGGAAAATAGACTTCGTGGATGTGATCGGTCAGAGGCTCAGGATTGGCGGTGATGAAAGCGATCCCAGGAGTTTCATCAGGAGCATGCGATATGACCCCCTCAACGGCCTCAAGAGCCTTATTGAGAAAGAAAAATACGATAGAGTTATCATAAACAGCCTCTCCTACTTTGTGATGAATTACGAGGAAAGAGATGTTATAGGACTGGTTGAGACCTTCTCATTGCAATCAAAGAGAAATGAATCCATTTTCTTTGTCCTTCTTACCAAAGGCATGTTTAATCCCCAGTTTGAGACGACAATAAAGCACTTCGCCGACGGAGTGATCGAGCTTACGCTGAAAGAGGTTGAGAATGAAGTTCAGAGAAGGTTTAAGATAATCAAACTGAAGAATGCATTCGTTCCAAAGGCAGTTCTCCGCTACGACATCGCCCAGAAAGGAATAAGGATGGAATCGGTGATGAGGGTGCTGTGAAGGTGTTATGGAAGGTTCTATGAAGATTGTCCAGGGAGAAATAGAGGTAGAAAATGTCCAAGAGTTCCTGAGGGAGTTGAATGAGAAGGGATGCCAAGTAACTTTCATCAATGCAGATTATGTGGCGGACTTATCACACGTTGAATTCGCTGCGAAAAAAGCCATCAAAGCCTGGAATGAGGGCAAAAGAATATCCAGAAGCCTAACTATGGAGATTCTGCTTTACACAGCAGCAACCCGTCAGATCTGGAAAGCCCTTGAACTCGGGCTGAAAGAAGGAAAGAATAGGGTTGTGACCGTCGTTCTGAACGATTGCAACCTCTCAAAATTTGGATTTCATGAAGAAGGAGTGCTAAAGCTGGATAGCTCGAAAATAAAGAGGATTATGGAATTTTTTGAGATAAGTGATGAAGAGCTGAAAATTGCTGAGGTTGAGAAGCTTCCACTGCTGGTCAGGGAGAGAATTCTCCTCTTCTGTCTTTCTGAATTTTAAGGCAGATTTGAGGCTTTAGGGCACGTTAAAGTCAGCTGTCATTTTTATCTGCCCTTTCAGCACTCCTCCTAAGTTTATCCATGTTTATCTCCTTCTCTCAACTCTCCACAATCTCTGTTTCCCACGATTATAAATTTGAATGAAAAAATATTAGTCATTTATTTCAAAATTTTAGGTACATTCTCGCTATATGGTGGGAAAACAACACCTCTCTCGGTTATCAGTGCCGTGACGTATTCAAGGGGTGTAAAGTCAAATGCTGGATTGAATACTTTGGTATTCTCGGGAGCTATCAGGCTCTGTCTGCACTTCACATGGCAGTATAAGAGCTCTTCTCTGCTTCTTTCTTCTATTGTGACGTCTTTCCCGCTCTTCTCCCAGTCGAAGGTGGTAACTGGGGCGGCGATGAAGAAGGGCAGGCCGTGTTCTTTGGCAAGAACCGCAAGCGTATAAGTGCCAATTTTGTTGAAGACCCCATCTCTGACGATTCTATCAGCTCCAGCAATCACCTTGTCAACCATCCCCTTTTGCATCACTATTCCCGCCATACTGTCCGCTATGAGGGTAACATCGATACCATCATTCATGAGCTCCCAGACGGTGAGGCGTGAGCCCTGATTCAGAGGGCGAGTTTCACATGCAAAAACTCTGATATTCTTACCTTCCTGAACAGCGCTCCTTATAACTCCAAGAGCTGTCCCCCATTCAACTGTCGCAAGGCTTCCGGTGTTGCAGATTGTAAGGATGCTATCACCATCTTCCAGCAACTTCGCTCCAAAGCTTCCTATGAGCTTGTTTCTCTGAATGTCTTCTTCAGCGATTGCTTCAGCTTCCTTAAGCGTTAATTCTCTCAGCTCTTTGACGCTTCCAGCCTTTATGGCCACATTAAGAACCCTATTAATCCCCCTGAAGAGGTTTACAGCCGTTGGACGTGTGGAGGCAAGCAGCTCTGCTCTTCGCTTAATATGTTCCATTGCCTCCTCAACACTTCCGAAGTTCTTTTCGTGGGCTGCCAGAGTAATTCCATAGGCGCCAGCAGCCTCAAGGGCTGGAGCCCCCCTTATAGCAAGCCTCTTAATGGCATCTGTCAGTTCCTCAACGTTTCTACAATGGAGAATTGTTAACTCATCTGGCAGCCTTGTCTGATCTATGAGCTTAACTCCATCCTCCCAGAATATGGTTCGCATGCTCTGCATTGTCTGTGAAGTTTTTTAAGTTTCATCCTCGTGGCCATCTCTAATCACCTCGATCAATCCCCACATCTATGCCACCACCAGTCATCCATATAGGTCTGCAGAAGAAGGATGATGAACCAGAAAGGGATGAAAAAGACCGCATATCTGAGATCAGGTTGAGGATGGAGCAGCAGAATCAGGAGCAGAAGAGCTGGAATTGGTCTCATGAAAGAGGAGAGTTTGGAGGGGGCATTAAGATTCAGACAGTGAACGAAGCGAGAGGTAGAATAAGTGAATACGATGAAATACAAGGTTGCAGTCTGAAAATTAGTTCTAAAAGCGAAAATGAATGATAGAAGACTGATGACTGCTACAAAAAGCAGATGAAGTTTGATATTCGCTTCAAGCCGTGTTGCATAGAATGTAAAGTATGCGGTACCTACTATTAAAAGCGGCGTTTCAAATATGCCGTAAAACCAAAGAATAAAGATGGCGAACAGCAGGATACTAGAAGCAATATATCTGAATTTTACCATGACGTATGATTCTGATTTAATTCAATTAACATTTTTTGCGATGGTGAAATCATACATTTTTCTGAAACTTTGGGGTAAGAGAGGGGCTAGGTGGGCGAGATAAATGAATGTGGTGATAAATAAAAAAGGATGGTAAATATCAATACAGCTGAGCAGAATAATTTTTGAAATAATCCCCCGAATAACCGGATATATGCATCAAAATACAACTCTAACCTTAATAAGCACCTTAACATCCAGATAAAAGAGTCTTGTTTAAATCAAAAGGGTCCTAAAACTATTCTATCTCATCCCCAGCTATCTCAATAACAGTCATTCCTGTTTTGAGTTCTGAAGCCTCCTCTTCGCTCAAGCTCTCCCAGAAAGCGTCATCGCTCACAATCATGCTGTTTCCGAAGGGGTCTTCAATAACAACTGTCAGCTCCTCTTCGCCTTCCATAGCAAGTTTCAGCTTCTCCAGAATTCTGTCGCAGATGACGACCTTCTCCGCATCTTCTTGGTTCCATCTCCTAGCAGTCTTCACTATGTCTTCGAACCTCATCAGAATGCCCTCAACATTGGTTATAAAGCCCTGGCTTGCAGGACCAGGCTCCATGGCCAGACCAAGCTCCGGTATTTTCACTGTGCCCGAAGAGGAGCGAATCACCTTTGCAAAGAGGTTCTCTTGGTTAACTTTTATGATAAATCTCGTGGGTTCCTTTATTTCGGTAATAATTGCATCTGCATGCCTGAAACCGCACTGACAGACGATGGAGGTAAGTAGGATTTTACCAAAGTACGGGGCATCGTAGGTAGTGAAGGTGATTTTTATTTCCCTACCACACCCCGGGCAGGAGGCTATCTCTTGACCCCCCTGATCTTCTGTCTGTCAACTTTGACGCCATTGGGCGTGATTATTATGTAATCGTCACCCAATCCTACGATATCTCCATTAATCTCCTCCACAAAACCTGTTAGGTCTTTTATTATCCTGTCCAATGTGAGCTTGTCGTGTCTGATATAAGCAATATCGGCAATCACAATGTTCCCATCATAAATCTGCCTTTTGATTTCAGGAATCTCGTTTATTCCCGTAACCTCAGCTACTTTGATGTGCATTGCAGCTTCCGCTTCTATTTCAGCTTCGTATTCACTCAGATCCAATTCCTCATAATCTTCCACTGCCATCTTCTCTTCTTTTCCAAGGAGTTTTTCAAGAAATCCCATACTTCATCCCCCTCAAAACTGCAACCATCAAATATTTAACCTATTTGCTGAAGAAATTCCAGATGTCATCTTTCAGGTGATGAATTGTCTTAACAGCTTTTCCTTTCTCACCCATCATTTCCGGGCCATTTACTAACGCTACACCCACAGCTATTGGTGATGCTTTGCCTTCAACAGTGACATACACAAAATCTCCTTCTTTTGTGTCCTCATCAGCATAAACGATGCCGGGCTTCATGACGTCGGCACCATTCATAATGTATGGCAGTGCTCCGTTGTCAACAGTCACCCTCCCCTTTCCAGGCCTGAATTTCAGCAGTCCGAAGAGCGTCAGGTAGTGCTTCCCACCATACTCCAGAAGAAGAGGCTCGTTCTCCACCAGTATCACTTTCAGCGTTTTAAATTCAACCTCATCCATATCTCCCTTGATTTCGAAACCGTATTCCTGCATTTCCTCTGCAATTCTTTTCGCCTCTTTCTTTCTGAGCCTCCGCCTCTTCATTGGCATCCTCCGATATTTTTAAATATTCAGCACCTCACCCATCATAAAAGTCTTTTTGATGGAGGAAGGAATCATGGCAAACAGACCGCTGGATGTGCTGAATAAAGCTTTGAGAACTCCCGTAATTGTAAGGCTCAAAGGGGGAAGAGAGTTCAGGGGAGTTCTGGACGGTTACGATATTCACATGAACCTTGTCCTTGAAAATGCCGAAGAGATTCAGGAAGGGGATGTTGTAAGAAAACTCGGCAGTGTCGTTATAAGAGGAGATACAATCGTTTTCGTATCTCCTTCACAGGTGTGAGGTGGTGCAATGTCCGAAGGAACGGCTTCAATGGGAAAGAGAGGCAGGAGAATCGTTCATATTAAGTGCAGGAGATGTGGTAGGGTTTCTTTCCACAGAAGAAAGGGTTACTGCGCTGCCTGTGGTTTTGGAAGGAGCAAGAGGCTGAGAAGCTACAATTGGGTAAGAAAGAAAAAGGATTCTTACTGAAATGTGCGGGGTAGTTGGAGTCTATTCTTCAAACCCATCCCTTTCTTCCCGGATAGCATATTACTCTCTTTTCTCCCTCCAGCACCGTGGCCAAGAATCTGCAGGCATGGTTGTCAGCTCTAAAGATCATGTTTACATCCACAAGGGCATGGGGCTTGTCAGTGAGGTTTTCGATGAAGAAATCCTTGACAGAATGAATGGCAGCGTAGCTGTTGGGCATGTGCGATACTCAACAACTGGAGAGAGCAGACTTGAGAATGCCCAGCCCTTACACGTCAAAACCGCAAGGGGACATGTTTCCATAGCCCACAATGGAAATCTGGTCAACTACTGGGAGCTGAGAAAAGGGCTGGAAAAAGAGGGTAGGGTTTTTCTGACCGATTCAGATACAGAGGTCATCGCACAGCTCCTTTCAAATCTCATGCTTGATGGAGACTACTTTGAAGCTCTGAAAAAGCTCAATGACATCCTGGTTGGAAGCTATACTCTAGCTCTGAGCATCGACGACGTGCTTATAGGATATCGTGACCCCCTAGGATTCAAACCCCTGTGTGTCGGAGAGAGCGATGAAGGAGTTGTTATAGCCAGCGAGTCATGTGCGCTGGATGCGGTTGGAGCGAGATTTGTGAGAGACGTTGAGCCTGGAGAAGCGGTGATAGTGAAGGATGGCGAAGTTGAATTTGTGAGGATTGCTGAGAGTCCAAAAAGGTCATTCTGCGTCTTTGAATATATCTACTTCGCAAGGCCAGATTCAATCATTGATGGGCGAAGTGTTTATGATGTCAGATACAACATAGGCAGAATTCTGTATAGAGAGGCGCCGGTGGAGGCTGACATAATCTCCCCGGTTCCTGACAGCGGTACCACTTCTTCTCTGGGCTTCGCATACGAATCAGGGATCAGGTATCTTGAAGCCCTCATCAAGAACCGTTACGTTGGCAGAACCTTCATCATGCCCGAGCAGAGGCTTCGTGAGTTCAGTGTGCACCTCAAAATGAACGCGATAAAGGAGAACGTGAAGAGTAAAAGGGTGGTTCTCATCGATGACAGTATTGTTCGCGGCACTACAAGCCGGAAGATCGTTGACATGGTAAGAAATGCCGGAGCAAGGGAAGTACACTTCAGGGTTGGCAGCCCACCAATCGTTTCTCCCTGCTATTTCGGAATAGATATGTCCACCAGAGAAGAGCTTATAGCTTCCCGAAAAAGCGTTGAGGAGATACGGAGGGAGATTAACGCAGATAGCTTGGCATACCTTAGCATAGACGGTCTGCTGGAGGCTGTTGGATTTAAGAGAGAAGACCTCTGCCTTGCATGCCTTACAGGCGTTTACCCCGTCCCCATTCCCGGGGAAAGGTGTTGTTGATTATTTAATCAACCATGGTGAGGAGTTCCATGAGGTGGTTAAATGGTCCCTGAAAAACCCGACAGAAACCAGGCAATCGAACTCCTGAAAAAATATGTAAGTGAGAACCTCTTCAAGCACTGCATTGCGACGGCAGCAATCATGAGGGAAGTTGCGAAAGAGCTTAGAGAGGACGATGAGCTCTGGGAGGTCATCGGCATTCTACACGATATAGATTATGACGTGGTTGGAGAGGACATGGAGAAGCACGGCATAGAGGGGCAGCGAATTCTGCTGGAGAATGGTGTTAGCCAAGAGATTGCAGAGATCATTGGCAGACACAACCACATGCTGTTTGGAGAATACGACAAGCCAGTCGAGATTACTCTTCAGGCTGCAGACAGCATTTCAGGGTTGATAGTTGCCTGTGCTCTTGTTAAAGGCGGTAAGGTAACAGATGTGAGCGTTAAAACTGTCAAAAAGAAATTTAAGGAAAAGAGCTTTGCTGCTGGTTGTGACAGAGACAGAATAAGGCTGATTGAGAAAATTATGCCCCTGGAGAAGTTCTTTGAGGTGGCAATCAGAGGTGTGGTGAGTGTCAGAGAAGAGCTCGGACTATCGTAGCATTGCCGTCATGGGAGCAGGAAATTTGGGCTCAGCCATAGCTGTGGCTTTGAGTAAGGATTATGACGTCATTGCCGTCAGAAGAGACGTATCAAAGATTTCCTGGCTGGAGGAGCACGGAGTTGCTGTGACCAGCGATAATGTTGAGGCAACAAATAGAGCAGATGCAATAATTATCTGCGTTAAGCCCAAAGACACCATTCCTGTTCTCTCAGAAATAAAGGATGTGTTGAGAGGTAAACCAGTAATAAGCTTCGCTGCCGCCGTGAAGCTGGAAGAGATTGCCAGGTACTGCCACAGACCCGTGAGAGCGATGACAAACATAGCCTCCCAGTTTGGAGATTCAATGGTTGTTTACTACTCGCTATTTGAGGATGACGGAATCCATGCACTCCTTTCGGCTCTGGGAAGAGTGCGGAAGGTTGACAGAGAGGAAATAGTGGATGTATCTACCGTTTTTCTCGGCAGCGCCCCCGCCTTCGTTTCACTGCTAATCCAAGCTTTCGAGTATGCTGGCATAAAATGCGGGCTGAATGCTGAACTTTCCAAAGAGATGGCAGCCTCAGCCTTCGCATCAACTTCAAAACTCATGGAATCTATGAGTCCCGATGAGATCATCGAGAAAATAGCAACCCCTGCCGGAACGACCATTGAGGGGCTGGTGAAGATGAAAGAACTTAAAGTTGAGTACTCAATAATCGAATCCTTAATGGCGGCAGTTGAAAAATTAAAGAAAATGTAGTTTTCGGAAATCAAAGCTCTACAGCTCTGCTCCGCATACCAGACAGAACTTCGAGTTGTCTGGCAGGAAGTCTGCCCCGCACTTCTGGCACTTCTTCATCAGCGGGCCATACGGATATCGTGGATCCATTCCCTGTCCAATCCTGTTCCTTATCTCCCTCATTCTGGACTTCCTCTTCTCTTTGAAGGACCACAGCCCCTCACTTGGCTCAACACTTCCAATGTTCAGGGAGAACCAGGCCTTGCCGTGCTCCCAGGTGAGGCGCCACACCAAATCTCTCCACCAGTTAAGATGCACTTTGAAGTACCAGAGGCTTGAGGCTGAGAGTTCAAGCATCCTGTCCAGAACTTCCTTAACCCTCTCATCTAGCTTTTCCAGCGGCACCACATCATTTACTATGCCCCACTCCAGTGCAGTTCTCGCATCGATTTCGCTGCTGAGCATAACGATTTCTGCTGCTCTCTTCAGTCCGATATGGAGGGGTAGCCACTGTGACAGCCCACCTATTGACGTCATCCCGACGCGAGGTCCAGGAGATATGAATCTGGCATTCTCACTAGCTATTGCCAGGTCGCATGCAGTCACGAACTCAAAACCTCCACCGGCCGTAATACCGTTCACTCTGGCAATAACAGGCTTTCCGCAGTGCATTATCATGTCAAAGACTCTTCCATAAATTTCTCCCCACTTCCAGAAGTCTGAGGACTTTCTTGTGTACTCTTCAGCATACTCGTGGACGTTTCCACCTGTGCAGAAAGCCTTGTCACCAACACCAGAGAGGACGATGAACTGGATGTTATCATCCCACATGGCATCCTCAATGGCAGCCACCATCTCTTTAAGGGTCGTAAGGGTGTAAGAATTGTATTCATGGGGCCTGTTTATGGCAATCAGCGCCGTGTGGTCGTACCACTCCTTGTCGTAAACTATCTCTTTAAACTCTGCCATGAAAAAAACTGAACATTCTTAAATTTAAAGTTTACGAAAGATGGAGATTCTCCCATGTAATTTGACAAAATCAAATAAAAGATAGGCTAAGCTGGACAGGTGGAAAACAGCTTTATTTGGGATTTCCTTCTGGAATATTTAATATTTTCTCCCTTGCAATAATCGCTGCTCCAAAAGCTCCTACTATCTGAGGCTCATCAGGAACCTTTATCTCTGCACCTATCTCTTCCTTCAGAGCCCTGACAACTCCCATGTTCTTTGCAACCCCACCGGTCATCACAACTTCCTCAACAACGCCCACCTGCCTCACCAATCCTGCAACCCTCCTTGCGATGGCTTTATGCAGCCCTGCAACGATATCTACTGTCTCATGGCCAGAAGCTAGGAGCGATATCACCTCGCTTTCTGCAAAGACTGTGCAGACACTGGTTATATTCACAGGATTCTTGGATTTCATTGCCACCTTTCCCATTTCCTCAAGCTCTATGCCAAGGGCGGAGGACATGACTTCAAGAAACCTACCTGTACCTGCGGCGCACTTGTCGTTCATGGCAAAGCGGATAACCTTACCCTTATCATCTAGACTCATCACCTTGGAGTCCTGTCCGCCAATGTCGATGACAGTGTGGCAGGATGGAAAAAGAGCCTTTGCTCCTCTGGCATGACAGGTTATCTCAGTCACCTTCTCATCTGCAATGCCTGAAAGGGCAAGATTTCTGCCGTAGCCTGTGGCCACGATATATCCAACGTCTTTCTTCTTCAATCCCGCATTATCCAGGCACTCTTGGAATGCATCCTCTCCTATTTCCCTTATCTTCGCTCCCGTCTTCTTTATCAGGTATGTGACTATTTCACCTTCCTCATCCACTATGCAGACCTTTGTGGCGAGAGAACCGATGTCTATTCCTGCAAAGAGCATTCAACCACCTTTGGAGAAAAATAGGAATATATGCATATATTTTTTCCCTCAAAAATTAGTGGATTATCAGCTCAAAGACTCCAAGAATGCCTCTATCTGGGTTTTGGCTCTCTCAAGGGGCATAGCACGAGCATCACACTGTGGAGCTTCGAGAATAAGGCTCTGAACTCCCAGTTCTTCCCGCAGTGTGTCTGCAAGAGGTCTGATAATCATTGAGGTTATCCTGCACCCGGTGTTTTCCAGCAGTAGGGCAGCATCAATATCAGCCTTCTTGGCAGCCCTCACAACGCTATCTAGCATGTCGTAGGTTGCATTTGTGAAGTGCATGGATCTGCGAACCATACTTTCGAAGGGCTTTGAAGAGTCAACTAGATGGACGGAAGCGTTGACGTAGAGATTTACCGGAAAAGTTGCTCCGAGCTTCTCACAGTACTCATATAAAGACAGAGAGTGCCAGGGCATTATGCCAAATGTCAGAAGCCTGTGCTTCTCATCCGAAACCCCTTCTCCCCTCTTAACCCTGTCCTTGATAAGCTGATAAGCGCGATGGCAGAATTCGTAGGCGTAATCGCTTCCCAGCACGAAGAAGGCAATGAAGACCAGATCTCCAATCTCTCGCTGGCTGCCCGGTGTTGGCTTTGCCATCATCATGTTCAGAATCTCTACCAGCAGTCTTGAAGTCTTCTCTGACTTTTTGAAGACTTCCTTGAACTTATCCTCATCCATTTCTCCGGCAACGCTTTCCATGAACTCAATGAGTCCGTGAAGCCTCTTGGTGGTGTACTCCACATAAAGTTCCTCCGCCCATTCCGCCTCTTTTGTAAGCTCATCAACGTTTTTCAGCGAGTCAGGAGTCCAGTAGGGGTAGTTTACTGTGTAGCGTGGAACGCCATAGTACTTAGCAAAGACTTCTGCCATCTCATGATGCCCTACACAAAGGGCTCGGCTATCAACTATGAAGTCTGGTTTTGGCATCAGGGGTTTAGTAGCCTTTTCCGGCTCAACAATGGAGCCAACTGTCGTTTTGAAATAATCACAGAGGAAATGGCTGTAACCTTTGGCGATTGAAGTATCTATGAGGTCCACTGAAGAACCGCGAGCTGCGCAATAGGCAGAATACTGCTCAGGGAATGCAGAGACAACGTCGAAAACGTATATGAGTTCGGAGGGATGGAATGAGAAGAACCAGCCCACTGGCCTCTTCTTGGATAGCAAATGCTCCTGCCTTGTAAGATGCCTCTTGAAGAGGTCTCTGTAAAGCTCCTTATAGCCGAGAGGGTTCCATACCTGCTCTGAAGCCTGAATGTCATTCACTTCAACCACCTCCATGAGCCTCGATGAATGCCTCAATCCTCGTCCTGTACTGCTCCACAGAGAGCGGAAAATCCAAGTCAAGGACGAGAACTGGAAGCTCTGACTCCATAACTATCCAGGGGCACTGATGGCCGCACACTTCACATCCCCTGTCTTTCAGAATTACTATTGCTTCAGCTCCGCTCTCATCAATGCGCTGCCAGATAAAGTTGAGCCTCTCTTCAACTGAGAGCTTGCCGGGATGGGCAGTCATTACACAGGCTGTACAGCCCATGTAGCGTTTAGCCAGCGATTCAATATCAGTTCCTTCAACAAAACCGCTGTAGTATCCTGCAGAAGTGCAGAGGTCATCTGACACTACAACCGCACCGCATTCTCCCAGAAGGTTCAGCAGACCTAGGTGGTAAAAATCCGTTCCTGAAAGATGAATGCGGAGCCTGTAATCCTTCATTCCATCCATCTCCTTCAGCTCATCAAGCCTGGCTGAAACCATGCTGTTGAAATCCTCCTTCAGCATGGCATTTGAAGCCAACATAAGGCTCATCCATTCAGATGCGGTGATTTTGGGAGCATCATCTCTTCTCAGCTCTTCAAGCTTTTCACACAACTCTCTGAATTCATTGTACACATCTATAGACTTCTCAAGTCTCTCATCAATGAAGTTGGTGGACAGAAAGGATGAAAGCTTCTCTGCAAATCTCCGCAACTCTTTGGTGAAGAACTCAAAGGATAGCTCGTCATTGACGTAAGGAAACTGAACCATGTATGAGAAGGAAGGTTTCACGTAGAATCTGTAAGCTGAAAACAGGTGCAGTTTTGTATCATCCGTTGTTGCACCTACAATTCCGTCCACAAAGTCAAAATCCCCACTCAACCCTCCTTCGAGCACCCCCCTGGCATAGCTGCACATCCAGCTTGGAGCCTTTGAATTGGCAAGCGGCGTGTTCTCGTATTCACCAATGAGCCTGACAGGAACGCCTCCAAGGGAGTGGATAATCTCCTCGGGGACATTATTGCAAATTGTCCCGATTATTTTTCTCCCATTTTTCCTGTACTCTCTAAGCCTCTCTTTTCTGCTAAAAATATTGTAGAATTCCCTGAATGGTTCTCTTAACATGTTCTCACTACTCACTTATCACTTCTTACTGCTGTGCCTTTTTCCTCTCTTCATCTCTCAAAATTCTTCGCAGAATCTTGCCAACAGGAGACTTCGGGAGTTCATTTCTGAACTCAACGATTCTCGGAACCTTGTAGCTGGCTAAGTGCTTCCTTGCGAACTCTATTATCTCCTCTGCTGTTGCTGTCTGGCCCTCCTTGAGAACAATGAATGCCTTAACCGTTTCACCCCTGTATGGATCGGGCACGCCTATGACGGCACATTCCTTAACCTTGGAATGCATGTAAAGGACCTCCTCCACCTCCGATGGGTAGATGTTGAAACCGCCAGCAATTATCATATCCTTCTTCCTGTCAACTATGTAGATGTACCCATCTTCATCCATGTAGCCCATATCTCCGGTGTAGAGCCATCCGCCCCGAATGCTTTCCTTCGTTCTCTCCGGATCGTTCCAGTACTCCCTGATTATCTTCTTGCTTCTCAGAACTATTTCTCCCACGTTCTCCTCTCCCGGTGGAAGCGTTTCGCCTGTTTCAGGATCGACTATCTTTATCTCAACTGATGGCACAGGTAAGCCAGCACTCCCAACCTTTATGATACCGTGAACGGGATTGCTGGTACCTATGATTGCCGCTTCAGTCAAACCCCACTGCTCGATGACCGTTGCGTCGGGCATGAGTTCCTTCACTTTCCTCAGCAACTCGATGGGGACAGGTGCTGACCCAACGCTGATAACCCTAACAGAGGACAGGTCTCTCCTTTTCACATCAGGATGATTGACTATTGCCACCAGATGTGTGGGCACGCAGTGAATCTGCGTGATACGGTGCTTTTCTATGGCCCTGATGAATTCACCCGCATCGAAATACGGAAACAGAACCACTGTTCCACCATTCATGAAGACGTTCATGTTGGATGTCCAGATTCCGTTACCGTGGAACATGGGCATCAGGCCGGAAAAGACGTCTTTGCCTCTTCTGGCATCCAGACAGATGGAGAAAATCTGTGCATCAATCATCAGGTTTCTATGAGTGTAAACCGCTCCTTTCGGCCTTCCGGTAGTGCCACCCGTGTATGTTAGAGATGCAACATCTTCTGGCTTTACATCAACATCAGGCTTCTTAGCGGGATGCTTCAGCAGTTCATCAAAGAACAGAACGTTCTCCTCCTCTTTGATCTCCTTTTCATGCAGGAATGGCATGAATCTCTTGGCAGTTGGAGATATGAAGTCTCGCATGCTAGTTACAATCACGTATTCCAGCGGAGTTTTATCAACAACGGTCTTAACTCTTTCATAAAGGACATCCAGCGTAATGATGGCTTTAGCCCCTGAATGGTTGAGCTGATATTCAAGTTCTCTCTCCGTATACATCACATTTGTGTGCACCGCAATCATTCCATTGCTCAGGGCTGCAAAGTAACCTATGTTGAACTGGGGACAGTTGGGCATGAAAAAGGAGATTCTGTCACCCTTTTCGAGGATGCTCCGCAATGCATTGGCAACTCTACAAACATTGTCGTAAAATTCCTTATAACTCAGAGCATTTCCGTAAAAAATTATGGCATCCTTATCTGAGAATTCTTCAGCAACTCTTGTCAACATCTGTGGTGGAGTTTCAGTGGGCTCCTCAATATCTTCAGGCCATCCGATATACGGGTACCACCTTCTCCATAATAATTCAGTCATGAATTATTGTTAAATTAAGTTGTAAATAACTTTTTCTGTCTTATTTTCTAAAATAGAGCAAGCTAATGAAATATCTCATGATATTATTAAAATTTATAAACCATCCTTATCTGCATCAATTATCCCACCATAAATTGTAAACAGTAGTTTAAAAATTTTGCGTAATATGTATTAGCAAATAGAGTCTAAGACAAAAATTTGTCAAGCATTGTTCAGGTAATGGAAGTGCTGGTAATGCTGCTCTAGTGCTCTAGTACTGCTCTAGTAATACTTTAGGTGATGATAATTAAAAGGTATAAAAGCAAGGTTCACCAGAGAACTATGATGACTTAGATGTTCTCAAAGATGCCGTTTCTAGTATGTTCTTAACCTTATCCCATATTCCCTCAGGCGCAAGCACAGCTATGGCGATCAGGATGATGTAGAGGATGACTTCATCGTTTATTGGTAGCCATTCAGGGAGGGTCATCACCACTCCCTTCAACCACCAGTTCTTCAGCAGATAGATTATCAGACCTCCAAAGAGAGGGCCGTAGAGGGTTCCAAGGCCGCCTATGACTGCAGCAAGGATTATGAGTAACATAAGGGGGATGTCGTAGAGGTCAGGGCTGACGGTTATTCTGTAGTGGACTATGGCTGCACCACCAATCCCGGCAAAGAACGAGCTTATTACGAATGAGAGGACTTTGTAACGGACAACATCAATTCCTATGGCTTCAGCCAGCTCCTCATCGTCCCTCACTGCTCTGAATCTCAGTCCAATTTCACTGTTCAGAATGAAACGGATGATGATGAATGACACTATGAGAATCACCAAAGCATAGTAGTATCTTAGAGTTGTAGAGGCTGCTAGACTTCTTTCAAGCCCTATAGAGAAACCTTCTTCCCCTCCAAAAATACTGGAGAAAACGAAGACTGTCTGCATGAAGACCAAGGGGAGGATGGCTGTGACCAGCGCAAAATAGTAACCTTTTAGTCTGAGAGTGATAACTCCTATAATCAATCCAAAAATAGCTGCGACAATACCTCCAGCTAGTATGGAAACTACCGGTGGAGGTGATGGGAGTGATGCAAGAAAGTCTATTGTTCCGCTGAACCTTGAAGGCACCTGCAATAACGCTGCAGTGTAAGCACCAAGACCCACAAAGACTGTGTGGCCGAGATTTACCTGTCCCGTATAACCAACAATCACATCCCAGCTTATTACTAGTATCAGAAAGAGGAGAGCGAGTCCCAGCAGATACACGAAGGCCTCAGGCAAAACAAGGGGAGCTACCACGGCCATCAACAGTAGAATCAGTATGGAAGTTAATTTCTTCAAACCAATCTCTCTCATTTCGCTCACTTTCATTCTTCCACCCCGAAAAGTCCTGTTGGCTTAACAATCAGAATTCCAATTATAAAGAGCAGCGCCACAAACTCCGACCACCTTGCTCCAAAGAGGTTAATGGTTATCGTAAGAATATATCCTACTATGAACGCTGCAATAATGCTCCCCCTCACACTGCCCAGCCCGCCAAGTATGACAATTGCGAATGCAAAAATCAAAGATTTTACAGCAGCTATGGGCGTTGCTGCGAAGATCTGAGTGTAAAGGATTCCTCCGATTCCTGCCAGAACAGCGGATATAAACATGGTTACTCTGAAGAGTTTTTCAACATCCAAACCCACAAGCATGGCCCCTTCAAAGTTCTGGGACGCTGCAGAAATCATCTTGCCAAGCCTAGTTCTGTTGATGAAGAGTTCAAGCAGAACAATAACAATAATGGCGATTACAAAGGCTGCAATTCTCTTGAGGGTTATGGGTGTACCTCCTAACCTGAGAACCCCAGTAATCAGTGAGGGATAGGATATGCCATGCTCGCCAAATATCAGGAGAAGAACTTGTTCAACAAGAAGAGCCAGAGCAAGGGTGGCGATGATGACCATGACTTCATGCTCCCTGATTCTCGACAAAAGGAGTGCGTAAATAGCCACAGCGAAGAAGCCGACCAAGACGATGCTTAAGAGAGTTGCCAAGTAAGGATTGACTCCACTACTCACCATGACAATTCCCAGATAGGCTGCGAGAACAAAGAAGGTTCCATGGGCAAAATTCAATATTCTGGCCACACCGAAAATAAGCGTGAAGCCTGACGCCACAAGAGCCCAGATACCGCTCACAACAGCCCCATAAATAAGGATACGGATTGCCAGATCTATCATGGTTAATGATGAGTTGACAAAAAATAAAAAAATTTCGGAAGATGGTTTACAAATTCAACTACTCAAGCCAGGGTGGTAGCTTAAGCTCTCCGTTGGCAACCGTCGATGGGTAGATTATGTACTGTTTGCCGTCCTGCCACTGGGCAATCCAGTTTCTGACGTATTCGTCGCCCCAGACCAGAGCGTGGTTCTTGTGGAATGCAACGTTTCTTGTGAGCTTAGCAGGATTTCCGGGCTTATACTGCTCCAGATACTTCACAACTACATCTGGATTGAATGGATCTTTTTCTCCGGCCTTGTAGGCTGCCTCAACAGCCATCTTGTAGAGGTATACTGCATCGTAAGCTCCGTATGCTTGGTGTGATTCTGGATAGTGGCCGTATTTGGCCTTGTAGGCCTCAACGAATTTCTTGGCTATGTCTGTTGGCGGAGCGGTAACCAGAACACCTCCATCAGCCAAGAAGATCTCGTAATTTGCGGCTCCACCTGTCTTTTCATAGAAACCGGCATCTATTGCGGCGAGGTCATGTCCTGCAAGGAGGACTGGTATCTGGAGTTCGGCCCACTGCTTTGCAAGCACATCGCCTGTTCCAGCTATAGCAAGTATGGGCATGACGAGGTCAGCACCTTTATCTTGGGCATCAAGGAGGAGCTGCTCATACTCAGTGTATCCTCTTGGAACCTTGGCGTCGCCAACAATTTCAACATTTCTTTCTTCAAGCAGAGGCGTTAATCCCTTCATAACAGCATCCGTCCATATGTGCTCATCTCTGATGATGTATACTTTGTCAACCTTAACTCCCTTATCGCGGAGGAAGTCAATCATCTCAGCAAGGTCCCATGCGAAGGTTGAACCATTATTCTGGCTCACTCTGAACCAGTATTTGTATTTCTCGTAGTTCTCAGCTACTTTTGCCGGATGGCCGGGGCTTGACGCGTCCGCCAAGAATATCGTCTTGGTTTCAGCCATTGTTTCCATCATAGAGTTCATAACACCACTGCTGAAACCGCCAAGAATCATATCTGCCTTCTCAGCAGTTGCAAGCCTTCTGAACTCTGATGTGGCAGTATCAGGATTGAGTTTAGTATCGCCAACAACAACCCTAACCTTTAATCCCAAAATTCCTCCAGCAGCGTTTATTTCTTCAGCAGCCAGCATAGCAGCATTCTTTTCAGCAGTACCCTCGGGCAATGCCATTGGTCCAATGACTCCTATCACAACCTCCTTTTTACCTCCAAAAGCTGGAGTTGGTGTAGGGGTTGCTTCCGGTGTCGCTGTAGGCGTAGGGGCAGGAGTTGGTGTTTTCGGAGCTTCCTGCTGCGCGCATCCAAGAAGCAAAGCCGTTACCAATACCAGCAACAACACTTTTCGCATCATTAATAGTGACTTATGAAGGTAATACTTAAATATTTCTACCGCCCACACAATTTACGATGAAGGCTTTACTTGAGGTTGAAAATGTAAGCAAAAAGTTCGGTGAGTTAGTGGCACTGGAAAATATAAGCTTCCAAGTAACTGACAAAGAATGCATGGGTATAATAGGTCCTAATGGTGCCGGTAAAACCACATTATTTAATATAATCTCTGGAAACATGAAGCCCACTTTTGGTAACATCAAATTCATGAAAAAGGATATCACAGGGAAAAAGCCCAGTCAGCTCGTCAAAATGGGTCTTGTAAGAACATTTCAGCTCATAAAGGCATTCAAAAATATGACTGTGGAGGAGAACTTCCAGGCAGTGGGGGAAGACTACGAAGAGGTGATGAGGGACTTGGGGCTTTGGGAAAAGCGGGCAATGTTTGCCAAAAACTTATCCCAGGGAGAACTTAGAAAGCTGAATATTGGGCTTGCACTGGTTACAAATCCCAAGCTTCTACTTCTGGATGAGCCTTTTTCCGGTTTGAGTCCGTCAGAATGCGCTGAACTCCATTCGGTTATCGACCAACTCAGGGAAAGGGGTGTAACAATGGTGATAATAGAACACAAGCTAAAGGAGCTCTTCAATCACGCAGAGCGGGTAATAGTCCTGAATTACGGACACATCCTTTGTGAAGGAACACCAGAGGAGATAGTTAGAGACATAAGAGTCATAGAGGCCTATTTGGGGGTCGGCTATGAAGTTGCTTGAAGTGGAAGGCCTGAAGGCCTACTACGGCAGAGCGAGGATACTGCACGGTGTCAGCCTTCATGTGGATGAAGGGGAAACCTTAGCAGTTCTTGGCCCCAATGGGGCTGGAAAGACGACGCTGCTGAACTCGATTTGTGGTCTGGTAACTACGGAGGGGGAAATAAAATTTAAAGGTCAACCCCTTGACGGTCTGAAAACCCATGAGAGAATAAGAAAGGGTATTGGAATCTGTCCAGAGGGCAGAAAACTTTTCCCAAACATGACGGTCGAAGATAATCTGAAGCTTGGAGCTCCAAGCGAAGATTGCGAAGACGAGCTCAGGCTTATTTATGACCTCTTCCCCAGAATTAAAGAGCTGAAAAACCAGATTGTTAAGAACATGAGCGGCGGAGAGCAGCAGATGGTGGCAATCGGCAGAGCTTTGATGGCAAGACCAAAACTCCTATTACTTGATGAACCCTCAATGGGTCTCGCTCCCATAGTGCTTGGAAAAATCAGGGAAGCTCTGATGAGAATAAAGAACGAAACTGATATCTCAATACTGCTGGTTGAGCAGAATGTACATCTTGCTCTAGAGCTTGCTGATAGGGTAAGTGTTTTGGTTAAAGGGGAGATTGTTAGAGAAGGAGAGGCGAAGAGCATGACAGATTTGGAGAAGCACTACTTCGAGATTTGATGAGTATTGAGGAGGTTTGAGGAGGTGTAACATGACGGTTGTTTTGAAAGTTAGAGATGTTATGAGCAGAAATGTGACGAAGGTGCCTGAAGATGCCACTGTTCTTGATGCGGCCAAAAAAATGGTTGAAAAGGGTGTGAAGTGTGCTATTGTTGTTGACAGTGATGACAAAGCTCTGGGAGTCGTCACCGAAGGCTCCATTACCAGAAAGGTGCTGGCTGCTGGTAAAGATGCATCTGCTGTGAGTGTAAAGGAGATCATGTCCTCACCTGTCCTCACAATCCCGGCAGATGCATCAATAAGAGAAGCCTCAGAACAGCTGCTGACAAAGGGTGTAAAGCAGCTCTATGTCGAAGATGATGGCGAAATTGTGGGACTCGTCACTGAACACTTAATACTGAAAGCCGTTACAGAAGTTGTTCTGACGCTTATATCAATTTGAGGGTTAGAATTTAACGAAGAATCATTAAATTTTTAAATGCCTGTTTACATTGTAATATCAGGTGATTGAAAATGCGGTTTAAGGGTAAAGTAGTGCTGGTTACTGGGGCTGCCAGGGGAATTGGAAGGGCTATTGCAGATGCCTTCGCCGGAGAAGGTGCTAAAGTGGTCATCAACGACATAAACGAGGAGGCTGCTAAAGCTGCAGCGGAGGAGATCAAGAAAGCCGGTGGTGAAGCAATAGGAATCAGGGCAGATGTGACCGACTATGAAAGTGTAAAGAAGATGGTTGAAGAAATAAAGAACGTTTACGGAACGGTTGATATACTAGTAAATAACGCCGGTTACTGGACCATAAAGCTATTTAAAGATACCGCGCCAGAAGAATGGGAGAGAGATATCAGAATATGCTACTACGGAACTCTGAACTGCACTCACGCAGTGATTAAGGACATGATTGAGAAGAAATATGGCAGGGTAATCAATATCGTCAGCGACGCTGGCAGAATTGGGGAGCCCTATCTTGCAGTATATTCTGGGGCTAAAGCCGCCATAGTAGGGTTCAGTAAGGCTCTTGCCAAGGAAGTTGCCAGATACAACATAACCGTTAACTGCATCGCTGCTGGCGTCACAAAGACTCCGGGAGTTGAGGGATTCCTGAAGAGCGTTGGAGGAGAAGAGAAGCTGATTAAGGCATATCCAAGGGGCAGGCTAGGTCTGCCTGAGGATATTGCCAATGGTGTCATATTCTTCGCTTCTGACGAATCTGAGTACATAACCGGGCAGATCATAAGCATAAGTGGAGGATATACTACTGTTGGATGATCCCATTGGATGATTCGTTTCCAATATTTTTCAACTTTTAATTTTATCATTTTAATTTATCCGTCGCTATTTTCAATCCCAGAAATATGGTTGCAACATACTATCTGCTACAGGTATCCCGAAATAAATTCTGTTACTTCAAGAACCGAGAGGTGCCCATAGAGTGGGTAGCACTTAACTGATTAATTATCACCATACTTTATCAACAAGCCACCATCACTGACTCTTTTTAAACTCAATGGTGAAGCTTCGAGAGAAGTGTAGAGGGGCTTGTAATCTACGAGAAATGACTCTCTAAAAATGTTAAAATGAGTTAAAGATAAGTTCAGAAAAAACAGCGGATGTCTAGGGTAAATTGTAAATACGGGAGTCACGAAAATAGAAACAATGATAATTTCCGCTGATCCACAAGATGGTAGGCAAGCTCTGATATCCAAAATCATTGAGAAAGGGAAAAAGATTCCTTCAAGGTTTGGTACATGCTTTACAACTGGCCCAGAACTTCTGGTAATTGAGAATTCTGAATACATAAGCAGGATAGATGCAAAAGCCTGGGATATTTGCGGTGAAAGTTATGCTGAGAGGGTTGAACCCCTTTTCAGGCTGGCAGCTGAAAAGCTGAAAGAGGCTCCATTCACGCGAAGGGTATCCATTCCAGTGTGGCGGCCAAAGGATCATCTCTGCCATACTCCCCCAGCAGTTACTGAAATATCCTTTCTGGTGGTGGATGATAAGCTCCATGTAACTGCTTATGTCAGGAGCCTTGACGTGCTGAACTATTTCATGCATACCAGCGATTTTGTGACCTATTGTCAGGAAAGCATTTCCGAGCTCAGCGGGATCGAGGCGGGTAGCTCAGCTTTTCTGATAGCCTCACCCCATATTTACGAAAGGGATGAAGCTAGGGCAGAAAAGGAGGTTGGAGAAGAAGAGTATAAGGAAGTCTTTGGAGTTCACGACCTCGCTACTCATATAGTGGAGGATTACATGTCTACAGCCTGGCATTCAGCACTGGAGTCAATCTATTACAGTGGAAGGGTGAAGAGGACAGAGTGGGGAGAATTGTTTGAAGGGCAGGCTGAAAGTAAATTCGTTCACAGAATGTTCATTGAGGTGAGGAACCCTTACGAACACATAATCCACGACAAGGCTCCGTTCACGAAGAAATACGGAATAGAGTATGCCCATGACTACGTAATTTATGCGGCGTGCATGGACAGAGAGGTTACTGAAAATATTCTGAAGGAAGGTGAAACCTACACCTACGCTGAAAGGGCGAGGTACTGTGAGGCTGATGATGTGAAGGTGGATCAGCTTTACACATGCATTGAAAAACTGAAAAAAGACAGATTCAGGAGAGACTGCTATGTGGGTATAAGCAGACCCCGTGATATCACCAGCGATGAGCCCCCCTGTCTCAGGGGATACCAGTTTCTGGTTGGCATAAATTCTAATGGTGCTGACACAAACTCTGACACCAATTCTCTCAACGGAATCTTTTATATGCGATCCAATGACGCTTATGGAGCCATGCATGCCAACATGTTCGCCTTTTCGGTGCTAACACAGTATGTTGCAGAGCTTACGAGCTTCAGCCACTACAGATACTTCCATTTCGCCTTGGATGCCCATATCTATGGCGAGTTCCTGGATTCCGTCAAGGAGATTCTAGAACCTGAAACTCCGGGATTCTCTGCCAGGCGATAATAAAATGGAATAAATCGAATCAATGGGAATCAATCGAAACCAATCTTTAAATCCTGAGCTTCCCAATTATCCTCCTGGCAATAATCATCCTCTGCACCTCACTCGTCCCCTCATATATCGTCCCAACCCTCGCATCTCTGTAATACCTCTCCACATCGT
>MTMY01000034.1 GCA_002010215.1 Archaeoglobus sp. JdFR-37
TCAACACACCGCCTCATCCAGGCTTTAGCAGCTTTGAATCTCCAATACAGTCAGAAAAAAGCTTAGAAGAGAGTATTCAGAAGTTAACTTAGAATTGAGAATAAGAATATGATGGAAGCTTTACTCAAGCTTTACTCATATGACGTTTGAGAAATTGTCTTTAAAGATCACAGAGGGGTTCAATTAAGCTGAAGAGAGATAATGCAAGAGGTTATGGGGGAGGATTGGAGGTTGGAATCTTTGATAAGTGGATGTACAAACTCGAGAGAATTTTTGGAGAATTCACGTGTGCAAAGCATGATGTGTTATTGCGGAGTGATATATATTTCGGAGTATTAAAAACTGGTTTGGAGAAAAGATACAGACTTACTTGCTGAAACGGCTATTACAAGAATTCTAGCGAAGGGTTAAGCGTTACGCTATGTGAATTTTGTTGAAGATTAATGAATAGTAAGTGCTCCTGTTTTTTTAGGTATAACAGTTACGTTTTTATACTTTGTATTGTATATTATAAATTATGATGAAGGTGAAATAAGATGGATGTTGAGGAATTAAAAGAGCTGATTATAGAAAATTATTATGTTATTAATGCAGATGAAGCCATTTCGAAGGTTATTCCAAGGTTAAGCGAGTCTAAGCATGAGAGAGCCCTATTGGTTGAAAAAGATGGCAAAATCATTGGTGTTGTAAGAGAAAAGGACCTAATCAGAGGTAGCCTGATGACAAGTCCAGATGAAACGAAAATCAAGAGCTTCCTTGCGAAAACTGGAACAATTCACTTAAATGAACTAACACCAGAGAACGTGGCAAGAAGGTTTATAGAGGATTCCACACCCTTTGTTCTTGTTAAGCTTAACGGGGGGCTTGGAGTTATTCACATTAATGATTTTCTACAAAAAATAAAACAAGAATTTGAAAATGTTAAGATTGGGGATGTTATGAATCCTGACGTTATCACTGTGAAAACGTACGACGGTGCGTCCAAAGCTCTGGCTACTATGAGGAATCATGGTATTAGCAGAGTTGTTGTAGTTGATGACGAAAATAAAGTTGTTGGAATCATTACCGGCAAGGATGTCGTAGATAGGGTTGTATCTCTGGGGAAAGATGATAGGCTTGGATACCTGAGCATGAAAGAAAAAGAAAAAACGCTTTCAATAATAGTTGAGGGCATAATGAGTCATCCGGTTATAACAGTTGAGAGGAATGATACTATTGCCAAAGCTATTGATCTGATGATTGAGAATGATATATCAAGCCTCGTGGTTACAAGGGGTAGCATTCCTGAGGGGATAGTGGTAAAGAAAGATTTTCCCGAATATTACTTAAAGAAAACAATCTCAAAAGAATATGAAGTGCAAATTATCACAAAGGGTGTGGTTTTGGATGATTCTGAAGTAGAAAAACTTTTAGACGAATTAAACAAGTTTTTGAGGAAGTTCAAGGGTTCTCTTGGAAAGGCTCATTTATTCGTTTATGTGAAGAAACTCAAACTGTATTACAGAGAAATACCTCTCATTCACGTGAGGATGAGGCTGAGGAGCGATCATGGAGATTTCTTTGTTACTGGTGAATCTTGGGGTGTGGAGTTTGCGGTTCATGCAACCTTGAATAAGCTGGAAAGACAGGTAATAAAGGACAAAGAGCTAATACTCGATAAGGGAATGATACAGAGGTTTTACGGAGAGATTTTTTAACGAGTCTCGTTCTTATTTTTAATCGATACTTAGTGGTGTTAGGTCTTTTTCCAAATCTTTAATGGGAGTAATCAATATCCTGAATTTTTGTTTATCAATCCACAACAAAGTGTGATTTGTAAGTAAGATCGAGAGAACAAAACTAGAAAAACCAACTAAAATCGTCCAGAAAATGGATTTCACTCAATAGCAAATGTTAATAACAACACTTTTAACAACTTCTTAATTACTTTGTGAAGTATTGGTTAGCGAAGGGTGATTCAACTCCAATAACATTAAATATTAATCAGGAGTCCGCCAGCCATGGAGTACCTCCTGAGGTGCATTGATTGTAACAGCTATTACGAAAGCGATTATATCTATACTTGTCCCCGTTGTAGCGGGCTCTTAGAAGTTCAGTTCTCTCTAAACGCTGATGAAATTGACTTCTCACTTGATGGTAACAACCTTTCTGTATGGAAATACCGTTCGCTTCTTCCTGTCAGAATTAACCCTATTTCTTTAAATGAAGGAGGGACCCCCCTTTACAAGGCAAATTACATCTCTGAGGTTTCAAATTGTAATGTTTACGTCAAGCACGAGGGTATGAACCCTTCTGGTTCTTTCAAAGATCGTGGGATGACTGTGGGTGTCACAAAAGCAATCGAGATCGGGAGGAAGGCTGTTGCTTGCGCCTCTACAGGCAACACATCTGCAAGTATGGCCATGTATGCTGCAAGAGCCGGAATTAAAGCATATGTTCTCCTTCCTGCTGGGAAAGTGGCTCTGGGAAAGGTTGCACAGGCTCTGATGCATGGTGCGAGAGTAATTTCCATAAAAGGGAATTTCGATGAGGCGTTGACACTTGTAAGGCAAGTATGCGAAGAGAAGGGCTTCTACCTGCTAAACTCAGTGAATCCCTTCCGTCTCGAAGGACAGAAAACCATAGCCTTTGAAATTGTTGATGCTCTCGGCGTTCCTGATGCAGTTATCCTTCCTGTGGGAAATGCAGGAAATATTTCTGCCATTTACAAGGGGTTTTTGGAGCTGAGGGAGCTTGGGTTAATTGATGAAATCCCGAGGATGATAGGAGTGCAGGCTGAAGGAGCCAACCCCATTTTTAGAGCTTTTATAGAGGGGAGAAGGGAAATAGAACCCATTGAAAACCCTGAAACTGTAGCAACAGCTATAAGGATTGGCCAGCCTGTCAACGCAAAAAAAGCTCTCAGGGCTATTTATGAGTCAGAGGGTATGGCAGTTGAGGTGAGTGATACCGAAATAGTTGAAGCTCAGAAGCTTCTGGCAGCGAAGGAAGGCATAGGGGTTGAACCGGCCAGTGCAGCAAGCGTGGCGGGTTTAATAAAGCTCAGTAGGGAGGAAGAGTTAAGCGGGGAAAGAGTTGTCTGCATCACCACTGGACACCTCCTGAAAGACCCTGAGGAAGTAATCAAGGTATGTGGAAAGCCCATAGAAGTTGATGCAGACGTTGAGGCCATTAAGAAGGCTCTTTAACTTTAATGTTTAATCTGCCTGATTTTCCGACTCCATTCGCTTCAAGTCGTCTCAGCTCATTTTCAAGCCTTAAAAGCCTAGATCTGCTCCTTTCAAGTTTTTCAATTGCAAATTCCAGCTGTATCTTTAGCGATTCCTTGGTAACAACAGGGTCTCCGTTCACTGCCACAACCATCTCCATTTTTTCCAGAGAGAATATTTCAACTATGTTTCTTGAAGGGGATATGACACCTGCTCTCCTGAATCCAGCTTTTCTGGCGATGCTCATGAACTCTTCTGCTTTTTGCATATCTCTGCAAGCCACATGCAAAATTGGAGGATGCATTATGAACCATGTAACTCTTTTACCCTTCTTTATGGCTTCCCAGACCTCCTCTAGATCTACTTTACCATGCCATTTTCCAAGGAAAACGCTCTCTGACTTGTTTCCGAAATCGGGCATATCCATAATCACAATCCTTCCAGAACAGCTTGAAAGGGTGACAAAATCTGGGAATGAGTTTATCAGGTTGAGAAGCGGCAGGATTTCAGGGTCAATTTGATGAATACTCCTATTAAAACTCTGGAGCTTTTCAGTTCTGTACTCTTCCCAGCATCCTCCTTTTCGACTTCTCCAGCCCCTGAGCTCCAGCATAAAAAGAGGTAATGGCCTCGAAATAAAAAATTTAGAAATTCAGAATTTTGGAATTATCTCCTTGCCAATCAACTGGATTGACTTCTTCTTGTCCGGCCCTATTGGAGAGCCGGCAACAACCTGGGTAACTCCAGCCTTGGACAGCTCGTTGATTCTCTCCACAACGTCATCTGGCGTACCGCTGATGCTGAAGGTGTCTATCATCTCATCAGTTACTGATTTGGCAACGCCACCCCAGTCGCCCTTGGTGAATGCATTGTTCAAAGCCTCTCTGACCTTAGCAACATCATCCATGCTTATGCCGTGCCTCTCGAAGATTACATCTGGGCTTCCGGCAACGATGAATGCCACAACAATTCTGGCAGAGTTTCTCGCCTTGTCTCTGTCCTTGTCCACGCTCATTGAAGCGTATGCAACAACATCAAACTCTTTCTCTCCGGCCTTCTTCAGGCCAGCTTCTATGTTTTCTCTCGCCACCTCAAAGTCTCTGGGATGGGATGCATTTATCAGCACTCCATCTCCCAGTTCAGCAGCCAGCTCCAGCATTTTTGGTCCCTGAGCTCCAATATAG
The DNA here is from genome assembly GCA_002010215.1 of Archaeoglobus sp. JdFR-37. Lineage (GTDB taxonomy): Archaea > Halobacteriota > Archaeoglobi > Archaeoglobales > Archaeoglobaceae > JdFR-37. Next base: position 4,394 of record MTMY01000034.1, read on the forward strand.
ATGGGTATGTCTCCAGTCTTGAAATCAAGCCTTGCTCCATTGAACTTGAAAATCTGACCGTCGTATTTGACGGACTTACCGGAGTGGAGAGCTCTAATAATCTCTACAGACTCTCTCATTCTTCTCAGGGGTTTCTCCCAGCTTATGCCTATCCTGTCGAAGGTAACCTTATCTCCAGCTCCAATTCCAAGAACAGCTCTGCCATTGCTTATCTCGTTGATTGTGGCGATGGCTGAAGCAGTTACTGCGGGGTTAATATGGTAGGGGTTCGTCACGCCAGAACCGAGCTTCACGCTGTTGGTTTTCAATGCCAAGATTGTCAACATCGAATAGACGTTTCTGTTGTTGTAATGGTCTGTTATCCATACATAGCTGAAGCCGCTGTCTTCGGCCAGCTTCACGTAGTATTCAAGCTCGTAGTACTTCATGTTGGGAACAAATTCTATCCCGAACTTCATTGAAATCACCGAAAAGGCTTGGATGCCGTCAAAGATAACCCTTTCGATTTTTACTGGATTTTTGGGATTTTCGAGACAACATCTAGAAATTCATCTTTGCTCACTTCTCCACCATGACCGGGGAATAGCAAGTCGAAATCCATCTTTGCAATTTTTTTTAGTGAATCAAGGTATGTGTGGTAATTGCTGCAGAAAGTCGGTGGAGACAGCTTGGGAACTTCATCTCCAAAAAATAAATGTTTCTTCCCCTTTCTCACCAAGTCTCCGCAAACAAGCTTTCTCTCTACAATGATTCCAATGCTCCCCGGTGTGTGTCCGGGGAAATGTAGGACCTCAAGGGGTGTTTCGCTGACATCTCTTACTTCCTCTGGAAGCTTTGATCTGCTAAAGAATTCCAAGAGCTTTGCAGCTTTGCCGAGAACTCCATCGAATGAAAGTTCATACTCACCGGTGACGTAAGGCATATCAAGTTTATGAACATACACGGGACAGTCAAAGTGCTTCTGAAGCTCATATGCTCCGCCCATGTGGTCAAAATGTGCGTGAGTCAAAATGATTCCATCAATTCTCCTCAGACTCTTCAAATTGGCCAGTTTTTTGAGAATTCCTGGGGTTCCAGCATCTATAAGCCATTCTCCTTCGTATCTGAGCAGATAAACATTGCAACCTTTTGTTGTCACAAGTTCGATCATATTGCTCATATCACAACATATCCATCAGGGTTAATAACCGAACCGCTCTTTATTCCTTATGTACCGTTTCATCGATCATACCGCAGACATTGCCTTTGAGGTTGAGGCAGAAACCTTAGATGGGTTGATTGAAGAAGCCTCAAAGGCTTTTTACGAAGCATTCGTGTTTACCGATAGACTTGAAGTGACGGAAGAGGTGGAAGTGGAAGTTGAAACTGATAGCGAAGATTATCTTCTCTACAAATGGCTTAACGAACTCCTCTATCTCTTCGACACCCGTCATTTTGCTGGCAAAGAGATTGCGGTTAAGATAGATGGTTTGAAGGCCAAAGGAGTAATTAAGGGTGGACAGCTTAGAGACGAGCTAGTCAGGTGCGAACCTAAAGCCATAACTCTACACAAATTTACAGTAGAAAGAAAAGATGGTGGATGGAGGGCGTTTGTTGTGGTGGATATCTGACTGGTTCATTGGACATTGGGGCATCCGATCATCCATTGGTTTATCTACTGATTCTACTGATCATCCTACTCCTTTTTTCTCATAAGCTCTCTGAATAACCTCCCCTGCAGTCCGTGAAAGCGAGAGAAACCTTCTGAATACCTCTGATCTATTGCTAAAGAGTCGAATGAGGTGAGCTCTTCCCTATAGAGTGCGAAGGGGGAATCTCTTGCCACAGGCAGAACGCTACCTTTGTAAAGTCTCAGCTTAACCCAACCTGTAACTCTTTTCTGTGTCTCGTCGATGAAGGCGTTTAGAGCATCGAAAAGGGGCTCGTTCGTTAACCCGTAATACACAAGCTCTGCCCACTCTTCCTCAACAAATCTCTTGAATTTAAGCTCTCTTCTGCTGAGCACGAGCTTTTCAAGGTCTCTGTGGGCTGTGAGAAGAATTGTTGCTGCGGGATGCTCGTAGTTCTCCCTCGCTTTCAGTCCGAGAACTCTATCTTCCATCATGTCGTTCCTGCCCACTCCATGCTTGCCACCTATTTCGTTGAGCTTTTCAATTATCTCGAAGACATCCGCTATCTCACCATTCAGGCTTACCGGTCTGCCTGCCTCAAATCCAACTTCAACGATCTCAGGCTCATCTGGAGCCTCTTGCGGGCTTATAGTCCACTCGTAAATCTCTTCTGGTGGCACAAAGTCAGGTTTTTCAAGGTCTCCCCCTTCTATGCTCCTGCTCCAGATGTTCTCGTCAATGCTCCAGGGTTTATCCTTCGTCACCGGCACATCAATGCCATGCTGCTTGGCATACTCAATTTCCCATTCTCTTGTGAGATTCAGTTCCCTCATTGGAGCCACAACTCTGAGGCCGTACTCGTAAAAGACGTTGTCAAACCTAAGCTGATCGTTTCCCTTTCCGGTTGCGCCATGGGCAACAGCTTCTGCACCCTCTTTCAGGGCAATTTCAGCAACTTTCTTGGCTGTTATTGGTCTTGCAAGTGCGGTGCCGAGAGGATACCCTTCATATTCTCCATTAGCCTTGATGAGCATTACAAGGGCCTCGCCAAATTCTTTCTTGGCGTCGACGGTATAGTGTTTGTCAGCATATTTATTCCCCCTCTCTTCGGCCCTCTTGATCTCCTTTCTTGGCTGACCTATATCTACCGTTACTGTGATGACCTCCTCGAAACCATACTTCTCCTTAAGCAAGGGTATGCAGACAGTTGTGTCCAGACCTCCGGAGTACGCCAGAACGACCTTGGACATAACCTCACGTTCTCATCTTGTAGTATATAAGAGATTTGCAACGTTATGGCACAGCTTGTAACTTTATGGTGCAAAACCTCATGATTGTTGAAAAACGGTTCGATATGTTGAAAATAAGGGTGCGAAAATTTAATTAAATAGTTATCCAATCATGTTTGAGGTGGTTTGTATGGCAGAAGATATGAACCAGGCAATCTTGAAAGCTTTGAAGGAGCTTGGTGTTGCTTCAAGCAAAGAAATCGCTGAAAAAATTGGTGTACCCACGTCAAAGGTTTCATGCAGGCTTGCGCCTCTCAAGAGGAAAGGACTTCTGGAATCTCCTGAGAAGGGAAAGTGGACGCTGACGGAGGAGGGTAAAAAACAGGTCAAATAGTTAATTCAGCCCTTCCGCTTTCAACACCGTTCACAAGCACAATTACAAAATATTTCCCATTTCCAAGTTTGCCAATCTTTATTTCTTCCTTGTATTCTTGAATAACTTGGATGCATACCTCTCCTGGCTTGGGTGGTATATGGGTGAAGCTTAGATAAATCGTATTCCCTTTCTTTGTCATTCCATCAAATTTCATTTTATGGCAAGGGTTGGGAAGTTGGAAAACTGCTATGGCTTTCCACCCATCATCTTCAATAAGAATAAGCTGGCTGAGATATCCAGAAGTGTCCACACTAACTTCAGGCTCCTTTTCGTCCACTTTTACCTTCTCTCCTGTACATCCTATCAATGCAATGGCGGCAATCAGTAATAAATACCACACAGAGAATCATATTAAAATTGCCGTTAAAATACTTTTCCGAAATGCGATATTTCGGCCCGAATCTGGATAAAGATTGATAAAAAATTCAATTGTAAACTTTCAGGCCTCCTCTGCAGGAATAAATTTTGTCCCGTAATAAATTATCCCATCTTCACCATCCTCACCGTATTTCCTAAAAACAGCCTTAACTCTCATTCCATCATGCACCTCTTCTGGCTCGCAAGCAAGCTGAGAAGTAATTATCGGCCCCTCATCCAGCTGGATGAGTGCTACAACGTAGGGCTTCTCCATCTTAAGGCCTACAGGAGTATCATGGACTATGCTGTAGCTCAGAACGGTACCATATCCGCTCAGCTGAACTTCTTCGATGCTGCTCCTCCTCCTGCACACTGGACAGAAGTTTCTTGGTGGGTAATAATTCCTTCCGCAGGTATTGCATCTCGTCCCAATCAAATCATACCTGTACCTTATCTTCCTCCAGAAACGTGGAAGCATTATTTCACCTCCCTAGGATAGTAACTACAGCTGTTCCACCTGTACCACCGATGTTAAGGGCAAGGGCAGTCTCACACTCCACTTGCCTCTTTCCTGCACCTCCTCTCAGCTGCAGCACCAGCTCAGCCACCTGTCTAACACCTGTTGCTCCAACAGCATGGCCGCATGCCTTCAGCCCACCGGAAGGGTTGACAGGAATCTCACCTCCCATCTCAACAATGCCCTCTCTGATGAGCTCTGCTCCCTTTCCTTTCTCAATAAATCCTAGATCCTCATAAGCCATAATCTCTGCTATTGTAAAGCTGTCGTGAAGTTCGGCAACATCTATATCCCTTGCTTCAACTCCTGCCTGCTTGTATGCTTGTCTTGATGCCGTCACCACAGATTGCATTGTTGTCAAATCTTTTCTGCTGTGTAAAGCCAGATAATCGCTTGCCTGAGCAGATGACTTGATGTACACAGGCGTATCGGTGTATTGTTTTGCCACCTCTTCACTTGCGAGTACGACACAGGCAGCACCATCGCTTATTGGAGCACAATCCAGCAGCTTGAGAGGCTCGGCAACGTAGGGAGAGTTGAGAACGGCATCAACACTGATTTCACTCTTGAACTGAGCCTTCGGATTATTTACAGCGTTTCTGTGGTTTTTGACGCTCACCATCGCCAGATCTTCTTCTGTAGTTCCGAATTCTTTCATGTGTAGCTTTGTCATCATTGCGTAAATGGCACTTAGGGTTGCACCAACAAATCCCTCCCACTCCATGTCTGCTGAGGATGACATTATCTCCATGCTGAGCTCTCCAGCATCCGTCACCTTCTCAACACCAGCGGCAATCACTATGTCGTGCATCCCCGAAGCCACAGCCAGATGTGCCATTCTCACGGCAAGACCTCCGCTAGCATCCGCAGCTTCAACTCTGACAGAGGGTATGTTCAGCTCTGCTAGCCCGGCGTAGTCTGCTATGAGAGTTGCAACGTGCTCCTGTGCAATGTACCTACCTGCACTCATGTTTCCAACGAACAGAGCATCAATCTCCTTTCCTTCCAGCCCAGCATCTTCCAGAGCTTCAACCCCTGCTTCCAGCATTATATCTCTGAAGCTTCTATCCCAGAGCTCTCCAAATCGGCTCTGACCAACTCCAATGACTGCAACCTTTCTCATGAGTTATCACCTTACCTAATCCTTTTACCTCATCCTTATCTTTCTCCTGAACTTGGCATAGGTGCCGTAGTCTATGTACACTTTCTTTGAAATCTTATCCCAGACTCCTGGGTTTCTGTTGAGATTTTCGATGGCGTCAGTTACAGTTATGGAAAATGCATCGCTTCCAGCACCTGAACCAAAGGAAACTAGAAGTATTCTGTCTCCTGGCTTCGCAACGTCCAGTATTGCTGCAAATCCTAAAAGCGATGAACCGGAATACGTGTTTCCAACGTACCTCACAACCAGCCCCTGTTCTATCTGTTCCTTGGAAAAGCCCAGCATTCTGGCGGCTCTAACGGGAAACTTCCCGTTTGGCTGGTGAAAGACAGCGTAATTGAAATCCTCTGGCTTGAGCCCAGTCTCCTCCATCAGCATTTTTGCCGCTGACACCACATGCCTGAAATATGCTGGCTGTCCCGTGAAGCGTCCGCCGTGGCTGGGATACGGTCGCCCTTCTCTCCTCCAGAAGTCTGGAGTGTCAGAGGTGAAGCTGCATGTGTGCTCTATTTCGGCAATGACTCCATCATTTCCCACCAGAAATGCTGCCCCTCCAGCAGCAGCAGAGTACTCCAGCGGGTCTCCTGGAGCTCCCTGACTAGTGTCGGAGCCTATAGCAAGGCCGTATTTTATCATTCCAGCCTCCACCATAGCCATGCAGTTCTGAATTCCTGCTGTACCAGCTTTGCATGCAAATTCGAGATCAGCAGCAAAGAAATCGTTCCCCACATCCAAAGCTTCACCTACTATGGTGGCTGTGGGCTTTACTGCATAAGGGTGACTTTCAGAACCGACAAATATGGCACCAATATTCTTCGGATTGATACCAGCCCTTCTAACCGCTTCCCTTGCCGCCTCAACACTTATGGTGGCTGTATCCTCGTCAAGATCAGGGACGGATTTCTCGAGAACGCCCAGCCCTCCTTTTATGACATCAGCATTCTCTCCCCAGATTCTTGCGATATCTTCAGCTTTTATCCTGTAACGGGGTATGTATGTCCCGTATGACACAATTCCTACCAATTCAAACACCTCCTTCATGCCTTAGAACCCTTATCATCTCATCCACTTCCATTTTGGTGGTTATTAGGGGAATTTTTTCTATTTCAGCTATTTTTACAGCTATTTTATCTACCTCATCCTTATTCAAGCCGTGAAGCACAACTACGGCCGGCTTGAGATTTGCGACTCTGACAGCAACCATGGGGGAGCGTCCACTTGACACGCCTGTGAATATGAGGGCTCTTTGAGTATTCAGACCGTAAAGGCGGTAAAAATCAAAGGAGTTCAGGGTCAGAATGGCCTTGATGCTGTCCACAATTGTGTGTCCGCTTATGTTTTTATCCAAACCATTAACAACATCTCCATTGATGAGCTCTGCAAGTTTCCAGGAGTTTATGCTCTTTGAATACTCACAAATATCAAGAATAACATCCAGTCTGAAACCATTAAGGAGGTCTTTGTACTTGGAGACTGTTGGGTAGCCTTTTTCAGCATCGATTAGGATTAAGGCCTCGATTATTCTTCTTATAAAACCAACACCTGGTGATTTCCGTCGTTCACTTTCATAATCACTTATCACTGATGGTGAGATGCCAAGCTTTTCGGAAAGCTCCTTTTGGGAAACCTGAAAGACATCTCTCCACTTTTTGAGTGTTTTCCCAATATTTTCTGCAAAAATGATCTCACTGGCTATTTTTTCTGCCAGCAGTTTGGAAGCATCATCCATGGACGAGTTGATACATTCTTACTTTATAAATTTATCGAATAGTCGAAGTGATAATCGTCAATTGCCAGATTTCATGTTTTGATATATACTTTCTCCCAGCTCGCCTAAAATCTCCCTAGCTTCATAAACTTTACCTGAATCCAGAAGAGCCGCGATAATGCCGAGGCATTTTAACAGAGCGTGAAAGAACTCGGAACTCAGGATTATCTGGTTTTCACGGCTTTCAGCATTTTCAAGATGCCATCTTACATTTTCCAAACAATTTTCATCATTCATGTCTTTCCCTTCAGAAATATTTTTAAGTCGTTTCCCCTTTGTAGAGTTAATAGTTTCGATGCTGGCAGCTTCTTACAGGATCTAATGGGTTCTTAAAATAAAAATACTGAGGGTGGGTGATATCATGAAAATCTGGCTGGTTGGTGCTTATGGTATAGTGTCCACAACAGCAATGGTGGGAGGTAAAGCTGTTGAAAAAGGGCTGGTGGACACTTCCGGGCTCGTTTCACAGCTTCCTCACTTTGATGGTCTGGACAAGTTCGCTCCCCTTAACTTTGAATTTGGAGGTCATGACATCAGGGACATCCCCAACGCATATAAGGCTGCTTTAGAACACTGGGAACAGAACAGGCATTTCGAGCGCTACTATCTTGAGGAGGTTTCAGAGTACCTAACGGCCATCAAAGCAAGTACGGGAACAGCTCTGAACTGTGGAAAGGGTGTAATAGAGGAGCTTCAGCCGATTAAAGTCCTTGAAAGTGAAGGTCTGACACTAAGGGAGATAGCAGAAAGGCTCGAGTCTGACATTAAGAGCTTTGCGGATAGCGATACAGTGGTGATAAACACAGCATCAACCGAACCACTACCAAACTTCAGCGACAGGTATCATGGAAGCATCGATGGGTTTGAAGCTATGCTGGATGATAATGCTAAAGAATTCGCTTCGGCCAGCATGCTTTACGCTTATGCGGCAATAAAAAATGGCCTCCCCTATGCGAACTTTACACCCAGTGTTGGTTCCAACATTCCTGCCCTGAAGCAGCTGGCTGAAGAGAAGCGCGTACCGCATGCCGGAAATGACGGTAAGACTGGAGAAACCTTGGTCAAAACCACTCTCGCCCCAATGTTCGCCTATAGAAACCTGAAGGTTCACGGTTGGATGAGCTACAACATCCTAGGCGATTTAGATGGCAAGGTGCTGAGCCATCCTGAGAACAAGGAGAGTAAGGTGATAAGCAAGGATAAAGTCCTTGAGAAGGTATTCGGTTACTCTCCTTTCAGTATCACCCAGATAGAGTTCTTCCCCAGCCTTGTTGACAACAAGATGGCCTTTGATTTCATCCATTTCTCAGGTTTTCTGGGAACCAGGATGAAGTTCTACTTCATATGGGATGCCATAGATGCCATTGTGGCCGCTCCGCTCATACTGGACATCGCCAGATTCCTGCTTTTCGCAAAGAAGAAGGGGGTCAGCGGTGTTGTAAAGGAGCTGGGATTCTTCTTCAAGAGCCCTATGGAGAGTGAAATCGTGAACACTCATCAGCAGTTCCAGGAGCTTACAGCTTGGTTCCAGGAGTTGCTCTAGTCCCTTTTCTTTTTGTGGGCTTTGGTTTACCGGGATCTTTATGTCAGGGCTTCATTAGAAGAAATTCAGAGTGTGGCTTTTTTCTCTCAATAGAAGGTTCGTTTGTTTTTGGGATGTTAACGACTTTTGTGGCTTCTTACAACCACGACATATGAAAATGTTTTTAGGACTGCGGTGAAAAGGGACAAATGGACGGAATGAAAAAGGCAATAGTCATTTACGACTCAAAATTTGGCAATACAGAAAAAATAGCTAGGGCATTGAGACAGGGTATGAAAAAGCAAGGGATCAAGGTTGACTGTGTCAAAGTTGATGGAGTCGATGTCAATAAGCTGGTTGAATATGATTTCTTGGCAATCGGCGGCCCAACACACAGGCGCAGCGTATCGGAATCCATGAAATTCTTTCTTGGGAAATTGAGTAGTGTGGATTTAAAAGGGAAGAAAGTTTTCGCCTTTGACACTAAAAGAAGGCATTGGCTTGCTGGAAGCGCAGCAAAGTCCATCGAAAAGGAGCTGCGTAGAATGGATCTGAAGATAATAAAACGGTACTCGTCCGCAATAATCTTCGAGGAAGAAAAAGGAGAGAGGCGTGAGTCTGAAACCAAGGAGGAATGGAAAGAGAGGTGGCGCAGAAGTGCGAGACTTCAGGAAGGTATGGAAGAGATGTTTGAACAAATTGGGGTCGAAATTGCAAAATCAATTCGGTGAAGAGCTCTGTACTGCAAATGTTAAATGAAATGCTTCATGAAGGGTTGTTCGAAATGACATTAAATGACATTAAAACGGTTCACGCTCAGTCAAAAGACTCTGCTGGTTGCGCCAGTTGCCATACCCGTCAGCATGTTATCGGTCTTTTCCTGGTTTGCCAAGCTACTTGGGCCTGAAGCAGGTTATCTCGCACTCAAATGGGGCTGGGTTGCGCGGCGCACAAACTCTATAATTATTTACAACTCTCTCGTATGTTCTAACTGACTTTCTAGGGCTGGTGCATTATATATTTGAGCGGATAAGCAATTTATTTCGCAGCACTTCATCTAACGGGTCCAATTTTTCATTTCAACCCTCTCTTCGACAAATAGAACTTCAAAAATATCCACGAGTAAAGTGCACCAAGCATAACTATCTCATAATCTTCTTTCAGACCTATTCTGAATGGTTTGAAAAATTGCATGAAGAAAATGTGGCAGATAGCAAAAACAAAGTTATCCAGAAAGCGTAACAACTTGCTCTCTCATTTATTCTTTTTTATTTTTTGAACAAAGATTTCCTTCTCTGGTTTTCTCGTGCAATACAGGTTTGAAATGAATAGAATAACTCCTCCCAAAATTAATCCTACTGCTAAAGGATAAATATTAAGCAATTTGAAAAGAAGGCCCATCAGAATCATCGATATGCTGGGATAAAACCTAGCTATTTTAGTTCCTTTTACTCCATTTTCCCCGTTTCCCCCACCTAATCAAGCTTTAGTCCCTGATGCAACATGTATCTAAGTGTCCAACCTCTTAAATTCATTCAGTGCTATTAAAGTTGTGTTAGTCAGCGCAATTCTCCGGTAACCTCTTTTATCCGCAAAACCTGATATATGAATAGGTGAAGATGTGGTAACATGAGAAGAACAAGGGTAATCCTAAAAGCAAAGGGCAAAAACAGCCTTCAATTCTGGACAAACATAAAGCACCCGTTGAGGGTCGCTTTAAACTATGTTGTGGTTGCTACATGCAGAATTCTACCGTCTCTTTCCGCCAAAAACTGGCTTTACAGGCGAATTGGGGTTAAGGTGGGAAAGAATGTCTCTTTTGGGCTTGAATCAACTGTGGATGTATTCTTTCCCGAGCTCATAGAGATTGGAGATAATTCCATAATTGGATACAATACTGTTCTCCTTGCCCATGAGTTCTTGGTGGATGAGTGCAGAGTTGGAGAGGTGAAGATAGGGAAGAACGTTGTGATTGGAGCGAACTGCACTGTTCTTCCTGGCGTGGAAATTGGAGACAACTCTATAATATCTGCCCACAGCCTTGTGAACAGAGATGTGCCGCCAAATGTTCTTGCAGGAGGAGTACCTGTCAAAGTTATAAAAAAGCTCGATTGATTTTTATATCTCGCATTCAGGCTATTCTGCATGAAAAAGGTGCTTATGATTGTTATTGATGGTGCTGCTGATAGGAGCGTTAATGGAAAGACTCCGTTGAGTGTTGCGGATAAACCCAATCTTGATGAGATTGCAAGAAGGGGAATAAATGGGATAATGGACACAATCGCGCCAGGAATAAGGCCAGGTAGTGATACTGCCCATTTAGCTCTACTCGGCTACAACCCCTTTGAGTATTATACGGGTAGGGGCCCCATTGAAGCAGCGGGGGCAGGAATAGAGGTAAAGCCAGGTGATGTGGCATTCAGAGTAAATTTCGGGACAGTGGAAGGGGAAGGAAGTATTTTTAATAAGGTTGTTGTTGATCGAAGGGCTGGGAGAGTTAGTGATACAGAAGACCTCATCAGAGCAATAAATGAAAGTGTGAAGCTGGATGTTGATTTTGTCCTTGCGAAGGGAAGTGGGCACAGAGCTGCCTTGGTTCTGAGAGGAGAGAATCTTTCAGATAAGATAAGCGATACAGATCCAAAAAAGATTGGGAAAAAGGTTAAGAGGTGCGTGCCACTTGATGAAAGTGAGGATGCAAAGAGAACTGCTGAGATAATCAACGACTTCATGGAACAGTCTCACAAGATTCTTGATGCTCACCCATTCAACAAGGAGAGAGCTGAAAAAGGGCTATTGAAGGCCAACGCCCTCCTGCTAAGAGGAGCTGGCGAAGTTCCTGAAGTTCCGAAGTTTCAGGACAGATATGGGATGAGTCTTGCAGTTGTTGCGGGCACAACTCTCATAAAGGGTATCGGGAAGTTTCTTGGTGGAGACGTCATAGATGTTGAGGGCGCTTCTGGAGCGGCAGATACTAATATGGACGCTAAGGTCGATGCTGCACTGAAGGCTCTGAACAGCCACGACTTCGTTCTTCTTCACTTCAAAGCTGCAGATGAGCTTGGACACGATGGTAATTTTGAGGGTAAAAGAGAATTCATAGAGAGGCTTGATACAGCTATAAGGCCCATTTTGTATCTGGACTTTTCGGAAATCTGCCTCATTGTGGTGTCTGATCATACAACTCCAGTGAGTGTCAAGGAACATACGGCTGATCCTGTCCCCGTCACGATAGTCTACGATGGCGTAAGGGTGGACGAGGTCACGTCCTTCAACGAATTCCAAGCTTACAAGGGGGGACTCTGCAGGATAAGAGGTGCAGATTTGATTAACATTGTATTGGATCTCATTGACCTGACCTCCAAGTTCGGTGCATAACTAGCGGGCCTAGCGGGTATGATACTCAGGAAGGCAGTACCGGCACCCACGAATCCGTCTTTGAAGGCATCGTACAGGATGAAGTATAGTTTATGATGTATTACATTAGTTAAGTTATATATTGTATTGTAATCATTTAATCTCTTACCTGCAGGTGACAAATTTAAATTGGAAATTGCGATATGAGCCTAATTAATCCGGAGTCTAAAATCTCAAAACCAATACATGATTTAATTCTTGGAATCCTTGGAATAATTCAAAGATATTCAAAGATAAAAAATAAATAAGTTGGGGGATGAGAAATGCCAATGCTGAACCGCCTTATAATTCCTCCAGAGACACGCTTTGAAGAGCGCAACATTGTTGCCAGCGGAGACATAGTTGTTGGCTCAGGCACCAAGCTGGGTTTCGGCCTGATAGGAAACAGAATCATTGTGGGAGAGAGATGTGAGATAAATGGGGATGTAATTGGCGAAGAGGTACGTCTGGATGCTTGGGCGGATGTAAAGGGAGTGGTAACCAGCAAGGGTGATGCGTACATAGGAGAGTTTGCAAACATCGGCGGTAAGTTGACTGTTTTCGGTGATCTGGAAATTGGCAGAAACGTCAGAATAAAGGAGGGTTTTGAGGCAAAGGGACTCATTACGATTCAGGACCCCCTTCCTGTTATAATCTTCATATTCTTCTATCTTCTGGAGCTTCTCAGGCTGGGAAGGCTTGAGGAAGCTGAAAAACTGCTGTCTGAGGTTGAAGAGCTGAAAACCCCCCTTATAATTCCGGAGAATGCAGTGGTGAATCTAGAAAGGTTAGAGGTTGATGCTGATGCAGAAATAATGGGCAGCAGAGTTCTTGGCAATCTCAAATGCAAGAATGCAGTTATTGAGAGTAGCGAGATTTTTGGAAGCGTTAGGGGGAAGGACATACTGGTGGATGGTAGCAGAGTTCATGGCGCCATTGAAGGAGACAATGTTTACATAATCAACGGAAGCGAGGTTTTTGGACATATCAAGGCCAGCAGAGTATATATGGAGGAGAAGTGCAGCGTTGAAGGTTCCATACTCGGAAAGCATGGAGTATGGATAAAGCAGATGGTGGAGATAAGCAGAGGAGAATTGATTGGTGAGGAAGAGGAAGTTAAGGAAGTTAAGGAAGTTGAATCTGGGGAAGCTGAGGAAGATGATGGAGTGGGACAGAGAGAAGTTCAGAAAGATGTTTCCCAACCTGATGCAGGAGCTTGAGTCTGTGAAAGTTCCCACTGTCTTGGATCATCTCGAAAGGTGTGAGAACGAGGAGCAGGCTCTTGAGATAGTGGAATTTTTTGAGAGGCGTGGTGAAATAACCAAGGAATTTGCAAGCTTTTTGAAGAAAAACATCCAGCAGTACAGCTCTCTTTTTGGAACGAGAAAAGCAGGAGAATACGAAAGGAGGGGTCTTGTTGATTGAGGTAGGTCTGGCGGGAAAGCCGAATGCAGGAAAGTCCACTTTCTTCAAGGCTGCCACCCTAGCAGATGTTGAGATTGCAAGTTATCCATTCACAACCATCGAGCCGAATGTTGGTGTTGCACATGTGAGGGTTGATTGCGTCTGCAGAGAATTTGAGCTGGAATGTGGAAATTGCATTGATGGGGTCCGCTTCATCCCCATCAAGCTGATAGATGTTGCAGGGCTTGTTCCCGACGCCCATAAGGGGAGGGGTCTGGGCAATGCTTTCCTCGACGCTTTAAGGCAGAGTGAAGCAGTAATACATATTGTGGATGCCAGCGGCTCCACGGATGTTGAGGGGAATGAGATAGGCGTTGGCGAAAGAGATCCTGTGGAGGACGTGAAATTTCTGAACCATGAGCTGGATATGTGGATTTTCGGCATACTGCATAGAAGCTGGGAGAGGAACTTGAGAAGGATACAGATGGAAAAGAGAGACGCAACAAAATTTATGGCAGAGCAGCTTGCCGGACTGGGCTTTACAGAGAGGCAGATAAAGGATGCCATAAGGGCGGTTGGCAAGACCATTTTTGAGTTCAACGATGAAGATCTCCTTAAATTTGCAATTGAGCTTAGAAGGCGAAGGATGCAGATGGTTATTGCTGCCAACAAGGCTGATAAGGCGCCTGATGAGCTGGTTGAGAAACTGATGTCTGCTGAGGACTCTGATGGGGCTGTTGTGCCAACATCTGCAATGTATGAGCTCGCTCTAAGAACCGCTGCCGAGAATGGCTATATAAGGTACCTGCCCGGCGACACCGATTTTGAGATACTGAAGGAGCTCAATGAGAAGCAGAAAAAGGCCCTTGAAATGATAAGGGAGTTTATGCAGAAATATGGCGGAACGGGAGTTCAGAAAGCCATAAACAGTGTTGTGTTTGATCTTCTTGACTATATAGTCGTGTACCCGGTGGAAGATGAAAACAAACTCACAGACACAAAGGGAAATATTTTGCCGGACGCGATGCTGGTGAAAAAAGGTACAACTGCAAGAGAGCTGGCCTACATGATTCATACAGATATCGGAAAACATTTCATTTATGCTGTGGATGTCAGGAAGAAGATGAGGGTAGGCGAAGATTATGAATTGAAACATAATGATGTGATAAAAATCGTATCAAGTGCCTGAATAAGATTTATCTGCCATTATGCTCCCATAACCCTTTTATTCAACTCCAAAGGCCTTTTTACATGGGGGACCTCAAGTATAATGTTCTCAACAGAATCTATGAAGCAATTGTATTTTTCATGGCTATCATAATGGTATTCCTCCTCATCGGAAGTGTCACATCTATAGTAAAGCAAATTCCGTCAGTTCTGATTTCGGGTGATAAGCAGATTTTTGATTCCCTCGTTACCGAAGTCCTGACTTTTTTCGTCCTGATAGAAATCATAAGGGCATTTACTGAATATCTTGAATTCAAAAGAGTAAGGCTGTATATAATGGCAGAAGTTGCTGCAATCTTCATTCTAAGAGAATTACTGATAATACTATATGCCCACAACTTCCAGTGGGAGAATCTCATTGCCTTCTCCATTTTGCTGCTTTCTGTGGTTACAGTTAGAACAATATCTTTGATGTACAGTCCACAGAGAGAGAAGAGGAGAGGTTAGCTTTACCTCAACTCCTTCAATCCTATCGCAAGGGTTATATTTTCATTGTGATTATTCCTCTTCACGGGGTCGTGGCGTAGCCAGGAAGCGCGGCGGGCTCCAGCGGTGATGATGATAAACGGGTCTGCTGAGCAGTGATGACCCGTTGGAGCGCTGACCCGAAGAGACCCGCCAGTCGTGGGTTCAAATCCCACCGGCCCCATTTTATTATGGATATGGATTAAATTCTTAAGTAAAATCTTCAGAATGCTTTAGAACACAAACCGAAAGAACAATCTAAGAGACTAGTTCACGAAATCCTGTTAAATTCGAAATCCTGTTAGAATAAATGAAACTCCTAAAAGTTCTTAATTGCTTCCCTTAACCTCTCTTGAGCCTCATCACTGAACCAGAAATCAACGAACGTTACCAGTTCTTCCTCGAAATTCCTCAGGAATTCATTGCTTATTTCTCTTGTTCGATTCTCTTTGAGGACTGCGAATGCTTTGTTTGGTAGCTTCCCAATTTCTCCAACTTTTTCGATGGACCTTTGCAAAACTTCATCAGCCGGGAATACTCCATCTACTAATTTCATTTCAAGGGCTTTTTCAGGCAGATAAAACTCCCCAGTGTACAGGATTTCAGTGGCAGCTCTGTCTCCGACAATCTGTCTCAGAGTCCGATCAGCGAAGTAAGGGATTGGTAGCCCCAATTTTATTTCGTTGAGTCCTATGAGTTTTCTGCCCTGACTTATATATCTGTAGTCGCAACAAAGTGTTAGGATACACCCTCCTGCAATTGCATGCCCTGTAATGGCTGCGATTGTGGGTTTCGGCAAAGTATAAAGGTTGAGGCAAAGCTGGTTGAAAGCGTGGTAGAATTCTAGGAATTCCCTTCTACTGAGGTTAATAAGTTCTGGAACATCAAATCCGATTGAGAAAAACTTGTCGTTGGAGCTTGTCAGCACCAGTGCCCGGAAATACTTGCTGCGACGAACTTGTTCAACTGCATTTGACAGCTCTACGGCCAACTCTATGTTAATCGCATTAGTTGTTCCACGATTGAGCTTCAGTACTGCTACATCATCTACGGGTTCAACTTGAACAAGAGTCATAGAATTTTAATGTTTAATAAACATATATCAAATTTTGGGCACTTAGACAAATAAATCCAGGTTAAAATCAAATCTCATGAGAAAAAGAGTATTTAAAGGAAAGAGAATAGTAAAATGTGGTGGAAAGATGAGTAAAAAATCACGTAAATCGTGGCGAGAAAAGCTAGCTGACAGCAAGGATCTTCCGAAGGTGGAAAGAATTTCTGAAAAGATGAGCAAAAGATGGGGGGCTGGGACGGTTGTTATTCCTGCTCCAAAGGAAGTAGATGAAATTATGAAGAAGGTTCCCGAAGGCAAGCTAATCACCATAAACCAGATTCGCGAGATTCTGGCAAGAAAACATGGGGCTACAATAGGCTGCCCAATTACAACTGGGATTTTTGCTTGGATTGCAGCACATGCAGCAGAAGAGGCGGCTGCAGAAGGTGAAGAAAACATTACTCCTTATTGGAGGACGCTGAAAGCGGGAGGAGTAATTAATGAAAAATATCCTGGGGGTGCTGAAGAGCAGAAGAAGCTTTTGGAGAAAGAGGGACACAGAGTGGTTAAGAAGGGGAAAAAGTACGTGGTTGTTGATTTTGAGAAGTATCTGGTAAATCCTCAGGAGCTTTGAAAGAGCTGGATTCCGTATAAAATATAAGTGTTCTAGCATGAAGTAATACTCAGGTATGAGCAGCGGTGGCAGTACTGGAAGTTTTGGAAGCCTAGGAAGTTTGGGAAGTGTTAAGAGAAGTATTGCCAACATAGCTGGAGCATTAATAGCTGTTGTTATCTTTGGTACTCTCTCATATCACTTTGTTGAGGGATGGAGCTACTTTGATTCGCTCTATATGACCGTTATAACGATTACGACAACCGGATACGGCGAAATTTACCAGATGGGGTCAGGTGGTAGGATAATCTCCATGTTTCTGATGTTTTTTGGCATAGGTATTTTCTTCTACGCCATAAACTCTTTTGTACCCCTCATTGTTGAGAGGCGAATGGAAATGAGCGCAAAAAAGCTTTCTGAAATTAAGGATCACGTCATAGTTTGTGGATTTGGGCTGATGGGAAAGGAAATTGCCAATGAGCTTCCCAAAGAAAAGGTTGTGATAATTGACTCACGTGCCGAGAAGATTAGCATTGCCCGAGAGAACGGTTATCTAGCGGTGTTGGGTGATGCCACAGAGGAGGAGGTTCTGGAAAAGGCCAATGTTAGGGAAGCCAGAGCCTTAATTGCATGCATGAGTGACGCTGCAAATGTTTTTACAATAATGGCGGCCAAGGATCTGAACCCTGGTATTTACGCCATGGCCATCATACGCAGCCCGGATGCAGAGAAAAAGATGAGAAGAATAAATGTGGACTTCGTTCTCTCTCCTTATAAGGACACTGCAAGAAAAGTTATCACAACACTGCAAAAACCTGCTACGGTGGAGTTCATAGAGTCCATCATGAGCAGGCGGGGAGAGACTCTTACGCTAGAAAAAATGGAGGTGAGGATTGATAACAAGAGTCTTAAAGAGCTGGATTTGAGGGGTAGAACTGGCAGCACCGTGGTAGCAATAGAGAGAGACGGTGGGCTAATTTTACCAGAGGCTGATACAGTTTTGAGAAGAGGAGATGTTGTTTATCTCATAGGAAGCGACGAGGCACTTAAGAAGGCAGAAGAAATTCTCGGTTCAGAAATCTAGAGAAATCTTCATACTTGAACGTTCTCAAACATTCTGGGTACATCCTGGTCAAAAATCACAAGGCTAAAGTACTTCTTCTATTCATCTTTGACGTGGTGATGATATGCTGAGCGTAAATGAGATAGCCTTGGACATTGTTGAGGACATGCTGGATTTTGAGGAAGAACTCAGAATTAAGTCCAAGCGGCTGGATAATGGCGCAACTGTAATCGACTGTGGTGTTGAAGTGCCAGGAAGCTATCAGGCGGGAATCATGTACACTGAAATCTGTATGGGTGGGCTTGCTGATGTTGATATAGTGGTTGACACAATCAACGGCATTCCGTTCCCCTTTGTTACCGAATACACCGACCATCCTGCAATTGCTTGTCTTGGCAGCCAGAAAGCTGGCTGGGCTCTAAAGGTTGATGATTACTTTGCAATGGGTAGTGGACCTGCAAGGGCTCTTGCTTTGAAGCCGAAAAAGACTTACGAGCAGATTGATTACAAGGATGATGCCGAATATGCTGTTATTGCCCTTGAGGCAAACAAGCTGCCTGACGAAAAGGTTATGGAGTTCGTAGCCAAGGAATGCGATGTTGAGGCAGAAGATGTTTATGCTGTTGTGGCTCCAACAGCCAGCATTGTTGGAAGTGTTCAGATCTCGGGGAGAATTGTTGAGACTGCCATTTACAAAATGGCTGAAATCGGATATGACCCCAAGCTGATAGTAAGTGGAGCCGGCAGATGCCCCATAGCTCCCGTCTTGGAAAACGACCTCAAAGCCATGGGTGCAACCAACGATAGCATGATGTATTATGGGAGTGTGTTTTTGAGTGTCAAAGAGTATGATGAAATCCTGAAGAATGTACCCTCAAACACCAGCAGGGATTACGGTAAGCCCTTCTATGAAATTTTCAAGGCTGCCAATTATGACTTTTACAAGATCGATCCAAACCTCTTCGCTCCCGCCCAGATAGCCGTCAACGACCTCTCATCTGGAAAGACATATGTCCATGGAGAGCTGAATGCTGAAGTAATTCTAAAGAGCTATCAGGTAGAGCTTTAGCCTACTTTTTTCTTTATTTCTTTACCTAGATTGTTAAATCGCCCGTAAAGGCTTACTTGATATCATCAGACTCTATCAGGCTCTTCCATAATTTTGTCAAATTCTTCCAATCTGTGAGATGGGACAATCATCCTGCCTGAAATGGCAACTCTGCCAGAAGCGATTTCTTCCACTCTGAATGGATGACCATAGCCCTGCTCGAGGCGCGTCATGAACATTGCTAGGTTGTACAGGGCACTAGCATCCAGAATGGCCACTCCAATCTTCATTCTTACATCTATCCACCCCTCGTCAACATTTGACTCTATTACGTCTATTTCTTCCAGTTCTGCTGCCTCCGTTGCACCAGCACCCCACCTCTGAAGTGTGAACTCCCAAGCAGGGGCGACCAAATTCTCAGCAAATTTTCTCAGCTGGCTCATTCTGCCACTCATCCTATTACTCTTACAAACTCCGTGATATATTTTTCCTGATTTGGTGTTTTAGCCTTTTTAACCTTCTTTACACTCGTCTTCAGACATGAGCAGGGATGAGTATATTCAAGCTCAATGAATAAGTATTTGCTCATATTCAAACAATTAATCAGGTGAAATTATGCCAGTTCGAACCATCCCAGAACTGATGGAGTATGTTTCAGCCTTTGACAAGCCATTTTTCATATACCAGGGGAAAGCTGTAACATACGAGGAATTTGATAAGATAACTGATGAAGTGGCTACCGCATTTCTCAGAATGGGTCTTAAGAGAGGAGATAGGGTTGCCATAATCGCTCTCAACCAGCCCGAATGGCTGTACACTTTCTTTGCAGCCAACAAAGTTGGCATCGGTGTTGTTGCCCTCAGCGTCAGATATAGAGAAGCGGAGTTGGAATACATGCTGAATAACTCCTCTGCGAAGGCACTGGTTTCTCTAGCTGAATTTGACGGCTTCAACTACGTGGAGTTTTTCAGGAAGAATAAAGACAGGTTCCCAAAACTCCATAACTTAATTTACATAGGTTCTGACGTTGATGGTAGTATAGGTATAACCTTTGAAAGTCTTCTTGACGAGGTTGATGAGGGACAGGTTGAGGAGGCAGAGAGCAGGGTTGGAGAGCAGGATACATCCGTAATCATCTACACCTCTGGCACCACCGGGAAGCCAAAAGGAGCGAATATAACGCATAGGAGCATTCTTTCATCCTCTAAGGCCTTAGGAGAGCACATGAGAAACTCCGAGGAAGATATAATATTAGGACATATGCCCCTCAATCACGTTGGAGGTACATCTTGTTCAATTCTATCAGCAATGCATTTCGGCGCTACCATTATACTAATACCGGCATTTGTTCCTGAGCTCGTTCTGGATACCATCCAGCGCTATAAAGCTACTATTTTTGCAGGAGTTCCAACCATGTACCTCATGCTTTTCAGTTCTAACTTTCAGAAATACGACGTCTCATCCCTCAGGCTCGTGGTTATAGGAGGTTCAAACGCCCAGCCAGAGTTGCTGAAGAGGATTAAGGCAGGTTTCCCCAATGCTACAGTAATGAACCTCTACGGACTTACAGAATCCTCGGGCGCGTGCATCTGTTCACCTCTCGACGACAGTTTTGAAGAGATACTGGACAGCATAGGGGTTCCCATTGGCGATTATGAGGTTATGATAGTTGACGAGACTGGGCAGCCTTTACCTGATGGCGAGGTGGGTGAGATAGCTGTAAAGGGAGACTGCGTTTGTAGCGGGTACATAGGTCTTGAAGAGAAGACAAAGGAGAGCTTCAGAAATGGCTGGCTCTTCACAGGGGATATGGCATACAAGCGAGGTAATAGGATTTATTTCATGGGTAGGAAAAAGGAGATGTACATACAAGCTGGTTACAACGTATATCCAGCAGAAATCGAGAATGTACTAATCAAACATCCCAAGGTTTTCATGGTTGCTGTTATTGGGGTCCCTGATGAGTTTTACGGCGAGAAAGGGGTAGCTTATGTGGTTCCAAAGGGTAAAGTTACTCAGGATGAACTCAAAGAGTACTGTGCCAAGTATCTTGCAGACTACAAGGTTCCCAAGGAGTTTATTTTTGAAGAGTCTCTGCCTTTAACTCCTGCCGGGAAAATACAGAAATCTGAGCTTCTCAGAATGTATATGGAGAGAAGAGGTGCCTGAGTTTTTTCTTATTTTTCCCTTTTCTTTCCCGAACAGTAATTCCTGATACTGTATATACCGCATCCCAACCCCAAAACCCAAAACCAAAGGCCAATCCAAATCAATATATTTCTTCACAGACTCCGCTCTTTGATGAAATCAATGTCCTCAGTTGATATCAGAGCATGCATTTCGGAGCTTCGGTCTCTCATAGGTGGCAGAATAGACAAAATCTATCACTACCCTCCAGATGAGATCAGGATTAAGCTCAGGGCAGAGGGTAGGAAAGACCTGATAATTGAAGCTGGAAAACGTATCCACCTGACAAAGTTTCCCAAAGAAAGTCCCAAGCTGCCATCAAGCTTCGCCATGCTCATGAGGAAACATCTTGAAGGGGGAAGAATCGCATCAATCACACAGCATGACTTCGACAGAATCGTTCTGATGGAGATAGAAGCGAGGGGTAGTAAATACTTCATCATCGCCGAGCTATTCTCCAAGGGGAATGTGATTCTGGCAGATGAAGAGATGAAAGTTATCATGCCACTCAAATTCATGTTTAGACCCGGGCAGCAATACAGATTTCCGGAACCGCGCCTGACACCCTTTGAAATAGACGAAAACGTTCTGAAGGATATCCTAGACAGCAGAGAAGTGGTGAGGACTCTAGCAACAAAAGGAGGGCTTGGCGGGCTCTACGCTGAGGAGGTTCTGCTGAGAGCTGGAATAGATAAAAACAGGAAGGGCGAGGAATTAACCCCAGAAGAGATAGCCCGAATCGTGAATGCAATCCGCGAAGTTTTCTCTAAGGTGGAAAAGAATGAGTTTTCGCCTTACATTGTTATGGAAGGTGAAAAATACTTTGATGTCCTGCCTCTGGAGCTCAAACGTTATTCAGAATACGAAAAGAAGTATTTTGAAACCTTTAATGAAGCGCTGGATGAATTTTACTCCAGGATGATTGTTGAAGAGGTGGAAAAACAGGAGAAGAAGAGTGAAGTTCTCGAAAAGCTGGAAAAAAGACTTCAGGAGCAGCTTGAGACAAAGAAACGCTTCGAAGAAGAGCTGGAAAAATACAGAAGGATAGCAGAACTCATTTACGAGAATTACCAGATGGTAGACAGCATTCTTCAAGCTTTCATAAAAGCCAGGCAGACCAAGAGCTGGGATGAGATAAAAGAAATTCTGAAGGAAGAACATAAAAAAGGCAGACTGACGATGGTTGAAGGCGTTGTTCCTGAGAAAAATTCCATCCTACTGAACATAGGTGGACACAGCCTGACTCTCAGGCTTGACATGAGCATTCACGAGAATGCTGAATTCTATTATGACCAGTCCAAGAAGATTGCTTCCAAGCTTGAAGGTCTTATGAAGGCCATTGAAAAGACGAAAGCAGAGATGGAGAAAGCCGAGGAGATTGAATCCAGAAAAATGTTCCAGAGCATCAGAGCAGTTAGAAAGAGGGAATGGTATGAGAAATTCCGGTGGTTTATAACCAGTGACGGATTTCTTGTGATTGGCGGAAGAAATGCGGAGATGAATGAGGAGATAGTCTCAAAATACATGGAGAGCAAAGACCTGTTCTTCCACACCCAATCGCCAGGAGCTCCAGCGACAATACTGAAAAATGGTCAGGAAGCTCCGCAGACCAGCATAGAGGAAGCAGCAATCTTTGCATCAACTTACTCAGCCTTATGGAAAGAAGGAAAATACAGCGGGGAGGTTTACTATGTCCTCCCGGAGCAGGTTAAAAGAGCGGCAAGGCATGGAGAATATCTGGCAAGAGGTAGCTTTTACATCGAGGGGAAGAGAAATTATCTTACTGTCTCGCTGAGCTGCGCTGTTGGTGTTGAAATATCGAAGTTGAGGGTACTTGGAGGTCCAAAAAAGGCTGTTGAGAAATACTGCGACTACTTTGTGGAGATAGAGCCCGGAAATTTGAGTGCAAATGAGATTTCAAGGGAAATAGCAAAAACGCTAGTGGAGAAAGCTCCTAGAGATGAGGCGCACATTGTCAGAAGCATTGCAACACCTGATGAGATAATGAAGTTTTTACCTCCGGGAAAGCACAGGTTGAAATAAAATTGGACAATTTGTTGTGCATAATCACTTCCACCTACCACTTATTCCCTGTCTACATACCTCCCTCTCGCCTCTATTTCTTCTGCTCTCCTTAGAACTTCCTCTGCCCTCTCATAATCCATGTAACCGTCTATAAATGCTTCTTTCAACTCCTCCCAGTTCTCATAGGAGGCCTTTAGGGATTCGAAGAAAACGTGCAAGTCAACGCCTTTTGGCTCGATTTTCTGGTCGAAGAACGCTAAACCGAAATCCACAAAGAATATGCGATTCCCGCTGAGAATCATGTTCATTGGAGTTATATCTCCATGAATGATGTTCGCAGCATGAAGACGTGCAACCATTCTTCCCACCTCTTTTGCCACTTTGGGATTCAGTACGTCCTTTACAGGCTGTCCGATTATCCTCTCCATGACTATCTTGTCTCCCTCTACGTCAAGAATAATGGGTGTCGGCACTCCTGCTCTCCTGGCAGCAGAAATAATTCTGGCCTCAGTTTTTGTCCTCTTCCGTCGTATTGACTCGTCCAGCTCTGGAATCCTATACCTTTTTACCTTCCTTATCTTCTCAACCCTGTCTTCATAAATTCTGACCTCTGCCTCCCCTCCAAGGTAAACTGTAGCTGTGCCATCTGTTTCTTCTGCCATCTCGCCTAGTTCTTTGGCAAAGTTTATTAATTTTAATTCCTCCGTTTAACCCATGTCGGTGCTGGGACTTGACATAGGCACAAACTATACAAAGGCTACCAAAGACGGTAAGGATGTCATCCTTTTTCCAAGCTTGGTTGTTTATGGTGAGGAGAAGGACTGGAGCCTTAAAGGTGAGACCAGAGATGTGTATATTGGTGAGGAAGCAGCCGCAATAGCTGCGAACATGGAGAATGTTGAAGTTCTTCGTCCCCTTCATGAGGGAAGGCTCATTCACCAGTCTTATATCGAGATTGCAAAGTACGTTTTTTCAAGACTGGGGAAAGCGGGTATTATTGCCACTGGTTTGCCGGTTAAATCCTCTAAGAAGGAGAGGGATGAAGTTGCCACTGCCCTAAAACAGAGTCTTAACTCTAACGTTCTGATCTTCCCCCAGCCGGTGGGAAGTCTTGCTTATCTGGGCTACGACACTGGTGTCTGCGTTGACATCGGCTTTGGCACCACAGACCTTGTGGTGATAGCCTCAATGGAGTACCTCAAGGGAGATACCATGCTTGTCGGAGTGGACAAGATCTACGAGAATCTGGAAATCAGTGTGAGAAACAAGGCTGGAATAAGTATAACTCCAGAAGAGATGGCAAAACTCCTTTTGGACAAAGACTATCAGGTGGGAAGGATAAGAGGGGGAAAGAAGGTGGTCATCACCCACTCAGAACTCATGGAAGAATATTCTGAGATAATTACGGGCTGGGCGGATCGAATTGCCAACAGGGTGAAGATGCTGCTGGAAGGCCTTTCCACATCGCTGGTTGACAAGATTGTGCTCACGGGCGGAGGGAGCGCTCTTCCAGGAGTTTACGAGGAGTTTTCAAGACAGTTTGAAGATATTGGGAGTATTGAAGTTCCAGACGATCCGCTTACTGCTAACGCTAAAGGATACTACATTCTTGCAAAGCTCTTTGCAGAGAGCTCTGAGATTGAAGGGGCTGAAGATGTGGAGGATATTGAGGAAGCTGAAGAAAGTGCGAAGGTTGAAAGGAAGGCCGAAAAAGTTAAGGGGGAGGGGAAGAAAAGTAAGAAGAAATGAGGATTAGCGTAGACATCCCACCAGATATTGAAAGACTCCTGCTGGAAAAGTGCAAGGAGTCTAAACTCTCTCCTTCTGATTTTGTTTCTGCATTGCTTGAGTGGTATTTTCTCAAGAGAAAGAAGATGAAGCCTGATTCTGAGTTTGCTGCATATGCTCTTAGGGTGGGTAGAGAGAGAGTAAAAACGTGTAGGTACAGCGATGGGAAATTCTGTGCTTTAGATACGCTCGGTAACATAATGGAGGAGAGCGATCCTGAGCCGTTAAGCCCTTACAGGTGTGTCTTTTGTAATGAGTATATGGATAGGAGAAGAGAAAAACTCAGGGAGAAGATCGAAGTGGGGGATGAAGTGATAGAAATAGCCAGAATAGCTGCCAGACTTGTGGTTGAGCTTTACGGGGATAAGCTGGGATACAGACCTAAACTTACCGTTGAGAGTGTTGAAAAGGAGAAAGGAATAACCGGAGAGGGGGTTAAGAAGCTCCTTGACTGGTAGTTTGTCTGAGCTAGGGAAGATAAGTGTTAACATAAATGGAGACCTGCCAGATTCTGAGTTGGTTGACAGAGCTAGAATAGCTGAAGATAGTGGAATAAGAATTGTCTGGATCGGAGAAACTCCTTTTTTCAGAGACCCGTTTGAGGTTGCTGCCGTTATAGCCGATGCAACGTCCCTTATCATAGGTTTTGGCACTGTAAGCCCTCTGAGAAGGAAGTGTGAGAACATCATAGAGAGGTTTGAAGAGCTACTGCAAAAGTTTGGGGAAAAGTTTATTCTTGCCCTGTCTCCAGGTGAAGTCAGGGAAGGCAGAGAAGGTACACTCGAAACAGTCCTCTCATGCATTTCCATTGCAAAGGAATATGGGGTTGGAGTCTTGGCTGGATGTTCTGGGAGGAGGATTACCGAGAGAGCTTCGGAGATAGCAGATGGCATCCTCTTCAATTATGTGTATCCAGATCATATACGGTGGGTTTCAGGATTTTTGAAGAGAAAAGTTTTCACAGCCGCCTACGGCCCATCTCTTCTCCTCCCAAGCCCGTTTTTCCAAGACCTCCTTATCGCATGTGCCATAGTTATGGGGAGCAATAGGGGGTTTCTGAAAGAGTTTGGATATCTTGAAGTGTACAGTGAGATTTCAAGTGTTAATTTAGATGAGATGATTGTGCTGAGGCAGGGAGGGTTTGATATCAGTAGGCACCCTGACTCAGTTCCACTCATGAAGCACTCTCAATTCCTTTTGGACAGGTTCTCAATATGTGGAAGTATTTCAGATATCGAGACCAAGATAGAAGATCTGCTTAAACTCTGCGACCATGTGGTTCTCGGTGATCCTCTTTTTCGGGATAGGAAAGGTTTTGAAACGGTCTGCCGCTTATCTGAGTCATTTAATAATTAATTTTATTTAATTTTATCTATTAGTTAATTTAGTAATATCTAATAAAATACAGAAAAATGATAGATCAACCCCTCATTCCCAGTATAAGAAATATCTGAATTATTATAACGTTACTTTTAAATATTTTTTAAACTCTGATACTATCATGAAATCTGGATTTGGAATATCCGAGCTTGACAATCTTTTAGGTGGGGGCCTTGACAAATGTACAGTCAATCTCATTGTGGGTAGAAATGGTATAGGAAAAACAATTCTTGCTTCTCAGTGGGCTGCTCAGGGAGCAAAAAATGGCGAAAAAGTCGTATACCTATCAACAACTCTCGTACCAAAGAGTTGTGAAACGTATCTCAGCAGGTTTCATTTTATGGAAGATATCTATGAAAAAATTCACTGGAAATTTCAGGAAATCGAGTCTAAGAGTTTTATTCCTCTAACAAAAGAAAAAATAGATCAAACCATAAGGGAGGAGTTTGGAATAGGATTTGATGAAGTTGATAGATTCGTTTTTGATTCAGCTTCAAGTCTTGAAAAGGCACTGGGTGATCCTGTTCTTTACAGAAGGGCACTTAGGTATCTTGCTGACATGTGCTACGAAAATGATGTAACGGCTATTTTTATTGAAGAAGCCCCTTATTATGGTGAGTGGAGTGAAGCAAGGCATATAGCAGAATGTATAATCTTGTTAGACCTCCTTAGAGTTCCGACGGGTTATGCAAGGGCTCTCAGGATCTTAAAAAAATATCGAACTGATCACCCACTGGACTACATCCCCTTTGAAATAACCGAAAACGGAATTGAGCTTAAAGAAGGTAGATATGTCCGGGTTAACTATGAATTCAAATTCGAACTTGATAAGTAGGTTGAATGATGCTTTAGAGCGAGGTGCAGAAATACTTCTGATAAAGGTAGACTCCAAGAGCTATGTTAGAGCTAATCTGGAGGTTCTGAAGTATTTTACAAGTATTGCTGAAGGAGGTATCTACATTGCTCTCAATAAGCCTTACTTCAGTCTGAAGAAGAACCTTACAAAAGGGGGGGTTGATGTAAGCAAGTTAATTTTTATAGATTGTCTAACTAGACAGCTTGGCGGGGAAGAGGTGGATAGAGACAGATGTATTTACTTAAACTCACCTGATCCAGTTCTGTTACAAGTATCTATTGAGAGGGCAATGGATCTTGTAAGCTCAGAAAACAGATTTATTTATCTGGATTCCCTTTCTACCATCTCACTCTACAAGTCATTTGAGACGTTGATAAAGTTTCTGAGACACATCACGGGTAAGATAAGGTTGAGAGGTTTTGTGGGAACCATTTTCACAATTGAAAAAGAAATGGATGAAAGTTATTTCTCCCAGATCTCGTTGATGTGTGATGAGATAATCGAGGTGAATGACTATGTATAAATTCCCTACCGGTATTGAAATTGTTGACACCAAAATTGGGGGAATGTATCCTGGATCTGTCATTATCTTAGAGATGGTGGGGGCTGGCGGCAAAGAATTTGCTATTAACTCTTTCATGAAGAATTCTGGGGCAGATTTCCCGACTGAACTGCATTACGTTTCGATAACCGACACTCCGGGGGAAGTTATCAGAAATATCCGGCTGACATTTCCCGAAGTAGATCAGAAGCTCCTCGACAGCCTCCTCAACAAATTACAAATAACGAGCCTTGCTGGAGTATACTTCAGGAAGAGTATAGTTCCCATGCGATGGGTTACAGACAGGAAGCTATGCATAGAGGAGCTCAAGTGTGAGGCTGACATCATGGCTCAACTGGCAGAAACTGTTGAGAGATGTGGAGATGGAAGCCTGATTTTCTTGGATTCGCTGAGCGATCTAGTGAGACTAGTTGGGAGAATAATAGAGTGGGCAGATTTTGTTGACTTGATGAAAGGATTAAAAAAGCTCTGTATAAAGAACAACATGCTCCTCATGTCTTTGCTTACCTCAGGAATTCTGGATGAAGGCAGAGAGGAAGAGCTTCTCGATCAAGCAGATGCCATTTTCGTCTTTGAATGGCAGATGGAAAAGGAGGCCATAACCAGATGGATGTATTTCAGAAAGTTCTTGGGAGTTTTGCCAATACTTGAGAGGGAGAAAATAGCCAGATACAGTGTCAAGATTGACCCATCTCAGGGTTTTGTGATTTCAAAGCTTCTTAGGGTGATGTAATGACTGAACTTAGGACTGCAATGCTCTCTACAGGGATTGCCGGTCTGGATAGGATGCTCAGGGGAGGAATACCAAAGGGTCATGTGATCGCAGTTATCGGCACATATGGGACGGGTAAAACAACATTGGGGTTGCACTTTATCTATGAGGGGCTTAAAAACGGTGAGAACTGTATTGTGATGAGCTTCGATGAGGATGAAGACAGTATAATTAAAAGTGCCAAGAGCATTGGGATGGATTTGGAGCGGTTCAGAGACAATCTCAAGATTTTTCGTCTCGAAGCTGAGGAGGTAAGAAAATCCCTCAGCAGAATTGAGAGTGATTTATTTGAGATCATAAGCGGTTTTAACACCTCTCGGGTGCTCATCGACACTGTAAGCGTTCTGGAGACGCTCTTCGATGAAGGGGGAAGGTATAAGATGTTAGCCACAATCAGAATGATTCTTAAATCTGCAGGAGTTACGGCCATCATTACTAGCGAACCTGATAAATATAATCCCAGTTATTCAAAATATGGGTTACTTGAGTATATATGTGATGGTCTAATCTGCCTCAAGATGATAAGGGCAAATGAGATGGAAGAGCCAACTTTGGGGCTTGAAGTGGTTAAGATGCGCAGAGTGAATCATTCAAGGAAACCAAGACCTTATACGATAACTGATAGGGGGATATCGGTGTTTGAAGAGGCTGAGATATTCTAGTACAATTTCGATTTACTAGAGTCTTATTATGAAAAAAGTAGGAAGATGTCAAAATAAAAACATCATGGTGGGGCAGCAAATGAAGAAAGAAAATGGGCTCGCCCGGATTCGAACCGGGGATCACCGCCTCGTAAGGGCGGCGTCATAACCGCTAGACCACGAGCCCCCTTGCGCCTACTTGCTCAGTCAAACTAGGGAAATTTAAGGTTATCGCCTTGAGAGCAAAATGGGGAAAAACTTATATCATTAAGTGTAAAAAGATTGATACATGGTTAAAAAGGAGAGAATAGAAATAGATGACAGGATTTCTGCGTTATCACCACTTGAAGAAAAGATTATGGAGTATCTCTGGAATCATGGCCCGTCACATGTCTCAAAAATTTCTGAGGGTATAGGCATTTCCATCTCAAGCGTTGCAGCAACCCTTGACAGGTTGGTCAGGCACGGGTTTGTTGAACGAAAGCAGGAGAAGGTTGATGGCAGGAGAAAATACGTCTATTTTGCTAAGCTCGGGAAAACAGATATAGAACGAAGGTTTGTGGAAGGTGTTCTTGACAGGCTCATGAGCAATTTTGGGGAGATTGTGGCAGAATACTTCCATAAAAGAGGGATTAAGCCTTGAACAGCCTTGAATGTACAATAACTTGTCTCAAATCATCGCCTCTTTTCATCCCCACGATTCTTGTTTCAGCTGGATTTTTCATATCAGTTATTGGTTATTTAGCCACTAAAAATAGCCTGATGGGATTGCGTTTCTATTGGCTTGCCAATGTTTTTGCATTAATCAATGCTCCAGTAGTCTTTTTCTCTATGTCATGTGACATGCTCTGGTTCATGAAGGTTTATTTCATTTATGCTATAATGGCGATAGCCCTCATGCTTTTGGCTCCAACAGTTTACAAGGTGTACTTGATGAGGGTTTATGGATACGAGAGGGATAGAGACCTTGAAGAGCTTGCCGGAATTGAAAAAGTGTATGTGTTTAATTCAGCCCTCCCAAAAGCCTTTACTCTTGGAAGGGAGGTCTTCATTTCGGCAGGAATGCTGGATATACTGGATGGGGAAGAACTAAAGGCAGTTCTTACTCACGAAAAGTTTCACGTTGCTCAGAATGCAACACCATTGCTTGGGAGACTGAAAGTTCTGACTTTCTTGCCAATATCTCCTGAGAAACTCGAAATTATGGCTGATGAATACGCAGCATCCATTGTAGGCAAAGAAGTGCTGGAAAGTGCGAAGAAGAAAATTACTGAGTTTTATTCCACTGTGGAGCTAGGTGAAATAGAATACGTCTGATTTCCAAATTTTAGGTGATGATGGCTAGATAGTATAATATTTACATGGTATTTTTGCAGCCAGAGTCTGTCCAGCGCCAGAGACTATTCAGCACTCTATTATGTGCTCTCTTATGAGTTAGAGGTCTTCAAGTCCGAACTCCCTTTAGACTCTGCACAAGCCCCTTGCAAAAAGCCATTATCTCGGAATGTTCTTCTGGAGTAATGGATTTGGTGCGATACAGAGTGGTGAGGTAAGGTTCGACAAGTCGGTTCATCAGGTCTACAAACATATAAATGGTCGATTCACACGGTTCCATATTCCTGTAGTGTTCAAACTATTTGGCCACCATAATCTTAAGCTTCAGAAGCTCTCCATCCATACAGAATTTTTATGATTTAAATTTTAAAAATTTAATTCACATAATCTTAATATAATATGCTAACATGATTTTCAAATGAAATCAGTGTTCTAGATCGAATTTTGTTTCATCGAGTTCCTCATTAATTACTTCATCAGGGTCAGCATACCATCTGGTGTTCCTCCTCTTGCCTATTATGTAGATTGCTACAATTCCTACAGCAACGGCTATGGCAGGATATGTCCAGAGACCTAAGAACACACCCTCTTTTGGAGGGTTGACTAGCACTTCCTTGCCGTACATTGACTGCAATTCGGCGATAATCTGCTCTTTAGACATTCCTTTGGCAATCATTCCTGCAATTTCATCTCTCATTCTATCTGCTGTCCCGCATAAGCAGTTTTCAAGGACTTTTCCACATCCACAGACACACATCACATCCTTCTCCACATCTGAAACCGTCAGGGCTAGTGTAGGAGTGGCCAACAGTAAAATTAGGAGTAGTAAAGAGACGGACCTCATGTTCCTACCTCCTGTTCTCTGCTGACAATGACTCGACTGACAAAGCTTTTTGGAATTAGAGCAAAGATGCCACCGAAAGTCATTATCCATGATCCAAGCCAGACAAAATTCACCAGTGGGTTTATCCGAATCTCCATGAATACTGCATTCTCGTTTGCACCCATGAATATCAGGTACACATCTTTAAGAGGCTCTGATAGGATATCTACCTTCCGGGTCTCTTCTCCACTACCTGTTTTGTATTTCTCAATTCCCGGTTTCATGAATCCAATCAGTCTCCCCTCTTTCCAGACCTCGATATTTGCCCTCCATGTTGTCTTCAAGTTGCTGTCCTCAGCGGTAATTCCTCTGTAAATGAATGTGTATTCTTTAATCTGGTAGGGCTGATTGAGCTCAAGCTGAACATTTTTGTATTCCTCATCATATGCTCCTCCAACTATGCCAAGAAAGAGAATAAGAAGCCCCAAATGCGTTGTGTATCCGCCATACCTCCTTCTCCTCCTTAGAACTATCTTGAAGTAGCTGGAGGTTCCGTATTCCTGACTGAAAGCTCTTGTATCCCAGAGATACTGCTGAAGGTGCGCGGTGAACGCAAATCCGAATATGCCTGCTGCCAAAGTTCCTGCAAACCCGAACTTCCCAATAAAACCTGCTACAAGTCCGAGAAACATCGCAACAGCCGGGAACCTCAGTCTTCTAATCATTTCATCCTTGTAGGCTCTTCTCCATGGTACAGCAATGCAGAAACCAACAAGGATTATCAGTGCAAGTCCAAGAGGCGTTTCCACCTGATTGTAGAATGGTGGGCCGATGGTGACTTTGTAACCTGTCAGCCCCTCGCTTATGAGGGGGAATATAGTTCCCCAAAAAATTGTCAGGGCTGAAGCTACAAGTATGAGGTTATTGAATAGGAAAGTAGCCTCTTTGGAGGCGAAGCTTTCAATTATGTCTTCACTTTTGATAAACCCTTTCTTCTCCATTATAACCCAAATGGTCAAAATCAGCCAAAGAAGCATGTAGAGCATGAAGGGAAGTGTAAGGCTGCTCTGTCCGAAGGCGTGAACGCTGCTTATAACTCCGCTTCTGGTGATAAATGTTCCAAGCAAAACGAACTCGAAAGTGGTGAAAGCGAGAAGTATATTCCAGAGTTTCATCCCCCTTCTTGCTTCCTGAATCATGACACTGTGCATCAAAGCTGATAACGTGAGCCAGGGAAGCAGTGAAGAGTTCTCAACCGGGTCCCATGCCCAGTATCCTCCCCAGCCCAGAACCTTGTATGCCCATATAGCTCCCCAGAATATTCCCTGAGTGAGCCATATCCATGTGAAGACAATCCATTTTCTAGCACGGAACACCCATTTCTCATCTGCAAGATATACGCCTGCGAGGGCAAGGGAGAAAACTACTGCTGCACCTGCGTAGCCTATAAACAGTGTTGGTGGGTGAGCTACCATTTCGGGAGTTTGTAAAAGTGGATTCAATCCTACGCCGTCAGCAGGCATGAAACCCAGCTGTTGAAACGGATTAGAGACAGTTGAAAGCAGAAGGAGGAAGAATGTCTGCACGGACATGGCTGTGGCCATCGCGTAGGCAGAAAGGACATCCTTTTTTTCAAGTTTTAAAAACGCCACAGTGTAACCGGAAATGAGGAGTGCCCAGAGGAGGAGTGAACCATCAGCTCCGGCCCAGAATGCTGCAAATTTGTAGAATCCAGGAAGAGCTCTGCTGGAATATGATGCGACATATTCGATAGAAAAGTTATCGGTCATAAAGTAATAAACCAGAATGGCCGATGCTGCAGTGACAAGTGCGGCAGTGAGGTATGTGGCTTTTTCGGCTTTGTAGAGGAGAGAAGCATCACTATTCTTGGCACCGAAATAGTAAGCTAGAGTGGCGTAAGCAGATGCCAGTAAGGATAGAACAATGGTAATATATCCTACATCCATTCATCCCACCTCCCATTTATTGTCTTTTTTATTATCCATCGTTTCATCATCATTCCTACCTCGTCGAATTTTTTTAAGATAAACTGCTGAAAAGGTTACAGCGCCCAGAAAACCAGCAAATATATATGTATTTCCAGGAGATTCATTATTCTGAGGTAGTGATGTGTATGAGGAAACTCTAGACATTTCCAAACTCATAGTGTATCCACTGGGAACGTTCTCGGAGTACAGTACTCTGAACTCAGATCCGAAAACATTCTGAATCCCAGCATCGCTAAGATTCTCCGATACTACGTATATCGAAGGGTCAATCAGAACATATACGAGTTTTGAGGGCAACTGGAAGGTCTTCTGAAAGTACCTTCCAATCTGGTATCCGTACACTATTTTTGTTACATTCCCGGAGGCATTGACTTTCAGCACACCATTTGCTAGGGTTCCGTTACTCATCAGCACGGCATTCTCAGGAACCTCAATTGATATCTCTCCACTAGCATTGGGGATGGCTATCACCTCTACCACTCTGTACCCCTCTGTATTCGGGGTTATGATTATGTGGTGAACTGCTACAGGTGTGGCAAGAGAAGCGAGTAAAAAAATCGTCAGAAAATTCATCATTTTTTGCCACCTTTTTTCTCAAGCTTCCAACCATCCTTACCTTTTGAACGAGATGAAGCTTTTCCGAAATGGTATGCTACAAAGGCTGCAGCAACGATACCAAGTACATACAGAGGGAACATGTCAAAACTTGCTGATTTTGATGCGGCCTTTATCCTCTCTGTATCCTCATTAACCAGAATTGTTGAGCCGTATAGAGTAACGAAATCCTTTATTATCGTTTCTGGTGGAACTCCCGCTATCAATCTGTTCTGTATCTGAGTTCTCGTAGATACTGCCGTTTCACAGTGGCAATTTACTAGGATCTCACCACATCCACACGGACAATATATTTTTTCTTCTACTACTCTACTGTCTATCTGCTGAGCGCTGGCTACCACAACCGTTGCGAGAACCAGTATGAGCGTTAGAACCATACTCTTCAGTCTCATTTCCACCACCCATCTATTTTACATTTGTTGTAAATAAGGTTATTTAACGTTTACCCCTGAGTGCAGCAAGCCCCATAAGCGCTGTCAGACCGAACACTCCTTCAAAGCCAGGTGTTTGCTTTCCCGGATACGACGAGGGGTCACCTGGCATGGTTCCTGCTCTCAGCTCCTCGATGTTAGAATATCTGTCACTGTCGCTGTCTAGCTGCATGAGCTCAGGTGTCAGGGCTTTCAGCTCTGCAAAATCCTTTCCAAAGGGGTTTAAACCCCCATAGCCAGAGCTCTGAACGTGGCAGAGAGTACATTTCTTGACCTTGTCATCAAAGTCTTTGAATGGTTTCATATATTCTGGTCTGGCATCAACAATTCCTACAAGCCCTGATAGGGTTATTATCAGCAGTAGTATCGGAATAGCTCTCATTTTATCACCTTTTTTCATCTGGTGTAAAACTGTATTTAAGTATTTCTCGAATCGAATAAACTGTATTTAAGTATTTCTCGAATCGAATCTTGTGGGGTTTCAGTGGAATTTTAAGAACTTTTAAATCATTAATACGGAGATATAGGTTTATAGCTATTAATGAAAATTCCCGTATAATCAATAACAAAAATGTTAAATACTTTCAGTACTAGGATTATTATTATGAGGGAAGTGTGGGCATTAATACTTGCAATGCTATTTTTGATGGCCCCGGTTTCTGCAGCAGACTATGCGGGCAGTGATGCCTGCAAAACCTGCCACAAAGATATCTGGGAGGATTTCATAAAAACAGGGCATCCTTACAAACTCCGACCAGTTGACGAGGCAAGGCAAGGTAATGAAGAATACGGTATCAGAAAAGTGACGGAGCTTCCTGAGGGAGTTTCATGGGATGATGTTACGTACGTGATCGGTGGAGTGTGGTGGAAGACCAGATTTGTTAATAAAACTGGTTACATAATAACGGGAGATGCAGTCCAGTACAACCTTGAGACAGGAGAGTGGGTGCCATACCATTCAGGAGAGGTTAAACCCTACGACTGCGGAAAGTGCCACACCACCGGCTACAGTGAAGAAGGACATCAGGATGGTCTGCCGGGAATAGTAGGTACATGGGCGTTTCCGGGAATTGAATGTGAAGAGTGTCATGGGCCTGCAGCAGAACATGTCTCAAACCCGACGGAGGTAAAACCCAAAGTTGATACCAGCAGTGAGCTGTGTGGAAAGTGCCACATAAGAGGATCAGCAGACATGATACCTGCCAGTAATGGTTTCATCAAGCACCATGAGCAGTATAACGAACTCATGGCATCTCCACACAAGGATCTAAGCTGTATCACATGCCATGATCCACACAAGAGCGTTAAGAATCCGATGGTTGAAGATGCAATAAAAATGGAATGCAAGCAGTGCCATAGTGACGTTGCAAAAGAATTTGAAGAGAGTGCCATGGCTAAAGCTGGAATAGCATGCATTGACTGTCACATGCCTTTCGCAACCAAGTCAGCGGTTAAGAGGGCTGAATTCAAAGGAGATATAAGAACTCACCTCTTCGCCATCAATACTGATCCGAATGCACCTATGTTTACTGAGGATGGCAAATACACTGCCGGCGGATACGTAACTCTCGACTTTGCCTGCCTCTACTGCCACACTGACAAAGACAAGGAGTGGGCTGCAAAGTATGCTGCTAAAGCCCACAAATTTGAAGAGGAGAAACCAGCAACTCCGACACCCACTCCAACACCTGTGAAGACTGAGACACCCACTCCAACACCAACTCCGACCCCAACACCCAAACCCAAGACACCAGGCTTCGAGACAGTGTTCGCAATAACAGGAATTCTGGCGGCTCTTTATGTCCTGAGAAGGTTTAGATACTGAATTTTTTAATTTTTTAATTTTTTATTTTAGTTAAAAGGACTAAGATAGCAGGAAGATAATTTAAAAAAGCATAATTATCGGGGTCGAATACGTCGAGTATGCTGCTATCTGAAAAAATCGATGACGTTCTCGTGTTAAAATGTGGAACTGAAATAAAAGGACAGGTATTTTACACGACGAGACTCTATTATTACCTAAATCTTTTGATAGACACCGGATGTCCGCACACTGCCTATGAGGTAAGAGATTTCATTTCGGGCAAGGAAGTCAAAGCTGTTCTACTGACACATTACCACGAAGATCACGCAGGTGGTGCTTTTCTTTTCGAAAATGTATATGCTCCAGAAAAGTCTCTCGAATTGCTAAGACAACCTCCTGAACTCCCAGAATACAGACAGATTATATGGGGTCAGCCTAAACCTGTTAATGCTACCCCTCTAGATGAGGAAATGGAGTTCGATGATGTTGTTGTGGAAATTATAGACACTCCAGGCCATAGTTTCGATCATGTCAGCTTCCTGATAAATGACAAGCTTTTCATCGGCGATGTGATTGGCTCTAAAAGAGTTCTGGTGGCTATGAAAGAGGAAGACTACAAAGGAGTTATCGATTCTGTTAAAAAGATACTATCATTGGATTTCGAAAAGGCCTATGGAGGACATGTTATATTAACGAGGGGAGAGATTGAAGAATTTTTAAACTATCTTATGGATTTGGAGTCGAGAGTTAGGGAGTTATCTAGTGGAGGGGAGAGTGCTGAAGAAATCGTTAATCTCCTACTTTCTAATGTTCCCCAAAAAGTCCTCTTGATGGAGCAGGTGAGCAATATGGAGTGGGCAAGAGTTAACCTCATTCGTTCTCTTCTTCCTTAATTCCCCTCCCCTCAGACTTACCTCTTCAACCCCTCCCTGATCCTCACGTACTCCTCGTAGTCAATCTCTCCTCTGGCCAGCCTCTCTTTCAGGATTTCCAG
>MTMY01000038.1 GCA_002010215.1 Archaeoglobus sp. JdFR-37
GTATACAAGGTAGCTGAACCTCCATATGTTGCCCAGTCCAATTGCAGAGCCCACTGCTGCAAGGATGAAGCCGAGTCTGGTGCTCCAGAGTTCTCTTGCCACGGAAACCACTCCTGTATCGCTTTTTTATTGCGGTATGAACATCTTTTTCATTCCACCAAGCTTCTCAATCCTCTCCATTGCCCAGATCTCAGCAGCTTTATGGGTTGAAACCTGTCTGCCTGAGCTGTCAAGGATGTTCTCTGAAATTCTGAAGATTTCCTTCAGTCTGCTCCCGATCTGCTCGATCTCCTTCAGAAGCATCTCCGTATCCACTTCTTTGTACTGATTCGTGCACTGATATTCATGTGCCACCGTAATGAGGCCTCCGGCATTGATTATGTAATCTGGAGCATAGAGAATGCCGAGATTTGCCAGCATATCCCCATGCTTTTCACTTTCAAGCTGGTTGTTGGCAGCTCCTGCCACTATCCTGCATCTCAATCTTTTGATGGTGCTGTCGTTTATCACACCACCCAGTGCGCATGGTGAAAAGACATCGCATTCCACAGAATATATCCTGCTGGGTTCAACGTACTCTGCACCCATTTCCAGACAGGCTTTCACCCTCTCCTCGTCTATATCTGTCACTGTCACCTTTGCTCCACTTTCAATCAGGAGCCTTACAAGTTCGCTGCCAACTTTTCCAAGCCCCTGAACGGCTACATGTACGCCATCCAAGCAGTCATCGCCAAAAACGTATTCCAAGCATGCCTTTATACCGTGATAAACGCCGTATGCTGTGAAAGGAGAGGGGTCGAGCTTCACACCTGATACATAATCCGTCTCAGTCTTTATTATACGAATATCTCCAACCGTTGTTCCTACATCCTCTCCCGTTATAAAGCGGCCGCCCAGCGACTGAATAAATCTGCCGTAACTCCTCAGTAAAACCTCATTTTTAATTTTCTTTGGATCGCCTATTATTACTGCCTTCCCTCCTCCAAAGTTCAGGCCTGCAGCAGCAGACTTGAGAGTCATAGCTTTCGCAAGTCTCAGGACGTCGCGAAGAGCATCAACTTCATTTTTATAGCTCCATATTCTTGTCCCGCCCAGAGCTGGACCGAGGGTTGTGTCGTGTATGGCAACTATAGCTTTTAAACCGGTTCTTGCATCCTGAAAGAATACTACTTCCTCAAAATCATCCCTTTCCATCAGCTCAAACATAAAACTTTGCTGAAGCTGCATGCATATCACTCTCCATTTTTACAAGCTTTCTCCACCTATCCTCAACATACTCCCTTATCTTGACAACATCACCATCTGAAAGGTGTGCAAACCTTCCCTGGGCAAAGAGGTACTCTCCAATATCCTTCATCTTCCTCCTACCCTCTGCAATTGCCTTGCTCACACCAGTGAGCCTGAAATGGCCCTCTTCATACTCATACAGAATCCACATCCCCGTCTCCACAGCAAGTTTTCCTATCTCAACGGTCTTCTCCATCGGATACCTCCAGCCTGGAGGACAGGGAGAAAGAATCTCTATGTATCTGAACCCCTCCATCTTCTTCGCCTTCTTCACTTTCTGGTAGAGGTCGGCAAGGTAGCCCGCTGAAGCGGTGGCAACATATGGAACTTCATGGGACATCATGAGCTCGGCAACGTCTTTGCGATGTTCCTTCTTGCCACTCCAGGTTGTTGTGGTCCAGGCTCCGTAAGGCGTGGCCCCGCTCCTCTGTATGCCGGTGTTGGAATACATCTCGTTGTTGTAGCAGATGTAGATGATGTCCTCATTTCTCTCCGCCGCTCCAGAAAGCGCCTGCAAGCCAATGTCGTACGTTCCGCCGTCTCCAGCCCAGACAACAACATTCGCATCGATTCCCTGCTGGAGAAGCGAAGCTTTGATTCCAGAAGCTGTTGCTGCTGCTGAGGCAAAGGCAGTGTTAAAGACTGGAACAGCTATTGCCGAATTAGGAAACATTCCCTGATAAACAGAAGTGCAGCTAGCCGGCACTATGAGCACCGTGTTTTTCCCTAGAGCTTTCAGGACTGTTCGCAAACACATAGATGATGCACAGCCATGACACGCAGCGTTTCCCGGCAAAAGGTATTCTTCCCTAGGCAAAGCAGAAATTCTCAATATATCACCTCCATAACCCATTTTTTATCCAGCTCACCCAATACAGCCTTCTCAAAAACCCGGGATGTAACATCTCTTCCTCCCAGCCCGACAATTCTGCCATAAACCTCTGGAGGAGACCGTAAATCCCAGAGAACTGCTTTCAGTTCTGAGAAGAGCTGACCATCAAATCCCGGGCTTACAGATCTGTCGAAAACGTAAACCTTCTCAACACTCCCAAGTTTTTCCACCACCTCCTGCTTGGGAAAAGGTCTGAATGCTTTTAGCCTGAGCAATCCAGCCTTAACTCCTCTTTTTCTCAGCTCATCAACGGCAATTTTAGCTTCGGAAGAGATTGCCCCCATGGTTACCATTGCCACATCTGCGTCCTCGAGGCGATATTCTTCGAGAATGAGCGGCGTTAACCTGCCGGAATACTCATAAAACTCCCTTTCAACCTCTTTCATCACCTTAAGAGCCCTCTCATGGGCCTCACACACTTCTCTCCTCAGCTCCATGAAGTAATCCGGAGGCAGAATATTACCGTGAGTTGAGGGCTCATCGAAATCTAGCCTCCACACCGGATGATACTCGTCAATGAAGTCATTAACGTCTGTAATCTCAATGGGCATGGCTGTATGGGAAAGCACAAAGCCATCGTAGCAAACCATCGCTGGGAGGAGGACATCTCTGTGCTCTGCAATCCTGTAGGCCATTATTATCGTGTCGTAAATCTCCTGATTATCGCTGCAGTAGAACTGCATCCAACCTGTATCTCTCTGCGATATGCTATCGCTGAGATCTGCCCATATGTTCCATCCTGGCCCTATTGCTCTATTGGCTACGGCCATAACAACCGGTGTCCTCGCATTTGTGGCGTAGTGCAGCAGTTCATGCATGTATGCAAGGCCGTGGCTAGATGTTGCCGTGAAAGTTCTCGAACCTGCTGCAGAAGCGCCAATACAGGCCGCCATTGCTGAATGCTCAGACTCGACGAGAATAAAATGAGCCTTCATCTCTCCCGTCTCAACCATTTTAGAAAGTTCTTCCACAACAGGTGTTGCCGGAGTTATAGGATATGCCGCAACAACTCTCACCTTTGCGTTCTTTGCAGCCAAAGCTGCCGCTTGATTTCCGGTTATTATCCTGACTGCTCTGGTTGTATTTGACTTCATACTACCACCTCTCTAGAGACCCTGATAGCCTTCTTAGGACATACAGCAGAGCAGACAAGGCAGCCCTTACAGAACTCGTAATCAATCTCAATTCTGCTTCCAACTCTTTGTATCGCGCTCTCAGGGCAGTGAAGCCAGCAACTCAGACAGTTGCTACAAACGTCATAGTCTACTTCAGGTCTGAAATCCCTCCAGAACCTCGTTCTGCCAGCTACTCCTGGTGAGGGTGTAGAGACAGGCATCGTCACGGCCCTCTTTCTCCTGACGTCCTCTGTGGAGGGTTTCCCTGAACCTCTAACCTTCTCAACAACCGTCGATTCATATGCCTCTCTCACAGCAGCCACATTAGCCTTACCATTCTTGCCAAACTTCTTCATGACAACCTCTTCAAGTGTTTCAAGCTCTATATGTGAAAAAATCTTCAGAAAAGCTCCCAGCATCGGCATATTCACAACGGGTGTCCCAGCTACCAGCAAATTATTCTTGATTGCAATACCTGTAGCATCCACCGTTGCTACCAGCAATGAGCCCTGTTCGAATTGAAAATCCATGGGTGACTTCACGGTATTGATTACGATGCTTCCACCGTCCTTTAAACCCCTGAATACGTCAACAGCATCCAGAATGATCGGATCAAGGACTATTACGTAGTCGGGAGTGTAAACCTGACTTCTCTCATGGATTGCCTCATAGGAAACTCTAGTAAAGGCCATTACCGGGGCTCCTCTTCGCTCTGCTCCAAAGAATGGTATTGACTGTGCCTCAAAACCACTGAGATAAGCTGCTTCTGCCAGTATCTTTGATGCAGTAACGGCTCCCTGACCACCTCTTCCGTGAAACCTTATTTCCCACTTTTTCCCCAATTTTTCTCCCATCATATTCACAATAATAAATTAGGTGCAAAAACTATATAACCTAACAATCAATCATGATTGTTTTTAATAAAAATTTTTATTTAAAAAAATTATTCAAAAAGATATCTGGAAGTCGTTTTTATGTCCAATAAATGCGGCTCTCTGTCTCTAAGTTCTTCAATAAGCCTTTTCATTATTTTGAACTCTGCTGTTCTTAGATGGTGCAGACAAGTAGATTTTGCTATGCCAAAACTCTTTGCAAGTTCGTCAACACTGGTTTTTCGGGGCCACTCAAAGTAACCGCTCTTATAGGCTTCTATGAGTACCCTTTTCTGCTTCATGGATAAACTTCTTGAGATTTGCCCGATAATATCCTCCACACCCTCATCTTCTAAAGACCTGAGATTCGTGATACTCAGTACTTCAACATCTATTTCATCGAAATCTATCAGCTTGTTGAGGGTGTCACTTAACTTCTCCTCGTCAATTAAAATCACCCAGTATTCAAATCCGTTGGCTATAGATATTCTCATGGGCATGAATTCCAGAGAGAAGACCTTGTCATAGAACGTGGTGTGGGGAGGAAATCGGGCGTGGATGTCTGCTTCCAGATCATTTTTGCCTATTATGTAAACATCGTAGGCATATTCGCTGTAGTTCTCGATGCTTTCCATATACTCTCGCAGCGCTTCATAGTTCTCTGCAATCAGGTGAAAATTGGCTCTAACCTCCTTCTCAAGCTTGAAGACGCCCTTTGTGATGAGGCACACATGGGGATGGTCTTTCGTAGACTCAATCGACCAACACCTAGGATGCCACAACTTAAGAGTGACTTTTTTTAACCCCCTCATTTCACCGCCTTCAACAAACTAACAATTTCTACTCATATCTCTACTCTTCCACTATTAATCATTATGCGTTGAATGAGATATAAAACCAGTTTCGATTATAGTCTATGACAGAATGTGCCAAAAAGTCAGAGGGTGAGGAGAAGACGGTTTGAAGCCTATTTCAGCTTTAGGTACATATCATATTCGTAGTGAGGATTCACGATTTCAAACCCGAGCTTCATGTAAACGTGGATAGCTCTGGCGTTTGTCCTTTCAGTTACAAGGGTTATGCCCTCAAAACCTGCCTCTCTGCAGAACTCAATCATCCTCTTCATCATTTCCTGCCCTATCCCTCTGTCCTGAAAATCCTGATGGACAAAGATTGTGAGATCGACATCTTTCCCGTCTTCCGTAGGGACGACAACTGTATGGCCAACAATTCTGCCATCTATCTCAGCCACAATGCCAATTCCGTTTTCAGCCAGGTAGTCTATCCATCTAGAGATTGCTCCCCGCGTAGAGGGCGGTAGACCAAGGCAGCGGTTATCACTGCTGAAGGATGCATACATGTCTATCAGCTTCTCTCTGTCCGATGCGTGATCATAAGGTCTGATGATTACCTCGTCTCCCTTTCGATCCCTGAAAACCACTGGTTTAAACTGTACTGTCAGCATGCTAAACTCTCAATAAGTAGGCGAAGTATTTATTATTTTCTTAGGCTTATTAATCATTTGAATCATTTGAATAGGTTTTGGGCTGTAAAGAGTAAATAGAGGAGTGTAATTCTGTAATTCCGGAAAATCAAGAGAGCATCTCGTTAACGAACTTCTGAAACTCCTTTACCTGCTCCTCACTTATATCTGCCAGAATTACCCTTTTCAGTTTGCTTCCAGCATCTATGTGGGCTTTCAGCTCTTCCACCATTATCCTTGCAGCTTCAGCTTTTGGAAAACCTCCCACTCCGGTTCCGAGAGCGGGGAATGCAATGCTTTCAATTCCGAGCTCTTCAGCTTTTTTCAGGGCTGCACGCATTGCAAGCCTTACTTTCCCCGCATCAGTCCTGAAGTCCATTTCCATAGTTGGAGCATGGATTACGTATTTCGCCTTTAGCTTCCCTGCTGTTGTAGCAACAGCCTCTCCAATTTTTATTGGGCCCTGTTTGACTGCTTCATCTTCAATCTCCTTCCCACCAGCCCTTTTGATGGCTCCGGCAACGCCACCACCCATCACAAGGCGTGTGTTGGCAGCATTTACTATTGCATCCACCTCAAGCTTTGTTATGTCACCAAGGTGAGTTATGACTTCAACTCCCCTGTAGTTCATAATGAATGATTGTCCAGACAAAGTAAAAGGTTTCTCATTTTTATTTTGATATGCTTTTAACCTTCAATACCACTGAAATGAAACTCAGGGACGGAGGAGGTCTGGGTGAATGGAAAAATTAATTGTTGTAAAAATTAAGCCTCATCACATTCCCGCCTGGCTGATATACTGCAACTTTTCCGGGCATTGGATTCAGGTTCACCTTTTTTTGGAACTCTGTCTGGCTCTGCCATGTTGACGAGTTTATGCAGAAAACTCCCCTGTAGAATCCCACTCCATAGGTGTGGACATGTCCAGTATGAAGGATATCTGGAACCTCATCAATTACCAGATAATCTTCCCTCTCTGGAGCTATGGGAGAGCGCTGCCCATACATGGGAGCAAGGTGTCTTCGTTTCAGAAGCTCGTACAGAGCTTCATGGGGCCTCTCGTAGTTCAGCCTTGGTATCTTTGCCATCAAGTCGTCCAGACTCCTGCCGTGGTAGATTAGAAGCTTCAATCCGTCAAGATCCAGAAGTGAAGG
This sequence comes from Archaeoglobus sp. JdFR-37, assembly GCA_002010215.1. Taxonomy (GTDB): domain Archaea; phylum Halobacteriota; class Archaeoglobi; order Archaeoglobales; family Archaeoglobaceae; genus JdFR-37. Next base: position 6,804 of record MTMY01000038.1, read on the forward strand.
ATTTCCCACGTGGGTCACATTCTTTCCAAAAAGGTCTGAAAACTCCTTTGGAAGGCACGGCTGGGGTTCCGCCTGTCTGACAGCATCGTGGTTTCCGGGGGCTAAGATTATTTTTATGTGGTCGGGAACCCTGTCAAGCTGGGATGCAGCTTCTTCGTACTGCTCATAAATATCAAAAATCGTCAACTCGTGCTCCTGCCCCGGATACACACCGACTCCGTCAACAACATCTCCAGCAACAACCAAGTATTTCACCTTCTCAGAGCCCTCTCCAATTTCCCCATTCAGCCACTTCAAAAACATCTCCCACTCCTTCTCTAGGAAGGTGTTGCTGCCGAAGTGAGCATCTGATATGAAAGCAATAGCAAAGTCCTTCTTAATGGTCTTACTGCCGTTGGGAATATCTGGAAATACTATTCTTTCAGCCATTATGCTTCTCCCACCTCTTATGGTTCCCGAAACTCCGATGACCTCGTCTCCCATCAGTTCCATGGCAATCTCCTTTATCTTCCCCGTTGCAACAACGCTGACGATGCCTGTACGATCCTCTAGCTCGAAAATTGCCGTGTTCTGGTTGACCTCTCTCACTTCATTGACAATCCCAATAACGTCAATGTCCTGAGTCCTCACCTTCCCTATTGCAGAAATGGGAATGGCTTTAAGGCGAGGCTTCAGTATTCTCGATATCTTTTCCAGTCTGGAGTTGAAGTAGACAACGAAGTCCTCTACTGTCCCCCTACAAGAAGATTTCCCAGTTATATCTTTCAGTACAGATACTTCCCGGACCTCTGCTGATTTCACCTTTTTAATCTCCTCTTTTGCCATCTCAGCTTCAGATTTGGGTTGAATGCTCTGAACGGGACTAACAGTTTTAACCTTGAACTTGGAGATTATGGGCTTTATCTCTTCAGGAGTTATTATAAAGCAACCATTGGCAGTCCTGCATATTTCAGCGATTATCCCATCTATATCCTCCTTCATCCCCTTAAGAAGCTCCACAGCAGATGGATGGATGTTGTAGCCATGCATGGCGAACTTCGTAATTATAAGTCTTGAGTCGATATCTTTAACTATCATTTCTACTCCTCCGAAATCCATGTCCAAACAAGCACTCAGTCTTCTCAAGGATGTTGTGTCAACCCTAATTACTGTTGCGGTTATAGTTGCCATTGGCATAGCAGTCACTGGTACATGGCCATTTATGGTGGCAGTGGAATCGGGGAGCATGGAACCCAATCTGCACAGAGGAGATGTCGTATTCCTTTTCAGCCCGGACAGGGTTGGCATAACCACTTACGAGGAAGGAGTGGCTAAGGGATACAAGAGTTTTGGCAATTATGGGGATGTGATAGTTTACTATCCCAATGGAGACAAGAGCAGAACTCCTATCATCCACAGAGCCATAAAGTGGGTAGAAAGGGGTGAGGAAATTCCAGGAGATGGCATTGCAAAGCATTCAGGCTACATAACCAAGGGCGACCACAATGCTATGATAGACCAGCCGTACCTCTCTGCTCCGGTTAAAAAGAGCTGGATTGTTGGAGTTGCTAAGTTCAGAATTCCCTATATAGGCTATTTCAGACTGATGTTTGGATGATTTGCATGGGTGATTGCGTGGTTCGCAGGGTGAAGTGAGAACAGCAAGATCGGGAGATAATATGCTGCTGCTCATCTTATCTCTTGTTGGAGGTCTTATTGCTGGATACTTTCTGAAAGACAAAAAGATTGAAATTTCTAGGCCCATGCAGATAACGCTAGTGGTGCTGATATTTTCTCTGGGATACGACATGGGTTCAAAGCTGGATTTTGCTGAACTGGCAAATGTTGGTGCCATTTCAGTCATCTTCGCAGTAATAACGCTCCTCCTAAGCTACCAAATGGCAAGAATCCTGAGGTGGTTTATCTGAGCTTTGTTTACGTGGTTGTTCTGGTAGCGGGCATTCTGCTAGGTTTCTCAGAGATTGACTTTCCTCTCTACATTCAGGAAGTGCTTGCATTGCTACTCTTCATAATTGGAATTGACCTTATGATGTCGGAAGATAAGGCAGAGAAGATCAAGAACTCTTGGAAGAGCTCCATGAGACTTGTTATGGCGACTGTCACTGGCTCCATCGCCGGAGGATTGATTGCAGGGGCTCTGACGGGAATGGATTTGAAGACGGCCATGGCCATAGGAGCTGGAATGGGCTGGTATTCTTTGACTGGCCCCTATCTTGCCGCAAAGGCTGGAACATTCGCTGGAGCTGTTGGCTTTACATCCAATTTTTTCAGGGAGTTGCTAACCATAGTTTTCTACCCAAAGATGCCTGACAAAGAAGCAGGAATATCTGCTGGGGGTGCCACCACCATGGATTCGACTCTGCCGATTATTGCCAGCTTCGGTAGAGACTTATCGTTGACAGCATTCATGCATGGATTTGTCATTTCTATCTTGGTTCCTTTGCTGCTCTTTATTTTGGGGTGAGAAGGTGGATGGGTGGGGTGATGGGCTGATATTTCACTACAGTATACTACAGTATTCTGAAATCAGTCCATTGATGCAGGTCTTTCTCTAATTGAATGAAACTCAGGGACGGGTGAGTTGGGGAAAAAAGAGAAGGCAAAGATTAAAAAATAGCAATCCTGCTTTTTCTGTCAGAATATCGTTGAATCACAATCTGGAAAATTTCATGATACAGCAACTAACCCATTTCCACATAAAATCGGAAAGCTTTTACTCTGCGAAATGAATCAGAATGTATGGAACTCGGTTCAGTTGTCCTCATTCCATACAGCCAGTACGTAGCCGTGTGGTTTCTGTTCTTCGGAGTCCTGTCTTTCATTTACGGTCTGTACGCTATGAAAATAAGGAAAGAGAGGCCGAGAGAGGGAGATCTTGCCATAGCCGGAATAGCATGGGGTTTGGTGATGATCGCTGCTGGCATGCTGTTTTTCTAATTCTTCTTCTAATCTTTCTAATCTTTTTAGTTTTTCAATGGTTTTAAACTCGGCTAAATCAGCCAATTATAATCTTCTCAATATCTTCAAGAATAGCATCTGTTTTAAAAGATGTGCCGCTGAATCTTGTGCGTGAAGCGGCATAACCAAGTTCTCTGAGCTCTCTAATAACCTTCTCAATTGGTGGTGGTGCAGCTCGAAGTCTTCTGCAAATATTATGGAGGTCGTAATGGAATGGAATGTTCAGTTCTTCGTAAATCCGGCTGAAAATATCTTTCAGTTTTCCTTCACTTCTCTCAACAAGCTTTTCAACAAAATCCTTTCTTTCAAGCTCTCCTAACCATAAAGGGCCAAGCATAACAGCTTTCTCTCCACACGAGCACAGAGTTTCAGGGGTCTCGTACATGCTGTTCCACCATATTCTCCCGCATCCACATTGCATGATGTAACCTATCTTTCCATAGACCTTGCCAGCCTCTTTTGAGGAGAATATTACGCGCAGGTGGATTCTGTAGTAGTGCTCCTTTGCCCAGCTTACAACTGGCTGCACAGCCTTGTCGTACTTTGTCGCCTCCCTTGCAACTTTTCCGAGAAGCATTCTAATTCCAACTTCGTGCATAAAGGGTGTTTTGATGGCATAAGCGGAGTACTTTCTCAGGCCTGACACAGTGGCACTTCCGCAGAGGGCCGCGATGTCAGTGGCGGTAACGCTGAGAAACCTCCTTGCTGAATAGCATGCAGCATCCACAAACTGTGCTGGACTGCCGAAGGGATCTATGTCAATGTGGAAAAAACTTCTGTCCCTCATGAGAGAGACTGCATCCCTGTTGAAAACTTCTGCCTCAATCCCATTAAGCTGAAGATTTTGCTTTATCATCTCAACAGCCTTTCTGTCAACATCGTTGAAAAAGGGTGTGAACTCTGCCTCCAAGCAAGCCCTTATTCCCCTGATACCTGTAGCAGCAAGAGCATCCAGATAGCTGTGCCTATTAACTCCACTCTTCCTGAGTTCCGAGAAAACGATCATGTCTATGTCTCTGCACAGCCTCATCCTTGGGTTGTAGAAAACCCCATCAACAGCAATCCTCGCTCTCCCTTCTGAAATGAGCTCGGTCAAGGGAGAACCCCCTCAATCTTTCTAATAATCTCATCAGCCAGCCTGTTCCTGTTCTCCAGAGTGATCTCGTAAACTTCGAACTCCCGTCGTATCCTCTCCAGAAGGGGATGCCTGCTTTTATAGTGGATGGTGAAAAAGAGGTTGCTTTGAGATGTAATTAGTTCCTCCACCTTTCTCACAAAAACTCTGCTTTTAAGCTCCATTGGTCCAACTTCATCAATTATGATCAGGTCACCGTGGAGTTCGTTGAAGTTTCGAGAGATGTAGCCTTCAAATTCATCCAGCATCACAACATAACTCCCTACCATAACTTTGCCTGATCCTTTTCTAGCTAACCAGAAGCTCTCGCCGCTACGCAGATCAACGACTTTAAAACCAATTCTCCTGCCACCCTCCCTTACCTCTCTGGTGATGAATCCACCAATTTTTATTTTGTTGGAGAGTTCCTCGAAAACCCTGAGGCAGAGGGTGGTTTTACCCACTCCTGGTCTGCCTGTCACCGCTACCTTCATGCTTGTGCCCCTCACATTCTTCACGTTTTCCATGTTCCTTACGTTCCCCGTATTCCTCATATTCTCCATACACACCAAATCCTAACGGCTCGTCTTGGATATAGTTTTTATTGAGCTTCGCTGCAATTTCCGCCTTCATCAGCTCCCTCCCCAAATAAGCAGCATGCTCAAGGCGGGAAACCAGCCCTTTCGCTATAACAGTGTCGTAGATGGCCTTCGCCGTCCTGCCCCTCACACAGAGCTTTTCGTGGCTGCAGATGATCTCCCCATCCCTCACCCAAATCCTGAAATCCCCCATTGAGTCTCTCACGAATCTTTTAGACTCCTCACCTTCCTGGCAGCCCTCAAACTCATCGCACACTTCAAATCTGACCTTTTCCTTAACCACCAGCAGATTCATGCCCAAGTCTTTTGGCGGAGTCTTTCGGAGTTTTGCTGCCTTTGCCATGTAGGAAGCAATCCTGAGCTCTTTAACACTCCCGTACGTCTTAGGACTTGCCTCAGTTGTGAAAAGCAAGCTTGCTCCAAGCTCTTCAGCCATGAAGGCAAGCAGTGCATTCATTCCGATGCTATCAGCATCGCTCAGCTCGGTAACATTCCCAACCCCGAAAAGCACCGGTTTATCACTTCTTCTAGCAAGCTCTGCGTATCTGAGGATGGAGTGAGTGGTGCCGGGGAAAGCATCAAGTACGGCATCGAGTATTATCCTGTCCGTATACCTCTCAGCCTTCTCGGCAATTCTGAGGAGTTCATCAACATTGCGGGAGACTATCACAACAGCTCTTCCTTTAATTACATCAAGGGCCTCCAAGTTCTCAGCAGATATACTCATAACCATGTCTGCTCCTGCCTCGATACCTGCCCTGATTGCCTTTTTACTAAAGGTATCAATGCTGACAGCATCATGCATGTCAGCGGCTATTTTCACAGCCCTTCTTACCTCAGAAACGTCAAATTCCATGGGTATGCCCATGTCTATTATGTCTGCGCCACTTTCAAGGTAGTGGGAAATTTTGTGGCGAAGCTCATCTTCGCTGAGCCTTGTTGCATCAACCACCTCTGCTACGATCTTCATCCTGCTGCCTCCGCCAACCTTCACACTGCCAATCCTGAAATCGTAACTGTCTATGCTGTCAACAAGTTTCATCGTCTCCCTGAGCTTCTGCTGGGCTATGAGTCTGTCAGCTGGCACATCGTGGCGTAGCTCGATGGAGTTGAGATGACGGAGAACAGTAGGGATATCATAGGCATGTGTCGGGCCAAGCCTGATTTTAACCCCTTTCTCTTCTTCCAGCTCCTTCCAGCGGGCCCCTCTTGTGAGGCCGGGAACCATGACAAAATCATACTTATTTAGGCTGAGGTGGCGAATATGAGAAGGAGTTATAAAGGCAGCAACATCAACATCTGCCACGTAAACATCAGCATCTCCGGCTTGCATTCTTACCTGCTCTTCGGCAAGCCTGCCGGTGACGAGAAGAACATTCATGAGTTAAGGAGGGTTGCAAAGGTGAAAAGGGTTGCGGAGCTTCATGTGCATACCAGGCACAGCGATGGGAGAAGCAGCGTGAGGGAAGTACTTCAAGTGTGCTTGGAGAAAGGCATTCAGATTGTGTCCATTACTGATCACGATACAATTAACGGCTCTATGGAGGCAATTGAGATAGTCAGGGAGGAGCATATGGATATTGAGGTTCTGCCGGGCATGGAAGTTACAACTTCCAGCGGTCACCTGCTGGTATACGGTGTTGAAGAAGATGTGGAGAAGGGCATGTCGATTAAGGAGACAGCTGAAAGGGTTAGAGAGCTTGGCGGTGTGACAGCGCTGGCGCATCCCTATCAGATTGAGAGGAGAGGTGTTGCAATTCCATCAAGGCACATGCCATATGTGGATGCAGTTGAGGTCTTCAATGCTAAGTATGTAATAGGAATATGCAACGCAATGGCCAGAAAACTGGCTGTGAGGTTTAACAAGAGCATGATTGCTGGCAGCGATGCCCATGTAGCTGAGCATGTGGGATACGGTTTAACGATCATCAAAGGGCAGGTAATGGAGTCGATAAGAGACGGAAGAACTGAGATAAAGGGTAAGAAAATTCCAGTTTCTTCCCAGCTTCTTTATGCTCTTGGCATTAAAAGATAAATCGGTAAAAAAGTGGAGCCCTCATACAAAAAACTAAAAGGATAGTCCTTCCATTCTTTTAAGGGCCTCCTCAATCACTTCAACATCTCTTGTCAAAGCAAACCTCACAAATCCTTCGCCATGCTGACCGAAGCCGACTCCAGGCGTTACAAGGACTCCAGCATCATCCAGAAGCTTTCTGGCGAAGGATATGCTGTCATAGCCATCAGGAACTCTGCACCACACGTAAAATGTTGCTTTTGGATAGTCAACATCTAAGCCAATGTTTTTGAGCCCCTTCACAAGAATATCTCGCCTAATTCTGTAGATGGAGTTGGTTTTGTCTATCACATCATCGCTCCCCCTCAGAGCAGCAATCCCTGCTTCCTGCACAGCCTGGAAAACTCCGCTATCCACGTTCGTCTTGACCTTCAGCAACCCCGCCAAAATCTCTGGATTGCCAACAGCAAATCCAATCCTCCATCCAGTCATGTTGTAGGTTTTAGAGAGGGAATTGAACTCTATTGTTACCTCAAAAGCTCCATCAACTTCTAAAAAGCTCAAAGGCCGGTAATCAAAGGCGATTTCGCTGTAAGCAGCGTCATGAGCCAGTATAATGTTGTAATCCATGCAGAAGTCTATTGCTTCCTTTATGAATTCCTTCTCAGCCACCGCTGTGGTGGGGTTGTTGGGATAGTTCAGGAACATTATTTTGGCTTTTCTGGCAACATCAGACGAGATTGAGGAAAGATCAGGCAGAAAGCTATTTTCGGCCTTCAACGCCACCTCATATGGTTTTCCACCGGCCAGGATTGTTGATGAAGCGTAAACTGGATAACCGGGGTCTGGCACAAGCACATAATCCCCATCATTCACGAAGGCAAAGGGCAGGTGTGCAATACCCTCTTTGGAGCCTATAAGAGCTATCACTTCCTTCTCTGCATTCAGCTCAACACCTTTCCTTCGAGCATAAAAATCGGCCACAGCCCTCCTGAACTCCAGCATACCTTCGTAGCTGGGGTATTTCTGGTTCTCCTCCTTCTCAACTGCTTTTTTCATGGCATCGACTATATGTTTTGGCGTAGGCAAATCAGGATCCCCAACTCCGAAGTCAATAACCCTGACACCTTCTTCCAGCTTCTTTCTCTTCATCTCATCCAGCTCAGCAAAGAGGTATGGTGGAAGCTGCCTCAATCTACTCGAAAGCTCAGGACTCATTGTTTTCACCTCTTGTGCCTTTGGCTGGACTGAAATTTGATAAGTTTTTCTGAAAGGTATTGTGATCATTGTGGTTATTTTTGTTTGGGACAGGTTTTGCTGAATTTTCTTGAGATGCTTTTACAAAAACTGGATGCTATGTTTTATCCAAAAAAAGCCATTTTGGCTTTTGTACATCAATCAATCTCTACAATCCCCTCAATCAAAATAGAGAGTGGGGCCGCCGAGATTTGAACTCGGGTCACCGGCTCCCAAAGCCGGAAGGATAACCAGGCTACCCTACGGCCCCAGTGGTTCTGAGTTGAGGACAACCCTTAGTTAAAAAATCTTATGTTCTTAGGGGAAGTTTGGACTGTTCAGATTGTTTGATAAACTGTTGACAATCTGTTGAACCCCTGCCAGTTCTGAACCCCTATATTTATCTATTCCCCTGTATAACCATCAATATGGAAACAAAAAACATCCACGATGCTATACATGGTACCATAACAGTTGAAGACTGGCAGCTCAGGATAATCGACACGCCTCAAATCCAGAGGCTTCGCCGTATAAAACAGCTCGGCTTCGCCAATCTCGTTTACCCCGGAGCAAATCACACCCGCTTTGAGCACAGTATTGGAGTCATGTACATTGCCTCCAAACTTGCAGAAAGGCTGGAATGTGATGAAGATGAACGCATGGAGATTGTTGCTGCTGCTCTCCTCCATGATGTTGGCCATGCACCCTTCAGCCACTCCAGCGAATTGATACTCAGAAAGTACCTGAGGATGAAGCATGAAGAGTACCTCATCAAGAGGGGTGGGGAGCTAAAGGAGGTTTTGAAAGACCTTGGCCTTCGTGTGGGGAGAATAGCGGAGCACATAGCTGGAAAGAGGTATGGGGTGGTCAGCGGGGACATAGATGCCGATAGAATGGACTATCTGGTTAGGGATTCCTACCACACTGGCGTGGCATACGGGATTTTTGATCTCGAGAGGTTGATTGCCAAAATAAAGTTTGAAGGGGACATGGTGATAGGGGCTGGTGGCATCAGGGCTGCCGAATCTCTCCTCATCTCCCGCTTCATGATGTATCCAACCGTTTACTTCCATCATGTCTGCAGAATAGCTAGGAAGATGTACGAAAAAGCTGTGGAGATGGCAGTCATTGAGGGAAAGCTTGATGCCAGACAACTTTTAACCATGGACGATTACGACATGGTTTCTTTCCTCAGAAATGCAGGAGGTTACCAGTCGGAGATAATGGGGATGATCGATAGCAGAAAGCTGTTCAAGAGGGCTCTGTACATAGGTCCTGATTCAATTGACTCAAAAGAACTGGAAAAGCTTTCTGCTGAAAAGGTTGAGCGTGAAATTGCGGAGGAGGCAGAGATTCCTGAAGAGTACGTTTTACTGGACATCCCTCCCCTTGAGGAGGCTAGGGAACTGAAGGCTTTGGTAGAGGTGGAAGGCGATAAAAAGAGGCTTGAAGATGTATCACCTCTTGTCAGGGCGCTGAAGGAGGCAGAGAGGACCACGTGGAGGCTGGGAGTTTACACAAAACCTGAATACATCGAGAGGGTTGAAAAAGCAGCCATAGACTTCCTCGGAATAGAGAGACTGCCTAAGCAGAAAAGACTTGATGAGTTGCCTATCTGGTAATCTTGCTTAACTTTTCAACCCGAAACATTTTTAATTTTGGTTAAATTAAGCTTACTTAAGTGATCTCAGGTGGCTACCGTTAGGGACAGAATTATGCTTTCACTGTTGTGGGGAGAAAAAGACTTCACAACCCTAAAGGATGAGCTTAAGGTCTCTTCTCCAACTCTCTCTACCCACCTCAAAGACATGCTAGAGAAAGAGTATCTGGAGTTCAAGATAGAGGGCAGAAGGAAACTGTATCGCTTGAAAGAGAAGGCATTTCAAAGTCCTTTTCTCTCTTCCTATTTCAGAGGGTTGAAGGCTGCTTCAGACGTGATAAGAGGCAGAATAGATGCTCTCACGGGTTTAAGGCAGGTTGCAGAGGACGAAGTTGCCCTAAAGGCATTCACATCCACAATTCTGAGATTCTACCAACCTCTGAATGGCAGCAGGGATGGGTACAGAGACCTCATTTCAGTGCTTGAGGAGGACATATCCGGAGTTGAGAGGCTTATTGGAGTTAGAGATTTGGATGAAATCAGAGAAGTTTTAAATTCAAGAATTCGTTTCCTGGATTCTCTCTACTCATCTCTTGGTCCACCTCTCAGCGTTCTGTGGATGAGGTACAGAACGAGAATTGAGGAATAGCTAGATACTTGACGTGAGTTTTATCGACTTCAGCTACCAGTCATAAACCGATCCCGCCACTCAATCCTTGCCACCATCTTTAAATCTTTAACAACTATTTCAGAAAGCTTTACTTCAAAACTCATTCAAGACCTAACTTCTTCTTTGCCTCCTCAAGAGTATAAGCCTTCATCTTGCCAGTTTCCCTGAATGCCTCAATCCTTATAATGCCAGTCAACCCAACATATTTGGGAATAATTTTTTATCTTATCAGGCTTTGCTTTGAACATGATAACTGAGTTGCTTGAGACATATAATGCTCAGTTCTTCGTTCAGTATGCCAGCAGCAGGGATGCAAACTTCTTTTATTCCACCGGATTCAAGGTTCACGACCCAGTTCTGTATGTGCTTGGCTCTGACGGCACCGATTTACTCGTGGTGCCTGACATGGAGAAAGGTAGGGCTGAAAGGGAGAGTAGAGTAAGGGAAATAGCGGGGCTTGGGGATATAGGCTACTATGAGAACCTCCGTTACTATAAAGACCCAAGAACGGCTCTGGCTCAGACCTATCTGGAGCTTTTACTATCTCATGGAGCAAGAAAAATACTGGTTCCCACAAATTTCCCCTCCTTTCTTTCATTCTACCTTATCAAACAGCTAGAAGTTGAGGTTGTGGAGAATCCCTTTTCCAAAATGAGGGCTGTTAAGAGGAGAGATGAAATTGAGAAAATAAAAGAGGTGGCTGAGATTGCCATCAAGGCCTTCGAACACGGTCTTAACTTTATAAAGGCGAGAAAGAAGTGTGAAGTGGTCAGGAGTGAGATTGAAACTTACCTTTATTCCAAGAAATACCTTGCGGAGGACACCATAGTATCTTCAGGCAAACTCTCTGCTGATCCACATCACATTGGGATGGGTGAAATAGAGAAGCATGTGGTGATGGATATTTTTCCCAAGAGCAGAGTGCATGGTTATCATGCGGATTTTACCCGAACGGTCTTGCTTGAAGATTTTAAGGAGATAGAGGAGATGCTTGAAGCTTGCATTGAGGCCAAAAACAGGGCTATTAAGACTGTTAGAGATGGTGTTTTTGCTTCTGAAGTGCATCAGACAGTGTGCGATATCCTTGAAGACCACGGTTACCACACACTTCGCCATAAAGCTGGAGAGGGGTTCATCCATTCTACCGGACACGGTATTGGGCTGGAGGTTCATGAACTGCCGAGGATATTTGAAAGCGGAGAAAAGCTTAAAGCTGGCATGGTTTTCACAATCGAACCGGGACTATACTACCGGAAATGGGGCGGAGTGAGGGTTGAGGATACCGTAGTTGTTAAAAAGAATGGCTGTGAAGTACTCACTCCCTACCCTGATAAGGTTGATTTAAGGTGATAGCTGGCAGCTGGGTGTCTGGAAAGTGATGGCTGAGGTGATAGCGTGGATAATGTGGATAACATGAATGATGTAAATGACGTGGGAGAATTGGAGGAAAGATTTGAAAAAACAATCAAAGCTGGAGAAGTGCTGAGACAGGTTAGAGAAGAAGTGAGGCCAAGGATAAAACCGGGGGTAAAGCTCCTGGAAGTGGCAGAATTCGTGGAAAACAGGATAAGAGAGCTGGGAGCTGAACCAGCCTTCCCCGTCAACATCTCCATAAATGCTGATGCCGCTCACTTCACACCTAAAAAAAATGATGAGAGGGCATTCAAGGAAGGAGACCTTGTGAAGATAGATATTGGTGCTCACATTGACGGTTTTATTGCAGATACTGCCTTCACGATTGATCTTGGTGATCATGAAGAGCTTGTAAAAGCAGCAGAGGATGCGCTAAAGAGAGCAATTGAAGTGGTGGAGCCAGGGATAGAAACTTCAGTTATAGGGGCGGCAATAGAGGAGGCCATCAAGGAGTTCGATTTCAGGCCCATAGTGAACCTCACCGGTCATGGCTTTCTGCCCTACGTTGCCCACGCACCTCCTACAATATACAACTTCAAAACCGACAGAGGTGTGAAGGTGGAAGAGGGCATGATCTTCGCTATCGAACCCTTCGCCACCAACGGGGCTGGAAAGGTGGCGGAGAGGGGAGAGGTGGAGATCTACTCTGTGGTTGCAGCTAAACCTACCAGAATGAAAATGGCCAGAGAGTTGCTTAAGGAGGTGGAGAAGTACAAAACCCTTCCATTTGCCAAAAGATGGCTTACCAAGGCTCCAGAAGTGATTCTTTCGAAGCTGGTGAGAGAAGGGATACTCAGGAGCTATCCCGTACTCACAGAGATTAACAGAGGTCTTGTCAGTCAGGCAGAGCACACAATAATTGTTGAGAGTAACAGGGCGAGGATTGTTACCTGATTAAATTTAATTTTAACTCAAACCACCAGCTTGGTAATGCCAGAGAAAATGACGATAGACGCTATAGAGTTAGAGCCAGGGACCGGGTAATCACCATACCTTATTTCAATATCTGGATTAACTCTTTCGATGCGGGAAATACAGGCGAAAAGGCCGTCCATCGTTATCTCTTCTGGCTCACCGCTGAAAACTAACAGAGCACCTTTGGCTGTTGTGACATCACAATTCACGCTAAGGCTGGAAAGGCTTTCGTCAACCATATCCACCATTCTCTTCGTCCTGATTGCTTTGAGTTCGCTTTCCCTTCTGTAAACTATTCTCCTTATGAGGTGGTGCTGAAGTTTCTGCCTCGACATGCCCAGCACTGCTAACCCCCTCTTCCTTATGGCATTGAAGACGTCGCTAGTATCAACTACAACCTCTCCAGCCCTTCTCTTTTTCAGATCTATTTCTCCAACAAGAGCGATGGTGTTGAGTGATTCCAGAACGTAGTTTCTGTAGTTATCTCTTCTTTCAAAGATGATCGGCACATCAAACTTTTTACTTGCATTTCTCAGCCTCATTCCCATTTCCCTGAAATCCGCTTCATCCAGTGTTGGAATTGTAACGAGTGCCATAACGGGCTCTTCTGTAACATCTTTCAGCTCATCTGCCATCTCCATGGCAGTTTGGAAGGCGAAGTCATCATCAAGGGCAAAGGCGAGCATGGAACCCTCAAAAATCTCATATCTCGAGAGCATCGAATTCAAAGCACTCGTTAGATCTACCTCACCATTTCTGTACACAACGTAATAGCGATTTTTGTCGGGAATGGCCTTGGCACTTTTTATTAGCCCCACATCATTGCTAATAGCATGACACTTGAAGAGGGGGGCATTGTTAACCCTGGCCCCTCTTCTCGCGAAGATCTCTGTAATTTCAACGCCTTCTCTGCCTATCCCGACGGTAAGGAGTTTCATTCAGGAATGAGTTTCTTAACGAACTTATAAGTGTATCGAAGAAAAGAATTTTTCGATGGAGTCAAATCTCCTAATAATTCTCAAGTAGAAATCATCCAAAATCCTGCTGGATGCGCCCCATATGAGCTCACCATCACACTCGAAATTTGGCCCCCAGTCAGTAATACGACGTGAGAGAAGAACCTTCTTGAGATCGTCAACGAGTATTTTGCTCACCTCGTAATCATCAGGTTTCAGCTCTGTTTCTTCTACAACCCCCACAACTGGGTGAATTTTTATTCTGTGCTCTATAACCTCTTTTGGTGAGAGAAAACCCAGAACTTCAATTTTATCGGCTTTGACACCAATTTCCTCTTCGCTCTCCCTTAAAGCTGTGTCAAGGGGCGTTTCGTCCATCTCTCTGATCCCGCCAGGGAATGCAACGTGTCCGGCACTTCTGCTGAGATTTTTTGACCTCAGAATCATAACAAGTTTTGGTTTTTCTGCCAGCATTATGGGAACAAGTATTGCGGCGCTCTTCTCGTGCCTTATATATTCCAGTGTTGTGTCGAGGATTTCTCTCAGGCCTTCCTGAAATCTCACCTTATATCCCTCATGTTTAATCACTATAAATTTTGCGGTATCTGAAATGGCACAGGCGTGAATGTCAGGAGAGCTATGACGAACACGATAATACCACCAATGACTCTTGTTCTGTCCAGCGGTTCATCTTCTATTGGATCGGGGTGCCCCTGCATTGCGAAGAAGAAGGATATAAGTCCCCAGAAAAACCAGACAGAGGATGAGACATTCAAGTAATAATTGACAAAACTTCCCAATGCCAGCAGAAAGAAAGGCGTTGCCCTGCTTATGGCATTGGCTTTTTTTCCTATCAGGGCTCGCATAACGTGCCCTCCATCAAGCTGCCCCACCGGTATGAGGTTCAGAGAGGTTATGAACATTCCAACCCAGCCAGCAAAGGCAATTGGATGCATGACTCCACCATTGAATCCAGTGAGATACGCTAGAAAATCGAATAGGGGAGGGGTCCCCAGCATTATAATTGCTTCTCCACCAGCCCTGAATTCCATGTTCATGCCTATGAGGGCCACAATTATTGATGCTATGATGCCAACGATGGGGCCCGAGCAGCCTACATCGAAGAGTGCTTTTCTGTTGGGAATTGGGCCGCGATGCTTTATAACAGCTCCCAGCGTTCCGATAATTGTTGGGAAGGGAATGAAGTACGGGAAGGAAGTTTTCATCCCCCACCTTCTTGCAGCGATGTAATGCCCCATCTCGTGGCTTCCCAGAACGAACATTATGGCCATACTGAACTGAAAGCCACCAAGAATGTTGAATTCAGGATAGAAGGTTGAACCTACGAGAGTGGTGGTGATGATAGTTGCGAAAAAGAGTATGAGGGGCAGAATTACATTCTCCTTCTCCTCCTTGAGCTCCTGGACCTCCACCACGAGCTCTCCATAATGACTCCTCATAGAAATTCTATATTGGCCAGAATAGGGCAAAATCTGTTTTTTCAGCTCTTCAGGATTAAATGTCTCCTTTGGAGTCACATAGAGTCTCAGAACTCCGTCGCTAACTTCTTTCCAGTAAATTCTGAAGTGTTGCTCAAGAATCCTCTCTATTTCTGCTGCTTCCATTCTTCACCTCTTGCTCTCTCCACTTCTACGCCTCTTCACCTTTACCAACCCTTCTTTTTCAGCCTTTATGCATATGATATCTCCAGTTCTAATCATCTCCAGTGGATTCTTTTCGAGTTTATCTATTACTGGTATCCCTGCAAGTATGGCCCCTACTGCAATTATTGGTTCGCTCTCAACATTTATAATGCCAGCGGGGGCAACACCTTTTTTAGCCATTCTAAGAATTACATAACTTCCAACAGTAGAACCCCTGCCTGATGGAAACACGAAAATTTTGCCTGCTATGCTTTCTCCCCTGATGTCGCTGTCTTCAGCAACAACAATGCCCGTTTCAGGATCAACATCTCCTAAGAATGAGAAATTCCGCTTACTGACTATTGCCTCACCCTCCGTCTCTCCTCTCGATATTGTTCTTCCCCTGATTCTGACTCCGTTAACCTCAATCGTCACTAAAGGCCCTCCTGATGCAGTCCTTAATGCTGCCAAAAATAACATTCACCCCCCTGAGCTTGGGGAGGTAAGTCAAAGCTTTTCCGGAATTGACCATAACACATTCATACCTGCTGGTTGAAGGCGAAACAACCATGCACGTGTCGCAGAAAACTTTGAATCCTATGCTTTCAAGCTTTTTAATCAATTCGTCATTCTCACCGTACACCTTTCTGGATGTAAAGAGCCAAATCTCTTTTTTAACCCCGCCCAGAGAAGTGAATTCTGAGGCTATTTCGAAAATTTTCCTGAGCTCTTCAGGACTGAGATGGGGACAGCCTAAGGCAATGAGGTCAGGTGTGCAATCGTCTGAGCTAAAATCAATTTCAGCCAGATCGATCTCCATCCTCTCCCTTGGCCTCTCAAAATCACCGCTCTCCGGCGTAACTCCCTCAACATGAAACAGCGCTGTATTGCCCTTTGCAGCCATTGCAGCCCCCATTTGCTTAAGTTCGTCTTCTGTGACAGTTCTGGGAAGGCTGATAAGAGGTATTTCTCCCGGGATTTTATCCCCCAGTAAGTAGCCAAGAAACGAAGGATTGAAAACCTCTGCTCCTCGGACTCGGACATAGATTGTTGGAGCCCTATTTTCCTTCACATGAAGTCCATAGTGGGGTGTTTTGCCGATTATAGCTGAAGCAATTGCGGTTATTCCGCTCTCCCTATTTGTTCTCGCCCCCACCACGGAGTTTGCGTAGCAGACAGCAGAGCTCTCCGCCCAAGCCAAATGGTCTCCGAAGGAGGGCGTGTGAAGGTAGTAGGGTGTGCAGGTTAAGGAAAGCTCTGCACCGATTCTCTGCAGGGCTTTGAGAACCCTCATCTGCTTGCTGTAGAATTCAATGTCAATTCCCATCTCTTTCCATCTCTCCACATCCATACCGGCAGGATTGACATAAGCGGGAACTTTCACCCTAGCATTTAAACATTCAAGCCACTCCAAACCAGCATCGCCAATGTTATCATAAGAAACTCCGCTTATCTGGGCACTCTTTACCGGTATGAGCCTGTCTGCATCGTATATCTCTCCGATGGCCACGAGTATCTCCATGCACTTGGCAATCGTCTCATTGTCTGAGCTGAGAAGCTCTTCTTCTTCCCGGGTCAGGTGCATTGAGCTAAGCTGGATGGAGAGAGATAAAAGATTAACTGGCTTCTGTTCGGAAATGGAAACGGCTAAGTTTATACCCTCTACCTAGTAAAAGCCTGCGTGGATGATACAGTGGATACCGTGGATGCCGGTAATACAAAAATTCAAGATATCCAGGATTACATTCTGAAGCTTAAGAAGCTGATAGAGCTTGAAAGGGAAGCGGAGATTGAGGCTGTTAAGAGCGAAATCAGAAGGCTCAGCGGAGAGAAGAGGGAGAAGCTGGGCAGAGCTATTCTGAATCTGAATGGGAAAATAGTGGGACAGGAGTTCGATTACAGGCTTGTCAGATACGGCAGGAGAAAGGAGTTTGAGACTGAAATAGGCGTGGGAGATCTGGTTTTGATCAGCAGGGGAGATCCTCTGAAGAGCGATTTGATGGCCACGGTTGTGGAGAAGGGGAAGCGCTACATTACTGTGGCGGTTGAGAGCATTCCCGCTTGGGCTCTGAAAAACGTGAGGATCGATCTCTACGTCAACGAAATAACCTTCAGAAGGATGCTGGAAAACCTTGACAGTCTGACCGAGAATGGTATTAAAGCCCTCAAGTTCCTTCTCGGGCTGAAAAATCCGGCGGTACCAGAAAAGGTTGATTTCCAGCCCTTCGATGAGCAGCTCAATGCCAGCCAGAAAGAAGCGGTAAGCCTTGCGCTGGGCAGTAAAGATTTCTTCCTCATCCATGGCCCCTTTGGAACTGGAAAAACAAGAACTGCTGCAGAAATCATACTGCAGGAGGGGAAGAGGGAAAACAAGGTTCTTGCAACAGCCGAAAGCAACATAGCCGTTGACAATCTTGTGGAAAGGCTTTTCGGGAAGGCCAGAATTGTCAGGCTCGGCCACCCATCCAGGATTTCCAGACATCTGATAGAATCGTCCCTCTTTTACCAGCTTGAGCAGCACAAGAGGTTCAGGGAAGTTAAGGAGTTGCGAGAGAAAGCGGAAGAGGTGATGAGAGCGAGAGACAGGGAAACGAAGCCATCCCCTCAGTGGAGGAGGGGTTTGAGCGATGAAGAGATAGTGAGGCTGGCGAAGCGAGGAGGAGGAATGAGGGGTGTTCCTGCTAATGTAATACAGTCAATGGCAAGATGGATCGAGCTGAATAGGGAAGTACAGAACCTTCTGGCTTCATCCAGAAGGATTGAAGAGGATATCATGGAAGAGATCGTTCAGGAGGCCCAGGTTATTCTGGCCACAAATTCCACTGCTGCTTTGATAAATCCTGAAAAAACAGAATTCGATGTAGCGGTGGTGGATGAGGCATCTCAGACCACAACTCCAAGCCTGCTGATTCCGGTTGTAAGAGCAAAACGTTTTGTTCTGGCCGGTGACCACAGACAGCTCCCTCCAACGGTGCTGAGCCAGGAGGCAAAGGAGCTCATGGAAACTATGTTTGAAGAGCTCATAGAGAGTTATCCTGCCAATTCCAGAATGCTGGAAATCCAGTACAGAATGAATGAGAAGCTGATGGAATTTCCAAGCAAGGAGTTTTATGGTGGAAGACTGAAGGCCCATGATGACATCAAGAACATCTCCCTGAAGGACCTTGGCATCGGTAAAGCATCCAACAGCCCGTTCTGGAGCAGAGTACTGAATTGCGAGCCTCTGGTCTTCATCGACACATCAAAATGCTCTGATAAATGGGAGAGGCAGAGGAGAGGCTCATACTCCAGAGAAAATCCCCGGGAGGCTCAGATTGTTAAAAAAGTAGTGGAGAAGCTGCTTCAGCTTGGAGTAAAAAAGGAATGGATAGGTGTCATATCTCCCTACGATGATCAGGTGGATCAGCTCAGGCAGATGATTTCTGGGGTTGAAATTAGCACTGTTGACGGCTATCAGGGTAGGGAGAAGGAGGTAATCATAATCTCCTTTGTCAGAAGTAATAAGCACGGCGAACTCGGATTCCTTGAGGACCTGAGGAGGCTGAATGTGTCTTTAACCAGGGCAAGAAGAAAGCTGATAGCCATAGGCGATAGCAGCACCTTGAAAACACACGAAACTTACAGGAGATTCATAGAATTTGTTAAAAGAAAGGGTAGCTTTGTTGAGTATTGCTGGTGAGGTACTGGCGGGCTGAAAGGATTAATGGAAAATCAAAAATCAAAGATCATAAAACCCTCATGTACTTCTCTCCCTGACCAAGCTCTTTCGTGGCATCTATTCCCCATTTGTCTGACGTTTCGTTATCATAAGCGGAAGGATCAAGGCTGCTGCCCCTTGCACCCTTCACCACCACAAGATCTCTGCCAGCCTGAAATCTGGTGGCAATTGCATATTCAACATCCTCGCTGCTGTAGATGTTGATGTCTTCATCCACGACCACCACCCTTTTCAGACTCGGATGCCCTGTGAAGGCTGCAAGAATGGCGTTCTTCCCATCACCTTCCCTTTTCTTCTCAATCTGGACAATGGCATGGAAGTAATGTCGCCCACCAGCTGTCAGAACAACATTCCTCACCCTGCAGACCCTTGAAACTGCTTTGTAAATCTCCCCCTCATATGGCAGCCCCATCAGCAGCTGATGTTCGTAATCTGCAGGCGTTATTGAGTAGTAAACGGGATTATCCTTAACGAACATGGCATCAAATTCCACAACCGGTTCCAGTCTTACTCTATCATAGGTGCCGGTCAGATCAACAAAGGGGCCTTCTTCAACCCTCTCAGCAGTAATTCTGCCGAAAAGAATGATTTCTGAATCAGGAATCAGCATATCATTTAGCCTGAAGAGTTCCAGCTTGCCCATCAGCTTTGCAGCATACCTGAACTCGCTCATGTCTGTTCTAGTTGAGGCAGCAAGCATGAAGAGGGGGTGTGGAGATATGGAAACTGCTATTGGTAGCTCTTTACCCTTCCCGACGGCTTCCTGCCACATCAGAAAGGTGTGGCGGGGCTGAACTAGGCGAATGGCAGCTCTTCTGTCATCCAGCACCATCATTCTGTGTATGCTTACGTTGTAGGCATCGACATCATCAGCATTGCTCCACGGGAGTCGGGAGATAACACATCCCGCTGTTATGTACCTGGCCTTATCATGAGGGAAGTACTTTGGCACCGGTAAATCTGAAAGCTTGGCTTTTCTCTCCTTCAGCTCCAGTTGCTCTGGTTCTTCGCCAAGGGTAATCTCTCCATCTCTCTTGGAAACCTCTACCATAAAAGGTGCAAAATCCTCTCTGCATATTCCCAGATGACCACAAATGAGATCTCTTGTAGCCAGAAAGTTCGTTGCCAGCTTTTTACCTTCCACATTCAAAAGCAGCGGAGTCTGGCGGAGATCCTTTGAATGAATAAAATCCACAACCTTGTCATGCCTGATATCGTCATCAAACCTCTGATATGAGACACTTTTCAGGACATCCCGAAAATTCATGTTGTAAGCTTTCTCAACTCTTATTTACCCTTTTTCCTATCACTGCTCTCTATTTCTCCTCTTCCTCCGCACCTCTACTGCATATCCCTTGGTTGCCTCCACCATCTCATCGCCGAACATCAACGCCCTTCCAACGCCTATCATGGTGGAGTTGTAGAATACCACGTAGTCTCCCGGTTTTATTCTGCTGTCTGCCTCTAAAACTGCGGGGGCAAAAATTGTCCCTTTTGGGTCGAAATCATCAATTTTGACAGCGTATCTGTCAAGTTCAAGGAGCTTTTCGGCAAGCATGAAATCGGGTTCCAAGCAGCCGTAGCGGGCATCTATTCTGGCAACTCTGAGCCTCTGATCAAACAGCTCCAGCTCAGGATACCTGCCCCTCGGCCTTCCACCAACCTCCATTCCGAACTGATACAGGCAGGCATGCCTGAAAATTTCTTCATACAGGTCAAACGCTCCCTTATCAGCTTTCTCAAGCTCCAGTCTGAGCCTGCTGAGGGATTCCGACGATAAAACATTGCCCTCTGCCGTGAAGATACAATCCATTCCCGCAATGCTTAAAGCCTTCTCCACAGCCTTACTGTAACCCCCTTCCACGTGAGCGATAATAGTTTCGAATTCTCCCTTAATCAAAATACTTGCAAGCCTTTCAGCAACGAAATTAATCTCCTCCTCACTCCAGTACCCTGTAACAGGCGTATCGTAATTGATGGCAGGGTAAACAAGCTCCAACTCCCTCGGAACCACAAGGGGTGAGGAAATTATTATCTCGTTCACACCCCTTATGAGCCTACCCACGGCATTTCTGATAGTTCTATGGGTTTTTGAAGTTAGATAGGGCTTTCTTGCGGAGCACGGGAGCAGCAGGACTGTTTTTGATTTGGGAGAATACACTTCGGCCGAACGCTGAAAGAAATACGTTACCTCTGGCTTGCTGAAGGATTCAATTGTGTTGAAATACGCTGTACTTCTCCTGAACCTCTGGAACCTGGCTTTCTGGTATTTAGCGTTAATATAGGCTTTTAATTGGTCGTCGGCAATCCTCAGCATCACTGTAAGCTCTGGGCTGGCCTTGCACTTCATCTCCACGTAATTTCTGAGCTCTTCCCTTTTGATTAACTCTCTTACGAGCATTGCTTCATTCTGCAGCATTGCTGTGTTATGTCTCACAACATTCTCTACATCAAGACCTTCTCTGCAAGCTTCACACTGACATGGGGGGTTAGAAATTGATGATACTTCAAGCTCGCCCCATGGGGTGAAGTAAAAGCCCTCATAGGCCCTTGAGATGGCCAGGATGTTGTCAAAGATGTCTACTCCAAGGTATGCCAGAATGGGAAGATTAGAAGGTGTTGCAGCAGCAACGGCGTAGATGGGTTTTACCGCACTTTCCTTTTTGATAGAAGTTATCAGCTCTACAACCCGTCTGGCAGGCATTGCCTTGAGACCTGTCAGCACTTCGATACCTTTATTTCTGGCCTTTAAGGCCTCATAAAGCTCTGGAGCTATATCTGAGGCGGCATCCGGTACAACTCCAAAATCCAGTTTCATGAATTCGTTCTCTTTTGTAAAATCGATGACATAAGGAGTCACATAGCTGTTTTCCAGCCTGATTTCAGCTATTCTTGCAGCACTGTCTCTCTTGATTAGGGACACGTTTATCCGGAACTCATTTATCTCCATATAATCACCGCATTTTCTGGCAGATCTTTGAGATACTCTCTCCAGACCTCTGAGGCGAAGATTCTGAATTTCTTATCCCTGTGATATGCCAGAAACTTCCTCAAACCTTCAACGGCAATCAGAAACGCCTCAATTTCAACGTCGCTTTCCGGCATCTCCGCATGCCCTGCAGGGTAAACCTCCAGCATCTCTGCTGGAACAACTCCAAAGACGGGCTTTAGGTAGAAATCAGCTGCAATGCCGTGGTCAGTTGAGATTGTCACCCCCTCTTTCTCCACATCAATCCTCAGAACCCTTTCATGATGCCTTGAAATGGCTGGCCTGGAACAGCTATCTGCGGAGGTGTAGAAGAAGACCTTCTTCATAGTGGGATCATACTTTTCCATCAGGGCCACGTATTTCCTCACAGCTCTCCACGCAGCCACCAGACTTGGATGGTTCCTGATTCTGCTCTCCACAAGTTCAAAGAGAGTGTTGTCCCTTATGGCCTGCTTTACCCTTCTGAGCTCCTCGAAGCTCACGTAGAGGTTGTGTTCTGCCATCAGCATCTGTCTCTCTTTCTTATCCATCCTTCTCAGCTCTTCAGGTGTGTGGGAGAGGCAGACAGGGCAGCTGCACGGGAAATACTGCAGTTCGGCAAGCTTCTTTGTTCCGTAAGGTGTAAGGTAGCGGTCATCCTTGGCATACAGGGCATAGGCAGCAGAGTCGAAAAGATCACAGCCTAAAGCAGTAAAGAGAGAGAAAACCATGGGATGGCCGGCACCGAAAAGATGTATGGGTTTAATGGGAGATATGACGCTCTTAACCTCCAGAATTATTTTTGCAACATCGGCAAAGCGGTAAGTGTCAAGGAGAGGAACAACACCCCCAACAGGTATCACGTCTCCAAGGTTTTGCACTTCTTCAGCACTCTTACGCCTGAGTTCTGGATGTGTTGAACCCTGAACTGGAGCGGCTAGGAGGAGCGGGTTGTCGTTCTGAAAATGGATCTGATGAGCCTCCCGCTCCCTTTCTAAAGTTATATTCAAATCGTTGCGGGCTGTATCAAAATCCGCATCTGGGGGCGTTGGTATGTCGAGAGGAACCACTATGTCGCTGCCTATTCTGTTCTGGAACTCAACAATTGTCCTGTTGTCTATCTCCACGTCTCCATACACCATGAGCTGATAACTGCCGCTGTCCGTCATCACCGGCAGATCTACGCCGAGAAGAGAGTGAAGCCCATTCTTCAACGCCTTCTCCCTGAGCTTTGAGGTTCGATAGATGATATAGGAGTTTGTTATGAGGATTTCTGCCCCAAATTTCTTCATTTCTGAGGGGGTGATGAAGTCAATATTTGGATTGATTACGGGCATCAAAGCAGGAGTTTCAACGCTGCCGTGGGGAGTCTCAAGCTTTCCGATTCTTCCCATGGCATCTTTGTGGAGTATCTCAAAAACCTGACGCATCGCTCTGCTTTAAGCTGGCAGGTATAAAATTGTTTAGCATGCTTGGTTGGTTCCTGCTTCCAGCTAATTGATCCAGCTCAATCTTCTCAATATTTATCCCTCCCACCCAGCCCATCCTCCATCCCTTAGCTTCATCTGTTTGGATTTGATGGGGGTGCTGAATGATTTAAGGGGGGTGATTTTAAGATAATCACAACCAGTAACCTTCGAAAACGTTATGTACTCAATACATCTGGTGTAAAAACCATGGGGCTCTTCGGCACAAAGGCCAGTCTGTTCTCAGATATAAGCCTGATTCTTGAATTCCTTGTTACGGCTTTCTTCATTGTAGGGATAAGGTATGCTGGAAAGGTGAAAAGGAAGCACTGCATGCTCATGGCCACAGCTTTCACCTTGGACGTCTCGTTCATGGTGAGCTACATGATAAAAAGCCTGATTGAAGGGAGAACAGAATTTGTGGGACCTGAAACGATAAAACTCTATGTATATCTTCCAACCGTCATAATCCATTCCATCATATCGCTGCTGGTTCTTTTTATGGCGGCATACATGGTCTTCAGCGGGTTCAGGGGATGGACAGAAAGACACAGAAAACTGGGAATGCTTACATTCTACACATGGCTAATTTCCTTCGCCTCCGGCATCGCCGTTTATCTGCTGCTGTATGTCCTATTCATCTGATTTTTATCTGAATTTAGGCCTTACTTGAGTCTTTTTTCTATTTCCATGGCTTTCCTTAATGCTGTGAGGAACATTGCGGCGATGACGATCATCACAGCCAGCGTGGCAGCAAAAACTGCTGTAAAGTCGCTCATTCTTCCACCTCCTCAGCCTTAATTTTCAGAAATTCCAGTTTTGATTCAAGAATGAAAAAAGAGATGTAAATCAGAAGAAAAGCCGTTATCATCATTCCCAGCGTAGAGCCAACTTTCACACCCAAGGAAATTCCAGAAAGGGGAACCGTGCTTGGAGAAGGATGAAGGGAGAAGTATATTCTGGTGGAGAAGTAGCTAAGGGGAACAGTTGCATATGCAAAGATTGCCAGAATAGATGAGTTCTTTGCCCTCTCCTCAGGGGTGTCGATGGAGGAGCGTAGCGCGAAGTAGGCAGCATAGGCGAACCAGAGGATCAGAACTGCCGTCTCTCTTGGATCCCAGTTCCAGAAAGAGCCCCAGGCAACCCTGGCCCATATAGATCCGCTAATAAGAGCTGCTGTGATGAAGAAAAAACCGGCTTTAGCTGAACTCGAAGCATAAATATCCCATTTATAATCTCTAGTCCTAAGATAATTTATGGCTGTAACAAGAGTTACAGTAAAAGCCGTGAAGGACGTGATGGCTGATGGAACGTGGAAGAATATTATGCGGTAATTGTTCTCAAGCTGCGGCTCAACTGATGGTGGGAGCATAACCAGGCCTCTGAAGCTACCATAGGCGAAAAGGAGAATTGCCAGAAGCATAACGGGTATAAGCTTCCTCATGGCTTGATTTTACATCTGACAGATATTTAACCTTTTACTTTGCCTTACTCAAGCATAACTTTCACATCACCCGAAAGTATTAAAACGTCTGAAGATAAAATAAATCCATGGTTATCGGCGTTACCATGGTGAATGTCTCGCCTGGCAGTGAGAAAGAGGTTTATACCAAGGTTAAGGAGATGAAAAACGTCAGGGACATTTACCATGTGTTTGGAGAATTTGACTTCGTTGTGATAATTCAGGCTGACAGTCTATCCGACCTGAACAGAACTGTTGATGCGATTAGAGAGATTAAAGGTGTTACTAAAACCCAGACGGTTGTAGGTGCAGAAATTTGAAGATAAAAAGAAAAAACAGGCATTCAGAACATGATAGCTGAGGAGCTGGCCAAGAAACAGAAAGAGATTAGCATTGCAGAGTTCTTTGAGAAGAACAAGCACATACTTGGCTATTCCAACCCCTCGAAAAGCCTCATTACATGTGTTAAAGAAGCCGTG
Source organism: Archaeoglobus sp. JdFR-37 (assembly GCA_002010215.1). Lineage (GTDB taxonomy): Archaea > Halobacteriota > Archaeoglobi > Archaeoglobales > Archaeoglobaceae > JdFR-37. The sequence continues at coordinate 32,015 of MTMY01000038.1, forward strand.
GACAACGCCCTCGATGCATGCGAAGAAGCAGGAATTTTGCCAGATATAATGGTTCAGATAACGAGGGTTGACAAGAACACCTTCCGAATCGTTGTTGAAGATAACGGGCCTGGCATAGTGAAAGAGCAAATTCCAAAAATTTTCGGGAAGTTGCTTTATGGCTCACGCTTTCATGCCATAAGACAGAGCAGGGGACAGCAGGGCATAGGCATAAGCTCAGCCGTCTTGTATGCTCAGCTCACAACGGGAAAACCAACGATTATTACATCCAAAACATCACCTAATGAGGAGGCCTGGAAGGTATCTGTTTTCATAAATACCAGAAAGAATGAACCAGAGATAGTTGAAGAGGAGCAAGTTGAGTGGCACCGTCCAAGAGGAACAAGAATTGAGCTGGAGATTCAGGGGAGCTACGTTAAGGAGCGAAAGCAGAGCGTGTTTGAGTACCTAAAAGAGACTTCAGTTGTCAACCCCCACGCTAGAATTACCCTTATTGATCCAGATGGAGACATCTATGAGTTCGAGAGGGTGAGCGAAGAGCTCCCCGAAATTCCGAAGGAAATCAAACCCCATCCCCACGGAATCGAGCTCGGAACCCTTATGGCAATGCTGAGATACACGAAAGCCAAGGATCTGAAAGGCTTTCTGAAAAGTGAGTTTGTGAGAGTTGGAGATAAAATCGCAGGTGAGGTTCTGAGTAGAGCAGGTTTTAGCGGTAGAGAAGATCCCCAGCAGCTTACGAGGGATGACGCTGTAAGGCTCCTCAACGCCTTCATGGAAACAGATTTCTTGCCGCCTCCTACTGACTGCCTGTCTCCTATTGGAGAAAGCCTGATAATGAGGAGCCTACTATCAGAATACAAACCAGAATTCGCCTATGCTGTGACAAGAAAGCCCAAGGTTTATTCCGGGCATCCTTTTCTGATTGAGGTTGGAATTGCCTATGGGGGGGAGCTGAGAAGCGATGATAAGGTTATTCTGCTTAGATTTGCCAACAAAATCCCCCTGCTCTATCAGCAAAGTGGTTGTGCTCTAACAAAAGCTGTAGAAAGCGTTAACTGGAAGTCATACGGGCTTCAGCAGAGCAGAGATGAACTTCCGGTTGGACCTGCAGTCATACTTGTCCATCTTGCATCCACAAACATCCCCTACACATCCGAATCAAAAGAGGCAATTGCAGCAATTCCCGAAATCATAGATGAAGCTCGTCTCGCCTTACAGGAAGCGGGAAGGAGATTGAAAGAGTACGTTGACAGAAAAAACAGGTTGCAAAGCAAGAAGAAAAAGGAGGAGGTTCTAAACAGAATCCTACCGCTTCTGGCTAAGAAAGTCTGTGAGGTGCTGGAAGTCGAGCCCTTAGATGTTGAGAAAGTAGTTGCCAGAATAATGGGGAACTTCCATGTAGAGAGAGTTGTGAATCAGAGAGATGGTTTCGCTGAAGTGGAGCTATCTGTTTCCAACTATACCCGCTCCAAGAAGAGTGTGAAGATTATAGAGATGTGCAGGGGAGAGGTTGAAGTAAACGAGGCAGATGGAGCAAATGTCAGGGAAGGGACGATAACAACTGTTAGCTGGAATCTTACCCTTGAGCCTGATCAAGAACTTAAACTTCGCTATAGGTGCAAGGAGATCGTGAACAGGAAGCCCTACGTTGAGGGAGTGGAGCCCGAGATTCTGAGCGGTGGGGAGGTGATGCCCCTCTGAAGGAGATTGAAAGGAGATGTCTTACAGCATTGCTTTCCATCGTGGAGAGGATGTACAACCAGCTGAAAGCTGGCAGAATCCCTGAGCTTGATATAGCCACTAGAACGAAGTATAACATTGAATTTAATGAAGAAAGCGAAGTCTGGGTTTATGGAGCGAGAACGTCAAAGAGGACGGCAAAAACGGTTAAAGGAGCCTATCAGCTCCTAAGAATGGCCCACGTCATCGGCTTTTTGAAAGAGCAGCTAAACCTCAACAAATCTTCGACACTGAGAGAGCTTTATTACATTTCAGAAAACTGGGGGCTGGCAAAGTTTGAGGAACAACAAGACAGCGACAGGCTGATTGAAGACCTTGAAATTCTGACTGAGTTTCAGAGAGAGCACTTCCACATAAGGCCTGAGGAAGATGGAGCTACAGTCATAGGACCCTTGAGGATAAGAGAGGAGACCAGGAGAGGTGTAAGAGAAATACACTGTCAGGACGATGTTGGAGAGGGCGGCTATCAGATTCCAACCAATGTTGACAACATCCAATTTCTCGACCACGATGCGAAATTCGTGATAGCAATAGAGACAGGCGGTATGAGGGACAGGCTCGTGGAAAACGGATTTGATGAGAAGTTCAATGCCATCATAGTCCATCTGAAAGGTCAGCCAGCCAGAAGTACAAGGAGACTGCTTAAGAGGCTTAATACCGAGCTTAATTTGCCTGTGGTGGTGTTCACAGATGGCGACCCCTGGAGCTACCGCATCTATGCCAGCGTTGCCTATGGCTCAATCAAATCTGCTCACCTCAGCGAGTATCTTGCAACTCCTGCTGCCCAATTCGTTGGAATCAGGCCCTCTGACATCGTGAAATATGATTTGCCATCTGACAAGCTGAACGAGCAGGACATAAGAGCTCTCAATGCAATTCTAACGGATCCTCGCTTCGAAACGGAGTTCTGGAAGAAAGAAGTAAATCTTCAGCTTGAACTCAACAAGAAGTCAGAACAGCAGGCTCTGGCCAAATACGGGCTAGATTATGTGAGCGATGTTTACTTGCCGGAAAGGCTTACGGAGCTGGGAGTGATTTAAGACAGGAATTAACGGAAGGTTTTATTCGTATTACAGTTTTTACCAGAGAATTTCTGGCTCAAAATCAACCGGACGCAACACAACATAATGTTTTTAATTCCTTCTGCAGGCATGATGCGAAATGATTGGTGTGACAAGATACTGTGTTGGCTGCAGCTTCTGCAGACTTGTATGCCCTACCGGGGCAATAGAGGTGATGGGTAAGGCAGAGATTAATCACGAACTCTGCATAGAATGCAAGAAATGTGTATCTTACTGCCCTCTGGAAGCTCTGAGGGTAATAGAATGAATTACGGTGAAAATCCAATGAAATTTACCCAGAGAGGGATTGAATGAAAGTTTGTGTGATTGGTGCCGGGCTCGGAGGATTGCTGTCGGCAGCACTGTTGTCAGCCAAGGGATATGAGGTTGATGTATTCGAGAAACTCCCTTTTTATGGGGGCAGATTCACCAGCATAAATTACCGGGGATTTGAAGTCAGCACAGGGGCCCTTCATATGATTCCTCATGGCAGCAAAGGCCCCCTTGCCACCCTGCTGAAAAAAGCGGGGAGCGATGTTGAAATAGTTGATTCAGAACCTGAAGGTGAAATCTTCTTGAATGGGAAAAGGATAGAGGTCAGAAAGAAGCATTTTCCTTTCAAATCCCGTATGAAGTTTTTCGCTTGGTACGCTTGGAACGCTCTGCTCGGCAAGGATGCTAACCTTGATGAGTTTGGAAAGCAGCTTGATGAGTTCAGCTACAATTTTATGAAGAGTTTTGTAGGATGGAGCTTCAGCGTAATGCCAAAGGACATTACATTTTCAAAAATGCTAGCAGTCTACAGGCAGGTAGCCAAATACAGGGGGCCTGGGATACCAATAGGCGGATGCAAAGCCGTTGTGGAATCGCTTGCAGAGATCATAGAATCCAATGATGGCAAAATCCACCTGAAGACGAAAATCGAGGGACTCATGGGTGAAGATGATGAGAAAGTGGTAAGAGCTCTTTTTAACGGAACTTCTAGAGATTATGACATCTTCATCTCAAATATCGGCCACACCCTTACAGCGAAGCTCCTCAACGATCCCGAATATGAAAGGCGTTACCAGACAGAGCCCAGCAACGGTATAAAGTACACTTTAGCCCTTAAAGAACCTTTCATCGGTCATACGGGGGTTCTTTTCACACTCAACACCAGAAGGATAAGCGGTATGAATGAGGTTACCAATGCGGATCCAAGCTTGGCACCTGCAGGCTACCACATGCTTCAGGCTCACCAGCCAATGGAGACTGAGAACGTCAGATATGAGATAGGACTGGGTTTGAAGGACATTGAGGAAATTCTTTCCGGAATTGAGTATGAAGTTATATCCATTCAGAGTTACAGAGATGACTGGCCGGTGAATAGGATTAAGGCGGGAAGCGACATGGGTGTGAGGACACCTTACAGTAACCTCTATGTAGTGGGTGATGGAGCCAAAGGAGATGATATTGAGGTGGATGGTATAGCTCTGGGAGTTATGGAAGTCATGGAGGTTCTGGAGGCTTTATGAGGGACGTTGTTAACCTTAAGGATGTTACGAAGGTCTTTGGAAGGTTTAAAGCTCTGAAGGGAATAAGCCTCAGTGTCAAAGATGGAGAAAAGCTGGCAATACTGGGTCCCAATGGGGCAGGCAAGACAACGCTTATCAAGATAATAAGCGGCCAGAGCAAGCCCACAACAGGGGAAGTCAGCGTTTACGGCTTCACACCCTGGAAATACAGCGAGGAAGTGAGGAAGAAGATAGGCGTAGTCTCCCACAACCTTTTGCTTTACGAGGATCTGACAGCCTATGAGAATCTCCAGTTCTTTTCCAAGCTTTACGAAGTTGATGAGAGCAGAATTGGTGAAGTTTTGAAGGAATTTGGCCTGTATTCAAGAAGGCATGACCTGGTGAAGAACTATTCCAGAGGTATGAAGCAACGTCTCTCGATAGCCAGAGCGGTCCTTCACGATCCGCAGCTCCTCATACTGGACGAACCTTCCACCGGTCTAGATTACCAAGGCAGGCTTAAGCTTATGGAGATGCTGGAGAGTTATGGAGAGCGGAGAACCGTGATTCTGACGACACACAACATTGAGGAGGCTGAAAGACTCTGCAGAAAAGTTGCCATCATAAATGAGGGCAGATTGCTCAGCTATGGAGAGGTTGAGGGGATAGAAAGCCTTGCAGAGTTCTATCTCAAAATCATGGGTGGTGCCCCTTGAGAACCTTTGGTAAGGCTCTGGAGTTAGCAAAAAAGGACCTTCGCATTGAATTCAGGACGAAGAACACCATCAACTTCATGCTGCTATTTGCCCTCATAACCTCTATGATGTTCAGCGTTGCAGTGCCAATCAGCATTGCCGAAAAGGTTGCACCGGCTCTGATGTGGCTGGTCTTTCTTTTTGTTGGCATGCTGGGTTATTCAAGAGCATTTCTGAGGGAGGTGGAGTTAGAAACCCTGGATGCTCTACGCATATCTCCCATCAGCCCCTCAAGCGTTCTTATGGGTAAAGTTATATACAATATCTCCCTCATGCTCCTGATGGAGGTAACAATTCTGCCCATCTTCCTTGCCCTCTTCAATCTGTCAATTGTCGATCCTTTAATGCTGTTGGTAGCCGTTACTGCAGGAAACGTTGGATTTGTGGTAGTCTCTTCTTCTCTCTCAGTCTTAGTTATAAAATCCAAGTCAAGGGAGCTTTTACTCCCCGTTATCATGTTCCCGGTCATCTTTCCAATCATTACTTCCACCATAAATGCCGTTAATGCAGCTATGAGGGGAGGAGATGCGCTGCCTCACCTTGCAATCATCGGAGCCTTCTGTGTTATTATGGTGACCGTAAGTTTGCTGACCTTTGATTACGCCTTTACAGAATAGTCTCATATTGGTTGGATTTATAACTAAACAAAAGAATAATAAAAATTATTTATACTCTTTAATCTTCTCCAACAGCTTAGGCACCACTGCGTAGAGGTCACCTATAATCCCATAGTCAGCATGCTCGAAAATAGGTGCATTCGGATCGCTGTTGATGGCTATGATGGTCTTGGAATCCCTTACTCCGGCTATGTGCTGGATCTGTCCCGAAACGCCAACGCCCACGTAAAGCTTCGGTTTAACAGCAACACCGGACATTCCAACCCAGTTAGGTGCCCAGTGCAAATCGGCTGACAAAGGCCTTGTAACTCCTACTGCCCCGCCAAGAACCTCGGCCAGCTCTTCAAGCATTGAAAGGTCTTCTTTCTTCTTGACGCCTCTCCCGGCCACCACTACTACCTCTGCATCCTCCAGCCTTAGTCCAACTTCTTTACTCCTCACCTCAACCACTTCAACGCTCGGGGAAATCTCAACCTGAACCTCTTCAATCTCTCCTTCTCCAGCCTCATCAGCCTTTGGATATGAGCCGGGTTTGAGACATACGATGCTAGGAGAAGTCTTCAGCTTTATTTCTGCCTGAGCCACACCGCCGTATGAGCTCCTTACAGCAATCAGCCCATCAGCTCCATCATCCATCCTTACCTGTGACGCCTCGCTTACGCATGCAGCATCAAGCTTTGCAGCCAGAATTGATGCCACCACAACGCCTTTGGGGCTACCTTCCACAAGAAGCACATCAGGATCTACACTTTTAACTATATCATTCAGCACTTCAGCATACTCTGCTGGCCTGAATTCTCCAAACTTCTCAGAATCTGCGAAATAAACTTTGTTAACGAATTTTCTGGCCAGTTCAGCAAACTCTTTGGTTCCGATTACTGCAGCGGATATGCTGTCCGCTCCAATCTCCCTGGCTGCCGTGACCAGCTCTTTCAGCCCGCCATCATTTTCTGAATAGATGAGAACGTTCATGAACACCACCCCCCATCACGACGCTCAAATCAAATTCTCCTTGTGGAGTTCTTCTACAAGCTTACTAATGGCCTCGTCAACCTTTGCTGCATCGCTGGCATCAAATACAACGTTTTTCCTAGCAACTTTCGGCATTCTTGCAGAGAGAACTTCCATTTTGGCATCCACCTCAACACCAAGATCAGAGAGTGAGAGCTGGTTGAAGGGTTTTCGTGAAGCCTTCAGAATTGCAGAAAGCTTTGGAATTCTCGGCTCGTTTATCTCCAGCATCACAGATACAACCACTGGCAGACTAGCACTGTAAACGTAAACTGCATCGCCCAAATCACTTTCAGTAACAACCTTTCCATTTTCCACCTTCAAGGAGACAGCATTTGGCAGGAGGGGGATGCTGAGATTTGCAGCAATCTTTGCCGGAATCTGCCAGGAGTAGCCGTCGGTTGAAGCAGCACCACAGAGGATGAGATCGTAACTCCCAATCTTCTTTATGGCAGCAGCCAGAACTTTTGCGATAGCTGTGGTATCAGCATCCTTCAAGGCATCATCCATTACCGCATAAACTTCATCTGCCCCCATTGCGTATATTTCCTTGACGACCTCCTTAACATCGCTCCCTCCAGCAGTAACTGCCATAACCTTCCCGCCAGATGCCTCTTTTATTTTCAAAGCCTCCTCTAAAGCCCTTTTATCCATGTCACTCATTTTTTTGGGGGCTCCAGCCAGCATCGGTTCCCCTGTCGATGGGTCGAACTTTAACTGCTGCACATCATAACTCTGCTTAACACAAACAACGATGTCCATAAATATCACCATTAAAAAATAAAAATATTACTGGGAGACGTAATCCCTGCCGATGATGTCTCTGGCTATAATGTATTTCATTATGTTCTGGGCGCCTTCAGCTCCAATAACATAGCTGAACGGGCCAAGCCACGCTCTGAATATTGGCGCCTCCTTTGTGTAGGCGTATGCACCATACCACTTCATGACTTCCTCAGCAAGGTCAACGCATGTTTCTGGCCCGTAGTTCTTGGCCAGAGCAACGGGTACATTGAGATCTTTGGGCTTGTAGGCTGGGTCTTTCTCTATGTATATCTTGTCAGCAAGTCTGGACGCTCTGTAAACGAAGTATTTTGCAGCCTCCCATCTTGCATATAGCTCAGCAAATCTGAAGCTGACGCCTTGGAATGAAGCGATACTTTTGCCTCCAAACAGTTTCCTGTCCTTGAACCACTGTACTGCCTGCTCTAGAAGCCATCTTGCAGCGCCTATGGTGGCTGCGGAGACAACAATCCTAGCAAGATTGAAGCTCTCCATCACGTAGTAGAAGCCCTTGTTCTCCTCTCCAATCAGGTAATCCTTTTCCAGCTCGAAGTCCTCAAGGATGAAGCCGCCAGTTGTCAAGCCATGTCTTCCGATATCTTCATAGAGAGTAGGATTCCAGCCGGGTTTCAGCTCTCCGTTCTTTCTTGCCAGGAGGGCGAAGGCTGAGAGCCCTCTATGCCCGGGTTCGCCAGTTCTTGCCAGTGTAAACCAGCCACCACCCCAGGAGAGTTTCTGAACTTCACCAACACCACTTATGTATGCTTTTTCTCCGTTGAAAACGTAGACATCACCCTTTTTCACGGCTGTTGTCCTGAGTCCGGCAACATCTGAGCCTCCCTGAGGCTCGGTGGATGCGATGCCAAAGAATGCATCACCCTTGGCAACTTCTGGAATTATTTCCTGACAGACCTCTTCCTTGCCAAAGAGCTCCAGAGCGAAGGGCCATCCGGTGTTGAGAAGAGCGTAGACCGCAAGAGCCACAGATGGATCAGCATAAGCTATCTCCTCAATTGCGATGGTCGCCATGGTATAAGTTCCGCCCTGTCCTCCATACTCCTCGCTGCAAGGAATGCAGAACAATCCCTGCTCTCCCATCTTTTTAATTGTGTCAATAGGAATGTTCATAGGTTCCTTATCAGCAGCTTCATCAATCTCCACCCATTTGGGTGCTATATACTTCTGGCAAAACTCCCTCACAGTTTCTCTAAAAAGCTTCTCCTCCTCGGAGAAGGTCACTATGGTATCTTTCGGGTAATCTATTACGCTCATCTGGCAAAACCTCCTCAAATCTTTACCAAACCTTACACATGATTAATTTTTAAATTTTTCTATTCTGGAATGCCACTTCCAGATTTAACTTCCGAATTTGACCCACCTCACCCATATCTTACCCATACTGGTAGTGGACGCCAAAGCCTCCACTGGGATAGTTCCAGTCCAAGTCTTTCGGGCATGCAACCCTACAGGTTCCGCAT
>MTMY01000039.1 GCA_002010215.1 Archaeoglobus sp. JdFR-37
GAATGGCCGCAACGATTGCTGAGAGCCTGGGCAGGAAGGTTGCGAGCTTTGATGAGTACAGAAAAGCTATTGGCCTCAAGTAACCAATCTTTATTTTTTTGATTGCTGAATGTTATGAATTCCTACACTGAAATGGTGTCTAAAATCATCAAGGAGAGGGTTGTTGGAAGAATTAGGGAAATAGATACTATCATTTCGGCTTTAGCTTCTGAGAAGCACATTCTTTTAGAAGGTCCACCTGGAACGTCAAAAACAACGATTTTGAGGGTGATTAGAGATGTGTTAGATACACCAGTGTTTTTTGTAACTGGAAATAGTGATATCACAGCAACCAAGCTAATCGGTCACTTTGACCCGCCCAAAGTGCTATCTGAAGGGTATAAAAAAGAGAATTTCATCCCAGGGCCGCTCTTAGAAGCAATGGAAAAAGGAGGAATTTTGTATATTGAGGAGTTCAATAGAATACCTGAAGATGCACTCAACACCCTTATAACAGCAATGTCGGAAGGAGAGCTTGCAGTTCCCAGATTGGGGACCATCAAGGCTAAAGAAGGTTTTAGAATTGTGGCAGCAATGAATCCGTATGATGATATAGGTGTGGGGAGATTGAGTAGGGCTATACTCGACAGATTTTGTTCAGTCAAACTGGATTATCAATCTAAAGATGAAGAAGTCAAAATTGTGAAGATTAGGACTAATTGCTCAGACGCATGGCTTGTAGAATTTGCAGTAGAAGTTGTGGGAAGAACAAGAGAACATCCTGACTTAAAAATGGGTGCTTCAGTCAGAGGGGCAATAGACATGGTCATGTTAGCCCAGAATCTTGAACGTCTTGGCTATGTGGGGTTGGAAGCGCTAAAAAATTCCGCCGTTACCGCCTTGAGAAACAAAGTTTGGTTGAGGGAAATGGCCGAGAAGGATGTGGATGAGATTATAATAGACTTGGTTCTCGAGGTCTTTTTTGAAAAAACCGGGATAAAGGCGAGAAAAGAAGGAAAAGAAGAAGGAGAGGGAAAACAAATAGAAATTGATTGGTTAGAATTAAAAAATTTAGGAATGAGGTCGAGAAGGGAACTGATTCAGGCAATCAAAAGAATTGAAGATGAGATTACCTACGCGGTTCTAGAAGGTAATAGGGATGCGATGGAAATTGCCAAGATTGCATGGGACAAGCTCAGTGATGAGGCAAGAAAAAAGATGGCACCATACTTAGCAAGAGTACTTGTAAAAAAAGCTAAAGATGTTTTTGTAAAGGGATTAAAGTGGAAAACTAAAGTCGGCGAATATACTTTCGATTCCGATGAGATCTGTCTCGACACAACTATCGAAGAATCGGGGATCAAAATAATGACAGGTGTATTAGAATACAGTGATATCCAGGTTTTTAAAAAAGATAGAGCGAGAAAAAGCATTGTTATCATGCTTGATAAAAGTGGATCCATGATTGGTGAAAAGATCTTCCTCGCAGCAATTGTTGCAGCCTCAATTGCACTGGGTGTTAAGGATCATGAGTATGCAATACTTGCTTTCGATGAAGATGTTGAATACATCAAAAGAGTTGGGGAGACAAAAAGTGTGGATGAAATAGTTGAAAAGATTTTGTTATTGAAACCATATGGGTGTACAGATATTGCTCGTGTCCTTAAAAAGGGGTTTGAGGAACTTATGGCATCAAAAGGGAAAGACAGGGTGGGTGTAATTCTCACAGATGGTTTGTACAATACCGGAGAGAATCCAGAGGAGGCCGCCAAGCAATTTCCAAGACTTGTGGTGCTATGTCCTCCAAAGGGTAACTTCGATACTTGTGAGAAACTTGCAAAGTTGGGGAGAGGAGAAGCACTTAAACTAGATGATAGGCTAGGATACATTAGTATCTGACCTGTATTTGAGCTATTTTAGGATTTTAGGCAATCGTTGGCTGGAAGTCGATTAGAAGTGCTTTTCAGCTCTATCTTTTTCAGTTTGATCTTCCTCTAAATTTTGCAATATTGTTGGGAGTTAAGTTTCTTATAAGGGCTGAAATCAGTCTTATCGAATTTCTCAGATCACTGAGACAAGCAATCTCAACTGGCGTATGTCCATTTCTTCTGGGTATCAGTATTCCAATGCTTGGGATACCTTTTCCTGCCAGATGAATTGTTGAAGAGTCGAGGAAAGTTCCCGATAAAATGTCTATCTGATATGGAATGTCTTCTTCCTTTGCTACACTAAGAATGAGATTCTTTAACCAAACTGGAGTTGTGCAACCTAATAGGGTTGGTTCATGTATGTCCATTAACCTGATACCTGGCCCATCTCCAAGCTGAATAGCAGACCATTTTGCGGTAACTCCTGGATCGATTCCATGGGTCACATCCAATGCAACTGCTAAATCTGGATTGATTACAGACGCTGCTACTTTAGCGCCACGTCCACCAACTTCCTCCATCACAGTAGCAACAGCATACATTGTAGCATCATTATTTTCATTCGATAATTCTTTCATTGTTTGGATTAAAGCTGTACAGCCCAGACGATTGTCAAGAGCTCTCCCAACAACAAAGTTATCTCTGTTTAAGGTCTGAAGCTCACCTTCAAATGTGACGGGATCGCCAGGAAGCACTCCCATCTCCTCTGCTTCTCTTCTATTCTGTGCTCCAATGTCTATCCACATGTCTCTAAAAGAGACGGATCGTGCTAGCTCATCAGGACTCAATAGATGTTTGGGTTTTACCCCAATAACTCCCTGTATCGACCCATTTTTTGTGTGAATTCGTACCTTACGGGCTAAAAGAATCCGATCATCCATCATACCTAGTTTTTCGAAGTAAATGAATCCATCATCAGTTATATGCTTGACAATCAAACCCACCTCATCCATATGTGCACTGAGCATAACCTTTGGCCCTTTGAGATTTGACCCCCATTTTATTCCTATAACATTTCCCAAGGGATCTACTTTAATTTCATCAGCATATTTTTCCAGCTCACTGATCATCAAAGGCCTTATAGAGTCTTCAAAACCAGATGGAGCGTGCACATCTACAAGTTTTTTTAGAATTTCCAGCGTATCAGTTTCATTCATAATCTTCACCTACTTTAATTTATATTCAATATAATCTACAATATTAATTAACTATTTCATAAAATATAAAGATTTAAAGTGTCCACTCAAGTCCCAGCTCCTTCAGCTTCTCCTGAGTGGGTACCCCATCTCTCCATCCTCTGAACTCGTAGTATTCTTTAAGCTGCTTTTCAACATCCGGAACGTTTCCTTCACTTCCTCCTTCCAGAGGTTTTAGCACTATTTCTGGCAGCCTGTCAAATTCTTTTCCACGTCCAGCCTTCACGTTGTACATCCTCTTTAGGTTGTAAATTCTTTCACCTATTGTGTAAATTGTATCAGCATTGCATTCAAAGCCTGTTGCAGCGCTGAGAAGTGAGGCCATCTGAGTTGGTTTGATAGGGACAAAGGCACACATAACAAGGGCATTGAAAAGCTCCGTGAAGTTCTGCATCTTTGCAGTAATTACTCCCTTGCCTTCATTGCTGAATCTATCATCGCTCACTATACTGTATTCCTTTATCTTCAGGCCCATCTCCACGTTGTACATCTGGTGCGGTAAGTGGCAGGCTCCGCGGTTATTGACAGCGTAAGCGACGGCGAGGCTTGAGAAGGCTCTTGGATCGTGCATGGGTATTTCCAGCCCCCTGACATGAGCAGCAGCGCCTTCAACTCCGAGTCTCCTGCCTATCTCTGCCACACCCTCTGCCAGCATATCGCCATTACCTTTACGGTAAGCAATGTCTTTCAATAACTCCATTACTGCTTCGCCATCTTCCCATTTAATACCGAAGTCCTTCACACCCTTCTCTGTCAGATACATGGCAAATGCAATCGTTACTCCTGCGGAAATGGTATCTAAACCAAGGCTGTTTGCCATCCTGTTTATCTTGACAAGCTCCTCAAGGCTTTCATTCAGCTGTAGCGATCCAAAAGAGGCGAGAGTTTCATATTCCGGTCCGTGCATCACCTCTCCTTCAAGTTCAACAACCCTACCACACTGAATCGGGCATCCGAGGCATCCATCGTTGGCAATGAGTATGCTTTCAGCCATAGCGCTGCCGGAAATCTTGCTTGCCGCATCAAAAGTTCCCTGAGTGAAGTATTTTACTGGCAAATCACCAAACATCTCTGCCGATTCAACGTAGCCTGCCGTACCAAGTTCTTTAAACATATTAGCTGTGAAATTGTCTTTTATTCGGGCATACAGTCCTTTCAGCTCCTCTTCAAATTTTTCTGGGTTAGCAATTTCCGGGATAAAACGATTTTCTGGATCAAAGCTAACAGTAATACCTTTTAGCTTCTTGCTGCCCATCACAGCTCCCATACCTGTTCTCCCTGCAAATCTGGAGTTGTCAACCATTACACTGGCATATTTAACGAGATTCTCACCTGCTGGCCCGATTACTGCTGTGGAGAGCCTTTTCTCTTTCAGATCAGCTTCTATTGCATCCTGAGCATCGTAGGTTGTTGCCCCCCATATGTCGCCAGCATCCACTATTTCGGCTCCATTCTCGTTGATATGAACATACACGGGCTTTTCAGAAGCGCCTTCTATAACTAACCCATCCCAGCCAGCATATTTCAGGAAGTTTGCAAATTTCCCGCCGGCGTTGCTTTCGCCCCAGGCATGGGTTAAAGGAGATCGAGCACAGAATTCAACTCTGGAGGTTGATGGAGCTTTTGTTCCAGTCAAAGGCCCTGTGAATATGACAAGGGGATTTCTACCGCTCAGCGGATCCACTTCGTAACTTTTAGCTTGGTAGTGTATCTTGGCAGCAAATCCACTGCCTCCAACATACAACCTACAATCCTCTTCTTTCAGAGTTTCTTCCCTCACAACTCTCTTCGAGAGGTCAATTCTAAGAAATTTTCCTGCATATGCGTACATTTAACCACCTCTGTTGAACATGGATAGAATTAAAACTCCTAAAAGCTAAAAGTCTACACGCCTTCCATAAAAGGCACACTCAAATAACTTCCTGTATTCTGCCTCATCAGGGATTCTGGGGCTTGTTACCGTACTACTGTCTTCCATGGCATGCCTCACAAGTATATCCAAATTCTCTTGAAATTCTTTCTCATTAATCAGCTCCATAGCCTTTGTAGGAAGCTTTATGGAATCCATCAGGTTAACCACTTCTGCTATGAGTCCACGCCCATCATCAAAGCCCAGCTTTCTGGAGAGTTCCCTTACTTTACCTATTGATTCATCGCTGTTCAAGTAGTATTCCAGAACGTAGGGCAGGAAGAGACCTACAGCAATCCCATGTGGGATTTTGAAGACTGCACCAAAACTGTGACCCATAGCATGTATAACACCAACCTGTGAATTGCTGAAAGCTAGGCCAGCAATAGTTGCAGCTACATGCATCTTCTTTCTTGCCTCTTCTTCACCTTCGAAAGATTTTGCGATGTTGGCAAGTACGGTCTCTGCAGCTTTCAGCGCAAGAGGTTCTGTGAATTCATTTCCCCATGGTGAAATATATGCCTCGATAGCGTGGCAGAGCGCATCCATTCCTGATGATGCTGTAATTGAGGGTGGCATTCTTACAACAAATCTGGCATCAACAACTGCCATATCCGGCACAGCTTCTCTGTTTGCCATCAGAAGTTTTTGTCTCCTTTTGACATCTGTTATCACCATTGCCCATGTTGTTTCGCTACCAGTCCCACTAGTAGTAGGGATAGTGATGAGCTCGGCTTTTTTCTGATACCCAAACTCCCTGAGATTGACAAATGGGGTTACCTGCTCAGGGTCAATGTCGATCTCGTAAAGAATCCTTGTGGCTTTTGCAACATCCATGACGCTTCCGCCGCCTATAGCAATGATACAGTCTGGCTGGAATTCTCTTGCCACTTCAACAGCCTTCTTTGTGGTTTCCAGACTTGGTTCGGGTTCAACTTGGTCAAATATTTCTACATTTTCGGCTTTCAAGTACTTCAGTACTTCATCGACATACCCAAGAGTATGGAGAATTTCGTCAGTAACAATGAGAACTCTCTTATAGCCCAAATCTTCGAGGCTCTCTAAAGCGTCATCCCCAAAGACAATTTTTGGTGCAACGAACCACCACATAAAAACTGACCACCAGTATGTTATGGAAGCTCTGTAGGAACTTTCTTCACACAATCAACCAGAATCTTTGCCGCTTTGGCGTATCTCATGACCTTTGCCATATTCCCCTTGAGCTTGAACTGGCCGGTGACGAGTCCTTTTATGGGATCAATCTCTCCATTCAAGAGCTTCTTCCAGTTACTGTATTTGCCCCTGAATTCAAATGCGGCGTTGACCTTGGACGGGTCGTCAATGGCATAACCCTCCCTTGCCTTACCATGATATAAATCCAGATAGCCATAAAGAGGCTCCTTCAGTTCCTCATCAGGTTCAATTACAAAGAGAAAATCGCCTTCCCAGTCTTTGGCAGCCTCCTCATACTCTTTGTTTTCATTTATGGCTTTCATATATTCCTTAATCCATTCATCTGAAAACAGCTTTGGCATCTCTAACACCTCAAATACTCTTTTACACGACCATTTTTAAACTTTACTTTGTGTCGAAAGCCCTAAATATTAATCTTACAAATTTACCCTATGGATAGAGTCAGTAAACTTATATCTAACGTTCAGAAACAACCACGGCTCAGCGTAGAGAGGTGTGTGCTCTACACAGAATCAATGAAAGAGACTGAAGGCGAGCCGATGCCCATCAGACAGGCAAAGGCTCTGAAACACATCCTTGAGAACATCCCCATTCAGATTCTTCCTGGCGAGATTGTTGTTGGTACCATGCTTCCAGATCCTCCGGGCGCAATCCTTTTTCCAGAAGGTGTAGGATTGAGAATAATCAACGACCTTGAAAGCCTTGCAACCAGAGAAACAAACAAACTGGTGGTTAGGGAAGAGGATGCCAGGATTCTCAGGGAGGAGATAGCACCTTACTGGCAGATCAGGAACATTGAAGCGTTTGCGTCGCAGTTAATGCCCGAGATAATGGAGATTCTTTATTCTGGCTCAGTCTTCGTCTTGACAGAGTTTGCTGGAATATCTCATGTGGCAGTTAATTATCCGTATCTTTTGGAAAGAGGTTTCAGATGGTTTATTGAGGAGAGCAGGAAGAGAATAGTGGAGCTTGAAGATGAAGGAGATTGGGATGTATCTAAACTAGTGTTTTATAAGGCTGCTGAAATAGTCAGCGAAGCGATGATAAGCTACGCAAACAGGTATGCTGAGCTTGCTGAAAAGCTGGCAGACGAGGCTAAAGATGACATCAGGCGCGAAGAACTTTTGAAGATTGCAGAAATCTGCAGGAAAATTCCTGCCAATAAACCTGAAAGTTTCCATGAAGCGGTGCAGTTCGTATGGTTCATTCAATCTGCTCTTCATCAGGAGAACTACGAGCAGGGAATTTCGATGGGTAGGATAGATCAGTATTTGTTGCCATATTACTTAAAGGACCTTAAAGAAGGTAAAATTGACAGAGACCAGGCTTTCGAGATTTTAGCCAACCTATGGGTTAAGACCAACGAGATAGTTCCACCCTTTGACTCCCTCCTAGAACTCTACTTTTCAGGACAGGCAACGAATCAGGCTCTCACAATAGGCGGAGTTGACACCAACGGCAACGATGCCACAAACGAACTCTCTTACCTCATGCTGGAAGTTACGAAGGCTGTACCCTTAAGGCAGCCTAATGTCCATGTAAGAGTGAGTTCAAAGACTCCCGATAGCTTTCTGGATGCCCTGGCGGAGCTCATCGCTGAAGGAAAGAACAACATAGGGATCTTCAACGATGAAGCAGTTTTCAAAGCCCTCAGGTTCGCTGGAGTTGAGGAGGGCGACGCTTGGAACTACTCCACAATAGGTTGTGTAGAAATTGCCCCATTCGGAAACGGCTTCACATCCAGCGATGCAGCTCTGATAAACGTGGCGAAGGCTCTGGAGTATGCTTTGAATGATGGCACGGACATGATGTTTGGATACGAGTTTGGAGTTAGAGACGCAGCTGATGCAAAGCCAAAAACCCTGGAAGAAATCATTGAAGCTTTTAAGAAGCAGCTTGTCCACATAATACGGCTTGTGGTTAGAGGTTCTAACATCCTTGAGTATGCAAATGCTTGCATCAAGCCAACCCCTCTGCTATCACTCTGCATCCAAGACTGCTTTGAGAAAGGGGTAGATGTGACACTGGGAGGGGCAAAGTATAATTTTACGGGCATTCAAGCGGTGGGAATTGCTGATGTGGCTGATTCGCTAGCAGGAATAGAGCACGCCATCAAACAAGGGTACAGCCTTGATGATATTATCGAGGCTTGCAGAAACAATTTCGAAGGATACGAAGACTTGCATTCCCTCCTCCTCAACGCTCCCAAATATGGTAATGACAGCAAGGCTGATGAACATGTAAGGCTCGTTCTCGAAATGTACTGTGACGAGGTCACCAAATACAGGAATTTCAGGGGTGGGAGGTTCACGGCAGGATGTTATCCAATGACCACTAACGTTGCTTTTGGTTTCATGACCTCCGCTTTACCTTCTGGAAGACTTCAGGCCAGCGCTCTGAACAGCGGAGTATCACCCAGTACGGGAATGGATAGAGAGGGAGTTACGGCAGCTATAAAATCTGCATGTAAGCTGAATTACGAAAAGCTGTCAAATGGAGCCTCTTTTACAGTCAATCTTGATTCAGGGATACTCGGCATTAAGGGCGGGGAGATAATAAAGGCGCTGATAAGGAGCTTCGTGGAGCTAGGTGGCATGCATATCCAGTTCAATGTTCTGAATCAGGATTTGCTGAGAAAGGCTCAGGAGGAGCCTGAGAACTACAGGTGGCTGCTCGTGAGGGTTGCTGGGTGGAGTGCCTACTTCGTGGAGCTCTCAAGGGCTGTTCAGGACGAGCTGATCGCTAGAATTTCCTGTAAGGTATGAGGGAATTTTGGAAGATGAGAGAATTGAGAAAGAAAAATAAGAGAAAGAGAGTAAAATCATGAAAGGTAGAGTATTCCGAATCCAACGATTCTCGATCCATGACGGATATGGCATAAGGACTACTGTATTTCTGAAGGGATGTCCCCTGAGGTGCCTCTGGTGCCACAATCCGGAATCCCAGCGCTTCGATGTTGAGTTGGCTTACAAGGAAGAGAAGTGTACTGGATGTCTAAACTGCATTGAAGTGTGTAGCAGAAGAGCCATTTACTGGGATTATGGCAATGAGAGGCTGTCAATAGACTACAAACTCTGCAATGGCTGCAGAGAGTGTGTGGAAGTTTGCAGAAACAATGCTCTTTTTCTCTACGGCTATGATGCTGATGCAGAGGATGTGATCAGAGAGGTTGAAAAGGACTCAGTGTTTTACCGAAATTCAGGGGGTGGGGTGACCTTCTCCGGGGGGGAACCTTATCTTCAGCCAAATTTCCTTGTGAAGATGCTAAAGTTGTGCAAGGATAGAGGAATAAGTACGGCTGTGGATACCTCCGGATACACTTCTTGGAAAAATATCGAAGAGAGCCTGGATTTCGTGGATTTCTTTCTTTATGATCTGAAGGATTATGATAATAAAAGGCACTTGAGGTTTACTGGAGTTGACAATCGGCTCATTATCAAAAACCTCCAAAAGCTCCTCAAAAGTGCAGAAGTTGTGATACGCATCCCTTTCATCCCCTCATGCAATTTTCAGAGTGAAAAGGACTTTCATGGCTTTCTCAAACTGTTGCTGAAGCTGGATGCAGAGAGAGTAGATGTTTTGCCCTACCATTCTTTATCTAGGGATAAATACAGATGGCTTGGCAGAGATGATGAATTCTACCAAGTAGGGATTAAACCAGATAAAAATAGGCCTAATTACCATGATTTTGCTGATGTGCTGAGGAGTGCAGGATTTAAGGTGAGTGTTGGAGGGTATTTCTGAAGTGTTGGGTTAGCTTTCCTTCGTTCAACCCTCTATATATTCACTCAGCTTTTTATCGCCAGATGCATAGTTTCTGAGCATTTTTCTTATTTCATCTGGATCATCGCTTTCCAACCCGAAATATGAGGCAAAGTACTTGGTGGTGGTGAGATAAGTTCCTCTACCTTTTCTTTCTGCCTTAACCAGCCCCATCTCTTCCAGCTTCTTAACCTGTTCGTAACATCTATTTCCTCTGATCTTTGCTAGCTTCGAGAGGGCTATGGGCTGCCTAAGAGCTATCACTGCCAGCGTCCTCAGGCTTCCCCTGTCTAGGTCCTTCTCCACCAGCTTCTTTACGACCTCGGCATATTCCGGCTTTACCCTCATGAGGTATCTGCTGTTGAGCTCAACTATTTCCAATGCTGTATCTCTGCTAGCATACTCATCCATAAGCTCCTGAATGGACTTTTCAACATCCTTACTGGACGCACCGCAAATTCTCGCAATTTTTGAGGCATTAACAGGTTCAGTTGCTGAAAAAAGAACAGCTTCAACAGCCTCTCTTAGCTTCATAGTCTCACCGATTTAGCTCTATGTCAATTTCAATGTCGCTATCGAAAATTCTTTCCTGATTGATGGAGAGCTTTTTTCTGAAGGATAAATGCAGGATAGAGATGTAGTATGAAACCACCTCTCCGGTATTCTTTCCCCTGACCACTTGGCTGAAAAATACCGGCCTTCTCTTTGCCAGAATTGAGAGCAGTTCCGATTCTACTTTGATTATGGTCTCTTCGATGTCTTCCTCATGAGGAGTCTCCATTGTTCTGTCCGGCACTACCTCATCAGCCTGCCTTCTCTTCCTCCTTCTCCTCTTCTGAACCTCTTCAGCTCTTCTGAGCTCTTCGATTAAGTCTTTCAACGTGGTGTATCTTCTGGCTTTTCTCACAGGTGTTGAAAGCAGGGCTGCGAGTATCTCATCCTCTACTTCATCGTAAGACGGTTCAGGTAGCTCCTGAGGGTAAGACTCGAAGTTATAGTCATGAAAGTCTAGAGATATGTCAAACCCAAAATCATCAATTAGGAACTCCTCGTCAAGAACTTCCAAGTCGTCGCCACTTTCTTCGCTGTAGCTCACAGCTTCTGTAGCGAGCACATCGGCTTTCATCCTGACAAGAATTGCAGCATACAGCAAAACTCTTCCAGAAACTCTCAAATCTAGCTTTTTGGCCTCTTCCAGCCTTTTCAAGAACTTGTCGGCAATCTCGACTACATCAACGTTCCAGGGGTTCAGTTCCCCCTTCCTCACCATCTCTACGAGAATCTCAATCGGATCTTCTAAACTCTGGCTTTCAGCCTGATTCCCGTTACTGTGGATGTGTTATCCCTCCCCATAGTCACACCAATTATTCCATCGGCCATTTCCAGCATGGGCTTTCGTAGTGACACCACTATGAACTGGGCATCCCTTGATCGCTCTTTGATCATTTTGGCCACCCTTCCCACATTAACTCCATCTAAGAACATGTCAACTTCATCGAATGCGTAGAATGGTGCTGGCTTATAGCGCTGAATGGCGAATATCAGAGCTAAAGCCACAAGGCTCTTCTCACCACCGCTCATGGACTCTAACCTCTGAACCGGCTTCCGATAAGGCTTAACCCTTATATTGAGGCCGCTGTTAAAGGGATCCGAGGGATTGTCAAGATATAGCTCTCCTTCACCATCCGTGAGCTCTGCAATTATCTCTGAAAAGTTCTTTGAAACGGCATTGAAAGTTTCAAAGAAGGCATCCTTTTTCATCTGCTCGTACCTGTCTATTCTCTCCAATATCTCACTTCTCTCCCTTTCAAGGGTGATTCTCCTTTCAAGAAGGTCGTCTCTTCTAGCTCTCACTTCTTCATACTCTTGAATAGCTTTCATATTAACATCGCCAAAACTGGAAAGGGAAATCTCAACTTCTTCGAGCATCTTCACGACATCCTGATGGGGTGGCAAGTCATCTGGAACTTCTATCTCTCCAATCTCCTGCAACTCAGTCAGAATTTCAGAGAGAGATTCCCTCCTGGACTTTATCTTCTCACTCAGGCTGAGCACTTCGAATTCCATTGCGTCTTTCTTCTTCTCCGCTTCCCTAAGTTTCTCTATAACATCGTCTCTCTTCTTTCTGAGTTCCTTTATTTCCACTCCCACTTCTTTCTCTTTCTCTTTAAGCTCCTTCATTCTGGAATAGAGGTTCTGGATAGCTTCTTCTCCGTCCTTTATCCCCTGGCTCAGTCTGGCAATTTCATCATCTATGTCTACAATTCTCTTCTCTCTCTCTTCTATGCTGGAATCAACTTGATTTTTCTTCAGCTCTAAATTCCCAATTTTAGCTTCGGCAGCAAGCAGACTCTCACGATATCTAGCGTGCTCCTCCTTGAGCTCCTCAAGCTTTTTAGTCATTTCAGGTATTTTGCTTCCCTTTAGCTCTTTCTCTATATTCTGTATCTCGTTGCTTACCGTACTGATGCGAGAATCAAACTCCGATATTTTGGCCTCATAGTTGCTGAGTCCTGCATAGATTCTCTCCCTTTCCTCAGTCTTCTCCTTAATTCGTTCATCTATGTCGCTCAGTCTCCTCTTTATCTCACTAATTCTTGCTTCAATTGCTGAAATTTCTCTTGCAATACTATCTGTCTTTTCTTTCTGGGTGTTGACCTTGGATGAAACCTCTCTTTTCAAATCTTCAACCTTCTTTATCTCACCTAGCATTGACGCCTTTTCGCTCTTCAAAACAGTTATTTCCTCGTTTATTTTCTTCTCTTTTTCAATCAACTCTCTGGAAACCAGCAAACCATGCTTTCTCTCTATACTTCCTCCAGTCATTGCTCCACTTCTTTCTATGAGGTCCCCGTCCAGCGTCACTATTCTGCGTCCGTCCATTATCTTTTTTGCGTTCTCCAAGTTGTCAACAACAAGAGTGTCTCTCAAAATGAAATTGAAAACTGCTCTGAATTTTTTATCAAACCTAATCAAGTTAACAGCATAATCGATAACGCCTAGCTTGGAGAGAACATCTTTGTTGAGTTCCAGTTTTTCGAAATTCTTCTTTATTTTGTTGAGAGGGAGGAATGTGGCTCTGCCGCCTCTTATTTGCTTGAGGTAATTTATTGCCCTTATTGCATCCTCTTCAGTCTCTACCACTATGTACTGTAACGCATTTCCGGCTGCTACCTCAATGGCTAGGGCATACTGCGAATCAACCTCTCCCAGCTGTGCCACAGTACCGTAAATCCCGGGAAGAGCCTTTCTATCTCTTGCCTCCATCACCAACTCCACAGCTCTAGAAAAGCCTGACTGAATGGTGGAGAGCTCAGCTCTAATTTTGGCAAGTTCAACTTCTCTCTGCTTTATTTCTTCTTCAAGGTCAGCAAGTCTTGAGCGGAGGCTGAAAAGCCTGTCATCATACGCTCTTACTTCCCTCTCCAAATTCTGGATCTCCTTCTTTGCATTTTCCAACTCTCTTGCCTTATCCATACTTTCTCTGAGCAACTGGTTAATGGTCTCTTCGTCTCTCCTCTTTTCTTCATTGAGGGAGTCAATCTCAAGCCCTATTCTCCTGATAGCTTCAAGAAGCCTGTCTCTCTCCCTGACAACTAAGCTCTTCTCCTCTTTCAGCTTTTCAAGTTCTTCTCTCTTGGATAGTAGTTCGTCTCTCAACTTTCCGTACTGCTCACCCATCTCTTCGATTTTCAGCTTGAGCAATTCTATCTTTGACTCTAGCTCTGAAACAACTTCTTCGAGACTCATCTTTTGAAGAGCTGCTTTCTCGATATCCTCAAGAACAGTATTTCTGTCCTCTTTCAGCTTTGACAACTCCACAAGAACTCCTGTTTTTTCAGACTCTAGTTTTTTGATTTCAGAAGCAAAAATCTCAATCTCCTTTTTCTTTGCTTCAATCTCTCCATTTATCTGAACAAGTTCCTCTTGGATTCTTTTGAAGTCTTCATCACCTTTCTCAACAATCTCTTTCGAGATTTCTTCCGCTTCTCTTTTTAATTCGTCAATTTGAATGGAGAGCTGAGAAGTTTGGCTTATCAGCCTGT
Source organism: Archaeoglobus sp. JdFR-37 (assembly GCA_002010215.1). Classification (GTDB taxonomy): domain Archaea; phylum Halobacteriota; class Archaeoglobi; order Archaeoglobales; family Archaeoglobaceae; genus JdFR-37. The sequence continues at coordinate 14,015 of MTMY01000039.1, forward strand.
CCTTTTCTATTTCAAGTTTTTGAATTTCATTTTCAACCCGCTGCTTCTTTCTAGAGAGCTCGAGGTATTTGTGGGCGGTTAAATAGCTTAGTAACCTCTCCTTCTCGTTTACAAGAGACTTGTATCTCAAAGCTTCCTCTCTATCCTTATCGAGTTGAGAAAGCCTAACGTTAACTTCTGTAAGAACCGTATTTATCAATTCTATGTTCTCTCTAACCCTCTCAAGCTCTTCTAGAGCTCTCTCTTTCTTCTCATCAAAATCCGAGATGCCAGCTATGTCATCTATAATCTTTCTCCTCTGGAGAGGAGTCATTTCAGTAATTCTTGTCACATCTCCCTGCATTATCACATTGTATGCATCACTGTGAATTCCAGCTTGTTCGAGTATGCGTTGTATCTCGGAAAGGTTTACAGATTTTCCGTTGAGGTAGTAGTAACTGTAGTAGCCTTTTTCAGTCACCCTTATTTTTCTGGTAACTCGTATCTCTTCCTCGTCGATATCTATTCTTCCATCACTGTTGTCGAAAATTATTGTGACTTCAGCTTCTCCAACCTGCCTCCCATTACCTGAATGAACAAGATCAGTCAGCTTCTCAGCCCTTAAAACCCTAGATGAAGATGATAGACCCAAACAGAAAAGAATTGAATCTATTATGTTAGATTTTCCACTGCCATTTGGGCCGCTGATAACAATAAATCCTTTTTCAAAGGGGATCTCAACTTTTTTGCCGAAAGATTTGAAATTTTTGAGGATTATTCTCTTAATATGCATGGCTTAGTCGCAGAATATGATGTCTCCGTCCTCCTCACAATATTTCGGCCCATCATATTTTGATTCGGCGACGATGACATCCTCTTTTCTTGGATTTTCAGGCTCTTTTTTCTCTTCTTCAGCTTTCATGATATCTATAATCTCTCTTTCAGATCTTTCATCCTTTCTGACTTCTGATTTCAGGTAAAGAACCTCGTTCATAAGTGTATCAACGGCTTTAGAGAGCTCAACGACCTTAGCCTCCACATCCCTGACTTTCCTGAGTTCTTCAGTTATTTCCTCTATGATCTGTCTCTTAAGTTTTTCAATCTCTCCTCCAAGCATTTTTCTCAACTCCTGAACCTCTCTCTCCTTCTCAAAAAGTTTCCTTTCCAGTCTTTCCAAAAGAATGTCTCTATCAGACATTTCATAAAAATGATATTAAAAGGTATTAATATACCTTTCGCCCCTATTCAAAAATTTGGGTGATGAAGGAAATCGAATCTCATGGTACGAGTCTCTGTCTGTCCCTTGGGAATATAACAGCCTCCCTGATGTTGGACAAGCCCAACATAGACATCACGAACCTTTCCATACCAAGACCCCAGCCAGCATGGGGTGGCATGCCGTAGCGGAATGCTTCCAGATAGAAGCCAAAACTCTCCGAAGAAAGGCCTTTACTCTCTATGCTTTTCACAAGCTCGCTGAACAGATGTATTCGCTGTGCCCCACTCGCCAACTCAAGCCATCCGTGCATCAGATCAAAGGACTTGCTGATTTCAGGTTCTTCCTCGTAGGGCATGGCATAGAAGGGCTTGCTCTCGGTTGGCCAGTCTACTATGAAATAGAATCCGCCCAGCTCCTCTCCTAAGACTCTCAACGCAGGTGTTGGTAGGTCTTCACCCCAAGGAATCTCCTCACCCTTCCTCTTCAGAATTTGAAGGGCCTCATCGTAGGTAATTCTTGGGAATGGCGTTTCGGGAACCTCTATGCTTGCCCCAACCCATTCCAGATATCTCTCTCCCTTGTCAACAACGTTTTCGTAGGCTTTGACCACCATTTTTTCAAGTACATCCATTACTCCGTTGTGGTCCATGAAGCTTGCTTCGATATCAACGCTTGTGGCTTCGTTGAGGTGTCTGATCGTGTTATGCTCCTCAGCCCTGAAAATTGGTCCGATTTCGAAGACTTTTTCTAGGCCAGAAGCCATGAGAACCTGCTTGTATAACTGGGGACTCTGATTCAGGAAAGCCTCTTTTTCAAAGTAAGAGAGGGGAAAGAGCTCTGTACCACCTTCGGTTGCTGTGGAAACAATCTTTGGAGTTGCAACCTCTATAAAGCCCTCGTCAGTGAGGAAATCTCTGAAAGATTTGGTGATGATGTGTCTAATTCTGAAAATTCCCTGAATTTTGGGTTTTCTCAGGTCAAGGTAGCGGTGGTCTAAGCGAGTATCAAGCTCTGCCGGAACTTTTTCTGCTACATCTAGAGGTAACGGAGCATCGGCTTCATTGATGACCTCAAAGCTGCTCGGGATTATTTCATATCCATTTGGAGCTTTTTCCTCAGCCTTCACTTGTCCCCTAACCTTTATTACGCTCTCTCTTCTTACTTTTCTGGCCTTCTTGAACACATCGGGATTAACAACCTTCTTCGGCAGGGTTATCTGGGCAAAACCTTCTCTATCCCGAAGAATAACGAAGACTATTCCTCCAAGATCCCTGACTTCATGAACCCAGCCATAAAGGGTAACCTCTCTTCCGAAATCTTCTTCGCCTATTTCAGCGGTGTATTTTCTCACTTCACCCATTCTCGTTTCTGTCATTTTAGCCTCTCCTCCACAGATTTTTTATGGAAAAGCATCCCTTCTGATTCTGCCAGCTTTATTACGGCTTCTCCAATCCTCTTCAACCCTTCAGGGGATATAATCTGATAGGTTATGTGTTTCAGGAACGTTTCAACGCTTACTCCGCCAAAATTCCTAGCAAAGCCAGAGGTTGGAAGGATGTGGTTCGTGCCTGAAGCGTAATCTCCTGCTGCAACAGGGCTGTATTCACCAATAAAAACACTTCCGGCATGTCTGACTTTGTTAAGCAACATTTCTCCACCTTCACACATTATCACCAAGTGCTCAGGCGCAATCGAATTTGAAATTTCGACTGCTCTCTCAACACTCTCCACAATTGCTATTCTCAGATTCTTTAGATCTAACCACGCACCTTCCCTTCTGGCTATTGATTCAACTTCTTCACCCAGCTTTCTTGATGTGGTCAAGACTATTGCCATTGCTAGGGGATCGTGTTCGAGTTGCGCCAGCGCATCAAAAGCAACAAATCTCGGATTTGCCGTTTCATCTGCAATTATAAGGACTTCTGATGGTCCTGCTGGCATATCAATGGGCACATCTTTCTGCACCACAAGCTTTGCTGCAGTGACATACGCATTGCCGGGGCCCGCTATTTTATCTACTTTGGCAACGCTCTCTGTTCCGTAAGCCAGAGCTGCGATGGCCTGGGCACCACCTACGCAGTAAATTTCATCGGCCCCAGCAATATCACATGCAACCAGCGTGAGCGGCTTTACTTTGCCATCTCTGTCAGGAGGTGTGCAGACGGCAATCCTCTCCACACCTGCCAGCGAGGCTGGAATTATTCCCATCAGAGCTGTTGAGGGGTAGCTGGCCCTCCCTCCGGGAACATATATACCAGCAGACTCAAGTGGAACGTATTTCTTTCCTAGAATAACATCATCAAAATCGATCCTCATGTCCCTCTCAACGCTTGTAACGTAATGGAACCGCTCGATGTTCTCTCTGGCAACCTCTAGAGCATCTATGAGCTCATCATCCACCTGATCGTAGGCCTCATCCACTACATCCTCTGGAACCCGTATGTAACTGAGGTCAACATCGTCAAAGCGTTTTGTGAAGTCAATAAGTGCCTCATCACCTCTTTCTTTCACATCATTGATTATTGGCTGTACCTTTTCCATGAAAGGAGTTAGATCAAGTTTTGCTGATTTCAGATCTGAAGGGTCAACGATCATAGGACTTCCTCCGCTTTTTTAGTCAGGTACTTGCATATCTCTTTTATCGCTTCGCTGAGAATTGCTCGGTTATCGTAGCTTTCAACAATCTTGCGAAGTTCAGACTCATCCATTTTCCCCATCTCTTTTGCAAACTCAATCATGTTGGGAATGGCTCTGGTTATGTTGTCCACGATACTTATATCTGCCATGAGTGATGTTCTGGATAAAGGATTGAGATCAATAGATATTACTTTCTTACCGTGTTTTTTCAGAATCTCACACCTGTCACCATCTTCTAGCGGGACAAGGACGGTGTCGGCAATATATATTCCCCTGCTATCAACTATTCTCCTTGCCGATTCCAGCCCCTCAAGCTCTGCATCGCATGCTGCCAGCACGTTATCGGTATACTGCGTAAGGTGATTCTTTATTTTCTCAACTCTTTCAGGCTTAAAGTGGAAAATGTTTACCTCAAGAGGTGCGTCAATCACCTCCCCCAACTCAGCAAGCTCCTTGGCAGCGAGAATGGCAGCATTACCGTTAACGGATATTACGGGATGTTTAGAGATGAGCATTAGGGCAACTGCCACTCTTTCAGCTTTCAGAGCAAATTCATTACTCCTTTCACCCATTATGTAATCGAAAGCCTCTCCCCTGCCATGAGCTATGAGCCCTTCGGGGGCAACTATTCCTGCTTTTATGCCCTCGACGATCTTTTCCCTTGTCATCAGAGATTGATAGCGTGGGTGGCTCTCTGGAATTTTCATGAAAGGCTGCATGGCTTGCTGGATTAAAAGCCTTATTGTGCGAAACAATTTGAGTTCTTCAAAGTCTTTTCATGGCTTTTGCGGACTTCTCATAACTTTCCGGTAGCTTAAGAGGAAGCCGCAGGGCGGTGGTGGGTATGGGATATCTGATCCCTCTCCTGTGGGTTTCCTCTAGATTCTTGGCTATTTCTTCTGCCATTCTGTAGGGGAAAGCAAAGGCAACTTCATCATCCTGTGTAAGTCCGAAAAGTCTGTCTCCGTAGCAGGGCATGACAAATCTTGGCTTATCTCTTGTGAAAGCTTCCAGCAGTTCGCTGCATGCTGCTCTGCCAAGGATTCTCGTTTCAAAAGCTCCTCCAGTTCGATAAATCGAAGCATGAATCAGGCGGAGAATCTGGGCTGGATTGCCGTAAATTGCAACGAAGTCCGGGATAAAAGCAGCTCGAGATAGGGGAGAGACAACGCATCCGATGTAGCTCCCGAAATCCAGCTTTTCAACAACCTCTTCAAACTTTTTCCCTGCTTCTACCGACTCTGCATACCCGGCGTCGTAGGCAAGCTGTCCCGTAGCGTAGAGTTCATCAGGTTCCGCAAAACCAAATGCTACTAGGCCAATCGGGCAGGTAGTGGAGGAGTCGAAGAAAATTGTCCACCCGTACTTTCTGGACAGGTTGTATGCTTGGCAGATGGTTATGCCATCGATTCTTCTTGCCCTCTCTGGTACCTCTTCCTGACTTTTAACGAATTTGAATGCTATTGGAAAAGTCTGCAATCTCAGAAATCGCTCCAAAGCTTCATTCAGCTCTTTGGGCTCCATGAAGGTTGAGGTATTTTTGATGTTCTTAAGTGTTGTTAAAATCTGTGAATTTCTGGGATAGAGGAGGGGGCAGGGTAGGAGGGATAAAGTATGGAAAAAAGGAAAATAAGGAAAATCAAGTCAGCCCGCATACCCCTCTTCATCGCCGGTCGGGGGCAAGGGTCTCATCACCTGTTTTGTCGCTCCATCTCTCTCAGCCTATCGGGAGATCTTCATCCCGGCTCAGCTGAGAGAAAGCTCATCACCCTAAATAAATTCATGAACTGATATTTTGCATTTACGGTTTTACAGCTCCTTCGGATGCTCGTATAATGGCTTTATCACTCTATTAGTCATCCTTCGGTAAGTGTATTCTATTCCCACGGATAATCCAATCATACCAGCCAGAATGCCTGTTTTGAGGGGTGCTTCAACCGATATTTGCCATATCAAGATGGTGAGGGCTAGAAGACATAGTATTGCCCCAGCTAAAGATATCCACCTCTTACTCTTCGTCACATTATGCAACCGGGCATTTGCAAGGTTTACTGCTGCGAAGATTATCAGGAAACCAGCACTGCCCATGGTGGATATACTGGACAGGTCAAAGACATTAGCCACAATCAGCACGGTTAGTGCTGTAACAATCAGCCCCTCGACAGGCCTGTTCCAGACTTTACGCTCCAAAGCTTCTGGAAGCTCCCCCTCTTTTGCAATTATATAGCTGATTTTGGCAGCTCCATAAAGCGTAGCGTTTATGGCTGAGCTTGTTGACAGTAATGCTGCAATTGTTATCAGAGTAAAGCCAGCATTACCCATAAAGGGCTTAGCACTGGCTGCAAGAGCGTAATCCTCTGCTGAAACGATTTGGTCGTAAGGGAGGTTTCCTACAGTCACAAGAGCTACCAGTACATAAACCAGGATAACAAAGCCCACTGAAGTGTAATAGGCTAGAGGGAGCTTTTCAGGATTTTTCACGTCCTCAGCAGTATTCGCGATGAGTTCAAAACCTTCATAGGCCAGAAATATTATCATCCCCCCTGCTATGAGCTGGATGGGAGGGGACCAGTTGGATAGATGGAGCCTTTCAGCATCCACACTCCACAGCCCGGCAATGACAAAAAGCAGGAGTATGGCAACCTTGAAGCCCACAATCCACTCTTCCGCCTTTCCAACAACCGCAGAACCCATAAAATTGAGAGTCGTTAGCAACAAGACAATCAGGCTAATTAAAACGTGCTTCCAGAAGGGCCTGTGATCGAAGAAACTGGCTCCGTAGCTCCCGAAGGCGTAAGCGTAGAGGGAGAGCATGATGATGTAGCTGAGCCACAGCAGAATGTTCAGGCTTCCGGTAGTTAGCCCAACTCCAAACGCCTGATTCAGAAACTCCACTGTCCCTCCTTGACTTGGGTAGGTGAACGAAAGACGGGCATATGAATAAGAAGTAATCAAAGCAATAAGCCCGGCAAGGGTAAAGGCAATAGGCGTACCACCTTTGGCTAGCTGGACAGCCAGACCCAGAACGGCAAATATACCACCACCAATCATCCCTCCTACTCCTATTGAAACAACAGAAAGAAATCCAATCTTGCCTTTGTCTCTCACCTACGCTTCACCTCATTTTTTCAAAACATCAACCAATCTTACCCATTTTCTGGTCATTACTACAGTCTTTGATGTTTTCCTGACCACCTTCTCAGGAAACACCCCCATCAGGAAGTTCTTCAAGAAGGGTTCAGCCGTGGAGCCAATGAATACTGCATCGTAATTCTCTGCCTCTTCTGCTATTGCTTTCACAGCATCCTCAGCTATTATGAACTTTTGGGAAACTTTGAGGTTATGGGAGACTTTAAGGTCTTGGAGTAATTCCTTGGTCTCCTCAAATGCTTTTTGGGCAGTTTTCTCATCATTCTTTGTCTTTCCAACATATATTAAGTCTATCTCGGCACCTTCCTGCTTTGCAACGGATTTAGCGAGTTCTGCTGCCAGCGTTGCATGAGGGCCGCCAGCAGTTGGAATTAATATTTTCCTGATGGGTTTCCAACTCTTTCCGGGCTCAAACCTGATTACTGCTACATCAGATTTCGCTTTAAGCAAAACGGGATCAATTGTGCTCCCCAAGACAAAATCTCTTCTGAATGTTCTGCCTCTCCACCCCATGATAACGAGATCAGGCTTCTCCTCTTCGATAGCATTCAGAATTGCCTCAGAAGCTCTACGGCCTATTTTAACAATACCTCCTGCTGGAACGCTAACATCTTTCATCACCTCTTGAATGAATCTCTTTGATTCCTCAATATATCTGGTGGCGGCAGAGAAAGGTGTTTGAGCTGGTAGCGTTAAAACACTGAGGAATACCACCTGCCCTCCCTTATCTCTGGCAATAATTCCAGCAAATCTCCCGAGCTTAGTGGCGATGGCTGGATTTGCTACGGGAACCAATATTTTGAAAGGCGCCTCTTCAACTGGTTTCTCCTCATAAACTGTTCTGGAAACTTCTTCTAGTCTGTGGGCTCTCTCTTTCTCCGAATATGCAAAATATACTAGAGAGCCGAAGAGTATCCAGATGGCTGTCACTGCAATTACAAAACCTCCATGCTCCAACTCGGTAAGTAGGTAATATCCTATGACGATCTGGATAAGAATTGCAATCAGAGGCAAATATGGCACGAGAGGCATCCTGAAAGACCTCTTTAAGTCAGGTCTCCTGAATCTCAGCAGAATCAGAACGAAGTTCACAAGGATGAAGAGTATGAGAAACATCACATCCGCTGCTGAAGCCACAGCCTCAATGGGTGCCAGAGACATTATAGAGATTATAACGTAGCTGAAGAAAATTGCGAAGTGGGGTGTTCTTGTTCTCTCATTTATTCTGGCTAGAGATTCTGGCAGATATCCAATTCGGCCCAGAGCAAATGCAACCCTTGATGATGAATATATGGTAGCGTTCATAGCGCTGATTGTTGAAACGAGTCCGCCAGCGATGATCATGATAGCTCCGAAGGGCATAATCTGGTCTGCAACCCTTATGAGGCTGAATTCTGCAAGCTTGCCCAAATACATCCAGCTTTGAATATTCGCCTCCACAGATCCTATAAGTGCAAAGGCAACAAGGATGTAGATGGCTACGGCAACCCAAAGCGAGATAACTATGGCCTTCGGTATATTCTTTTCCGGCTTCTTTACTTCTTCACCGCTCTGGACTATTATCTCGTACCCCTCAAAGGCTATGAAGGTGAGACCCATAGCTGCGAGGACACCTGTGACGCCATGAGGTAAGAAGGAAGGGGTTGTGAATGCTGCAATCCAGTCGGGTTTTATCAGGGTTTTGTATATCCCAAAAGCTGCAAAAAGGGTCAGAATTGATACCTTGAAAAGAGTTACGAAACCACCTACCCTTCCGCTCTCCTTTGCACCAAGATAATTGATGTATGTAAGAAGGGAAACTATCAGAAGTGCTGAAATCTTCGAGAGGGTAAACTGGGACAAGTAAGTGAATCCAACGAATTTAATCATGAATTCGGAAAAGAAAGATCCGAATGTCACAGCATAAAGGGCACAGGCTATCGTATGTGCAGCCCAGTCACACCACCCTGCAAGGAAACCGAAGTGATCACCCATAGCCTCCTTAACCCAGAGATAGCTCCCTCCAGCTTCTGGTATGGCTGATCCAAGTTCTGCATAGGCCAGACCAGTAAAAGTTGCCGTAATCCCATTCAAAAGAAAGGCAAGGAGAATTGCCGGCCCTGCAATGCCTGTAGCGATGCCAGTTAGAGCAAAAATGCCTGCACCAATCATCCCTGCAATTCCAATCATTGTAATATCAAAAAGCGTGAGCTCTCTGCTGAGGCTGACGCGGATGTCTTGCGCCACCCTAACCGCTAAAGGCAATGGATTTAAAAAGCTTCTGGATTTGCCCTTATAATCTACAAATCCCAGCGCCAGAGTGCCCCAAGCTGGAAGCTTGGGGGTGAATGGCGCTAAGCTGAGCTAAAATCCCTGACATTCCTCAATATACTTCTTTATGGTTTCGGAACTAACTTTCCCGTGAGACCCAACGTAATAGCTCTTGGCCCAGAACTCCCCACCCCACAACTCCTTTTTAAGTTCGGGAAATTCCTTGAAAAGCATCCTTGCCGTATAACCTTTTATCAGCCTTGCAACTTCACAGGGAGCGAAGCGAGGAGGGACTGAGATGAACATGGACGTGATCAGGCATTATCTCCATAGAGATTATTTCAAATCCGTATTTTTCACACTGTTCTTTGATGAGCTCTGCAACTCTGTCTCTGATTTTTTTTCCTCTAGTACCTTTCTTTCTGTACTTGGGAACGAATACGAAGTGATAGTTCAAACTCCAGACTGTATGTGCCCCCTTCTTTACGTCAAGTTCATCTTCTACCTTCATAATCCAGAAGTATAAGGCCTCGTTAACGGCATCTTCTATGGCCCCCCTTATCTTTCCGGTTATTTCTGGAGCAACAATTCTGAGCCTTTTGTGTATTTCCTCATCGACGCTTACGTGCATCCTCTTCTTACTCTTACTCCCATTCTCAGCCACAAAAACTTTATATGCTTTAAGTATTAAATACTTTTTATTGATAGAAGTAATAGAAGTAATAACATCAATAAAACAGCTGTGGGAAAGGCAGTTATCGAGGAAGGAAATCCTGCAAAGGTAGACGAAGTCATGCTTGAATCGAGAAGAGTTTTCAACGAAGTCTTAATCAAACTCTTAGACGGTGTAAAGGTAAGCGATAAAGATATTCAATCGTTCTTAGTTGGCAATACAAAGCAGAGAATAATAGCGAAGGCAAGGGAGACCTTCAAATCATTCAAAGAGCTCGAGGAAAAGGGAGAGGCTGAAGAACTCAGAATATACGAAAACAGACCTTTGCCTTTGAGAATGAACTTCGGCGAGGGGTACAACCTCTGGATTGACAGAGATGGCAGGATATGGTTCAGGATCACACTGATCCCTCGCAAGGAGTACGTTAAGGGATACCTTGAATTCTCAAAGGAGCAGGAAGAGATAGTTAAGAAGGCCATAGAGGAGAAGAAGAAAGCCATCAAGTTGAGAAAACAGGGAATCGATTACACGCCTGAGTACGATATAACGATTGCTGAGCTTGTCAAGCGGAAAGGAGAATACTATCTGCACATCACGATAACCAGAAATTTGCCTGTTAAATCGATCAGGTACGCCGCTGGCATTGACGTCAACGAGGACAACGTAACCATCACCGTTTACGATTTAATGGCGAGAAAGGTCGTTGATTCTTTCATCGTTGATTACGCAATTATCAAGTTCATCAGGCACTACTGGTTTACAATAAGGAAGAGGTTGCAAGAGCACGGAGCCAAGAGCAAGAGGAAGTTAGGATTTACGGAGAGAGAACACAGGCAGATCGAGTACTTTCTGCACTTCGTTTCGAGAAGGATCGTTGATTACCTGACGGGCAAGTATTCTGGATTAATTGTCTTCATGGAGGACCTCGATGGCATCAGAAATGGAAAGGACAGAGACAAAGGGAAGAGAATGAACCGCCGTTTACATGCGTGGCCATTCCACAAGTTACAGCAGTTCCTCAAGTGCAAGCTCGAATGGATTGGTATACCAGTAAAATTCGTCGATCCCGGGGACACATCGCGTAGGTGTTCCCTATGCGGGGTTCTCGGGATAAGGCACAAGAAGCTGTTTGCTTGCCCTAATGGGCACAAAGGCCACGCTGACAGAAATGCTTCCGTAAATATCCTGATTAGAGGTTGTATTATGCATTTACATGTGCCCTACTCGGCGTTCCGTTCGATGAAGCTTCCGAACTTCAGGATGTGGGGGCTTAGGCGGGATGAGAGTAGGGGATGGGGCATCGTGAACATGCCTCTCCCCGCCGGGGTGGAGCCGTTTACTGCCGCTCAAAGGCAGGAGGCTGGAAAGCTCAGGTTCCAGCGGGAGGAGGCCGCAGGCTTCAGCCTGCGGTAGTTCACATCGACGCCTTAACCACACGGATAAACACAGATAAATATACCATGCCGTTACTGACACTATGAATTACGAGAGATTCGAAACCATAAGGTTTTCCACAAAAGAGAGAATTGCTGAAATTATCCTGAACAGACCCGAAGTCCACAACTCTGTGAACTATCAGATGGCTTCTGACATAGCTGAAGCTCTGAAACTCTGCAGAGATGACGAAATCAAGGTTGTTGTGCTGAGAGGGGAAGGTAAGAGCTTCTGCTCAGGAGCAGACATCAGAGCATTTATAGAGATGTACAACAACCCTCAAAAACTTACGGAGTTCGGTGATATTTTTCATAATGGCATCATTAAGGCCATAAGGGAGCTTCCGAAACCTGTAATAGCTGAAGCCAAGGGGTACATTTTTGGAGGCGGTCTGAGCATAATTCTTGCCAGTGATTATGCCATTGCCTCTGAAGACACAACATTTTCCAGCGGATTTGCTAGAATCGGGCTGAGTCCTGATACTGGCTCATCCTTTTTCTTCCCTAGAGCTACCACCATGAAAAGGGCATTTGAGCTCATGTCAACCGCAAGACGATTCGACGCAAAAGAAGCGCTGGGATACGGGATTGTTACAGAAGTCGTTCCACCGACATCACTGGAGGCAAGGGTGAATGAGGTAGCAAAGATGTATTTGAGGATGCCTAGTAAGGTGATTGCGAGCATAAAGCAGCTTCTTAATGTGAGCTACAGCAATAACCTTGAAGAACACCTCAAACTTGAAATGGAGCACGTTATGAGGACTGCAAGAACTGAAGACTTCAGAGAGGGCATAAAAGCCTTTATCGAAAAAAGAGAACCTGAATTTAAATGATAAATTGCTGAGCTCTACCCTTCAGCCTCAGCCTCCTTTTTCATCATTTTCTGCCTCTCTTTAGCAGTGTATCCCGTCAAATCCTCAAGGAACTTGTTGTAAGTTTTTAGGGTTTCAAATGCAGTCTCGTTATCTACCTTCGGGTTTGTTTTTGATTCAGCACACAACATTTTACCGTCAAACCAGAGTCTGAGCTCCTCAATGGCCTTGTATCTGACTACGTAGGTATTTCCATCTCTTTCAAAGCTTCCGAAGTGCTTCACAATCATTTCTTCAAGTCTTTCAGGAGTGGGTTTGTAACCTCTCTTGAACTTGTATCTGCGCATAGCAGAAGAAAGAGGGAAAGGATAAATAATTTTGCGATAATTGCTTAAGCATGGAAAGAGAGAGTACAATAATTGTTGAATCATTGAGTGTGGAAAAACCGGTTATACTGACAAGTTTTCCCGGAATAGGTCTTGTTGGGACCATTGTTACTGGGCACTTCATAATAGAGCTAGGGCTTGAGGCTGTTGGCGTCATCGAATCCCGCCTTCTCCCACCGGTAGCGACTCTCTTCGATGGACTTATTCTGCCACCAATCCGGGTTTATCAGAGCAACGAACACAATTTTGTTCTGATACATTCTGATGTTCCAATCTTACCGCAAATAGCATATGACGTGAGCCAGACTATAGTAGAGTGGGCAGCATCTATAAATGCATCCTTGCTAGTCTCTATAGCAGGCGTTACCACCTTCGAAGACAAAAAGAGGGTATTCGGTGCAGCCACATCCAGAGATTTGCTGGACAGAATTGAGAAAGTTGTGGAAATCTTCAAAACCGGAACCATAAGTGGTATCGCTGGATCAATCCTGAATGAGTGCGTAGCAAGGAAATTCCCTGGAATAGCTCTGCTTGGTGAGACCATGGGATTCAATCCCGACCCGAGAGCAGCGGCAGAGGTCATAAAGAAGATGAACGACATCTTTGAGTGGAATATAGGGGTCGATAAGCTGATACAGGAAGCAGAATATATTGAGGCTCAGATGCAGAAGCTCGCAGAGCAGACGAGGATGCACGAGGAAAGAGGAAGAGGGGAAGAACTACCCATGTTCGGGTGATGGTTGGTGATGCCTATGGAGTGCTATGTATTGACGGGTATAAATAGAAAGGTTCTGGAAGAGCTTGTAAGACGACACATACGCACTCTAGAAATAAGGAGTGCACACAATGTTGCTACAGCTCTATCTGTTAATGTCGGGGAGTGCGTGTTCATCACACCAGCAAAACTTCACGACCTTGAAAGGGGTATCTGGGGACTGGTGGCTGAGGTAACTGGAAAGGAAGTCATGTCCCACTCAATAGTCTTCTCCACTGAAGGATACCTTGAAGAAAGTGAAATGACGGTGGTAAGGCTTAGACTCTCTCCCAGATGTATGGGGAGAGTAAAGAGGATTTACGGCTCAGGGATACTGGAAAAGACTGTAGCAGAGGTTGTGGAGCTGAGTCACTTCGATGCTAAATGAATCTGGTAATTGAACTCTAATCGATAATCCTAGTCGATAACAATAATCAGTCAAACCCGGTCAAACTCACTGACCCTTTGATTTTTATACTCTATCAGTATTTTTTCCAACTTATCTACTTCTTTCTTCTTCAGCTCCCTCGTTTTTTCCTCAATCAGTTTGTGAAGTCTGCCCCATCTGACAACAGCGAATCCTTCTCCGACTTCAATTTCGACATCATCTTTCTTTATTATGGGAATCTTGGCATCCTCAAGCAGTTGTCTTGGTATGTGGGACATATCGTTTCCGGCGATAACTGTCTTTACTTCCCTCTCTATAAGCATCTCCGCAGTTGTCTTCCCACCGCCGCTGACATCTTCAATGTAGATAATCTCTCCTCTGATAGGGCCCATTTCTCTTTCAACCCTCTCAATTTCGTCTTTGGTGAACTTTCTGAGGCATTTGATCGCTTTCCACTCTCTGCTCAGCTCAAGGTACTTCATCCTCTTTACGGTTTCAAGCCTCTCTTTAAGAGTGGCTATCTCCTCGTCTTTCTGCTTCAACGCTTTTCTGAGCTCTGAAACCTCACTTTCCAGACTCCTGACATAGTTTTCCCTTCTAACGCGGATATGTTCCTCTCTAGAAAGGGATACAATTTTACTCTTAAGCCTCTCCACTTCGCTTTCTAACTCCTGGATTATCTTTCTCAGAACTCTGTTTTCCTCTTCCAGCTCTCTTATCCTCTCCTCTTTTTTCTGCAACTCTTTTTTTGCACCCTCGTCAAGAACTCTCTTCTCTACCTTTTCAACCTTTTCCTTCTTCTCAGATATCAGCTCCTTCAACGGGAATCCCCTGATTATCCCAGCTTTTATCTCGTCGGCATCGAACCCTGATGGAATCCTCTTCTCAACATTCATCAGCTTGTTTTTATAGGAGTTGTAAGCTTCCATAGCTGCTGCCACGGCGTCTCTCTCATGGTCATTTAGGGCCCCACACGCTCCGCTAACCATGCTCTTTTTCTTTTCAACACTCATGTCTTCCTTTGGAGCATAAAGAACTGCCTGAAACGAGGCTTTGAGTTTTGCAACAAATTCTGGTGGATTTTTTCTATCTGTTGCAACCACAACAGGTTTCCCGAATGATGTGATGTAATCAATCACTTCGCCTGTACTCCAGTTTTTCTTACTTTTAACTCCCAGCAATCTGCCGTTCAGATCCAGGACTGCAACTGCTGTAGTTGTGCCCGGATCAACACCCACAATGGTGTAGGCTTTTTCCTTTCTGAGCGGTATAAGCTCAATTCTATCTCTCTCTACTGCTTCGACTCGAACTTGGACATCATTTGCCTTGAAGCTGTTTACCGGTACTTTTTCCTTGGCTGCATTCACAACAAACACTCCCTTCGAAATTCCGCCATACCCTTTTTTCATGCTCTCAGTATATTCCAGCTCATTTGTATCTAGGATTTCCTTAATCTGGTTGAAAACTCTCCTGACTTCATTGTGCACCTTCCGTCTGTACTTATTCTGTCTCCATCCACCTTTTCCTAGGCTCCTGTTTCTGGAGACAGTGATGATGGTCTTGTCTAGAAAAACTGAGACCTCACTACCAACTCCAAAACTTGCCAGATATGCACAAGCTCTCGCCTCGTCTCCAGGCCTCCGTAAGTCAATTTTAAGCCCATATCTCTTTGCAAGAGCTGGAAGAGACTCTTTACCAGCGACCTGAACCAGCTTGATGGATGCCGGCAGAGCTTTCAGAAACTGTATCAGTTCTCTTTTCGATGAGAAAATCTCGTTAATTGAGTCTATCGAAACTATATCAGGTTTTCTATCTCTGATAATCCTGAGAAGCTTGGAACGGCTTACTACCTGCTCAGATTCACCGTCATCAGTTAGGATAAACAGAGCATACTTTGGCTTCTCCTTTGCTCTAGGAGAGCCTTTTATTATGTCCACTCCGAAGATCTGCATTCTTCCACTATTCTCTCTAGTGCTTCATTCATATCTTTTTCTATTCCATAACTTCTCCTGAAGTAAGTCAGAATGTTCTCCACATCCCTTTTAAGAATATCTTGAAATCCTTCTTCTCGCACTTCTATAGACTGGGGAAAATCGATAAACCATATTCCCTCTTCGCTCACCAGAATGTTGTACTGGCTGAGATCTCCATGGACGATGCCGGCTTTATACATGCTCGCCACTTCATCTAGGATCATGTTTAGCACCTCTTCAGCATTCTCCAGTTTTACCCTGTAGAGTTCTTTTGCATCAATAAGCTCCATCAGTACGCTGTTACCCTCCCATGATATAGGTCTGGGAACCGGGACTTTTCCGTAAAGCTTTTTCAATGCTTGATACTCATTCCTAGCAGATCTGATGGTTAAAACTGTGAAATGAAGTGTTCCGTAGTCTCTTTTCTTCTTAACCTTTTTGAAGCTAGGGTAGCCCACTCTGTGGAATTTAATAACTGCTTCTTCATCTCTAGACATGCAGTTGTACACCACACTTTCTTTCCCTTCTCCCATCAGCTTACCTATCATGGAAACTCTTCCCTTCTTCACCTGAAGATGGAGAGAATATATGCTGAGGCCCATAAAGGTGAATGAAGAACCAAGATATTCTGTGTACTTGTTTGTAACGATCCCCTCATCTGCAAGTTTTCTCAGCAGAGTTTCAACTTTCTCCTGACTCATTTTTGCATCTCTGGAGATTATGTATGCTGGCACATACTCGTAATCCCACATGTTCCTGAAAATCGCCTTGAGTACCATCCAGCCGGTTTTAGACATTCTGAGATAAGGCTCAACGAGATCCACGCCAAACGTTTAAATGTCCATCATAAAAGGCTTTTCTGTGAAGTGCAAGCTCTGCAACAGAAACGCTGTAATCTACCAGAGGCATTCAGGCAGACACCTCTGCAAACGCCACTTCATCGATGACATTTACAAGCGAGTCAAATATGCTGTAAGGAAATACAATATGATTGAGAGGGATGATAGGATAGCTGTTGCTTTAAGCGGAGGTAAGGATAGTGTAGCTCTCCTTCATATCCTAGTGAGTCTCTACGGACACAGGCGTGATCTAGAATTCGTGGCCATAACTGTGGATGAGGGGATTGCTGGATACAGGGAGGAGACGGTTGAAATTTCCAGGAGAATAACTTCCGAGCTGGATGTGGAACACATCATTGTGTCCTTCCGGGAACACTGTGGGCTGAGCCTTGACGAGATGGTGAAGAAAGGAGACAAAAAACCATGTACGTATTGCGGTGTTCTTCGGAAGCATTTGCTAAACAAGGCGTCCAGAGAAGCTGGTGCAACAAAACTTGCTACCGGACACAACCTTGACGACGAAACTCAGACCATACTCTTGAATTTCTTACAGGGGGATGTTGAGAGACTGGCAAGGTTGATTCCGCAGCGAATACAGGAAGGGTTGATTCTGAGGATAAAGCCTTTGAGAGAAATCTATGAGAGGGAGGTGGTTACATATAACCTCTTGAATGATCTGCCTCTTGCCTTAGATGAATGCCCCTACAGCCATTTTCCGGTCAGAGCAATGGTGAGGGACTTCATATATGAATTTGAAGAG
Source organism: Archaeoglobus sp. JdFR-37 (assembly GCA_002010215.1). Classification (GTDB taxonomy): domain Archaea; phylum Halobacteriota; class Archaeoglobi; order Archaeoglobales; family Archaeoglobaceae; genus JdFR-37. The sequence continues at coordinate 31,268 of MTMY01000039.1, forward strand.
AAATATCCTGGGAGAAAGTTCTCAATTATGAGAAGCTTTGAAAGACTCATCCCTTGCTTCAAGCATGAGTTCCCCCAAAAAGACCTTAACCGCTGCCAAATTTGTGGAGAGCCCTCTTCAAAGGAAATCTGCCAAGCCTGCAAATTGCTGGAGGAGATAAAAGGCCGGTAAAGTTCTCAGGCACGAATTCTCTTAGGAAGGACGCTGAAAAGCCCGATGATTACAGCACCTGCTATGGAAGACAGGAAGTAAAACATAGCATCTTCGCTGGGGATTATGTTGTTTTCAATACCACTGAGGATGAAGATGCTACCTCCCCAGAGGACCAGACCTGATGAGATTATCAGGAAGGGTAGCGTTTTGTATCTGCCCATCGGCTTCCCTTCAACAAAGTGGTCTATTATCTTGCCTGCAACTGAAGTGAGAGAAGCAGCTACCATCCACCAAACACTGCCGTAAATGAAAGATACTACCAGCGGAATAACTCCTGGGGCAACGGGGGAATTATATAGCTTCCATAAAACATTGAATCCCTGTATCAGCCCAATGATGATCAGGATTGCTGAAATCACATAGGTTATAAATGAAACCCTGCCCTCATAAAGGGACTGACGCAGAGCATCGAAGTAATCTTCGAGAGCCCTCTCAAACCCGTAAGCTTTCAGGAGGAGGTAAATCCCCACAAAGAGGACGATTGCTCCACTCCCCCATCCGGGATAGCCAGCGAGGGTGAATATGGAGTATATCAACAAGAAAACGCCGAGTGGTGCAAGTGTGGCTCTTGCAATCTTCGGATCGTCCATCATCCTCTTTATAAGGAAATATGTACTTTCTATGGTCTTGCTCTGCTTGACAACAACTCTTGAGACTCCATTGACAGAGAATCGGGAAGAAATTAAGGGTAGTATGAATTCATCCTCTGAACCGTCAGTAACAACTATCGCCTTCTTGGCTCTCAGCTTTCTGGCTATGTAGTCAAGCTGCTCTGCTATCTTTGAATCCGAAACTACTCCTACTCTCTCATCTCCAGAGATTGTTACAATCTCAACATTCTTGCCCTCAGCTTTGAGGCGATCATAGGTTTTGACAGCAGCAAAGATGGTGTTAACGTCTGAGTCCTCTGGATCTTCCAGAGCAAGCTTTGTTGCGGCCTCAAGGTTTCGCTCCCTACCTATAACAGGTGTCGCAATCCCGGCTTTCCTCCCAATGTCGTCATCCCTGTCAACAGCCAGAACAACTAATTCAACCACAATTCTAATAGCCAGAGAATATATATAAAGGTTTACCAGAGAAACTGTTTTATTTCTTCAGATTCCCGGCTTGGGTATGGATATAATTTATATCGGGCCAGTGATGCTTGACAAGCCAGAAGAGTTCAGCATCGATGAATTTGTCAGGCAGGCAATAGCAATGGAAGCTGAAAGGCTTTTTTATTCAAATGGCAGGCTTTATCTGGTGGATTATGAAACGCTGCATGGAGTAATAGATTCGAAATTTGCAGTTGTTGAGTTGATAAGTTACGCAAGTTTCTGCTCTGTTGGAAACTTCAGGAACTGGATTCTTTATCATGGAAACGATGACGTGGTGGAATATGCTGAGAGGATAAGAGATATAAGGGGAGATACTACGGTCTTACCGGTAATCAGAACGGCTGATCGGTTTATAAGGAAGATTGAAGAGTATATTGAGAAGGGGGAATACAAGTCATTCGTGGATTGAATTTTTTGAAGCTTCAAAATCTTGATGGGGCTTGTTTCGTCAGACGCCTTAACAGATTTCTTGTTGAGGTTAAACTTGGTGTAAGGAATCAAAAAGTTCTCGCCCACCTTCGAGATCCTGGCAGGCTCAGAGAGCTTCTTGTGCCAGGAGCAGAGATTCTCGTAAGAAGTGTTGAAGGTGAGAGGAGAAAGACCTCTTTCGAAGTGATTGCCGTCAAAACCGGCAAAGTTTGGGTTCTGGTAAATTCCGGTTTGCATCCTGATCTCGGAGAAATTGCTCTCAATGCAATGGGTTGCAGAATCATCAGAAGAGAGTTCAGAGCAGCAAACAGCAGATTTGATTTTCTTTGTGAGTGTGAAGGGGCAAGAGAGACGGTAGTTGAGACAAAGGGTTGCACACTCGTTGATAATGGAACAGCCTACTTTCCCGATGCTCCAACTGAAAGAGGAGTCAGACACCTGAAAGAGCTAGCCAAGCTGGGGGGATACGGCAGGCTCGTTCTTTTCCTTGTTGTCAGAGAAGATGCTGTAAAGCTCAGGCCTAACAGGAAGATGGATGAGAGGTTTGGCAGAGCTTTTGATGAAGCTGTTGACAGCGGTGTGGAGATGGGGGCTGCAAGGTTCGGGCTGAGGTACAGTGACGGAGAACTCAGCATGGAGCTCTTAGACTTCATACCAGTCGAAAGATGATTACTGGAACCATGAGGGAGCCCATGCATAGTATTCTCCTTATTCTAAAAAACTGAGAAAACTCTTGCGAATATGAGTGTCAGAAGAGCAGCAATTATGCCTGTTAGCAGCACGATAGATGTGGCTTCTACTATTCCGGGCATATAACCAGTGCTCTTAACAGCATCTGCTGCACCACTATTCTGTAATCCATGAACTTCAGCACAATTGCAGCAGGATAAACGATCATCAGGCGCATGAAGCTGAAGAGGGCTGAAAGAAATGCAACCTCAATTCCTCTCTCATCAAGAACCATTTCATGAGCTGGTAATATTGCCACAGCCATGTCCTCATCGGGCACGCCGATGAAAGCAGATGGAAGTGTGTCAAGGAACGTATGAGTTATTGCTGAGGGAGATAAATACCACAGCCAATTTTTCGTTGCTGAAGGGTAACATTGCAGAAATGGATAGAAGAAGGGCAACCAGAGTGTTTGAGTGAATGCCCGGTGTCAATCCACTAACTGTGCCTAGGAGAACCCCGAAAAGCAGGACCTCAAGCATTTATTTCCACGTAAGATCCGTCAGCCTCATCAGTCCTTTGACTCTTTCAACATCTTCTCCAATTATTCTGGCGATTTCCTCTGGATCAGATATTCCGGTTCTTCTTGAGAATGTAGCAATGAAATCCTCTGCTACATCATCGTCATCCAAGTCCCACATGCCTGAAAATAGGGGGTGGAAGTCGTAGAGGAAGTCAGTAACCTTCTCAAAATTTTCACCTTCTAAGAGATCTCTTACGTAGTCTTCATCATCAAAGAACATGCAATCTCTGAGGATCTTTGAAACTGCATCTCTTAGGGATTTCGCATCATATTTTCTGTACCTAGGCGAGTATTTTCGGATAATATTATCCATGTCTGTTGGAGAGTAGCTGAAAATTCTTTGCCTCCCACTCTTATCCCTGGTTATCTCTACAAGAACATTGTATGTTGTAGGATCTATTGGCGCTATCCTCGTTTTACCTGCTGCAGTAAGGCGAACAGAGTAATAGTTAATCCCTTCTCTTTCGAACTTCCTGATATCTTTTTTCACCAGATTCTCCAGTTCCTCTGTTGTTGCAAGAGCTGACAAAATAAGTCTGATCAGAGCGTGTTCTTCCGGGACTTTTCTTGATAACACTGCTATCTGTTGTATATCCTCCTCTAGCTGGATGAAATCTTTGAATCCCATCGGAAGGTTTTTGTGAAATCGGGTATTTAAGAAATGCGATGGGAGCATATGAGGATTCGAAGCTCAAGCACCCTGCCCTGATTCAGTTCAGAGGTCATTTCGACAGAAAGCGTGTTGAATCAATGCTTTCAAAACAGACCGGGAACTACGAGGTTGAGATGTCTGAACACGGCTTAGATGTTTATTTTGAAGATGTCAACGATGCAAGATTTTTTATATCGAAGCTCAAAAAGAATATGAGGTTCAAACAGAAATTGAGTATTAACTATGCGGGATTGCGAAAAGGACGTGTGAGAAAATTTTTTGTTTACAGTTTGAGGTTTGATGATGAAGCTGGAGGAATATTACGCACTGAGAAGTGAACTCAGAGATTTGAGGGATCTCAGGAGATTTAAGTACCCTCGCGGGATGCTTTTTACAGTTTTAGCCCAGAAAAAAGTTGATATAGTCAAATATAACTTCCACAACGTTGCTGAAAGGCTTGAAGAGCTTAAGGACTACTGGGAACGCTACAAAAAATTTCCACCATGGGCAAGGCTGATGCCGGTAATGAGGGTCCATCTTCTTTTGAGAGCTCTGGGCTACACAAAAAAGGCAGTGGCTAGAGCCATAAAGAATCCAGATACAATCGGAGAGGAAGAACTGAGGCGTGTAGCCTGGAATGCAGTACTGAAAGATTATGTTTACTCGCCTATAGCAGTCAGGCACCAGTTTGCAAGAGGAAGGCTTGGTGAGAGAATAATAAGAGAATGGCTTGAGGAAAAAGGAATAGAATACGAAGATGAAAAAGCTCTCAGGAGCAAATACGGCAAGACACCTGATTTTCTACTCTCTGAACCTGTAGAAATAAACGGAAGTGAACTGTACTGGATAGAGAGTAAGGCATTGTTTGGAGACCCTAAAACCCACAGATTCTATACTAAGAAGCAGTACAAAGCTTATCTCGAGCTTTTTGACCATGGAGGCGTGGTGTACTGGTTTGGCCATGTGTCTGAATTGAGTGAGGATTTTGAGATATTCTCAGGAGAGCTATTCAGCTCCAAACACCTATGGAGTCTCAGAGACATGATTGTTTACACAACCGCTGATGAAAATGAGGCAGAGAGGCTAGCTAAGAAGACTGATGGAGTTATTGTGGATATATCGGGGAATGAGCAATTTGAAATTGTAATTCCAGAATTACATCCAGAAAAGAGCATCAGTGGAGAATTCGTTGAAGGGATGTGTAAATTAGTTGATCAGTATTCTTATGGAAGGCTGATAATTTTTGGAGATGAAAAAGACTGGAAAAAGTGTCACAGATCCCAGGTTGGAAGAATTCTGAAAAATATGGGGTTCGAAGTGTTTCATCTCTGATTTAACTCCTGATTATGCTAGATGCGACCTTCAGCAATTCCTCTTTGTCTAAGTCGCTCATCACAGTTACAGTTTTGTCTCCCAAGGGGAACACGAGGATTCTGTAGATTTGAAGATCAGCATAGACTCCATCAATCCCGTTAATGGTTACATTTTCGCCTTTAGGTAATTTGCCACTTGTGCTTACTTTCACCAGAATCCCTGTACTTTCATTGTAAAATAACAGCTCAACATCCGTATCAAATCCAGACTTGATAACCCTCAACTGCAGACTGTAGTTCTCTAGCGGGATGTAGGATGGTTCTGGAATCTCAAAACCTGCATATTGCGATGCAGACGCCGTATCGTTGAACGTCTCTATCTCGGTTGTCAAATCAGAGGCTTTGAGAACATCATATCCTGCAGGATTGAATTCAAAGGTGTCTTTTGAAAGCTCAACCTCCCGAATATCGTAAAGGACTCTGAAAAGGGATGTACCGTTCATGTAGTAGCCTATGGAAGTCGGGAACATGTCATCAGAGAACTCTATCTCCAGTGTTATACCTGATTCCAGCTCTGTACTCAAAACATTATCGGAAGCTTTCGAGAACGTGTAATTTGACTGTAACGTCTTCAGAATTTCGCCATAGTCATATACGGGCATAGACACTTCTTCTTTACTGCCATAAACTGCTTGCATTTTTTTGGTATCCACAACCCATGCTGTGGAGCCATTATAGTAATAGATACCTCCTGAAATCTCCTCAGGCTCAAGATATTCAACTTTAGTTAAGTCAGGTTTCATGAAACTCAGTCTGACACTGAAATTTTGGCCTCTTACAAAATCCTGAATTTTAACATTTGCTTCGTAAGATTTCAAGTTGTCGTATTTTTGCAATGCTTTCTGCATCAGGTCTTCGTCCTGTGCACAGCCCAAAAAAAGGACTGAAAGCGTGAGAATCACCAGCATCTTTTTCAAACTACCACCATACTTCTCTTTTGGCCTAAGAAATAAAAATTTTTGCTACCTTTCCGATTTTTGCGGCGTAGGAACGAACTCGACTCCCGGATGCCTCTGCATGAGAGGTTGAGGATACATCTCCATCAGCTCGTAAACTTCCTCAGGCATTTCTGTTGATACTTTGAGGCCCAGTTCTTGGGCGATGTCAACGGTAATAGGGTAGTCGTGGGTCCATCTACCTTCTGTAAGCACTCTAGAAACCTCTTCTGCTCTCCCTTCACCCATTTTATCTTTCAACAGCTCAAATACGAAAGATTTCACTTGATTTATAGCTTTCTCTGCGATATCTGCCATTATTAGAGTTTCATCATCGACATCCTTCGGATCTTTCTTTTTGACTGCATTCAAAATTGATGGCGCTGGAAAGTTCATGAGTTGTGGATCAACGGGGCCGAGAACAGCATGGGGGTCCATTATTATTTCATCGGCTGCTAGGGCTATAAGAGTCCCACCACTCATGGCGTAATGGGGCACTATTACTGTAGTCTTTGCAGGATGGTCTTTGAGGGCTTTTGCAATCTGCGAAGCAGCTAGAACTAGCCCACCAGGAGTGTGAAGAATCAAGTCTATTGGTTTATCTTTGGGAGTCATCCTTATAGCCCTCAAAACCTGCTCGGAGTCATCAACAGTGATGAAACGATAAAAGGGAATGCCAAACAGTCCAATACTCTCCTGCCTGTGTATCATGGAAATGACGTTGCTGCCCCTCTTTTCACCGAGTCTCTTCATCAGAGTTCTTCTTGCAGCCTGAAGCTGCCTGTACTGTATCTGGGGCCCTAGCAAGAGGTAGAATAGAAGCAACCACCAGATGAGGCTTCCAAAGAAACCAAAAGGGTCGCCATTCATGGTTTAATAAAGAGCATTAAAATTTATTTAACTTTCTGTTGCTGCTGTCCTCTTGCGAAAGCGAGGAGATGTAGCAGAGGATACAGCAGAGGGGCAGGAGGTAAATTTTATATAGTTTTAGCAAAAAAACTATGAAATACAAACTTGATAGAGGTTCTCATTCAGTATATTCGCTCCACTATCACCTCATCTTCGTAGTAAAATATCGCAGGAAAGTTTTTACAAGCAATGAAATCATAGACTTCCTCAAACAGAAAATTCGTGAAATATCTGAATCGTTTGAAGTTGAAATACTTGCCATAGAATGTGATGCAGACCATGTTCACATTCTCTTCAAAGCGAAACCAACTCTAAACATACCGAAGTACATCAACGCTCTGAAAACTATAACCTCACGGGAAATCAGAAGAAATTTTCCAGAAGTGAAGAAAAAGCTGTGGAAGAACGTTTTCTGGTCTCCATCCTACTTCCTCGCAACGACTGGACAGGTAACGCTTGATGTTCTGAAGAGGTATGTGGAATCGCAGGGTGAAAGCGGTGCTGATTAGCTACAAGTTTCGCTTATATCCATCTAAAACAGTTGAAGCAAAACTGACAGAGCAGCTTGAGATATGTAGATTGCTCTACAATCGCCTACTCGAAGAAGTGAACAGAGCAAGGAAAGAAGGTAGAAATATGACTCGTAAGGATACCCAAGCCCTCATCGTAAAGCTAAAGCAGAAAAAACCCGAACTGAACAAAGTTTACTCTAAAGTTCTCCAGATGGTGAACTACCAGCTATGAAGCAACATCAAAGCATTAAACGAACTCAAAAAACGAGGTAAGAAGGCGGGTGGCTTCGCTATAAAACTGGCAACTCGTTCAAAACTCTGAACTTCAGCTAGAGTGGATTCAAGATCGAGGAAAACAAGCTCATCCTCTCGAAAGTAGGCGAAATCCCCATTAGGTTACACTGTCCCATCGAGGGCAAGATCAAGGGCGTGATTATCAAGAGAACCAGAACTGGTAAATGGTTAGCCATAGTGCAGGCTGAAGTAGAACCAGAACCTCTACTGAAAACTGGCAGAATTGTGGGAATAGACGTGGGAATCCAGCACTTCTGCGTGGATTCCGACGGATTAGCTTTCGAGAATCCTCACTTCATCGACAAAACTCTTGATAAGATCAAAAGAGTACAAAAACAGCTATCAAGAAAGAAGAAAAGTTCAAAGAACAGGGAGAAGGTCAAACTGAGGTTAGCAAAGCTCTACGAGAAACTGAAAAATCAACGTATGGACTTCTTACACAAGCTCTCTCGTTATTACGTCAACAACTACGACATCATCGTGGTCGAAGACCTCGACATTAGAGATTTAGTTGAAAACGGCAATTCATCCACTCTCAACAGACACATCCATGATTCCGCATGGTCTAAATTCCTCTCACTGCTCGCCTACAAGGCTGAAAGAGATGGTAGGTGGATGGTGAGAGTAGATCCTGAAAACACGTCTAAAAAGTGTTCTCGCTGCGGTTATGTTGTAAAAGATTTGAAGTTAAGCGATAGATGGTTTACCTCCCCAGAATGCGGATGGGAGGCGGACAGAGACTACAACGCCTCCCTGAACATACTGGATGTGGGGCTGGGACGGTCTCTGACTGTGGAGGGAGAACCTCTACCCCTCGTGATCTCGTGTAGAGAAGTGATCGAGGGGCAAGTTCTCTCGCTGAA
>MTMY01000017.1 GCA_002010215.1 Archaeoglobus sp. JdFR-37
TCAACACACCGCCTCATCCAGGCTTTAGCAGCTTTGAATCTCCAATACAGTCAGAAAAAAGCTTAGAAGAGAGTATTCAGAAGTTAACTTAGAATTGAGAAATTTTAAACGCTGTAATCAAATTTGGCAAAAATCAGTCTGTCTGTGTCTCAAAAACCCAGTACTACTCCAAGAAATTTTAGTTTTATTAATTATCAATTAATCTAAATTTTTATTTCAGATTTTAATTTTCCGAACTTATATCGGTTAAATGAGCTCAAATTTGACTAAATCCACTAAAAATCTAATTAAATTAGATATAAATACATTTAATGAGAGTAATGCTTAAATACCCCATCGAGAATCCGCTATAAGGTGTAAGAGGATGGATGGAGCGACTGAGATCGGGTTAGTGGATACTAGGCAAGTTTCAGAGCAAAAGGGCGGCAGCTATACAATTTCTGCGAGTCGAATACTGCTCCCAAAAAAGGTGCTCTTTACAATTGGGGTAGGTGTCCACGAAGATTGTTTGGTCAGCTTTGAGCTTGCTTTGAGAGATGCGGGCATAGAGAAGTACAATCTCGTAACTGTTAGCAGCATATTTCCGCCTGGCTGTGAGATAGTCGGCAAGGAAGAGGGGCTTAGAGAACTCATGCCAGGGCAGATTGTCTACTGTGTAATGGCAAGGATGACGAGCAATGAAGAGGGTAAAAAGATTTTTGCAAGCGTTGGTGCCGCAATTCCTGAAGATCCAGCGTTGAACGGCTATCTTACAGAGTACCACGGCTATTACGATGGCAAAGAAATTGGCAAGCATGCTGAGGATATGGCAGCATACATGCTGGAAACGAATTTTGGTGTTAAAGCTGCAAAGAAGCTCAACGCCACAGTTACAGCTGATGTTGAGAAGTATACAACAGTTGTTGCTGCAGCAGTTTTCGTGATGTGACATGCAGCCGACGGAGCCGATTAAAGTTTCTGAGAAAAGCGTTGCCGATGTTCTTTTAGCCATGTCAAAAACAGGATTTCAGGGTAGAAAGCTTGGAGAAGCATTCAAAATATGGCTTGAGATGCTGGAAGAGAATGAGATTACCATACTTATGGGTCTCGCCGGAGCGATGGTTCCTGCTGGAATGAGGAAAATAATTGCATACCTAATCAGAAACAGATACATCGATGTTCTCGTTTCGACAGGAGCGAACATTTTCCACGACATTCACGAGGCTTTAGGTTTCAAGCACTATTTAGGTAGCGAAAAAGCAAACGATTTCCACCTTTACAAGGAAGGAATAGACAGGATTTACGATGTATTTGCCTACGAATCGGAATTCAACAGAGCCGATTACATCCTCGCAGACATAATTTCTGAGCTCATTGGCGTTATGTCCTCGAGAGAGTTCATAGAGAAGCTGGCAGAGAGTGTTTGCAAGTTAGTCTCTGAAGAAGAATCGATAATTGTTGCAGCGTACGAAAGTGATGTGCCAATCTTCTGCCCCAGCATTGCAGACAGCTCCATTGGAATTGCCGCGACAATTGCAGATAGACGAGTCGTGATAGATCCAATCAAGGACATAGAAGAACTTACGGACATCGTTGTTAAGTCTAAGAAGACCGGAGTAATTTACGTTTCAGGAGGTGTTCCCAAGAACTTCATCCAGCAAACGGAAGTTGTTGCAAGGCTTAAGGGCATAGAAAAGGGAGGACACAACTATGCAATACAGTTCACCACCGACATGCCGCAATGGGGCGGTTTGAGCGGGTGCACGTTTGAAGAGGGAATCAGCTGGGGCAAGATAAGTCAGAAGAGCAAGAAAATTCAGGTTCACGTTGATGCAACAATTGCTCTGCCAATTATTGCTCACGGACTGCAGAATGCGAAGCGGAGAAGCTGTCCGGTTTTCATCTGGGATAGGGAGCTGAAGATCGATTACGGGTGTTTGAGCCATGAAGTTAGCGCTTGTCAGGGACTCTGAGATTTACAACAGGAAACTTCTTGGATTAACGCTGAGAGACAGAATCAAACTACCACTTGAGAGAGCAGGATTTACGGTGAGGTTCTTCAAGGAAGATACGAGCGTAGAGCATGCGGAGTCGTATCTGATAATCAATGAACCCGTTCTCATCCTTGAAAGAGACCTAGAACTTAACGGCAGGAAATTACTCGTGTCTGATGGAGTTACATTTGGCTACCTCTTCGGGGATGATTTCCATGCATTCTTCGATGGAGATTTGCAGATGACAATTGAAAAGTATCTGGAAAGGAACAGTGTCGGAGTTCAGCAAATTTGGTCTGTAAAGCTCTCAGATGAAAACCTAAAATTGGCTGAAAAACTCCTTTTGAGCTCTCTTGTGAAGGTAAAGAGAACAGGCTTAAAGCCTGCATACTACGACGGAATTATTGCAAGAACTCTAAATCGGATAATTTCCCTAAGAATTTCGAAGTATCTTGCGGATAGAACTGTAACTCCTAATCAGATTACAGTATTCTCTTTTCTCATTTCTGTTATTGGATCAGCCTTGTTTTTGCTCAACAGCTATTTCGCAACGCTTATTGCTGGAATCATTATCCAGCTTCACAGCATCATTGACGGCTGCGATGGTGAGATTGCAAGGCTAAAATTTTTGGAGTCAAAGTATGGTGCTTGGCTTGACGGTGTTCTGGACAGATATGCTGATTTCATAATCATATTCTGTGTAACTCTCTCAGTTTCTCAAACAAATGGGCTTTACTGGGTTTTAGGCTTTTTAGCTGCATTCGCGTCATTTATCATCCCTTACACCGGAGATAAGTACGTTGCCGTTTATAAGCAGACTTATACTTCAGGATCATTCAGAATCCCAATTACAAGAGATATAAGGCTGTTTCTGATATTTTTAGGAGCTATTTTCAATACTCTTGCGATTTCACTAGCGTTAATTGCAGTTCTGGGAAATATCGAAGGTTTAAGGAGAATTATTGCATTGAGGAGTGTCGAGCTGTGAATCACTCCTTGCTTCGCGAGGAGTCTTGCAAGCAACTGGGAGGGGAAAAAATAGTTTGTATCTCCGATCTACATCTCGGTGAGTTGAGGATGATGAAAACAACCTCCAAATATTTTTCCCAGATATGCTCCACTCACTCCAAAAACTCCAAAGATTCGGGCGAAATAGGAAAAGTGAATCAGAACTCTGTGTAAACCTCTTCTCTTGAGTGCACTACGATGCCTTCTTCTGTAATCTCGAAGGGGTGTATTTTCTTGCTGTGATTGCTGCCTCTCATCTTGAAGATTTCTAGGCTCCTTACTCTTACGTTTTCACTTCTTGTGAAATACAGAACAATTGTACCTTCAGTAACGAAATTCTCAACACCGAACCTGCTGATCTTGTCTCCACTTAAATCCTGAATTTCACAGGTAAGCAGAGATGTCAGGCCGAGGATCTCCATGGTGGTGGCTATTTTGAGCAGCTCAACTCTGAATTTCGCCGGATCCTGTATTGCAAATCCAATTGCTGTTGTGGAGTCAAGAACGGCTCTCCTGGCACCGATCTCATCCTGAATTGTTATCACTTGGTCAAGTAAAGATCTAGTGTCAAAGGGGCGTACATCAATATAGCGCTCATCTGATGGTAAACCAATCTTCGTAGAGGTTGCATCAACGATTGCCAGCATGTTCTCATCTTCAAACTTCTCAAGATCCCAGCCAAAAACATAGAAGTGCTCTCTGAGATGCTGAGGCCTCTCCTCAGTGGCAATGAAAATACCTGGCTCGTTGAACATCTTTATTCCGTTGACAATGAACTGCATGGCAAAAATTGTCTTACCAGAACCTGAAGTTCCCGAGACAAGGTAGCTCCTGTCTCTTATCAAACCACCCTCACAAAGCTCATCAAAGCCTGGAATACCAGTGGGCACCCTTTCAAGCATTTTTTCACCTCATTATCATATCCCAATTGTTAAGCTCATTATCATCAATCTTGCATAATTCAGAAACCCCAAAGTTTAAATTATTTACGATTGTTTTGCCAAACATGGCAAAGATAACCGTTAGCATAATAAAGGCTGACGTGGGTGGGCTGCCAGGACATGTTCTGGTTCCAGAAGAGCTCATAAAGGTTGCCGAGGACAATCTGACAGAGAAAAAGGAGAGTGGAGATATTATTGATTTCAGAGTCTTTAACGCTGGAGATGACCTCGACCTCATAATGACCCATCGTCATGGTGTAGATAGCGAGAAGATTCACAGAATTGCCTGGGAGACCTTCGAACTGGCCGCTGAAAAAGCAAAGGAGCTGAAACTCTATGGAGCTGGTCAGGATTTGCTGGCAGATGCCTTTTCCGGTAACGTGAGAGGAATGGGTCCTGGAGTCGCAGAGATGGAATTTACCGAGAGAAAAGCGGAGCCTGTCCTGGCATTCCTCATGGATAAAACCGAGCCCGGAGCTTTTAACCTTCCTATCTTCAAGATGTTTGCTGATCCATTTAACACCGCCGGCCTTGTAATTGATCCATCCCTCCACAGCGGGTTCGTTTTCGAGATCTGGGACATCTACGAGAGCAAAAGGGTCTTCATGAGCACTCCAGAGGAGATGTACGATATACTTGCCCTCATCGGTGGAAAAAGCAGATTTGTGATAAAAAGAGTATTTCCGAAAGAGGGAGGGAAGCTTCCAGCAGATGAACCGGTAGCTGCAATAAGCACGGAGAAGCTCTACCTGATTGCTGGCGAATACGTTGGAAAGGATGATCCTGTAGCAATTGTGAGAGCTCAGAGTGGTTTGCCGGCAGTTGGAGAGGTTCTTGAGGCTTTCGCATTTCCGCATCTGGTGAGTGGATGGATGAGGGGGAGCCACAATGGCCCCTTGATGCCTGTCCCCTTCAGATACAGCCAGTGCACCCGCTTTGATGGGCCGCCTCGTGTAATAGGTGCCGGCTTCCAGCTAGCAGATGGAAAGCTCATCGGACCGGTTGATCTCTTCGACGATCCTGCATATGATTACACCAGACAGAAAGCTGTAGAAATAGCAGATTACATGCGCAGACACGGCCCCTTCGAGCCCCACAGACTGCCAAGTGAGGATATGGAATACACAACCCTTCCGAAGGTTATGGAAAAGCTCAAGAACAGATTTGAAGATATCTAAATGTATCTTCTCAGATGAATCCAGAATTTTTTTCTTTTCTTCAACAGTTTCGCAAATACTGGTGGGATAGCCAGAGGGAAGAGGAGTTCAGGGAAGTAGAGGCTGATCCTTTTAAACTCCTAATTTTCACAATTCTGAGCCAGAATACAAGCTCTGAAAACACATGGAGGGCTTGGACATCTCTCAGGAGTAAATTTAATGTCTCAACCGAATCTCTGGCAGGGGCAAATCCTGAAAAGCTTGCAGAGACCATCAAAAGTGGTGGATTGCCGAGAGTTAAGGCGAGAAGGATTATTGAGGCATCTAGATATCTACTGAATAATGGAATAAAGCTTGTAGATCTGATCGATAAAGGAGCTAAGCAGGAATTGCTTAAAATCCCGGGAGTAGGGCATAAGACAGCCGATGTACTGCTATCGTCAAAGCACGGTCAGAGTGAGCATTTCATCGTTGACACCCACATGGAGAGAGTTGCAAAGAGACTGGGGCTGGTTGATGAAAAGGCAGGATATGACGAGATACAGAAAGCACTTGTGAGGTTTCTTGATCATCCAGATGATGAAATAGCCACGCTCTTCTGGTTCTTTGCCAGACATATGTGCACTGCCAGAAATCCGAGATGTTGGGAATGTATGCTTAAAAAGGATTGCAAATTTGGGTCAGACAAGGTCTCAGATTGATTACTGCTATTTTCTCAGGTCATCTTTCTCCCTCTTTCTAATCAATCTTTCCATAACTGCCTCGCCAGTCAGTTCCCTAAGGGCATCAGAAGCAATCCATCTGGCACTTTTAGAATCCATTCTACCGATTTCCTTGGCAACTTCGATGGCTTTTTTGTTGAGATAAATGTTTCTTTTCCCGATCTGCCTCAACGCCCAGTTAACCGCTTTTTTCACATAGTGTCTTTCATCGGTAGCCTCTCTTTTGATAATCAAGAGAAACTCTTCGAATATCTCGTCACTTGCCTTTTTATCAGCTAACGCCAGACGGGCCATCAGGACAAATCCTGCCCTTTTCACGAACTCCTCATCTCTTGAACTCCACTCAACCGCTTTTCTGTATGCAAATCTGGTTTTTGTGAAGAGATTAGCACAGCACTGGTCACATATCTCCCAATAGTCGAAATCTTTCACCCAATTCTCCATCTGTTCTTCTGTGACCTTCTCTGGCTCGCTTATCATGGTAGCAAGTATTCTGGTTTCCCTCGTATCTATATCCCAGAGTTCTTGGGCAAGAAGGTGATTTTTTCCTATCTCTCTTGCCAGTTTCCTCAGATCAGGGATTGATATGCCATAAGCTCTCTTTGGCGTAATTCCATATCTTGCCATACTCTCCACTGCCTTTGGATTCGACATCTTCTCTAACTTTTGAAGGACATCCTCTAGCCTCAATTATTCACCCCTCTTAGTTTCGTTGCCGTGATGCTGGTAAAAATCAGTCGAAATCAAAAATCGTCCTACCTTTAGAGAACATCATTATAAACTGGCAGTTGTTGCAAATCTTAATTCTGACCTTGTGGGCTGTTAAGCCCCACTTGCTATCTATTTTCCCTTCTTCGGTTTTGAAGTCTGTCGATCCGCACAAAGGACATTTGAGCTGGATTTTGTCGCTCATGTCTTGAATTTCACTTGAAGAACTTAAGATTTGCCAAGGTCAAAATATTTATTTACAGACATCTTAATATTAAATATGGCTGAAAGGTATTATGAGCTTTCTGAGCTTGAGGCTAAAGCCCCCAAGCTTTTTGGAATTCCCACAGGAACAAAGCTTGATGAGATGTTCTACAAAATTGAGCAGGAAGGAGATGAATATGTCAAAAAGCCCTTGGGCGGAATACCACATCTTGCTGTCATGAATGTAACAGGAGTTCCTGATAGTGGCAAGAGTGTTCTTGCTGAGCAGTTTGCTGTAACCCAAGCCAATGCAGGATACAAGGTGCTGTTTGTTACAGTTGAGAGTCCGGCTAATTTCCTTTATACTGCCCTCAAGCAGAAAAGCGTCGCTCTGGGTGCAGATTTCTCGAAGGTTGAGAAGAACATAGTGGTGATAGATGCCAGTGAGAGTGATGAGCTGAGGGAGAACCCAAAAGCTTTGCTGGACACCATGGCCTATGCAATCAGGGAGAAGAAGGTGACTAATGTGATAATTGACAGCATCACTGGTCTCTACGAACACAAGGAAGTGATGGCTAGGCAGATAGTCAGACAGTTCTTTAATTTCCTGAAGAAGTGGAAGCAGACTGCAATTCTTGTCTCCCAGAAAAGGTCAGCTCAGGCTAGTGAAAGCGCTGAAGCTGCCGGTGGTCTGGCAGTCGCCCATATAGTTGATGGAACCATTGTGATGGATAAGAAGCTCATAGAAACCAGATGGGACGTCAGTCTCTACGGCCTCCCTCTTGGAAGTGTTCTGAGAACCATAAGGATTGATGGCTGCCGTCTTACAGCCCACGACTCCCGCTCATGGGTTTTTGAGATAACTGAGATGGGGACTGTTGAGATACTCGCACCCCTTTCGGATTTCATCAAAAAGAAGGCGAGGTGAAATTGGAATATTGGAGAAGTATAGAGGGGGGTGATGAGTATGGAGGTTATCGCGACCCCGAAAGGCGGGAACGTCGATAAGATGGCGGAGAAAGTGTTTATGGAGAGCATAAACATACTTGGTGGATTGAAAAAGCTGGTAGAGTACAGAAATCTCACCTGGCTACCATCTTTGGCTGAGGCTGCATATGTTGTCGTGCTGAAAAATGAGGTGTTCAGGAGTTATGGAGAAATCGCTAAAGAACTTGGCATAACAGAGCAGACTGCAAGGAACATTGCAACAGCAGATGAAGAGAGAGTCAAAAGGTATCTAGAGGGTCAGCTTGATGAGAAGCCCAACGAGCACATAGCAGGTGGTATTGCAAAAATCGCCTACAGGAAACTGAAAGAGGAGGGAAGGCTGGATGAAGAAGAGGTGGTGATGGCGCAGAAGGAAATAGAGGTTCTCGACATCGACTGGGCAGTCCACGTCCTTGCCAGAATCAAAGGGCTTGACTTTCCGGCTTCAAAAGAGCAGATTGGCGAAAGATTACAGGGGATGGTTGTGAAGGGTAGGGCTATCGAAGAAATCCTGGATGAAATAGCGTATCCAGTGAAATCACCGGCTGAATTGCTTCACAAAATTAAGGAGAAACTCTCTTAGTTTTTCTTAGTTTTCTCGTTTGCTTTAATTTGCTTTAGAGTTTATTCAGGCAGGTAGCCATACGTTATACATTTATCCTTTCCTTTTGGGCCTTCATTAGCTCCAGCGTCCTTCTTATCCTCTCAGCATCTCTTCTTCTTGCAATCTCATCAAGTTTCTGCTTCCAGACACTCATTTCTACAGTTCCCGCCATGCACTCATCAATGAAGTCTCTGTAGAATCTCACAATTTCGTAGATCAGCCCTACGCTGTACTCCCTCCCCTGAATCTTGAGGCAGTCAACAACATCAAGCATGGGGGGTATCTCTTCAAGCATCAGGAACATGTCGTTGGGCAGGTTGAAATCTTTGGCATAGCACCCTGTGTTCGTCCCACCACCATGGAGCCCCCACTTCATCAAGCAGGGGCGGAAGCATACGCCGCCTCTATTGGGGCTACCCACATAATAGCTCTTGCCGTCAAGTTCTTCGTATCTCAAAGCCTTATAGCTGCTCATCCAGCACTTGCCGAGGTAAGTGAAGTCTGTGTTTGCGTGTATCAGCACCTCAACGCCTACTCCTGCCTTATTCTTTATTTCGGCAATTTCCTCAAGGCTGAGCTTGCAGTCGGCAACGATCATTCTGGCACCAGCGTCGCGATAAAGCTTTGCTTCCTGATAGTTTATTATGTTGCAACCAATGCTCGCCACAATTTTCATGTCTGGATATCTGTCTCTAACGATTCTCATCAAACCAATGTCATTCAGGATGATGGCATCAACTTCAGCGGAGTGGAGGAAATCCAGCTTTTCTTCAAACATGCTTATCTCGCCGCTCCTCGGCATGGCGTTGATGGCTGCCCTGAGCATTCCATCGTAGTCGTGGGCTATCTCGGCTGCTCTCCTTATTGTGTTATCATCCAGCTCGTATTTGGAAGACCTCCTGCTCCAGCCCTTCACGCCAACATAAACGCTGTTTGCCCCAGCCTGAAACACCCTCTCCACCATTTCCAAGCTGCCCCCAGGGCCGAGAAGTTCAACCATCAGAGCACCCCCTTTGTTTCTTCAGCTTTTCCGGCCTTTCCAATATAATCCTGACCGGCTTTATTGAAGTAAAATCCGTTGCAGATTCCATTTTTCGCCATTTCCTTAAGCCTTCCGAAGTCCTCGGTTGAATACCCTTCGTTGATCCTCCTCCTGTAAATTTCCCCAACTACATCTCTGTAACCTATTCTCTCCGAAATAGCCTCAATTCGCATGGCATCAACGAAGTCCAGCTTTTCTATATGCTCGTACATGCAAACATCCTTTCCGCTAAGCGTTGCACTTCCGAAAGGCTTCAGAACCAGATCGTCGCTCCTGAACCAGAACTCCTCTTTGCAGATGTATGGGCAATCTTTCCCGGTCTTATCTGCGAAGCTCTTCAAAAAGCAGTCGTGAGAGATGCCCAGCGGTATTTTTCCGTGCACCACCACTTCAACTTCCAGCCCAACATCCTTTATCTTGCGAATATCTTCTATTGGGAGCTCGTAGGCTGGCATAACTCTCCCAACACCCATGCTGTAAAGAAGCTCGGCAGTGGCAGAAGTGTAAATGTTAGTCAGCCCGCCGGTATGAACTCTCACATCGGGATACTCTTTTGTGATATGCCTTATGACTCCGTAATTGGTTGATTCAACAGCATCCACTTCCAGCTCCACAGCTTTATCAATAAGGCTGAAAACGTGCTTCAAATCCTTATTTCTGGGAGCAGCAAAGGTTGAGACATATACTTTTTTCTTCATAGCTCGAAGCATCTCCACCGCTGCTCCCAGATCATCGTGGTTTGAGATTAAATTTCCCTCATACTCCCAGCAGTAAGGCATGCCCAGATAAACCGCATCATAGTGTTTCAGGCTGCACTCAGACATGCTCTCGAGGGTTGGAACATTTGTTACGAGCTCTGGATTTACCTCATGAGTCACCTCAATCCCCTCCACTTTTAATCTGTCTACCTTCATACTTCACAATATCAGCTCCATCTATCCTCAACCAGGATTTTTGAGGTGGAAAGCTGGTTTCAAAAACCTTCTCATCACCCATGAAAACTTCCCACTTTCTGCAACACTTTTTTGTACACAGACCATCTTTCTTTGTGCTTATACCATCAAAATATCCGGTTAGCATGCATCTGCCTTTGTAGAACATCTCCATCAACGCAAATCTGAAAAGCTCTAGTTTGTACGCTTTTTTCCCGGTTTTATCAGTTTTTGCCTTCGCAAAGTCTTCATTCAGCTCTGGTGGGATAATGCATATGTCACAACCAATCTCGGCTAGAAACTCTAAATCCAGTCTGTTTGTCGGGCAGATGCCCACGCTTGAAGTTATAGAAAGGTCGTGTTTATCCTTAAGTTTCCAGATGGTACCGGGATCGTTCAAAATTAGGCCTTCAATTCCTTTTAATTTATTAACAGCTTCCTCAATCTCTTTAGGACTTTTAATCCTGTTAAATGCCACATAAACCCGCTTCTGCTTTGCAAGCTCATTTATCTCTTCAGCAGTGAGAGCATACCGATCAGAGTATCGACTGAAACCTTTAAGACCGACATACAAGGCTTCTCCATCTCCAGGCCTGAGTTCTAGCATCCAAATTTTTCACAATTTATATTGGTATAATAACTTTTCCGAATTTTTCGACGATGGTACAGTTACATACTGGGGTTTGTGTCAGCTCTTTGTGCCAAGTTAATCAGTCCATCGAAAATTATTGTATTATTTGATGGATGGGCTATCCAGCTCTCGCTATCAGGTTTTTCCTGCTTCATCAAGAAAAACGACAGAAATATTATGTCTATATCACAATGAAATACTTAAGTAGTATTGGGAATATAATTTCTTAGTTTTGGTAATTAATATGTGAAACAAATGAGTTCGCGTGACTTCCGATTTTGGGCAGAATGCGAATTCATGCGAAAAATGAAAGGAGGTGAGAATTATGGCAATAGAAGAGAACAAAGCTATTGTCCGCCGTTTTCTGGAAGAGGCCTACAGTAAGGGGAATTTGGCTGTGGGAGATGAGTCGTTAACAGACAATGTGGTACTCCATACTCCTGATGCTGATATTATGGGTATTGAAGGCTGGAAAAAATTTGCCACAATGTTTCTTACCGCATTCCCAGACCTCCAATTAACAATTGATGAAATGATCGCCGAAGGAGATAAGGTTGTGGCAAGCTGGACATGTCGTGGTACGCACAACGGCTACCTTCGAAGCATCGCCCCTACCGGCAAACAGGTAACATGGACTGGAATTGCCATTTACCGCCTTGCTGGTGGGAAGATCGAACATATCTGGGGTATGAATGATGCACTGGGTATGATGAAACAGCTCGGGGTTATCCCCTCTGGATGATAGAGATGAGTCAACCCCCACCCTGTCAGAACAGACCCGTCAGCATTAGACGAAACGATAACAGTACCTTTCAAGGTGCTATGCTGAAACATCTTCAAACAATCTTCATTGGCACCTTTGCCCAATCTCCAACCAGATAGTTGAATGTTGCATCCACAACTTTTACCACGTAAAATCTACCAACTTCACCCTCTTTCAGCACGACTGGCCGGTATGAGTTTGTTCTTGCAAGCATGGTGTTATTTTTGCCTTTTTTCGTCACCAGAACCCTTTCGACCCTCCCCACAAACTTTCTGTGGTTTTCCAGCCCAATTTCCTCGCACAACCTGGTCAGAATTCTGGACCTCTCCTTTTTAATCCAGTCCGGCATGTCCTTCAGTCTGTAAGCTGCCGTACCCTTTCTAGGGGAGAAACGGGTTATGTTCACAATATCGGGGCGGAACTCTTCAATCAGCTGGTAACTCTTCCAGAATGATTCTTTGCTTTCAGTAGGAAAACCCACTATGATGTCAGTGGAGATCATGACATCATCAAATCTTCTTCTGAAGGCATTCACAACCTCCACGAAATCTTCCACAGTGTGATCCCGTCTCATATCTTCCAGAATCCTGTTATCTCCGCTCTGAACGGGGATGTGGAGGAACTTATATATCTTCTCACTCTCAAAGGCACTTAAAAGGTCGTCAAGTATTTCAACAGCGTGCTGGGGATTCATCATCCCCACCCTCACCCTGAAATCACCGTCAATCTCTGAAATGGCATTGAGAAGATCTGGGAGCCTGTAATCCTTTCCATCCATCCCGTACGCCCCAGTGTCCTGAGAAGTAAGCTGAATCTCTCTGAATCCATCTGTTACAGCTCTCTGAACCTCCTCCACAATTTTTTCCAGAGAGAAACTTCTCAACCTGCCTCTGGCAATTTTCGTTGCACAGTAGCTGCAGCTTCCTAGGCAGCCTTCGGAGATGGAGACGATGGAGATTGCGTTCTCTCTCTTTCTGCATTTTGTGGAGTGGAGGGCAGCCTTATCGGTGCTGCTCACCTGGATGAGTACGGGCTTCTTCCCGTTGAGAGCTGAAATCACTGCTGAATCCACCAGATGGACGTTATCTGGGCTTATGACAGCATCAGCAATCTTTTCCATCTCCTTTCTGGCAATTCTGGCTAGACATCCGGCAGCAACAACAGTCTTTCCGCTCTCTTTCAGCTCTCTCAATCTTCTCAGGATTTTCCTTTCGGTGAAATTTATGACTCCGCAGGTGTTGACGACAACCACATCTGCCTCATCCACAGAATTGGCTAGTCTAAAGTGCTTTGCAAGCACACCCCTCATTATGTCCGAGTCTGCCTGATTTGTGGTGCATCCATATGTCTCTATGTAAACTCTGTGGGCTCTCAGGATGTCCATCACGGATGTTGCGATACATGAGATATTAAAGATTGTCCCGAAGAAGTGCTTGTGTATCGTGCTTCCTCCGTGGGCAAGGTTGATTGCAGGAGCAACACTTTCTGCTCAGCAAAGTTTTAAATTTTCTTAATACAGATAGATGTTCGATTAGCACAGAAGCTGAACTTCTAAAGGCGATTTACGAGGAGCCTAGGGTGATAAAGGAAGAGCTAAGAAGATTAAGTAGCAGGATAGAGCTCATCGAAGCTGGATTGATTCAGGAGGAAGAGATTAGCGAAGAAGAGGCAAAAGAGCTCGACAAACTTGCTGAAGAGGCGAAGAAAGACGGAGTTCCCTGGGAGAAGCTTAAAGCTGAAGAAAGAAATTAAAAAGTAAGCAATCTGTCGCTCTCTCTCACAATTTCATAGAGGTCTTTCATGGTGGAGATGGGGCACAGTTCTGACTCGGATTCCCTTATTTTCAGACACGTGCCACACGCGTAGATTTCTCCTCCATTATCCACGAAGACCTTCATCTGCTCTGGAACATTGAATCGCGCATCTGCCAGTTTTTCACACTCAACACCTTTTCCAAGCAGAAAAACCTTCACATCATCTCCCGCATTCAGGGCGAAGTTTGCAAATCTGAAGGCATTCCAGACGGTCTCGGGATCATTTGAGGAAATAACGATTCCCACCTTCATGGAATACTAAGTGTCAAGCCTAGTATTATAATTTTTACTTCAGATTGATTTAAGCTGGGTTTGGATGACCGACCAGTTGGTCAAATTTTCCGAAGGTGCCACAGGCGGATTTGAAACAACGACAAAGATTTCCTCGAAGACCTTGGTGCGGATTTCAAAGAGAGTCTTCAGGAGCTGAACTTTGAAAAATCTGTGGATGGATACAAGAAAATGAAGAACTTGGAATGGAGAAGACACTTAATGACATGGGCAGATTAATAGAGGCATACAGGATACGTAATGCCCTCACGGGTACACAACCATAAAAGAAATCAGACGAGATTTTAGGGTCGTGGTGGAGGATTAACGGAATCTTTAGCCAGACCGTCAGGTTTTAAAACACCTCATTCAAGATCCCACCATGGAGCCAAGAGAAAACTGGTTCACCGAATTCTACGGGGATGCAGCCCTCATGATAAAGGTCAGGAAAAAGATTTTCGAGGGACAAACAGAATTCCAGCACATGCAGATTTTCGACACCGAGTTTTTTGGCAAGTTGCTGGTTCTGGATGGTAAAGTGCAGCTAACAGAAAGAGATGAGGGATTCTATCACGAAATGCTGGTTCACGTCCCCATGTTCACTCATCCAAATCCCAGAAAGGTTCTGATCATTGGTGGGGGAGATGGTGGCTCCGTTAGAGAGGCCTTAAAACATAATCCAGATGAGATTGTGATGGTGGAAATAGACAGGAAGGTGGTTGAGTTCTGCAGAGAATACATTGGCGTTGACAAGGGTGCTCTGAACGACAGCAGAGTGACAGTTCTTTACGAGGACGGCATCGAATTCGTGAAGAGTACAAACGAGAGGTTTGATGTCCTGATTGTGGATGGGACTGACCCTAATCCGGTGAGCAAGAGCTTGGTGATGGGGGATTTCTACGAAGCGTGTGCTAGGATCTCAGATGTTTTTGCCACCCAGAGCCAGACACCATTCATTCAGCAGGAATACTTCAGGCTGATACTTGAAAATACCCGTGGCGTCTTCCTGAACCGTCGGGTGTATCTGGGATACGTTCCCACATACCCCTTCGGACTGTGGAGCTACTTGCTTGCTTCAAATCGTGATATTTCTTTGGATGGGGAAGAAATAACGCAGAGGTATGTAGAAAGAGGCGTTGAAACAGTCTATTACACTCCTACAATCCACGTATCCAGCTTTGTTTTACCGAAATGGGTAGCGGACATCGTTAATGCCTACAGCTAGGCTCATGTTAGGGGTAAAATCTGATCTATACCTTTCTCCCTATGGTTATATAACCGGTGTGAAAAATCGGAGAGGTAGGGCGTGTCCCCACTCTCTTGAACTCCAGATCTATTTTCACCAGCTCAAAAGACTCCACACCAAAAAAGCCGTGTTTTACCATTTCTTCGTAAACCCTTTTCGTCGCCTCTATATAGGGGTTGTAAACAGCAAGGTGGCCACCACTCCTCAAAATTTCCTTAGCCTTTCCCACGAATTCTGCATCATCTTTCATGTCTAGGAAAATCAGATCAAACTCTTTTTTGAAGCCGTCAGCAACAAATCTTACATCTCCTACAATCTGGTGGATGTTTTTCAGGCCAGCCGTCCTGAAATTCTGCCTTGCAACCCTTGCAAACTCCCTTCGTCTCTCTACAGTAACAACCTCCCCATACTTGTTAAAGTAGGCAAGATAAGCAGCAACCATGCCGCTTCCTGTTCCTGCATCAAGAATCAGGGAGTCAGGGGAAAGGGCGGAATAGGCTATAACGGCTCCTATGTCCTTTGGCATAACCGGCGTTGCTGAACGCCTGAAGAACCGGAAGAAGTCTGAGGGGCTGAAGGGGACTATTCTGTACTTCACACCCAGATGAGTTCTGACAATATCTCCGTAATTCTTCCCTTTAAGCTCTTCTAGCTTTATTATTCCGTGGTGGGTGTGCAACTCCCCTTCAAATTTCTCAACGAGATACGAATTTCTCCCCCTTTCAAGAATAACGGGAGGTTCCATGTTTCACTTCACAATCCTTGGAGTTTCATCAGCGCTTCGGCAATATCGCCTTTTGCCTCCTTCAGCGCTTTCACAGCTTCTTCTTCACTCACACCTGCCTGTTCCATGACGAGTTTGACGTCTTCCTCGCTAACTTCAACTTCCCTCTCCACAACTTCATAGCTTCCGGCAATCTGGAACGTCTCAACGCCCTTTGCAGTTATCTTTGTTACTGTGGGGTTTTTGAACACGAGCTCTTCTTCTCTGGTTCTGATTATCACCTCTTCTGCGTCAAGCTCGTCCATCTCAATACCCATCTGTTTCATCATCTTCTTCATCTGTTTCGGATTTAGAGGCATCATGGTTATCCCAGCCTGCCTTACTCTCAAAATTTAAGAGGTTTGTGGTCTCCTGCTGTATTTGTGTTTTTTCAGATATCATTCCTTGATTATTTAACCAGTGTCAATTAATATGGAGATATGGGTGGACAAACCATGCTGCAAGCTCTATCAAAGACCAAGCTCAGCTACCTGACTCTCGTTTCGCTGGTTACGCTGATAGTACTGTCTAGGCCTTTAGATAATCTTCCAGTAACACTCTTTAATGCCCTTGCCGTTAAAGCTATACTTCTTCAAAATCTCGTGTAGATGCGAGACCTTTATGGCCCGCTTGTCGTTGAACTCCTGAACCTTCCCATCGCTATAGACCAGCTTAATCTCTGTGGCATAGGTTTCGTAGAAAAGACGATTCTCATAGCTAATTGAAAACTTCTCAATCTCTTTCTGAACTCGTTCTCTTAGAACATCCAGAGGAAAGATCGTCTCCTCCGATATGAATCACCTACTCATTTAGTGAACCTGAGAGTATTTATAATTAACTGTAACGACGGTTTACGCTTGCTATTTCTGGATTTTAATTTTCTGAGCCTGCACATCTTCAGCAATAACCTCCACCGCCTCTAATTTTACCGCCTTAATTTTTCTGCAACGTATTTTCTCGGCTTTGATACTTGACGTTTCAGAAATCAGGTTTTCTGCCTCAATCTCTTTGGCTATTATGGCCTTCCTAGCATAAACGTTATTCGCCATGATTTTGTCCGCTTCAATGAACCAGCCTGCTTCAACCCTCTGCCCAGAGACCAGATCAGATCTTATATACCCTTCAGCCTCTATCAAATTCGCCCTAATATAGCTTCTGGCAGCTATATGCCTTGAGGCCACTATTTTTTCTGCAACAATGAATGAATCTGACGTCAAACTCACACATCTCAAAGTTCCGCCAGACTTTACAAAGCCCCTCACCTTGCACGGTCTGATGAATTTGATATCGCCATCGAAGTGTATGCTGTCCTCAACCACCTTAGCTTCAACAACCAATGTGCCGGTTTTGTCTATGTAGATTCTGCCAGCGTGGGTTCCAGCATGGGTTCTGTCAAAGCTTTCAGAGTCCATCAAAAAGTATTGGATTTAAAATTTAAAAGGGTTCAGTACAAATCGAATCACATCGCAACCCGTTTAAACTCTGGCATCAGGTTAATGGCATGAAGATCGTTTTTCATCCACGATGTCTGGAGGTTTACTCATCTGACCCGGCAGCATCCTCTGGGCGGCTGGAGGCAATTCTGGATGAGCTGAAAGATGATTATGAATTCGTTGAGCCAGAGCCGTGTAGTGACGATGACGTGCTGCTTGTTCATACGGCAGGCTTGCTTGAGGAAGTTAAAGCCATGAAAGAAGTGTATGGCGTGGCAAGACTTGCTGCAGGTGGCGCTATTCTGGCAAGTAACATCGCCTTCAACGAGCCCGCCTTTGCTCTCATCCGCCCCCCGGGACACCACGCAAATCCCGGCTACTTCTGGGGGTTCTGCTACTTTAACAATATCGCCATTGCCGTCAGAAAGCTGATTGCAGAGGGGAGAATTGGTAAAGCTGTTATAGTGGACTTCGATCTTCATTTCGGAGATGGTACAGATGCAATTTTCAAAAATGATCCATCTGTGGAATACTTCCACATGCCTGTTGATGATGTGAGCAGCGTGGAGAATTTTCTGAAAGCCAAGGATTACGATATCATCGCTGTATCAGCTGGTTTTGATAAGCACAAAAAAGATTGGGGCGGCTATCTTGAGACAGAGGACTACAGAGAAATCGGGAGAATAATTGCAGAATTTGCTGCAGAGAAATGCCAAGGAAGGAGATTTGCTGTGCTTGAGGGTGGCTACAACACTGATGTATTGGGAAAGAACGTCAAGGCTTTCCTCGAGGGTTTTGAGGTGTCCGAATGAGTTATATTCTCTAAATTCCAAAAAAGATACGTGTCTCTAGAAGAACTGGAGATTTTGAAAGAATCGGCGTCTTCTCACCCTTTGAAATCCATCTGGCGGATGAAAAAGAGTTCAGGTGGTACAGGAGGTTTGCTAAAAAATGATTGAAATCAGGTAATTCCTTTTTTGCCCTATTTTGCAGCAACCACAACATCTATCTTCATCTTGGGCTTGACGTAATAACCCTTTTCCGGGCTCTGTCCAATCACTACTCCTTCTGCTGTAAGGCTTTTCTGCTTTGTAACGCTCCCCAGTCCCAGACCTGCGTCTTTAAGGATTTTTCTTGCATCTTCCAGCGTCAGACCTACTAAAGCCGGAACCTCAATCAGGGTGGGGCGGAAAGAGATTACTGCTGGTTTAATTGAAAACTTCACCCTGTCCACCGCAGCACTCTCCACTTTGTCGAAAGGCGAGATTATTTTAAAGAACACATTTCCCTCCTCATCTTTATCGATATGTGTGGCCATTTCAACCTCTATGCCACTCACTACATACCTCGGCTCAGCACCAACCTCTGAGATAGCCAAACCAAGTTTTTCAACGATCTCCTGAGGTCTGATAATCCTTAAGGACTCAAGAGATTCGGGTGTTACCACAGGCTTCTTTTCAATCACCTTTGCAAGCTGTTCTTTCTCAGAGCTGACTTTTTCCACTTCTTTCTTGAGTGCTTCATTCTCCTTTCGCAGTTTGTTCACTTCTAAGCTGAGACTTCTGACAGTTTGCTCAAGAGCAGGAACCTTAACCTTCAGCTCTTTCAGTTCCTTAATTTCATCTTCAATGGGCTTTTCCGTCTTATCGGGAAGCTTTCTAACTCTTTTCGCCATATCAATCCACTTTCCTGCCTGGTGGAACTGAAACAATTTTCACCTTCAAAACACTTGTACCTTCCACCTGATAGTCGTACCTGTTTTTGTACGTAGCGTTGATGGGTGCTGCTACCATGACCTTTTTGAAAACATTCGCTGCCACCTGCTGAAAATTCACACCTAAGGCAAGCTTCAGTTCAAGCTCGATTTCAGGCATGTAGTACCACGGTGCCTGATAGTCGTATTTTGAGAGTACCGGATCGTTTTCTGCAGCAATTTGGAGTTCAACGGACGCTCTGTCCAGAGCCTTCTGAGTTTCTGCAATTGCCTCTCCCAGCGACGAAAGAATTCTATCTACAGGTTCTATGAGGACTTCTTCTACTATATCAAGCTCTCTCATGTCTTCTCAGCCTTATCCAGGTGGTGATGGCTCTTCAACTGTTATTCTTACTGGAGTAACCCCTTCCGGAGGTGGAACCGGCTTTATAGTTACACGAAGTAAACTTGCACCCTCTGCCTTGTAGCCGTATTTCTGAGAGTACTTCGCATTCACGCTTGAAACTCTCAGCGAGGTCTTCTTTGCACTGGCCTCTATGGATGCTTTACCCCACAGCCAGCTTGCACTTGCCTTCGCCTTAACTCCAGCTTCCTTGCTCACTCTGCTTGTAACATTTGTCTCTCTTTCGTAAGATCTTTCAGAAGTCATGGTGATGGATATTTTCACCTCCACCAGCCCTTCCGTCACATTGTAGAATGTGGGAGAAATCCCGTATACAAGCAATGGCATCTCAACATCGTTGAAAACCGGCTCAGCTTTCTTGAGATTCCCCTCTTCATCTCTCGTCTCTTTTATTGCCACTATCACGCTTTCTGCCGGTAACGTCGTCTCTGCAAGGGCCTGTGCGACGCTTATAGACTCCATATCCATAGCCGTCTGACCTTGGGCTATGGCAAGCATCAGTTCCTTAACCATCTCTGGAAAAGGAACGTCCAGAAGTTCTTCACCAATCCTTGGCATCTAAAACACCAATTTATTAGCTCTACTTATACTATATATAACTTCCGAAACTATAAATTCGTTATTAAGAAAATATTATAAATTTTCGAGCTTGGCTATAGCACTAGACAATAGCTCTGGATTTGCAACTCATTTCCAATCCAGTTTTTTAGAGAATTATTCAGAATCTAGAGAAAAATAAGAAAATAAAAACTAAACTGCATAAATAGCTGGCTTCCCGGGCATTGCTGCTCTTCTCTTCTCCACTGGTACCTTTTCTGGATCTATCTTCACCTTAATTCCTAACTCCCTTTCAAAGAAGTCTAAAGCCGAGTTTATAACTTCTTCCTCATTGACGCTATCAAAGCCCTCGAACCTCTCCTTGAAGATCCTTTTCACAAAACTCGAGACCTCCTTGGCCATTCCTCTGAATCTCTCGTCGGACATTATTATCTTCATGGCCTTCCTGACATCGCCAGCTTCTCTGGCTACCCTGACCACTTCACGCTTCCAGTCTTCAGCTATGGCTATGTAAACCGCTTCAACATCGCCAGCAAACTTGAGAATTTCCTTCATATCTTCAAGAAGCATTCTAACGTATTCTTCGCTGACCTCTGCGACCTCATCTACCTTCGTTTCATCGTATTCGGGATAGCTTTCCAGACTGATAAAGGAATCGTGCTTCCAGTGCCAGATTTCCTCGCAGATGTGGGGTGCGAAAGGTGCCAGCAGCTTCAGCCAGTCGTCGAAGATGATTGCAAGGTTTTTGCCTCCCCGCCTTAGATACCATCTCACATCATTCATCATCTCGAAGAAGGCCGCATTCACTGCCCTCCTGGTCTGCAGCTTCTCCATTGCATCTCTCGTCTCCTTAATTGCCCTTTGCAGCCTGCTCATAAGCCATCTGTCAAGCTGGTCGGGTTGCTGAACATCTTTCAGATAGTAATCTTTCGCCAGATTATAGAACCTCCTGAGGTTTGCTGCAAGCCCTTCAACATCCTTTCTCCGCCAGTCAGCATCGCTGTCGTATTCCGATGCATGAAGAATGTAAAGGCGTGTCACGTCAGCTCCAAACTCCTCTACGGCCCTCTTCATGGTGAGAAGCGGCCCCTTGCTCTTGCTCATTTTCTTTCCTTCAAGGCTGACAAATCCATTTACTGCTATTGCTCTTGGCCACAACTCCTTTGGGAAAATTGCGATGTGGTGGAAGAGGAAGAAGAGGAGGTGGTTCGCAACTAAATCCTTCCCGCTGCTCCGCAGGTCAACGGGGTACCAGTACAGGAAGTCCTTTCTCATCTCTTCCGCAGTTTTAACATCCACTCCACTTTTACCTGCAGCCTCTTCTGGATTGCCGATGCCAAGCAGAACGTAGTCCAGCAGCTCTTTGGTGAGGTTCTCTGCTTTTACCACGCCCGAGTTTACGTACTTGGCGATTATGTAGTAGGCCATGTAGATTGTTGAGTCGGAAAGACTCTCTATTAGCCACTCCCTATCCCAGGGGATCCTCGTACCCAGACCTTTTCGCCTTGCACATGCCTTGTCTTTCAACCACTCTATCTTGTTCCTGAACTCCTCCTTGTAGTATTCGGGGATTATGGCCATTTCATCCAGCCATTCCAGAACCTTACCCTTCCACTCCGGATTGGAATAGTTCAGGAACCACTGATCCTTCACAACCTTCACAACGCACTTGGTGCCGCATCTGCAAACTACTGGCTTCTCGCTGAACTCGTAGAAGATGTCTCCAATCCCATTTCTGATGAGATCCTGCTGAAGCCTCTCCTTTATTTGGGAGACCTTTATCCCGGCATAATCTCCGGTTATTTCCAGCAGAACTCCTTTGTGGAACTCCTTCTTGTAGATGGTCTTCGTGGCCTTTTCCAGCTGCTCCACTTCCTTCTGACTCTTTATCTCCATTTCTTCAACTATGTCTTTGGCCGGGACTTCATAGTCCTCATCCTCTATCTTTATCAGGACTATCGGCCTGAGGTTCTGGACTATTTCCCCGATTCCGTACTTCTCAAGAGTCTTATCGTCTTTCTTGAGCTCCTCTATGGCCACATAGTCATAAGGTGCGTGGGCTGGCACGCTCATCACAACGCCTGTTGCATTGTCTGTGTCAACGAACTCTGCCGGAAGAATAGGAACATTATTCCCTGTGACTGGATTGGTAACGTATTTTCCAATGAATTGGTCAGCATCCACCTCTCTGAGGAGTTCAACTTTCTTATCTGTGAATGTGAGCTTCTCATAAGCCTCTCTGCTCACAAACCATACTTCATCATCTACTTTAGCGAGGACATATCGGGTGGGCTTTAACCAGATGTTTGTCACACCAAAAACTGTTTCGGGGCGAAGAGTGGCGCAGGGGAAGATTATTCTCCCATCTTTACTTTCAAAATAGAACTTTATGATGGTGTAATCAACTATCGTTGCCTCTTCACCCATCAGAAGGTCATGATCCTCAACTGGATTTGCATCATGGGGGCAGTAGCGGACTGGGTGGCTGCCCTTGACGATGAGGTTCTTCTCCTTCAGCTTCCAGTACTGCCACTCTATAAAACGCTGGTAAGCCTCATCTGTAGTTGTAAAAACGCGGCGCCAGTCTATGGAGTAGCCTATGCCTTTTAAGGCAGATAAAGCCTCTCTTGCAAAGTACTCTACCACTTTCTCAGGGGTTGTTAGCTGGAGAAGTTCATCCAGATGCACATCATGGAATTTTGTGTAGACATCGATGGTTCTTTCATCCCTCTTTGCAATGAGCTCGGCAAGCCCAATGATGGGCGTTCCAGTGACGTGAAATCCCATAGGGAAGAGGACATTATAGCCGAGCATTCTCTTGTATCTGGCAACTGCATCCCCAATTGTAAATGTTCTTGTATGCCCGGCATGAAGATTTCCGTTCAGATACGGATAGGGGATTGTGATGAAGAACTTGGGTTTTTCAGACGATTCAGCAGGTTCAGCGTGAAATACTCCCTTTTCCTCCCACTCTTTCTGCCACTTCTTCTCTACCTCTCTGAAGTCCACGCTCATCGCCTCCTAATAGTCTTGGCGCTTAAAAAAATTGCGTAAAGGGTTGTGTAAAGAGTGTGTTGATAGCGTCACTAACAAATGTTTCGAAAGATAATTTCTTACAAATTGATATAATTTCATTTAAATCATTAATTGGGGAACGTGTATGAAAGTGAAGGTGATTGTGGAACTTATTGTGATTTTCGCTGTCTTAGCAATTCCTGCTGAGGTTTATGCTGCAGGTTTTGGTCTTGCACCGTCATTTATTGATCTTAAAGACCTGACAAGGGGACAGAGTGTGGAAAGGAGTGTGAAAATATATAACAATCAGAATCAGCCTCTGGAGCTGTATCCAGATACAGGGGAGTATAGTGATTGGGTTACAGTCCTGAATCCTGACGGAGGTGAGATTAAATCGATAAATGTTCCTCCAAACGGCTCAGCCACAGTTATTCTGAAGATAACTGTTCCGGCGACCGCTGCCAATGGTGAATATGAGATACCTGTTTACTTTGGCACCAAACCGCCAGAGGAGGGGACAGGAATTGGCGTTCAGGCCCCTGTGAAGGTGTTTTTAATAGTAACGGGTCAGCAGAGGATTAGCGTGAAGGTCATGTCTTATGAGGTGAGCGATACAGAAGTTGGAGTTCCTGCGAGGTTAAGCATTACCGTTATGAATGACGGAAACGTGATTGCTCAGCCGGAGTTTAAGATCAAGATCTCGAAAGACGGAAGCGAGATATTTGAAAATAAAACTAAGGTAAAGATTCCGCCTCGGGAGATAGAGGAGATTAAGCTATCTTGGGACACCTCAAATGCTCAGAAGGGAAATTATTCAGTAATGCTGACCGTAGATCTTGATGGTGAAACTGTTTATTCCCATGAAGTAGCGTTTAAGGTTTTTGAAAAAGGAACCCTGACAGCATCACTCTATCTGGTTAATGCAAGCCTCAACAAGTACCTGGAAGTGGGTAAAACAGGAAAATTTGAAGTTTTCGTCAAAAATACGGGATACATCGACTATGAAGCCAAATTGAGGGTTGAAGTGTATAGAGACGATGAGTTCCTCAGCGTGGTTCAGAGCGATTCAGTGTGGCTGGAAAAAGGAAATATGGCTCCGCTTACAGCGTACCTATTATTCGATGAAAAAGGAGAGTATACTCTCAAACCAGTGGTAGTTTATGCAGGAAAGTTGGCCATACTCAACGAGGCTTTTGTGAAAGTTGGAGTAGGAACGAAAACTCAAGAAAATTCAGAGGAGAAAGTTGCTGTAAAAGCACGTGGGTTCGAAGCATTTGCGCTGCTAACAGTAGTGATAGTCTTAATGACAATTCTATGGTTAAAAAGACGTTAATTCAATCTTTTTTACCATTTTTTTTCCTGTTAATCACTTCTTAATCCTTCTACATTCTGGTTAACTCTGTTTTATTCTGAAATTAACTAAGTAGTTTGGAGCTAATGGACTGACAGCCGAAAAGGAGGTGAGTTATGTGAGAAAAGAAATACTAGTGTTGGTGGTAATGGCATTATTGGCGTCACCAGCGTTTGGATTGACTGCAGCAAGCCAAGATTTAACGGAGCAGATAAGAGTTGATGTTGTTGCACATGTGGATCCGGCAGGAAACCCACCGTGGATAAAAGCGAAGTGGGAAATGTGGATGGAGCCTACCTATGAAGAACTTGTAGATGCTGACCCATACACAATTGGAACCCAAGGGGATATCGTACCGGGTGGAAACACGTACTTCTATTCCTTCGTGATAGTTAGTGACCCCAATGGTATTGAGGATCTTGATTATGGTAATGTGTATGTAGATGTATATCATCCAACATGCGGCTGGGGAGATGGCAGCTTCAAGTATCAGGTACATGCTTATGAAATAACCCCACCACAGGATGAATATGGAGTACCAATGATGGATGTGCCCATATTCTATGGCTATACTGTTCGGGACCTTCTTGATATGGGTGTAGCTGCTGGTTACTTTACAGCTGAGGAGGCAGCTGAGCTCTGGGAGGAAATCCACCAGAATGATGCGAGAATCTATGTGGCCGAACTTGAAATAAGCTACCACCAGCCTTATGGGTGGTATAGAGTTGAAGCTTGGGCCACCGACAACGATGGTGGACAGTCTGACAAGTTTATCAACTACTTCGAAGTCAGACCAATGCTTGCATGGGAGACAGACTTCAATACAGTTGAGTTCGCTAATGTGAAAGTTGGAACAAGGGCACAGGTTAGCGGTGACTACGATCTGAACACTCCGTTTAGGCCAACCGTCAGAAACTTGGGCAATACACCAATAATCCTGTCCGCATATGCATCGGATGCCACGAGCAACACAACTCCGCCAAAGCACTTTACGGACATCTTTGACATGAGATTCCTGAATGAGGATGTAATGCTACCGTCATTCGAGTGGTTCATGTTTAGCAACATGTTGCCGCCATGCAACACAACGAAGATTGACTTTAGCCTGCATCTACCACAGGGAGCACCCGCGTCAGACTACTCAGGTTACATACTGCTGAAGTTTGAGGGCTACGTGCTACCGTGCGATGTGCCAGAGTCAATAAGCGACCCAGTGCAACCATGGGCACCATAAAGCTATAAGGACAATATTTATTTTTTAATTTTTATTTTGAGAATTAGGTTAAGGGGTTTTACTGAATATATATTAGGAACTATAAAATTTAATTAAATACTAGTATTGATCATTATTTTTTGGTGTAGGTTATGGATGGGATTGCTAGTTTGATATCTAATAAGCGCAGGAGGCTTTTGCTGAGGTATCTTGTGAACAACAATGGCAAAGGCAGCCTGGAAGAAGTCATTTCTTATATCTGTGACAATGAAGGCGATCCTGAGTGTAAAAACCGGAAGAGTGTTTACATAAGCCTGAAGCAAACTCATATTCCGAAGCTGGAAAAGGCACGGCTTGTGATTTATGATAAAAGGTCGAACACCCTTTATCTGGAGGAGAGCTACAAGAAAGATGTGAAGATGTATGTTGAGTTCGTAGAAGGGGTTGATATAAGCTGGAGTAAATACTATATTGGGCTCGCTGGTGTGGCGATGGCAGGAAGCGTTTATTTGATGGACTTCTGGGCACTTACGGTATCGTTTCTCTTCCTTGTGAGTGCTAGTCTGAATATAGCCAAACAAAGGAGAGTAATCTGATTAATGGGTCGTTAAAAGTTCAGAAAAACGGTTTGGCGGATATTAACTAAGTAGTTTGTGAGGATATATTCTACAAAAATGGAGGAGTAATAGAGGGGGTATGAAAAATGATGGGGAGGCTTTTTGGGCTCGTATTGCTTGTAACCGCCTTAATGCTGGCCATGAAAATTGGCGCAGATTTTGCCAGCTATGAGGCTGAAAGAAGCGTGCACATAGCAGTGGTGGCAGACGATCAGGAGCTCATTGACTTGGACCCTCAGCAACCATATGCTTACTTAGGGAATGATGGTAAGCTCTACATTGATATAAGCGAAAACAATCCAAATTATGATGAAGGTCTTGGTAAGGGGATAAGTCCTGATTCTGTGTATGCTTTCAATTGCATGTTCAATGTTTCAAACCATTTGTGGAATGGAACCACAATAGAGGTAAGGATAACCTCCAGCCATAGCTTGGTTAAACTTTACACCGATAATCTTGACTCAGCTGATAATACTGTCACGTTCCAGGTGCCACCTGAAAGCAGCGTCTGCGTGGGCATGGAGTTCAGCGGACAGGGTCTCGAACCGGATGAGGTCATTAATGGTACATTGACAATACATGCAGAACCTTCTTAATGGGGTGTTATAGATGAACAAAATAGCCCTGCTGGTAATTTTTTCAGTGGCTCTGGCTTTGGTGGCTGGAGTTGGTGCAAACTTCAGGATGTTCAACGCGGAAAGAGAGTTCAGCGTGGCAGTGGTAGCGGATGATCAGGAGCTTATAGACCTCACTCCGAACCAGCCGTACGCCTTTATAGATGATGATGGTAAAATGATCGTCAGATTCGACACGCTCAACAGAAATTATCCCGGCTATGGTAACGGGATTAGTCCGGATACAATCTATGTTTTTGATAAGGTATTCTGTGTCTCTAATGGGCTGTGGGATAATGAAACAATTGCTGTGGACCTAAGAGTTTCACCAAGTTTGGAAGGTATAATTAAACTTTACTCGCCAAGCAGTACTGAAAACAGAAGTCCGGATGAGGCTGGAAGTACTTTAATTACCGTAATAAAGCCAGGCGAGGATGCATGCATCGGTTTTGTGATAAACACTACAGGCTATACTAAAGACAACTCCTATGAAGGAACGATAACGATACAAGGGTACAGGTTCACTTAAAGCTGCTTAGGGGCTTTTTATAATTTTTTAATTTAATTTCAGGTGAACAAAAATGAAAACGACAGTGATGACATTAGTTACTCTTACAGCTATGATAGGTATAATTTTGTTCTCGGTATCAGGGGGTCTCATTAATTATGATTCAGAGAGGACATTCAGGGTGATGGTGGTCACTGAGGATCAGGAGCTCATAAAGCTCATTCCGGCACAGCCATATGCCTACATAGGACGTGATGGAAAGCTGTATGTGGAAATCACTGAGTCAAATCCAAATTTTCCAGGATATGGGTCTGGGTTAAGTCCTGACACTGTTTATGCTTTTGATTGTGTTTTCAAGGTGAAAAATTCTCTGTGGCAGAATCAGACCATTTTCTTCGCGATTAACTCATCATCTCCCAGCATTCTTGTTTATAGCCCGGAGGACACCTTTGTTAATTCACCTGAAACTGCTACCATGAATATGGTTTTCCCGCTTCAGTGGAAAGAAGAAATCTGTATTGGTATGGTTTTCAACCTCAGTGACACTACGGAGGTGGGAGTGAAAATAAATGCTACAATCTAGTTCTTAATTGGCATTTGAGTTAGTAATGGGGTGCATGTATGCGAAAAGCAGTAAAAAAGATTCTTAGTTTAATAACAATAATTTTGACCGTATCGTCTATAGCTGGAGCTTTGCTGGAGAGACCTGTGTTGATATCATATGTTACGTCTGGAAGTATGGTTCCTACGATTCATGAAAATGACTTGATTTTCATAAATCCCTTGGCTATAAATTATGGAGTCGGAGATATAATCGTCTTCGAATCAGATGGAAAATGGATCTGTCATCGGATTTTTGCCATCACTGATAAAGGATTTTTGACAAAGGGAGATAACAACATTGCTATAGACCAACTCGAGGGTCAATCGGCAGTTAAACCGGATAAAATAGCCGGGAAAGTCGTGACTTTCATGGATAAGCCTGTAGTCATTCCTGGAGTCGGTGATAAACTCGGGCTGATCTCAGCCTACGCATGGGAACACAGATTTATAATGCTCGTTCTGCTGGCAATAGCTGGCTTATTTCAGATTGTAGGTGGTGAGAAGGCTACCAAGAAAAAAACCAGAAGGTTTCTGAAAATTCGGTTCTCTCAGGTTTTTGTTGCAGCCTCTTTTTCAGTAATTCTACTACTGACAGTCGTATCAGCCTTGATGATCGGAGGGCAGGATATCCAATATGGTACAACAGTAGCTGGGAATGTGCGACCAGAGTGGGTTCTGCCAGGATCTACCTTTGAGAGGCCTATCCTTCTTGAGAACCGGGGAGTGTATCCATATCTTTATGTTGTTAAAGACGATGGTGGTAGAGCATCCGTTAAAAAATGGTTTTTGCTTGGCCCAGGAGAAAGTAAGGAGGTGGATGTGATAATAAGAGCACCTAAAGAAACTAGCATATATTCTGAGCACATCATCATCGCCAGGTACTTACCTGTTGCACCACTGGAATTTTTGGCAACTCTCGCTTTATATAACCACTTTCTGCCAATTCTGGTTATTGACTTTGAATTTGCCATGTTCTTTGTTCTCCTGTACATTCTCACCGGCAGCAATGAAGTTTATAAGATTCGGTTACCATGGAGGCTCAGATCATGAAGAGGGCAATGTTGCTTATCATTGCCGTCTTAACAGTAATGGCTGTTGATGCAAGCATCAGAAGTATAAACGAGTCCAGAGCATTTACTGTAGTCATTACGGAACCGGAAAATTCTCTCATATCCTATGAGTGTGGTATTGAGGCTAAACTCAGGCCTGGTTACTGGAGCGCTGTAAAAGTGGCTCAGCTGGAAAATAGAATGCAGGAGGAGGTGATAATAAACTATTCTCAACACTTATGGATTGAAGGGGGAGAAGGTATCAGATTTATTGGGATAGATGCTCCTTTATCGCTTCAGCCACTTGAAAGCCAAGAGGTTATGGGCGGATTTATTGTGGATGAACATTCAACAAATGGTAAGCTCTATTTTGTATTCTCAGCTACTTGGCCTAATGGAAGTGCGGTTATAAAAACAGGTGTGTGCCCCTTGGAAGTTGAGGTTAAACATAATTCAATGTCGGTATGGGCTTTTCCTGAAGGACACCACAAGTGGGATGATGAAAGCCGGGGCGGTTACTTCTATTACGATGGAGGAAGCCTTATAGTGCCCATATATTCGAACCGAGACACTCAGATAGGATGGCTTCAGATAATGGGTGGAGAGACTACCACTATCTGCTACAACCTCACTTCTAGTGGTTACAGGATCGATAAAATCAACCTAATGGTAAAAGTGGACGAAATCCAAGAGAATAACCCTGATAATTACACCTATGTAGTGGAAAACGTTGACAGGGAATCCTTCTGCATAGATATTGGCGAGTTCAGTGAAGGCTATATAGCAGCCCATGCTGTGGTTCGCTGAACTCTGTTTCGGAAAATTGTTTATTCTGGATATTTATACTAAAATGTATAATAAAATATATGGACCTCAGGGAGATAAAGGAGATGGAGCTCAGAACAGTACTGTCACTGGTTTCTCTTATTATATTGATCGCATCCATTATTGCGCTCTATCGAATCTGGGATGTTCAGGATGAAGTCATTCAGAAGGTGGAGGTAGGAGAGTATAGAATTAGGAGCAAATTTACTCCTTCAGCTAAGATAGAGTCTCCAACTCTGATTTATGAGAGGAAAGAATTGATTAAGTATGGTAGAGATGAGTTTTTTCCCACTCTAATCAAGGACTTCTGGTTGGACTACGAGATTGAAATAGCTGGAAAGGGGATATTCATTGGAGACTACGAAATTAAAACATATCTTGAACCATCTTCTGCTAGAAATGCACCACACTGGAGTAAAGAGCTACCGTATTCAAAGAGGAAGGTTTTCTCAGAAAGTGGTGTGAGCGATAAAATCAGAATCGACTGGAAATACATATTAAACCTCTGGAATGATATTCAGAGGGAGATAGGGGTCGCATACACTAATCCTTCTATAAGAATAGTATCTGTGATAAAGCTCCGAGGAAATGCTGGAGATACCGGGGTGGAGCGAAACATCGTTCACGAGGCTAGAATATATTATGGGAAAACCATATCCTTTGAAAAACTCACTCTGGAGAAGTCGGAAAAGATTTTTAAGGATGTGAAGGTAATTAACAAGATTGGGGACGGATTTCCCAGTTTTAGTCCAAGTACTGCGAAATTTGGTCTCGGGTTGATTGTAGTAATATCTGGAACATCCTTTCTGTTGGTTTCTAGAAAAACGATTCTGGATGGCATTGTTGCCTTCTTAGAGGATAGAAGAGTGGGACGCTTTAAACGTAAATATGGCTCGCTGGTTGTGAGAATCAACAGCAGCCTCCCCCATACGAGAACTGTTAGGGTAGGTAGTCTCGATGACCTCGGCAAACTGGCGTTTGAACTCGAAAAGCCGATACTTGAAACAGACGAATTTTATGGAGTTCTCGAAGGGGATGTCTTGTATGCTGTGAAAAAATGATGTATATGGTGATATGGATGAGTAAAAGAACGAAGATTGAGATAATGGTTGAAATACTTAAAATAGCTACGCATGGAGTCAACAAAACTCGAATAGTTTACGATGCGAATCTCAATTTCAGAGTTGCAGACAGGTACATTGACGAGCTGAAAAAGCTCGGCTATCTCAAAAGCCAGTCTCGTGAGGGCAGGAAAATTTATATGACGACTTCTGAGGGGTTAAAATTTTTAGAAAAATTTAATAAATTTAAGTAGCAGATATTATGAGGATGTACTATTTATTTCAAATGTTTATAATAATAGCTTCTGTTATATTTCATCTAAAGTAAAATTAATCCAAGTGCCTGAAAAATTTAAATATGATTGTGTATTAAGAAATAGAGATTCTAATGATTTGCACTGGTGGAAAAATGCGGAGAACAAAATTCGATATAATTGTTGATATAATAAACCTGACCATGGATGGTGGTGCGAATAAAACTAGAATAGTTTATGGAGCAAATCTAAATTTTAAGATTGCTAACAAATATATCAACTTCCTCCTGGAGAATGGTTTAATTGAAGAAGAAGTCAAAGAGGGTAAAAAATACTATTTGGCCACTGAGAAGGGTGTTCAATTCCTAAGGCTTTTCAGAGAACTTTCTGGAGAAGTAATCTTCTAATTTTTCGTGATTGTTCAATTCAAACAGATGGAAGTTCTTTGAACATCTCCCCTTTTTCCGTTATAATCACAGACCCATCTTTGATCTCTATAAGACCTAATATTAAGAGCAAATCGAAGGCTTTTTTCACTTCCTCCCCAAACCTTGCCGTCAACTCATCAATCCTTGCCTTTGAGTTCATTCCCAATATTATTTTTTCAGCAAGTTCGATGCTCATGGTTTCACCTCTATTATAATGATGGTTGTTATTCAACTTTTAATTCAAATTTATAGTATAAATAAGCATCGATTAATTAAGAAATTTAGTTACTGAACTTCGTTCAGGAAAATTATTAGGGTGATTAATATATTGTTATAAATTCTTCAGAGTCTTATAATCCTTGATATATCTAGATAAACCGACATCTTTAAATAGTGATATTGCAACTATAATAATAACATGAAACATAACATGAAATTGAAAACTAGAGAAATTGACGCTTTGGATTTAGAAGAGCTCGAAGCGCTAGAACAGCTTTGGACGGAGCGCTACGAGGAAGAATATTTAGAAGAGCAGGAAGAGTAATGACTAATTAACCAGAATTTAAGCTATTTTTAAGTCTTTGTTATAGTTGTTTATCACAATAATAATAGTTACTATTATTATATAGCAAAAAGGAAAAATTTAAGTTATAATTAACTCAGAATGATTGTATGGGTGAAATACTTAAATCTTTAATGAGCTTCGAGCAGTTGACTGGTATGATACTTTCTTTAAAAATCATCGAAGCTCTTGCAACTCTTTTAGAGCACATTCATTTTTAGGTGTTAGTATTAGGGTTAAAAATTCATCAGATTATATTATAGCTAATAGTTTAAAGTATAATCTCATTTAACTCGACCAATTTTCCTGATTTATACGATCTTATTGCCGAAATAGCTACGGAAAGTACATAGATACCATCCTCTCCTGAAGGTTCGGGACACCTGTCTTCTAATATGCATTTCAAAAATGATCCAATTTCATTTTTTAGCGGTTCTTCTCTCTCAACTTCTATGTTCATTACCCTATCATTCCTGGATATTTCAAGAGTCTGCTTAATGTAGTCAAGGGTGGCAACACCACCCGTACCAACTGCGGTGAGAACTCTCACCTTCTTGGGTGTAAGCCAGTTTGTCTCTATCAAGCCAGCTTTATTGGGATGGAATTTTACAACAAGTGAGGCGTAGTCCTCTAAAGTGTGAAAGCTACTCCCTGCAACTGCATAAACACTTTCACATCTTTCACCATATAGATATGATATTGTGTCAATATCGTGGACGGCAAGATCTATAATGATTCCCACATCTCTAATTCTGGGGGAGTATGGTCCCACCCTCTTGCATGAGATAGCCAGAATTTCTCCAAGTTCACCCGCTATTATATGTTCTTTTAACTTTAGCACTGCAGGGTTAAAGCGTTCTATGTGTCCAACCATGACTTTTACTCCTCTTTTTCTAGCAGCTTTTACTATTCTTTCTGCATTTTTAAGAGAATCAGCAATTGGTTTTTCGATGAGCATATCGACATTGCTTTCTGCTACTTTAAGAGCGACATCCGTATGTAAACTCGTAGGAACAGCTATACTGACTGCATCAAGGTTCATTGATAGGAGTTCTTCATAATCGGAGAAGGCCTTTGTACTGTAGAGTTGTGCAACCTCTCTTGCTGCGCTTTCGTTAATATCTGCCACACCTACAAGACTAGCATTAGGTGATTCGCTGTAAACTCTGGCATGGTGTCTACCCATAGCTCCGACACCAATCACTCCAACCTTCAATTTCTTCAATTTCAGCACCTCTAATTTAGTTAATCAAATTATTTTTTATAATTACTTTTAATTAAATACTATTTATTTATCTTAGGCTGTGCGAGAAGGCTGAAAGAGCCGCTCGCGCAGTAGTGAAGGTTAATCCTGCATACACTTCAAAGAGATGTGTCAGATAGTTTATATTGTAAATAACTTAAAGTCTAAATGACAGGTTGTTTACCTGTCCAAAATGCGGAGAGAAGCAGACAGAGGTTATAATGTCTCCCTGAACATACTAGAGTGAGACTGGATTAACAATGACTATGGAGAAAACCTCTCTATGCAATTTCCTGATGGGAGGTGATCACAGGGTAAGCTCTCCCTGTGAAGTAGGAAGGCGCCCTGCCAAGGGGGAAGGGGGTGGAGTAAGTTCACATCCTGAAACCAAGAGCTTTTACTAGCCCCCTAACTAACTCCATCAACAAGCCCATCAGATTCTGAAGTAACCCCTCTACAACATCGATTCTGGTGAGTTTGAGGGTCATGGGTTCCAGCTTTTGTGTAACCTCATCATTAGGTACAAACTCCATATCATTAGTTATCAGGAGCATGTCAAGCTTTGTCCCGTCCTCTCTTTGTTTTATCTTTATTACATGTGTCCCTTCTGTTAAGGTGA
>MTMY01000040.1 GCA_002010215.1 Archaeoglobus sp. JdFR-37
ACGATGTGGAGAGGTATTACAGAGATGCGAGGGTTGGGACGATATATGAGGGGACGAGTGAGGTGCAGAGGATGATTATTGCCAGGAGGATAATTGGGAAGATGCGGGTCTGAAGGACCTGATAGATTTGATAGATTTGAATGATGAATCGAAGAGGTGATTGAATGAAGGTTGATGATGTCAAGGTTGTAGGAGTTCTTGGAGCCGGAACCATGGGCAGCGGCATCGCTCAGGTTTGTGCGGTTGCTGGCTATGAAGTTGTTCTTAGAGATATTGAGGAGAGGTTCCTTGAGAGGGGGCTGAATACCATTAAAAAGAGCCTTTCCAAATTCGTTGAGAAAGGGAAGATTTCACAGGATGAGATGGACTCAATACTCTCCAGAATAAAGCCCACCACCTCTCTTGATGATTTGGAGAACGTAGATGTTGTAATTGAGGCTATAATCGAGGACATGGATGCAAAGAAAGCCATCTTCAAAGAACTCAATGATATTGTGAAGAGAGAGGATGCCATCTTCGCATCAAATACGTCAACGCTCAGCATCACGGAAATGGCCTCTGTGACGAGAAAGCCCGAAAACTTCGTAGGTATACACTTCATGAACCCTGTTCCGCTGATGAAGGGTGTTGAGATAGTCAGAGGGCTTCTCACAAGCGATGAAACCCTGAACTTCGCCATAGAATTCGTTAAAAGCCTCGGAAAAGAGGCTGTTGTTTGCAAGGATTCAGCAGGTTTCATAAGCAACCGCATCTTGATGCCATGGGTTAATGAAGGAATCTGGGTGCTCTACGAGGGCATAGCAACAAAGGAGGAAATTGACAGAGGCATGAAGCTTTTCACCAACGTCCCCATGGGTCCTCTGGAACTTGCAGACCTTATAGGTCTCGATATATGCCTTGCAGCCATAGAAACTCTCCACAAAGAGCTTGGAGACAAATATAAGCCTTGTCCGCTTCTCAAGCAGATGGTAAGAGCTGGACTCCTTGGCAGGAAGACTGGAAGAGGTTTTTACGACTATACAAAGTAGGGAAAAAATCATATATTCTTTATAATTTTTTACTTCTGGAGGTTAATAGGAAGTTAATGGAACTGGTCTAGTGGAACATTAAATCCGGAGGTTAGCCAGATGGGGTGATTGATTATTGATTACTGTATCCCCTGAAAGGGCCATCAGCATCCGTGTCGTTTTCAGGATAATTATGCCTCTGTTTCTCCTGACACTCCTCTTCGACTTCGTCGGCGGGGCATTTCTCGGAGCATATTTTGAGAAACTGATGATCCACTACCCCGCAATCCTGATAATTCTTCCTGGGCTTATGGGGTTAAGGGGAAACGTATTTGGTTCACTGGGTTCGAGAATTTCCACAAGGCTATACATAGGTGATCTCGAACCATCCATAAAGGAGAGGCACATTTCCAACAACATACTTTTGAGCATCGTTGCATCCTCTCTTCCAGCTTTCATCCTCTGGCTCATATCCGTCATTAAATTGCAAAACCCTGCACTGGATGCTCTAGAGATAGTAATCTCATCTAGTGTCTTTATCGGTTTAATTCTTGGAATTGCCACTGCCTGGGTCGTAATTCTTGCTTTCAGGAAGAGGGTTGATCCAGACAACGTAGCAGGCCCTGCCATAACTACCATTGCGGACATGATATCCATTCCAGGCCTGATAGTGTTCATTATTCTTTTCGAAAAATTCAGCAGCCTCGTGCATGCCCTATTCATCCTCATCCTGATTTTCCTGATTGCATCAACTCTCAATATATGGAAATTTGAAGAGAGAAGCATTGCTAAAGAGGTATTCACCATCGTAACAATTCTGGCAGTATTTCAGAGCTTTACTGGAGCAACCCTCCAAACTTTCAGCCAGATCATTTACAGCTCCATACTTCTTAGTTTCGCTTACCCAGCAATCATAGGCAGCCTTGGAAACTATGGGAGCATAGTTGCTGCCAGAACATCCACAAAACTCCATCTCGGTGAAGTAACAGGCAGAATAACAGGAAGTGATTTGAGAGAGATTCTATCCTTTGCATCCATCTCTCCAATACTTTCTGTCTTGATTATAACTCTCTCCTGGCTCTTGGCATTTCTGAGCGGTTTGCCTGTTGAATCTCTCATTTACTGGAAGATTATTCTTATATTTGCATCGGTTTATGTTCCACTCAGTATCGCCATAATGCTCCTTTCCTACCACGTATCGGTTCTTCTTTACAAAAGGAGAATCGATCCAGATAACGGTGGAATTCCAGCAATAACCACCATTGCAGACTTAGCAGGCACATTTGCTATAATCCTTATAGCATACCTGATAATAAAAATATAAATAATAAAAAATTTTGAAATTACATCTTTGCTGCAAGTCTGATATCCTCTTCTGTAACAGTCTTTCTTCCAGCGTGCTTGGCAATCTGGACTGCCTTTCTGGCAATCTCCAGAGCCTTCTCCTCCAT
The DNA here is from genome assembly GCA_002010215.1 of Archaeoglobus sp. JdFR-37. Taxonomy (GTDB): domain Archaea; phylum Halobacteriota; class Archaeoglobi; order Archaeoglobales; family Archaeoglobaceae; genus JdFR-37. The sequence goes on from MTMY01000040.1 coordinate 2,459, forward strand.
CAGATCTCTCATAACTTCTACTGCATCCTCACTAACTCTCTCGGCACCAGCCTTCCTTATCAACCTGTCTACTGGTGCAGCAGGCAACTCAGCCATAGTATCACCTCAAGTCAAATTATCACCTTCAAATATATAACATTTTCGCAAAATCAGAGCTGGAAGCCATATCGAGATTTGGAAAATGTTCATGCCCCGATCTCAAGACCACCCAACTTGATTACCCAACATTGTGATCTGAACATATGTTGAAGTAGGATTGACACTTAGAAGTCATGACATAACCAAGTGAGTTTTCTGAGGTTATTCGTTGAATCTTCTTTCTTGGTCAACTTGCTGAGTGTTTTACTGGGGAATGGCAATGTTTTACACAACAAATCTCCCGAATGTAGAGTTGAATGGAGATTTTAGTCTGATTAGGTAGAAACATGGTCTTTATTTATGTGTTTTTGGATGTTCCACCGAATATTCTGATTCATTAACCAATAGAATGGCGCCACAACACATTGCTTGGAATGGAAAGACGATACACAAGACAAAATATACAAAGACAAGTACATAAAAGATGAAAACGTGCTCAAGTCCCCGTTAATTTTATTAGCTATTTTTGTTATAATTTCGATAATGTCTCAAGAATTTGACCTTGAATTCGAACTTGAAAGTGTAGTTCCTCGATTGGAAGGACTCAGGAGCCTCATAGTATATGATTCCCAGTATGTAGTGAGAAGTCTAATTTTCTACCATATTGTGCCTTACTTCTCCCTCAAGAAACTCTTCATAGCGGTCTATTCCGATACGATGATGAGAAGAATTCACAGAACTTACAAATCGATACCGGATGAAAATGTGGCTTCACTCCTCGATAATGCCAACATAATCAAGGTGGGAATGCACGAAAATACACCATTCGGAAATCTTTACATGTTCATTGATATTCGCTCCGACTGGTGGGATGAACTGGTTGAGGTTCTGGAGAAGTTCAATGAATCAAGCCTCCTCCTATTTCACGGCTTCTCACTTCTTCCGCTTGTGTACGGGGATGATGCATGGAGATACATGATGACAATCTTCGACGCCCTGCCTGACGAAATAACCTTCATTAACAAAGTGTCTTCGTCCCTATACAACGAGGAAATGAAACGTTTTATGGAACGTTTTAACGATGTTGTAATCAGAATAAGGAGGGAAGACGATTTTCTGAGCCTTGGTGGGGTTCACTGGATAGGTGTCGAGCAGAGCATAGCCTTTGATGTCAGGCCAGGGTATGCCAGATATAAAATCGGTGAGGATGGTAGACTAGCCAGAATTTAAGGCTTTAATTCCCATCACTCAAGAAGGATTAACGATAGAGATGTTTGATCTCCAAGCTCAACACCTAGATCTGAAACTTTCAGACCCATAGATGAAAGAGATGGTCGCACTTCATGACTTTTCTGACAAGTTCCTTTCTTCTCATAGCTGCACTCGTCGCAGAGGTCGCATCCTCCCGGGAACAAAGCAAAAGCAAGCGGATAATCTGTCAGCACTGCTCTTTCAAAAGCAACAACAACTTTTTGAGCCTTCTTTTTTGTTTCTATATATTCGAGATGCTCAAATCGATATCTGAAAAGTATTGCTCTGGAATAGCTCCTCAAAAAGTCCTCGTAGTCATCCGGGACATTGGGGGGACATGAGTACCTCTTACCGTAGTAATTACATCCGAATCTGCACTTCCACCTGTTTCTCACATCGACTTCGAGGTTTTCCGTTTTTATCTCACGAATCTCCACAACTTCAAGCCCCATATTATCTGACAGCCTAATAAGGATGTTAGAGAGATTTTCGAAGTCCATGCCCTACCCATTACTACTCTTAAATAATACCTTCGAAACTGTAGGGGTTATAGGTCACAAACTTCAGGATGGCGATGAATACCGAGATTACCAGCACTGCTTGTTTCAGGCTGTTGTAGTCAACAACCATTATCTTTGAGATTAAATCACCATCTCTGTAAAGCCCTCCGTTCTGGATGGTTGCTAGCATCCACGCAATCCCTACAGCACTTGAAAGGACTCCTATCAGCATCAGAATTTCTGTGTAGGCCGAGAGGGCAAAACTAAGTCCTGTTCCGAATATGGGCACAAAGTCAGTGATGTGATGAAGACAGCAAGCTACCATGCTTCCAGCCGATACTCCGCCAGTGGCCACACTCTTGCATGACTGATGAAAGGCTCTAATGTGGGTGTACAGAGCCATCTGAGTGCCAAATCCTATGTCTATTGCAGTAATGTAGTACCAGTAGTTCCGGAAGTTCCATATCGTACCCTCAATTCCTGAAGTTAGATAGTTAACAACCACGTAAAAAACAATCAGGGACAGAGAGGCGATAAGACCGTTTCTGATTCTCCTGTCCACCGAACCCGTCATACTTTCCACTCCAGAATTCTCGTCCCTTCTATCCCCGAAATCACTAGCCTAAAGGTTCTCAAACGCTTGATATCTCTAATAGCCTCCTCTGGAAACTCCATGATTCCCATTCTGTGGTGACCCCAAGAGCCACCCTCTTCCTTCCATGCGAGGGGCGAATATCTCTTGCCTCCGACTTCCAGCACCGTCAGATTCATAAGGTCGTACTGATAGAGGTCTCCTGAGTGAGTATCCAAGCGGAGGTAGAAGGATGTTAATTTAAGCTCTGGATATTTGGGGTTCAGGAATACGGCAGTTATCTGTATGGATTCGCCATAACTCACCTTCACCAAGTCTTCATCACTGAGTTTGTCTTTCTTCGATACGTAACCATAGGCAACAGCAATTATCCCCAGCAATATAAGCAGGGCAGCCAGTTTTATCGATTTTCCATCCATGTTTTACACTTGATGAAAAACAAGTATTTATCGCTTTTGCCACTCTTCAATTTTTCACACAATCGTCTATAGCGGAAAAGGATTAAATTATGATTGACATATCTGAATACATGCAAGATAACAGGATATTTACAGCTGCTGCAATTCTTCTTCTAGCAATCTGGGCTGGATACAACCTTTACATATCCTATACGTCGCCATCCTACTGTCCAATGGGAAATCACAGCATTTACAGCTACTCGAATCTTCTACCGATCCTTCTTATTGTGATTTTGGCATTCTCACTATTACCCAGATCGAAATCTTCTTCTAAATCCTCGTCCAGACACTCAGGACCCTCAGGACTGTCAAGACCACCCAGATCAACTAAGAACGTTAATTTTGATTTAGATGCCAAGTTGGATGCTATTGGCATTGATAATAAGTCCGAAAATGGTGAAAGGATAGGTGAAGAAGAAGGAATTCAAGAAACTCAAGGAATCCCCAGAGAAGAAACTTTGGAAAATGGAGGCACTCATGGAAATATACTACCAAAAGACATGACAAAAGACATCCTGTCGATAATTAGAGAGAATCCAGGGATAACTCAGGAAGAGCTAAGAGAAATAACCGGATACTCCGCATCGAAAGTTAGTGTTCAGGTCAAAGAACTCGAAGAAAAAGGTTTGATAAGGAGAGAGAAATATGGCAGAACGTACAGAATATATCCTCAGTAAGAAAGGAGAAGATAAAAAGAAATATGATAAAGCAGCAGCACGATACGACTTCTTCGAATTTCCAATGGAAGTGTTAGCGTTCTCTAAATGGAGAAAACTCCTCTTTGGAAAAGTTGAAGGCGAACTAATTCTAGAAGTGGGAATAGGAACTGGAAAAAATATACCCTATTACAGTAATGGAGAATATATAGGGATTGACATAAGCCGAAAGATGCTGGAGAAAGCTAAAGACAGGGTAGAAAAATTGGGAAGAAAAATTGACCTCATTCAGTGCGATGCAGAACTGCTACCCTTCAGAGATGAGGTCTTTGACGCTATCGTTTCAACTTACGTATTCTGCTCCGTTGAAAACCCTGTGAGGGGGCTTAAGGAGCTATATAGAGTTCTGAAACCTAATGGACGGGTTTACTTTCTGGAACACATGAGGTGCGAGAATGAAATAGGAGGTAAGGTTCTGGATGCACTAAACCCTATTGCAAGGTTATTTGGCCCTGAGATAAACCGAAGGACTGTTGAGAACATAAGAAAGGCTGGATTCAAAATAGCTGAGGAGAAATGGTTACTGACATCAGTTTTCAGATTTATTGTGGCTGAGAAGGGATAAGATGAATGACCTAGAGAGTCTATAGGATCCAGAGGACCTTGAGCGGGAATGATTCTATGGTTGATTACATGGTTTTGGTAGGCCCCAGTACAAAAAGTGAGAATGCAACTTCGATATACTTCAATACACTTCAATATAATTCCCCGTCCGTAATCCTATAAATGACTATAAATTCATCCTCTAGCTCTTCATAGCCTTCAATGATTGCATCCACATCTTGTAAAAGGTCCTCGAAGTAGTCATAAACCCCACATGAATGGCAGAATGGGCCGTAAAACTTTACGACGACTCTGTTCTTCTCGTGTCTGACGTATTCAGCCGTTGCCTCAGGAGAATGATACCTGTTGAACTTCTCTATCTCCTCTTTGAAGTTCAGTAGCAGGGTGAATTCAAAATTCCCAATATATCCATGTCTCTCTATCCACTTTTTTATATAAGGACAAGAGACTTTTACTTTTTCATATTTTTCTGCAAATTTCAAGCCCTCTTCGACAACCTTTGAGGCATAACCCTTCCTTTCCTCTCCCTTTGCAGTGAAGGTTGCTATTAAATGAATCTCACCACTTCCCCTATCTTCACCATCCCCACCATTCCCTTCCTCATATTCAATCCATGACAGAGTTTTCTTTCCATCCAGCAGCTTTATCTTTCCTTTATCTACCTGGATATCCATGAATAGAGAGGTTCTAGAATAGATTTAGCAATTATTCCGAACATCTTCGAATACTCATTTTACTAATCTTTATCATCTGTAATGATGAGGGAAGGGATGAACTAACTGGACTAAACCTGTATCGAACACATCCTTCGCCTCAACAGAGCTGTTCAGGTATCCTAGTTCTAGCATGGCATCTGCCAGTCTTATTGTACTCTCCACATATTCTTCTGGAAGTGAAGCACAGTATTTGGGACTCATTTCAAGCATTTTCTGAATGTCATCCTGGCTGAGCAAACCGTTGAATGTTTTGAATATTATTTGGGAAGAAGATCGGTAGGCCTTCATAAAATTACAGGCCCATTCGTGCTTTATCAGAAAATCCATCAGCAACTCTTCTTTCAAAAATTTCTCCCTGACTACAATTCCGTAGCTGGGATTGAAGCTCCAGATCATGTCTGGAGGGGCAAAAATTTCGGCTCCAGACTTTATCACAAGAACTGCCAAGCTTGGCGTGCCACATACGGCATCGAGCTTCCAATCCACGAAGTCCTCAAGTATGAAATCTGCCCAAGGATAGTTGATTATCTCAAAATCCATGTTTTCTCTCAGATTTCTTAAAATTACATCATGAATGCTCCCTCTGGATGGAACACCAACCTTCTTCCCTTCGAGCTGCTTCAGTGCTTCCCCGCCCAGTTCTTGATAGCTTTTACCCCTCCCTGCTATCACAGTACCCTCAACGTGTCCTCCAGCGACACAGACGATATCAACACCCCTTTCTATCCCGATGATAGCAGGAGGAAGTCCTATATACGCCAGATCTATTTTCCCATCCTCAAAGGCCTTTACGATCTCTGGTCCTGTCCCGTATAGCTTCCATTCAGCTTTGACGAGTCTTAATTCTCGAAGAATGTGTGAGGTGTGATATGCTGTCGAGAGAAATCCAATCCTGAGTTTATCCGGGTTATTCACCTTATCGCCTCCATGAATCTCTCTTTTATCCGAACCGCTTTTAGTGGTATGGTCGGAACATTCGCATTGCCAGGCCTCGCCAGTACATGGATGAATTTAGTATCTTTTGCTTTAAGAAACTCTGCTACCTCATCAGGTTCAGAACTCCTGAAAGTCTTATCAAATCCAGCAGCAATAGCCAGAAGTTGCAGATCTGCCTTTGCCGCTGCCGTCATCTGATTACCTGTACTTCCATAAGCAGCATTGTCGATAGCAAGAATGGTAAGCGCTCCAGCTCCAGAATTTATGGCAGTGAAGAGAGTTGATGGATTCATTAGGATGGAGCCATCCCCTTCGATAACCACCACTTCCTTCCCGGCTAGAGTCAGACCAAGGCCTATGGCTGAAGCAAGACCCATGCTTCCAAGCATGTAAAAATTGGTGGACTGATCAAGAATGTCGTAAAGTTCTCTGCTTGGATAGCCTATGTTCGACACGATAATTTCGCCAGCAAGCTCATTCTTGATGCCTTCTAGGATTTCATATCTCGTATATCTCGCTCCTCCACCCTGAACCGTGATATTCTTCTCTGAAACAACAGGGCGAGGAAATGAGATATCGGGCATGGGAGTCCAAATGTCAGGCCTAAGAAGGATTGCTTTTACTTTTCCTTCTTCATATGCCCCAGCTACAGTATTTTCAAACTCATCAACATTTTTTCCATCAAATACAATGTATTCGATGCCTAGAGCGTTAAGCAACCTTGGCAATCTTTCTCCCATGGGTTTCTGAGCTTCAATGGCCTCGCCATACACGCCTCGCCAGCTTATCAGGATGGGTAGTGGCATTTGATAACAGAAGGTTAAGCTCATCAAAGCGTTAATACAGTTCCCAAAGCCTGAGCTTTGGATAATCATGAGAGGTCTTCGTCCGGCCATATAAAGCCCAGCAGCGATGCCAACCCCTTCTTCTTCCCTACAAAGAGTGAGAGAGTCGAAATTCTGGTTTGCAAGATGTATTAACCTTTTGATTTTCTCACAAGGAAGAGAAAGGATAAAATTAATACCAGCACTTTCCAATGCTGAGATGACTTCTTCTTCCATACATTTCCCTCCTATTTATAAGATCATGCAATCGTCTCCAAATCATCTTCATCGGTGATGACAAAATCCGGTTTGGGCCTCTTAATCCTATAATCCTTTTTCAACCTCCTGAATCCAGCTCCAGTGATATTCAGCAAAACTTTCCCATCCACATTTGATTTCAGAAGAGCTGCTAAAGCAACTGCTGCTGCTGGATAAAGGTCCACTCCATAAATCTCCCTGAATAGCTTTCCTGCCTCTTTTGCCTCCCTTTCTGAGGCTGAAACAGCAAATCCACCTGTTTCCCCCATTATGTCATACAATCCACCCCTCATTGAGTATAGTGGATTTTTATTTGTGAGAACTTTTGCATAAACAACATCTAAAGGGTCGTATTCATACGAGCCAATTTCTCTGCTTTTCCTCTGCCAAGCATCCACTATAGGCGTAAAGGGTTCATTCTGTGCAACAACAATCCTAGGAAGCTTATCAGCCATCCCAGAATCTATCAGCCTCCTTGAGCCCTCGTAGAATGCTATAGCTCCGGTTCCGCTTCCTACAGCTTGGAAGTAAACGTCAGGAAGGAAGCCATAGGTTTCCAGAAAAGCATAGGCGAGGGTTGCCAAAGCATCCCTCCTTGCCACATTTCTACCACCACCCTCATACTCTATACCCTTTAGCTCTGCAAATTTTCGTGCCAAGTTTGATGCATCATCGTAAGAACCATCAACCATTACCAGCGTCGCATTCTCACTCTTTTCATAGCAGAAGACGCATTCAAAAACCCTTTCAGGGACAAAAAGATATACATTTATGTCTTCATAGTGTGAGAATGTAAGAAAAGCGTTTGCTGTATTCCCTACAGAAGCTAAAGCTATGTCTGCCCCTTTTTCTGCTGCGTAACGTAATGAAACGGCTGCTTCAATTTCCTTGAACGTGCATGTAATCAGTTCAGCACCAATTTCTGGAAAATAGCCGTGAAAGGCAATATACACCTCTGCCCCAACTTCAGAGCTGAGTTCCGGGCTTTTGAACAGAACAGGTTTCCCGATGTAACTGTTTTCGCCTTCTACAGGCAGCCAGTTGGCATATCTCCATATTCCCTGTCCTTTTGGGTGAAAGAGAGAGGGATAGTGTGTTGAGATGATAGATGAACACCCAGCAGGGCAGGAGAACGCAAACCCATTATCTTGAAACTTCAATCCACAATTTCTGCAGACAAGGCTGTACTTCATTAATACTCCCTTAGAGGATGATTTTAAAAATCTTCTCGATACCAGTGTTTTTCTGAGATTCTTAGAATATCCCTCCGCAACCAATTCTCAGTAAAACCTGAAACTTGAAAATTGGAGAGAATCATTAAATAAATTCTTAAATAAAACAAGCTCTAAAATAAAAGAGGATAAACAAACAGCCAAAAGAGGTGAAAACCTATGCAGCCACATTCATCCACACTCAACAAAGTTACCGAAATTCTCAGAAACGCAAAACATGCTGTTGTGCTCACTGGAGCTGGCATATCTGCTGAGAGTGGAATACCAACTTTTCGAGGTAAAGATGGGCTCTGGAACCGCTACAGACCTGAAGAGCTGGCAACTCCTGAGGCATTCACAAGAGATCCAAAGCTGGTCTGGGAATGGTACGCCTGGAGGATGGGTATCATTTTCTCAGCGAGGCCAAGCGGAGCACACAGAACTATTGCGGAAATGGAAAAGAATGAGATAATTAAGGCAGTAATAACCCAGAATGTAGACGACCTTCACGAGAGGGCAGGTAGCAGGAACGTGCTTCATCTCCACGGCGAGATAGCTAAGATTATATGCTCAAACAGGCGGTGCAACTACTCAGTCAGGGTAAAAGAGGCGCCCGAAATCAACCCCTTGCCTGAATGTCCTGAATGTGGCAACCTTCTACGTCCAGGAGTTGTATGGTTTGGAGAAGCACTGCCAGCAGATGTTTTGCGTAAGGCCATGGAACTGTGCGAGAAGAGTGATGTTATACTGGTTGTGGGGACATCAGCAGTTGTTCAGCCAGCAGCATCCCTACCGCTAATCGTGAAACGAAATGGAGGGATGATAATTGAAATCAATCCTGATGAGACTCCCATCACACCCTTCAGCCTGAGTATTCGGAAGCCAGCATCTGCACTGGAAGAGATCATGAGACTTCTTTAATCAATTTAGGCCGATTAATCAATTGCCAACTGACTGTCCAAACTACCCCTTAGTAATCAAATCCACATCTATTCTGGCTGCAACAATCTCGGGAACATCACCAACCATGGCGATAGCACCATCCTTGATGACTACCGCTGCTGTTACATGCCTCCTGGCATTTTCCCAGAATGATTTCAGGGCCTCTTCAATCTCACGTTTCCCGTAATTCTCCTTGATTGTATTTCCAAGGGCCGTCGCAAAGGCATCGGCAACGCTGACATCGTAACCAAATATAGTTGCTGCGTCAGCATCTCCAAAGCTTATGGAAGGTCCTATTCTGCCACTTGATGTGCAAACAGCTTTAATTCTATCCTCAGGTTCTATCCTGAAGGCTATGCTTTTCTCACTTCCGGCATAAACTCCGATTGTCACCGGCTCGTCAATATACATGGCTATATCGCCACCATTGTCCACAATCGCAAAGCTCGCACCTTTTTCGACCATCCTTTCAACAGCAAAAACCGCAATTGTTCCGGCAACGGCAGCCATAGGGCCAACGCCGGCCAGCTTAGAAGCTCTACACATCCTCTCTACAATCTCGCCCTTGCAATCGTAGGGTTCAAAGGTGGAATAAAAAAAGGGATCTCTTTTAATAAACTCCTCTATTCTTTTTCTCGCCTCCAGCATCGCCTTTTTTGCCACTTCAAAGTATCTATCGCTCTCTACCAATACAGTGGTGATGGTTTCTTTATGCCTGAAGTAGTACCTTTTATATTTCATCCTCGTAGTTTCAACGTCCCTATTCTTGTCCTCATTCTGGCAGGCTAAGAGCTGACAGAGGACATACTGTAACGCAGACTCCGCAGCGTATACACTTCTGTGAATCTGCAACGACTTTCTTATCATCAGCTACGCTGAACACCTCGACGGGGCAGATACTTATACATGCCCCGCAGTGAACGCAGAGCTCATCATCCTTCTCTATTCTTCCTTCGATCTTCACTGCTTCAACCCCGAAAGCCCTGAGCTTTTCCATTACCTCATCCGCTTTCGCATCTTCAACCTCGATGATGATCTCTCCCTGCCTTGCGCCCACACTGGCTTTGATTATGTTTAGGAGGGTTTCAGTTTCGATGGCGGTTTTAGCTATGATTGGTTCCCTTACAGATCTCGAATCATATTTGAGTAGGATCATCATGATATCTCCCCCATCACCCTACCAGAAGCTTGCTCAAGTCTTCGCTGGTCACAAGCCCTATGACGTGCCTCTTTGTGTCAACAACTGGAAGTGCCGAAATGCTGTGCTGTTCCATTTTTCTCGCTGCCACTTCAATAGGCTCATCCGGCAGAGCTGTTATAACCTTCCTAGTCATTATCTCCGAAACGCTTCCAGTCTTTCCCGTCGCCACGGCCTTTGCAATGTCCCAAGAAGTGACGATTCCGATGAGTACACCCTCGTTGTCGACAACAGGCAGGTGATTCACATTATTCGTGATTATGATTTGTGAGGCATCCTGAACGCTCGTCGTTTCTCTGATAGCAATCGCCTTCTCCATGACGCTCTTCACAACCTTCACTTCCTTATGCCTCAAAGGTTTAAACACTTCCTTTTGCGGGATTCTCTCAACAGGCATGCTCAGGAAGAACTCTGCTTTCTCTATCATCTTTTTCAGCTCTTCTGCAATCTTGATAGAGTGGTAGTAGCTTGACAGCGGAGATACCCTTACTTCCTCTCCATTTATCTCCACTTTGCCGCTTTTCAGCTCAGCGTAGGTTACCTTTTTCACCACAGGTCTGTCCCTGCGGGGCACTCCGAAGTCTATTATGGAAGTCTCAATTTTGTCATCTGTAATCCCCGTTGCCTCTGCTATCTTCGCATCCAGAATTGGAATTGGAATGCCTATACCCACGAAAAGCGTAGTGCCATAGCCCGGAAATGTTGCCCCTCTCAGCCATTCTGCGCTCATCTCCTTCAGGTTCCCCTTAACCATCAGTGTTCCGAAGGGTGGTGCGTGCTGCGTGCCCTCTCCAATAACGTATCCCTTGGCTCCTCCAAGGAAGATGCGGGTTCCAACACCTATTGTTCGATATTCTGGATCATTGTTCAATGGTGAGAGCTCCCCCACCCCCGCAAATGTGACATTACCAAAATTCGGAAGCAACGTTCCCATGTAGGTTCGAAGAACCCTATCAGAAGAGTTGGTGGCTGCTCTGTAGCGCTGGTATGCATTTCTCGGATTCACCATCACTGCTTGATTAACATCCTCAAGCCCTATTTCCGTCACTATCTCCTTGCGAGGATAGCAGTCGGTTCCGTACGCCGTTGCCCTCAGCTCCACTTCCCTGCCTCTAACCAAGTCCTCAATTACGTGACCTCCGCCGTACTCCATTCCCCTCGTCTCTGAAAGCTGTGTCACGCCAAGGTATGCATCCACTGCAGCAACACCCGTATAAGCCTCAACATCATTCAACCAGACTCTCTGCATTTTTATCGGCGGGTCTGAGTGTCCGAAGTTGAAGAAAACGCCAGAAGAGCACATCGCCCCGAACGTTCCGGTTGTAACCACATCAACCTCCTCAGCAGCTTTCTCTGCACCCAGTTCTGCCACGACATCCTTCATTTCCAGAGCAGTTACAACGTTAGCGCTGCCTTCCTTAATTTTCTGATTAATCTCATCCACAGTCTTCACGGTTTTCACGCAGCCACCTTCTGCATCAAGCATATAAAGATATCGCATTTTTTCATAACCCAGTATTACAATTGATAATTACCTGAGAGGTTAGGCAATTGGAAACCGATTGCTGACAGCAACAATTAGATACTGATTAATCAGGAGAAATATTCTGCTGAGAGTTTTGCTGAGAGCTTATTTAACAAAATTTAAATAATCCAGCCAAAAAATGGCTTCTGATTTAGGGGTAAAATCCAGCTGAATAAATTTTAGCGTCTCAGAGACGAAAGGGGTGAGAAGGTGTCGAGGCTTGGCGAGCATCCTATAGTAGATTTTGATAGAGGTCGAGAAGTTACAATATATTTCAATGGAAAGCCAATAAAGGCTTATGAGGGTGAAACTGTTGCTGCTGCCCTTTACGCTGCTGGTATCAGGGTTTTCAGCCGTTCTTTTAGATTTCACCGCCCAAGGGGCTTTTTCTGTGCAATAGGAAAGTGTTCAGCCTGTATGATGGAAGTTGATGGAATACCAAATGTCAGAATCTGCAAAGTTTATGTAAGGGATGGAATGGAGCTCAGAACTCAGAATTCCCTGCCAAATGCTGAAAACGATATATACAGCATGTTTGATTCCATGATTGACCGCTTTTTCCCGCATGGAAGCCATTACAAGAAATTCACAAAGCCAAAGTTTGTTAGAGAGCTAGTAACAGCCCAGATGAGAAAGTTCACAGGCATGGGAGAATTTCCGAAGGCTGAGCTGAATGAGAAGGGAGAGTATGAAGAAATTGAAACAGACATTGCCATAGTGGGCGGCGGCCCTGCTGGCCTATCTGCTGCTATTTACGCTGGTAGAACAGGAGCAAAAGTCATTCTGATGGACGAAAACCCGTATCTGGGAGGGCAGCTTATTAAGCAGACTCATCGTTTCTTCGGAAGCGGAAGGCACATGGCAGGGACGAGAGGTATTAGAATCGGAGAAATTCTCCAGAAGGAGCTTTATGAGCTGCCCAACATCGATATCAGAACGGAGACGAAGGTTTTTGGGATATATGATGGTGTTGTGGCCGCCGTAGAAAAAGACACCAAACTTCTGAAAATTAAGCCAAAGAAGATTATTATTGCTACTGGTGCCTACGAAAGAACTCTCATCTTCGAGAACAATGACCTTCCGGGAGTTTATGGGGCTGGAGGAGTCCAGACATTGATGAACGTTTACGGTATAAAGCCTGGTGAGAGGGGACTTATCGTTGGTTCAGGAAATGTGGGCCTGATTCTGACCTATCAGCTTATGCAGGCTGGCGTTGAGGTTGCAGCCATCGTAGAGGCCATGCCAAGGGTAGGCGGCTATTTTGTCCATGCTGCTAAGGTGAGGAGGTTAGGTGTGCCTATATACACCAAACACACAATAAAGAGGGCAATAGGGAAGAAGAAAGTTGAAGGAGCAGAAATTGCAAGACTAGATGAGAACTGGTGTGTTGTAGAGGGGAGCGAGAAAAGAATAGACTGTGACTTCATCTGTGTTGCTGTGGGTCTAAGTCCTGCCCATGAACTACTTTACCACGCCGGAGTTGAGATGAGATTCATACCGGAGCTTGGCGGCTTCGTGCCAACCAGAAACCGCTACGGTGAGACTACGAAGCCAGGAATCTATGTTGCTGGCGATGTTGCTGGCATAGAGGAAGCTACTGCGGCAATGATGGAGGGCAGGATTGCAGGGCTTGATGCAGCAATAAAACTGGGCTATGGAGACGAGGAGACTGTTAGACTCAGGGACGAGATTGTGGAAGATCTTGATGAATTCAGAAAGGGGCCATTTGGAGAAAGAATTGTCGCTGGCTTGAAGAAAATCGTTGTGGAGGGGTAGAAATGAGTGACATGAAGTATCTCGAGAGAGGCTATATCGAGAATGACGAATTGCCTCCTTTACCCAGTGAGGAGAGGCTAACAGGGAAAAGGCCAGTTGCTTACATTGAATGCCCTCAACCTATTCCCTGCTCTCCATGTCTGGAATCCTGCAAATATGATGCGATAAAAATGGAAAACATAAACGATCCTCCAGAAGTCATTTACGAGAACTGTATAGGCTGTATGGCATGCATAAGGGTGTGCCCGGGACTTGCCATTTTCATGCTTCATATCAAAGATGATAAGGGCTATGTAACGCTGCAGTACGAATTCATACCTTGGCTGAAAAAGGGTGACAGGGTGAAGCTTCTTAACAGGAAAGGTGAGGAAGTGGGAGAAGGCGTTGTAACATGGGCTCTTGCACCGGAAAGAAACGATAGAACCCAGCTTGTGACAGTTGAAATTCCGAAAGATCTGATTTTTGAAGTCAGAGCTGTAAAGAGGTGGGAGCAGTGAAGGATAGAAGGATTGTTTGCAGGTGTGAGGACCTCACAGAAGAGGAAATAATCCACGCAATCGAAGAAGGATACGATAACCTCGAAAGTCTGAAGAGATATACAGGGGCAACAACAGGATCCTGTCAGGGTAAAGGCTGTTTAATGCACATAATAAGAATTCTGAGTCAGAAAACAGGAAAAAGCCCAGACGAGATTGGTCTCACAACTCAACGCCCACCAGTAAACCCGGTTCCCCTCTTCCTGCTTGCAGAAGGTGATGAAAAATGAAAGTAGCCATTATAGGCGGAGGCGTGATTGGACTTTCAACAGCATACTTTTTAGCCAGAGAAGGTGCCGATGTAACAGTTTTTGAGCAAAAATATCTGCTTTACGGGGCAAGTGGCAGGAATTCAGGTGGTATTACAGCCATGCATGATAATGAAGCTATGATAGAGTTGGCAAAGAGAAGCATTGAGCTATACGAGGTGCTTCCTTCCGAAGTGGATTTCAATTTCCTTTTCAGGCAGGATGGGTACATAAAAGTGGCCGCCACAGGAGATGATTTTGAAGCTCTTAAGGAAGAGGTCAGGCTTCAGAACTCCTTAGGCGTCAAATCAAGGATAATCGATGCGTACGAGGTTAAGGATTTTATACCTGATTTTAATGAGGAGTCGATTATTGGTGGAGCTTACGAGCCTTCAGGTGGTGTAATATTCCCCTGGCCAGTAATCTGGGGTCTGGCTAAAGGGTGCAGGGAGCTAGGTGTTGAAATCAGAGACAACACCGAGGTAAAAGAGATTCTGGTGGAGAATGGTAGAGTAGAAGGCGTTGTTGCTGGCGATGAAACCTTCAGGGCAGAATACGTTGTCAACGCTGCCGGAGCCTGGAGTAACAGAATCAGCAGCATGGCAGGAGTTGAACTGGATAACAAAATCATAAAGGAAGAGATATGCGTCACTGAAAGCCTGAAACCATATCTTAACCAGTACCTGTTAGACATAACAACCGGCGTATACCTGAGTCAGTCAATGAGAGGAGAGATAGTTGGTGGCATTCTTGGAAGTGAGGCAGATAACCTTTCAACAAGCTCCACCCTTGACTTCGTGTTCAGGTATTCGAGAAGAGCAATAGAACTAATCCCTAAGCTGAAAGGTCTCGCACTTCTGAGGCAGTGGGCTGGTGTTTACGATGAGGGAAAGGATGGGTTGCCAGTTGTGGGCGAAACGAAAATTGATGGGTTCATACAAGCGAACGGATTTGGAAAAGCGGGAATGAGCGTTGGCCCAGCCGTAGGAGAAGAGCTGGCTAAGCTGATTTTAAAAGGTAAATCCGAGAAATTAGCCGTATTCAACCCAGAAAGATTTTAAACTTTAAAATATTTTTCAGGCCTTCTTTTTCTTTTTCAGAACCTCTTCCAGCCTCCTCTCAAGAGGCTCCTCGTGGGTGTATGGGCACATCAAATAGTGCTCTACAGCCTTTGCTATTGCATCCTTTGTTGCATTCTCTCCAGTCTTTTTCTTGAGCTCTTCAAGCACATCCTCTGGCAACACAGTCTGAGCATGAACAATCTTAACCATCTTTCCTCACCACCTATAATAATAATGAGTAAGGAGTATTAAAAGTTTTCTGGTCAGGAATAAAATTTTAGTAGCTGAAAAAATTATCTAATTTATATTTCTATAAATATCACAAATCATCAATAAGCTCTCTAAGCCAGGCAATAACTGCATCTATCCTTTCATGTGTTGTCCCAAGGTAGTTTTCAGGTTGCAGCAGACTTTCAAGCTCTTCACGGCTGAAATACTTAGATATTCGTTCATCAGACTTCAAGGCCTCCAGTAATGAAGTGTTTTTCTCGTAAGCCCTAAGGGATGCCTGTCTCAATATTTCATGAGCCTCCTGACGGGGTATGCCTTTTTTAGTGAGGGCAATCATAACTGTTTCACTCAAATTAAGTCCTTTCTGGGCTTCGAGATTTCTCTTTATATTCTCATAATTCAGCCGGAGCGTAGAGAGGACTTTTGCCATCTTAACAAGTATGTGATCCGTAAGTACTGAGGTTTCCACCAGAATTATGCGCTCAGCGGAGGAATTGGTAAGATCTCTCTCTTCCCAGAGTATGGAACTCTGGTGCATGGGCTCCACGAACCCCCTGATGACTCTTGCAATACCGCATATCTGCTCGCTGTCTATGGGATTTCTTTTGTGGGGCATGGTGGAGCTTCCGACCTGCTTCTCCTCGAACTTTTCCATGAGTTCAGCAGTTTCAGCCCTTTGAAGGAGCCTTATGTTAGTGGCAATTTTCTCGAGAGTGGATGCAATGGCTGCAAGGAAGGAAACATACTCGATGTAGATGTCCCTTGGGATTATCTGACTGCTGATTGTCGCAGGTTTCAGGCCCAGAATTCTCATAACCTCTCTCTCTATCTCTAGACCATCCTTCCCGAAGGCAGCTTGTGTACCAACTGCTCCGCTCATCTGGCCCACAAGAATTCGCTTCTCCATCTCTTTCAGCCTTTCATAATGCCTTCCCATTTCAGAGGCCCAAAGGGCAAAGCGAAAACCATAGGTTGTAGGCAAAGCTGCCTGACCATGAGTTCTGCCCAAACATACAGCATTTCTGTGCTCTTCAGCCAATCTAACAAGATGTCTGATTACCTCCTTTATTCTGACTTCCAACAACTTAAGGGAGTCGCGAAGCTGAAGTGCTGTAGCAGTATCGATTATGTCATTTGAAGTGGCTCCAAAATGAACGAATCTACCAGAATTTCCTGCAACCTCAGTTATGGCTTTAACCAGAGCCATTATGTCGTGTTTTATCTCATTTTCTATCTCTCTTACCCTGTCTGGCGTTATTCCTAGCACTTTCTTTTTTACCTCCTCTGTTTCTGTCTCATCAACATACCCCATTCTGGCGAGGGCTTTGAGCAGGGCTACCTCAACCCGGATCATTCTCTTGATCTTACTGTCCTCGCTCCAGATTCTCTTCATCTGCTCAGTTCCGTAGCGATAATCGATGGGGTGAACAATCATCAGAAAAGGATTGCAAAAAAGGTTTAAAAAACCTTTCAAAAGCTCAGACGGGAATCAACTTCCTTCACAGCATCTCTGACACAGAAGTACTCTCTTTTGACTTTCTTGAGGTATTTACATCTTTTTCCTGTGTACCCGGTGATACAGAGCTGGCAATCTTCTGGAAAAACCCTTTTTACGCCCAGTCCATATTTTTCAGCCAGTATTTCGAGGACAGTCATCTCCCTCACCCCAAAGGGTTGTTAATTAATTTATCCTTTCTGGTTTTAAACGTATCCTTACTAAGTTTGCCTTTCAAGGAAATTAAGTTTATGTATCTGGTACCAGCACCAACATTCAATGAAGTTCAGGGTGACTGCAGAATTTGACGACGCCAAGACTGGCATCGTCGAAACAGACCACGGGAGCTTTGAAACTCCTGCGTTTATCCCTGTCGCTACCCTAGCTGCGGTCAGAGGACTTGATAGCAGAGATCTGAAGGACATGGGAGTAGAGGCTATAATCGCCAACACCTACCACCTGCATCTCAGGCCGGGAGATGAGCTGATAAAGAGAATGGGTGGTCTCCATAAGTTTATGGATTTTGATGGCCCCATAATAACCGATTCAGGTGGTTTTCAGGCTTTTTCCTTGGGTCTCGGTATGGAGCACGGAGTGGGGAAGATAGCGGATAATATTTTCCTAGAAGGGCTCAAAAATCCCGATTACAAGGGGGAGAAGTGGGCATTCGTTGATGACGAGGGAGTTACCTTCAGAAGTCCGCTTACCGGTCAGAGGGTGAAGCTCACTCCCGAAAAATCCATGCAGATTCAGTCCAACCTTGGATCCGATATAATATTCGCCTTTGATGAGTGCACCTCTCCGCTTTCAGACAAAGAATACACTGCTAGAGCAATGGAGAGGACCCATAGATGGGCTGAAATATGCTTAGAATGCTACGACAGAAGACAAGCTCTTTTTGGAATTGTTCAGGGTGGAGAGTATAAGGATTTGAGGATTAAATCGGCAGAGTTCATGGCCGAAAAAGAGTTTGCCGGCTATGGAATAGGCGGCTCCCTTGGCAAGAGCAAGAGAGACATGCTGAACATCCTAGAATGGGTCAATCCCATATTGCCTGAGGACAAACCTAGACACCTGCTTGGGATTGGAGCGGTGGAAGACATATTCAATTCCGTGGAGAGAGGCATTGACATGTTCGACTGCGTTTCTCCAACCAGATGGGCCAGGAGAGGGGTTCTGTTCATATCACCTCTTGAAGGTGGGAATGTTAGAAACAAATTCAGAATTCACATTAAAAATGCGAGATTCAGAGAAGATGCGAAGCCAATTGACAGATGGTGTGATTGCTTTGTATGTCAGGATTATTCCAGAGCTTATCTGAGGCACCTTTACGTTGCCAATGAATTGACCTATTTCAGGCTTGCATCATATCACAATGTCTATTTCATGCTGAAATTGATGAGGGAGATAAGAGACTCGATAAAGGAAGGGAGCTTTTACGAATTGAAGAAAGAGTGGCTCGGGTATTGAAAAGTTTTCACACCCAGTTTTGCAGAAGCAGCCCAGCTACCAGCAAAAAAGACATGGTAACAATTACTCCCTGAAATCGAACCTTTTTCCCGTTTCTGAATTCTACCACTTTCTCGCTGACCCAGGGACCAATAACCACCATTGCAGCCCCCACCAGACTCCCTGAAAGGAAGTAGTTTACAAGATACGTTCTGTTGAGAAGAGAACCATAATCTCCGGCGAAGTAGATGTAAATGGGAAAGCTTCTAGGCAGGACATAAGTCAGAGGTAAAACTGTTATCAAGAATGAGGTAGCAGCCAGAGCAAATTTTGGCAGAACACCAAACCTCTTCATATTTGCAATCCAGAAACCCATAGAAGACGCAAGAGCACCAACAAACAGACCGATAACTTGAGCTTTCACGCCCAGAATCGCTGCACCTCCAGCAGCCGCAGCTATTCCAACTGTACACAGAGGACAGTGGGCTTCAACCCTTGGAATCAGGAATATGGTTGGGATAAGAGGAATTAAATACCCCAGCTTAATTTTTGCATTCATTCTAGAACCCTCCTACATGGTCATGAATGTTCTGAACTCCCCATCCTTAACAGCATAGATTACGAAGAGTTCCTTTTTCCCACCTGGCATTCCGGGAGATCCTGAGGGCATGCCCGGCAGAGCTATTCCATCGGCATCAGGTCTCTCATCCAGCAGCTTTTTGATTGCCTCAACAGGCACGTGCCCCTCGATAAAGTATCTACCGATAACCGATGTGTGACAGCTCCGCATGGAAGGTGGGACGCCATATTGGCTTTTCAATGAGGTTACGTTCTCCATCTGGACTACTTCAACTTCAAAACCCCTGCCCTTCAGGTAATCCACATAAACAAAACAGCACATGCAGGCAGGAGAGAGATAAACTGTTATTTCATTAGAAGGAGTTTCATGGTTAGAGAGAATCAGTGGTGTCATAACAAGGGGAATCGCAATGGCAAAAATTGCCAGCCAGTATTTTTTCCGGTTTTTGGGCTGGTTTTGGGATGACTCTGTCATACCAATATTTGCACTTACACTTATTTAGTATTTTTCATCTTCTGTAAATTTGTCTATTCCAAGATTATTTTCAAGCCTTTATGAAACATTCATCACACTTTTTCATCAACTTTGATCTTCGTTGCAAGGTAGATAAATGGCGTATCGAATATCGCTACGATGAACTTCATTACATACGAAGTTGCAAATATCTCGAATATCCCCTTAAATCCGAGTGACTGCAAAAACTCTGGGTTCAGCACAACGAAAAAGAGGGTTGTGAAAACAAGGTTGTCTATCAGTTGGGAAACCATTGTTGAAGCGTTGTTTCTCAGCCATAAATGCCTACCTTCTGTTTTCCTTTTCCAGAACTCGAAGGCCCACACGTCGTGAAGCTGTGAAATTAGGTATGCTGAGAGGCTCGCCACCATGACATCAGGCATGAAGCCGAATATCTGCTCCAGCGCCGGACTTAAAGTGTCTTCCTCTGCCGGAACAAACATGAGTGTGAGCTGCATTATCAAGGTTGTAGCTATTAAAACGAAGAAACCTATTAAAACAGCCTTTCTGGCCTCTTTTTTGCCATATTTCTCAGTTAGGATGTCTGTTGCAAGGAAAGTCGTGCCGTAAATAATGTTACCCATAGCTGTAACGAAGCCGAAGAATCTTATGAGCTTCGCCACTTGGACATTGGCCAAGATTATGGCCATTGCTACCCATGCAAATAACCCATTTCTGCCAAAAAGCCTGTAGGCCAGTATAATCCCTGCAAAGTTCACAAACATTAGTAGAAACCACAGCACTTCATTTATCACGCCTCTCCCTAAAAATGGAGTGTATTTAAATTTTATTATGACAACTTATTGTAACATTTCTGACAACCAAAAGTTTTATTAATCCATCATTATTTATCATTAAGGAGGTGGATGAGATGTGTCCGGTGTGTGGAAGCTTATCCCTTGTGAGTGCGTGGGAGGATGACAGGTTTTCATATTACGCCTGTGCCAGTTGTGGGCATACGCTGAGCCTGTCTAAGGGGGTGAAACCTCTGTAAATGCTGTAAGTGCTGTAACGCTTATAAACCCTGCCCCCTCTTTTTTCCAACATGGTTGAGTTTCTGTTGTGGGCCCTTTCAACACTATTTACTGTAACCCTCACAGTAATAATTGCTGAAAGAATAGGAATAGAAGTAGCTATTGGAATTTATGCTGCTCTTATAGTTCTCTCCAACCTTATTGCCGGGAAGCTAATTACTGTGTTCACTTTCGTAGCTCCGGCAGCGGTTATAGTTTACTCCTCCACATTTTTGATAACAGACATCTTGTGTGAGTTATACGGTAAAGAATACGCCAGAAAAGCCGTGATTGCAGGGTTCTTCGCCAGCATCCTTGCCATGATTTCTATAGCAATTGCTGTGAGGTGGGAGGCAGCACCATTCGTCTCTGAGGAGTTTGTCAGAGCCTATGAAGCTGTTTTCTCCATGACTCCCCGCATAATAATCGCATCAATTATCGCCTATATTATCTCCCAGACCCACGACGTATATGCTTTCCACTTCTGGAAGGGAGTGACAGGAGGGAAGTACCTCTGGCTGAGAAATAATGCTTCTACGCTAGTTTCCCAGCTTATTGATACCACGATTTTCATAACCCTTGCGTTCTGGAATCCGGGAATGCCAATGGCGCAGCTATTCGCTATGATAACCGGACAGTACGTGATTAAAATGGCAATTGCACTGCTGGACACACCTTTCATCTACGCCGCAACCGCAACCCATGCAAGGCTGCGAGGTGTTGAGGCAGCATAACTTGGCCTGATCAGTTCCCAATCTGTCCAGCACGTTAAGGAGTGAGTCTTTCAAGCTGGTTTAGGGTTGCAACATTCACACCCATTCCCCTTACATCCTCTAAAAGCTTGGATGTGGGTTTTCCGTGATAGAAGATTACTGCTTCAGGTTTGCAATGCTCTACCATCTCTATCAAGCCTTTGTAGTCGAGATGATCGCTCACAACTATTCTCGGCAGTCTGTAAAACCTCTGGGCTGTCAGAATATACTTTTTTCCGCTGTATTCGTAGATTTTCCTAGTGGTAGTGAGGTGCACATCTCCCTCCTTCGCCACTTCGATTCCAAAAAGCTTGCAGAGCCTAGTAATCCTTTCCTCTGCTGAGAAATCTATACCATTATCATTCAGCAATTTCCCAACCCTCTGGGCTTTCCCAACAGGATAAACACCATAAAATGACCCATTCGCCTCCTCTATAACTCTGTGGATTTCCTCATTGAAGATGTCAGCAGGACTCCCATATGTGGCCTCGCAAATCAGCACATCACACCTTGGCAAAGAAGAGTAGTCTTTAACATCTCCCGTTACCAGAATTCTGCTCTCAGATCTGAATAGAAAAGCTGCAGAGCCGTGCATGTGTAGTGTCTCGTGAGTGGAAACTTTGATGCCGTCAAGTTCCAGTTTATCGCCTATCGAGAAAGTGTTGCCAGCAAACTTTTTGCCTGTAAGCTCCTCCAGTATTCTGGCTGTTTCATGAGACGCTATCGCATTTCTATTTCTCACATTCCCTTTGCCGTAGTGGTCAGAGTGGGCATGAGTTATGATGTTGTAGCCCTTTTTTCCCCGAGATGAATCGATATGAAACTCCGCTTCCCTGAACCTCAGGCTGAGATGAGGTTTTGTCAAGCTACCATGAGCTCTTCTAAAAGGGAAAAAACCGTATTGCTCGAGGAAATCAAGGGAATGCATTACTCCTCCCTCTTCTTTTTAAAGCAGATCATGCAGTCCAGACATTTCTCGGGGATTTCCATGATGTAATCTGGGCTTTAAAATTGTATAAATCTTTTCTGCTGGGAATTTCAGGTTATCCACTCAACAGTTAAACAAATCAGAGATCGTTACCCAGCCATTGGGTTGTTAAAATGATTTTGGACGATGATTCTTGGATAAAATTCTGAATTTTCTGATTTAAAAGTATAAAGTTCCAGGATAATTTATATTAAATAGCAAACTATAAGTAACTTTGAAAACAATTATTACTGGTGACAAATATGGAGTATGAAAAAATGGTAGTGCTGAGAGATGGAATACAAGTTAAAATAAGGCCTTTGAGGAAAGAAGACGAAGAATTGCTGGTGAAATTCTTTAAAAACCTTGACGTCAGCGATGTTATGTTTTTGATGGATGATGTTAGGAACGAAGAAGTCGTTAGAGAATGGGTCAGAGGATTGGATTACAACTGGGTTCTTCCCCTAGTTGCAGTTCACAATGCTGAAATAGTGGGTGATATTGCACTTAAGTTTTCAGGTAGAGAGAGGAGAAAACATGTAGCAGAGCTAACAGTAACGATTGCCAGAGATTTCAGAGGCAAAGGTTTAGGGGCGGCGCTAAATGAGGCGGCAGAGGACATTGCGAGGCAAAAGGGGATAAGAAAACTAAAGTATGAAACGCCCATATCCAATGTCAGGGCTGTGATAAGTGCAGAACTCTGGGGATATACAAAAGAAGCTGTTCTTGAAAAGGAGTTTTATTCTCCTGTGGATAAACTACTCCACGATGTTGTAGTTTTAACCAAATTCATACAGCCGGTTGAGGTCGAGGAAACTCCAGAGGTAATTGAGGAATTTCTTTAATTTTTAAATTTATTACTTTTATTTTTTAATCCCATTTTACTTTTATTTATCTTTTAAAGAAGCCAGAAGTTTTGCTGAAAGCAAATCCGACTTCGTTCGCTCTAGGGATTGTCTCGCTGAATCCAACTTGAATCTTAAGCCTGGAGTAAGCTTGTCTGGGAAGCTGAAAGTTATGAGCTCGGCATAAATCTCCTCCATTATGTTCAGATACTTCTCAGCCTTCTCCACCTCACCTTTCCTCATTGAATCAAGAGAGAGGCGCCTCAACTCGCCAATCAGGTCAGCTAATCCTGTAAGGACAGAAGCGGGCTCCACTTCCAGCTCAATCTCCCAGAAGCTCTCACCACTCATAACCTTCATCAGGGCGTAAGCCTCTACCAGCTCCTGCATGGCGTCGTGGGTAATGGGATAATATATCTCAGGGTATTTCTTGAATTCCACAACTTTTTCCAGAACTTCGATAGCTTTCTCAACGAACCGCTTTGCATCGTTAAGCTTTCCAGCATGAACCGCCATTACAGACTTGGTAGCATTTATTCTCATTTCTCTCGTGAGTTTCAGCAGCTCTTCTCTTGCCTTTTCCCTCTCCTCGAGGAATTTCCTGACATAGTCAAGCACCATCATTAGTCCTCCAGTATCGGTTGATGAATTTTAATTTACTTGAATTACTTCATTCACTTTAATCTCTCTCCAGCAGCACAACCCTGCTTATCTCGGACTCATCAGCAATTCTGTATCCGGTAAGTCTGCTGAGCTCCTCTGAAAACTCTCTTACCTCCTGATGCTCCGGCATGGCATCCCTGCTCAGCCTCAGGCGAGAGTAGCCCAGATGCATGTAGGCTTTAGCCTCCACAAACGTGGGCTGGGATTTGATGATGTGCTCTGCAAAGTTCTCTGCCTTCATGTTCACACCCTTGATGAGTGTAAGTCTTATAACTGTTCTACCATCCTTCTCTGAAAGAAGTTTAAGGCTCCTGAGGATTTTGTCCCATTCCTCTGCCTTCCCTCTGTTTATTGTGATATAGCTATCCCTGCTGTAAGCGGTGAGACTCACGTAGAGCTGGTATGGGTCGATGCCCTCAACCATTTCAGGCCTGGTGCCATTGGTTACAACGAAGGTTGTGAAACCTCGCTTGACATATTCTTCAACCAGACCATCAAGATAGGGATAAAGTGTTGGTTCTCCAATGAGGCTTATGGCTACCTGATTTGGCTGGTAGGCTTCCTTCAACTTCCTTTTATTGACCCCTGCTGTACCGTGAAAGCCGCTGAGCAGGCGATGCTGGGCTTTTATGCTCTCCTCAACGATGTAATCGGGAAAATCCCACCCAGATAGATCTTCAAGAAGCTCCAGAGGGCGCCAGCAGTGAATGCAGTGGAGGTTGCATTGCAAAGCAGGAGTCATCTGAAGGCATCTATGAGAGGCGATGCCGTAGAACTTCTGTTTGTAGCAATAACCCTCATCTTTCAGGGACTTCTTGAGCCAGAGACAGGTCTTTACGGCTGAATGCCTACCCACTATCTGATAGCCTTTCAGGTCTTTCAGCAGCTTCTGCATTTTTTGCGTGTTTTGTTCGTTTTGCACATTCTGCATCAATCAGGATTGAATAATGAAGTATATAAATCTTCAACCGGAGTATTGTCATGGACGCAGCAGATATTAACAACACCATTAACATCAGGGAATTCTACAAGGTTGATGCTTTTACAACCCGGCCTTTTAAAGGCAATCCTGCAGCTGTGGTGCTGGTTGAAGAATTTCCAGAATGGAAAGTTATGCGAGATATTGCAGCAGAACTCAACATAACCGAGACTGCTTTTATAAAACTGTCTTCAGAAACCCCAGAAATACGTTATTTTACACCAACTACTGAGGTGCCGCTATGCGGACATGCCACCATAGCTTCCCTCTGCATTCTGAAGCTGAAAGGCTTATCAGGTAAGCTTGAAATTAAAACCAAGGCTGGAGATATTGATGCAGAGATTGGTGAGAAGTTCTGGATGAGGCAAAGGGATTTTGAGCACAGAGGAAGTATTGATGACAAGACTGTTTCGAAAGCTCTTCGATGTCAGGTTAGTAGTTCAGCAGTGGTTTCAACGGGACTGGATGTAATCGTTGCCAGAATTGGGAGCTTTGAGGAGCTTATGTCTCTGAAGCCAGATATGGCGGAAGTGGAGAAGATCTGTAGCGATGCAGGAGCTGCTGGAGTTTACGCCTTCACCTTTAATGTGCCCACCTCCAGCGATTGCGCTGCAAGGTTCTTCGCTCCAGCTGTTGGTATAGAAGAAGACCCTGTCACCGGAACCGCAGCAGGAGCTCTAGGAGGTTATTTGAGGCATATCGGTGAGGGGAAAGACCATCTCACAATTGAACAAGGGCATGCATTAAAGAGGGAGGGTGTGATTCACGTGAGGGTTAATGATGGTATATGGGTTGGCGGAGATGCCGTGGTTGTTGCGAAGGGGGAGCTACTGGTTCAGGATTAGCTGCTTGAAGTCTTTCACCAGTTCACCAATAATTCATCAATTCATCAATCGAAAGTTATGAAGCCATACACTTTTTTGTGAAGTTTTTATTCAGGAAAAGTTAAAATAATTGACCGTTCATTAAACAGATACAATGGCGGTTGGAATTGATTTGCTTCTGGAGGAATTCGTAGCAATAGAACCTGAAGAGCTGAAAAACGTCATAATATTAGTAGCTATACTCTTCGGCCTTTTGATTCTCACCATGAATATCTACCAGAAGGTCAGGAGGTTCAGAAGTGCCAGAAAATTCTGGATAAAGCATCTAACCAGAGCGGATGAAAACTTTGATGTTGCTGTATCGAGCTTTAACTGGTTCATTCTCACACCTCTCAGACTGCACTTTGGATTGCTTGTGCTCTCTTACCTGCCACTCTTTGCCTTGCTTTTTACACCGTTCTATTTCGGATATTCTGTAACATTGCTTGCCGCTTTATCTGGAGCGCTGATTGTGGCACTCATGAATTATTATATCCACAAAAAAATTGAGGGTACGATCTCTTTGAAGTTTTCAGAAACCTTAATTAAAAAATTGAGAAGACTAATCAAGTACAGCCTAGTTCTCAGATATCTCAGTTATGGCATCTTTTTATTCGTGTTATCTTTGATGTTTCTGATAAGTGATACAGCCCTATCAGACGAAATTCTTCCAGTTCTAGAGAAGTACAGGATCGAAATGGCTGTATTACTAGTAATAATTTTAATTTCAACTTTCTCGGTCAGAATATCATGTAAATCTCAGGGAATTACGGTTGATTATCTCAGAAACAGTCTCAACGATTATTACGTTAGTAAACCGGATGTTACAGTATTCACTGACGCTGAATCAGGAAAAGTATCGGGTAGATTGGTAGACATCTTTGATAAGGGTGTCTTAACACTTGAGGATGAGAACGGGCAGAAGTTCCTAATTCCATGGGAGTCCATCGACTTTCTCGCCGTGAAGTCAGAGGATTTAGCGAACTCTGATGAGAAAGAAAGTATTACTGAACCACCTGACTGACTGGGATCAATCAGACCATAAAGGTCTTATACCTAACAGATGTCTACACAAGCAATCGTGATAATCCCGGGTCCGTGGTCTAGCGGTAATGACGCCTGCCTCACACGCAGGAGGTCCCCGGTTCGAATCCGGGCGGACCCATACCAATTTTGGTTCATGTTCAGAGTTCTGAGAGTTCTTCTTCCTCTTTATGCAACTCTTTTAGCTCCTTTAGCTCTTCCAGATCCATGTCCCTGAG
>MTMY01000037.1 GCA_002010215.1 Archaeoglobus sp. JdFR-37
GGAGAAAGAAGCTGGAGGAGTTGAGAGAAGATGATGAAGCAAACCCATGAGATTCCGGATGTGCTATATAGAATTGCAGCTGCAAGTGTGGTCATGAGTGGGCATGAGTGGGCATCATCGGGCATGAGTGGGCATCATTATGAGAGAACGAGAATTATGCTGCGGAAAGATATTAAAGAATTTCTGGAGTCTGAGGGCCTGGACGTCAGTGTTGTTGTCAATCGATTGTTAGAAAACTTCATAATCGCTTATCGGGCATTTTGGAACTCCTACGAAAAAGAAGTTATGCTCCGGCCGGGATTTGAACCCGGGTCACGGAATCGAGAGTCCCGTATGATTGGCCGGGCTACACCACCGGAGCCTGTTCCGGACATACCAGAGTGGGGTTAATAATTCTTTCGCTTGAGGTAATTATTTGTATTTTTCTCGAATTATCTCCCTACTTCACAAATATAGCAAAATTTTGATGAGATATCATAAATGAGAGGGCAGATTTTTGTTTACTCCACTCGTTTTCCTTGATTTTTCATTTATCTTCCCACCCGGCCTTTCCTCCGTCTTCAGTTCAGGCTGTGCTCAAAACCTCTCAGAACTTTCACACCTTTGAATTTCTGCAACTTGCAATGATAACCACTGCAAGAAGAAACCTTTATAAATAGTAAGTCAAGTTTCCTTGATATGTTTTCAATGGAGGTGGAGTAATGCATATTGCAGAGGGCTTCTTACCACCAGGCTGGGCAGCATTTTGGTATGCTTTTTCCCTTCCAGTGGTAGCTTATGGGGCGTATAAAGCTAAGAAGAGAATTGACGAAGATCCAAAGAGCAAGTCTCTTCTGGCTGTAGCTGGAGCATTCATATTTGTTTTATCAGCCCTGAAAATACCATCTGTAATAACGGGAAGCTGCTCTCATCCCACAGGAACTGGTATTGCAGTGGTTCTTTTCGGCCCAGTTATCACAGCTTTCCTCTCCATACTGGCTCTGCTTTATCAGGCTTTGCTCCTAGCTCACGGAGGGATAACGACACTTGGAGCAAACACAGCTTCCATGGGAATTGTTGGACCTTTTGTGGGGTGGTTGGCTTACAGTGCTGTTAGAAATAGAATCGATGTTAAGATTGCAACCTTCGTAGCTGCCGCCATTGCAGATTGGGTGACCTATGTGGTTACATCATTCCAGCTGGCCCTCGCCTTTCCGTCTGGAGTAGGATTAGCTGGAGTCATGGCTTCAGCAACTAAATTCATGGCGATATTCGCGGTAACTCAGGTTCCACTTGCCGTTATAGAGGGAGTGGTGGCAGCGCTGCTGATAGGATACCTCATACAGGTTAGAGAGGATGTTGTTGCTGGGGTGACAGCATGAAGGCTGTGTTCATTATAGCCGCTATCGTTCTTCTCGTGTTCCTCTCTCAACTTACACTGTCTGCAGAATGGACTGGAGCAGATGAGCAGGCAGAGCTGGCAATATCAGACATCAATCCCCACTACGAACCTTGGTTTTCACCAATTTGGGAGCCGCCGAGTGGAGAGATCGAGACCTTCCTCTTCTCACTCCAGGCAGCCATAGGTGCTCTACTCATCGGATACTTCTTGGGATATTACAGAGGAATCAGACATGCACGAAACGCTTGAAGAAGTGCAGACTGTTTCTAGAAAAATAATCAAAGGAGATCTGAGAATATACTTCTCCCTTCTCTCCCTATTTTTTGTCGTGTTTAGCGGTAAGTCTGCGGTCTATATAACTGCCTTCATGCTGTTTTCAGCTTTGTCAATTCACGCTGCCGGAAAGCACTATCTGAAGGTTGTGAAAATACCCGCATATTTTTTGACTTCCAGCATGCTTGTTCTTGTGGTCTTCATTCCGGGAAATCCTGTATTTAAACTCCCATTTCTCCCTCTGGCGATAACTGACGAGGGGCTTAGAACTGCAACAATCACCACAACCAGAGCCTTTGCATCCCTCTCCGTTCTTGCATACTTGATTTTAACCACCACAATCCCTGAGATCTTCTCTGCTCTGAAAAGGCTCAAACTGCCGGAATTCGTTGTTGAAACCGCTCTGCTGATGTACCGGACTATACAGATTTTAATGGATGAGGCAATGAGGTTAGACAGAGCAGCATCGTCAAGGCTGGGTTACATCAGCAAGAGGGCTTTTGTGAACACTGCAGCTCTTCTGAGCTATTCTCTCTTCATTAAATCTCTCAACAGAGCCGAGAAGCTGGATAACGCCATGGAAGCCAGGTGTTACCAGGGAGTTATGCCGGTGATGAAGTATAGCAGTTCTGGATATGGGTATGCATCTATCGTGCTTCTGAGCCTTATGGTAGCATGGCTGGTGGGGTGAGGGGCTGAATGATAGAAACAAGGGATTTATGGTTCGCTTACAGCAATAATACTGTCTTAAAGGGGGTCAATTTCAGGGCTCAGAAAGGGGAAGTAACAATACTTCTGGGGAAAAATGGTGCCGGGAAGTCAACGCTCCTGATGCATCTGAATGGTCTGTTGAAGCCACTGAAGGGAGAAGTCTGGGTAGATGGTGCTAAAGTTCGTTATGATAAGCAAAGTCTGATGGAACTCAGGAGGAAAGTCGGCTTTGTGTTCCAGAATCCAGATGATCAAATAATCGCTCCCACCGTGTGGCAGGACGTTGCATTTGGCCCTAAAAATCTGGGTATAGAGGATGATAGGATTGTTGAAGAGGCACTAAAAGCAGTGGGACTTGAAGGCTACGAGAACAGACTCTGCAATGGATTGAGTGGAGGTGAGAAGAAGAGGGTTGCAATAGCCGGAGTGCTTGCCATGAAGCCGGAATACATCATCATGGATGAGCCTACTGCTGGTCTGGATGGCGTCGGTCTCAAGAGCATGGTAGAACTTGTAGAAAAGCTCAGAAGGGAAGGAAAAACCCTGATCATCTCTACCCACGATCTCGACTTTGCCACAGAGATAGGAGACAAATTTGTCATGCTCTCTGATGGCAGGATTGTTTACGAAGGTGACAGCATAGACTATAGCCTTGCAGAGGAGTGCGGAATAAGGCTGGGAATTTTTGGAAGAAGAAGAGAACTTGTAGTTATCCCTCATACAAGCCCCATCCCTGAATTGCATCCAGATTTTGTTGCAGTGATGGGCAGAAACGCCAGACAGAAGCTGGAAGATGAGGGGCTTGAAGCTGATATTCTCACAGCAAGCCTAGAGAGGTCTATTTTAAGGGCTATAAGCGGTAATACTGTTTTACTCGTTTGCAGTCAGGAGATGCTGGATGTGGTGAGAAGAGAAGCCCTAAATTTCCCAATTAAACTTCGAATTGTAGATGGAGTAGATGGAGTGTTGAAGGAGGGGGATGATAAAGTGGGAGGTGAGGCTACTTGGAGTTCCTACTCCTCGCAGCAATAAGCATTGCCATAGTCCACTCTTTCGCTCCCGACCACTATCTCCCAATTGTAACAATCGCAAGGATGAAGAACTGGGGAGCTGGGAAAGCTGCAGGGTTGTCAGGAATTGCTGCCGGAATTCACGTTGCAACCTCAGTTATACTGAGCTTAGCCGTGTTCACGGGATTAGACTTGGCAGGATATGCGAAGACGCTTGAAGAGGTTTCACCACTAATGCTCATCCTCTTTGGTCTGCTTTATACTTTGATGTCTGTCATCAGGCCCCACAAGCATGTTCACTCTCTATCTACCACCACCCTCTTGCTAGTTTTGGGCCTTTCGCCATGCGTTCCTCTCATCCCTATAGTGCTGGCAACTTCTACCTTTTCTCAGGCAATGTTTGTTGCGCTGCTTTTCTCTGTTGCAACCATATCCACCATTGTTACTCTGACATATATCTCCTACAAGGCCTTCAAACCGCCGAGGATTGATGAAAAGGAAGATGTTGTGGCGGGCATAATTGTGGCAGCAGTAGGCTTAATAATGTACATTCTGGAGGGAAAGATATGGATATCACGGCACCAAAAGATGCTGGTAAGTATACCAAGGATGAAATCATTGGCGTAATCTTCTCTAAGCTTCATCCCCAGCACCACCAAGTCTTTGCGGATATAGGCTGTGGAAGTGGGAAGGTAGCTGAATTCTTCGCACCCTATGTGGAGAAAGTTTATGCAATTGATGTTGACAAAGCCGCAATACAGGAGGCTATAAAGAGGCTGGAAGTATTCGGTAATGTGGAGGTCAAGATTATGGAGGGTATGGAATTTCTCAAGGAATACGATTATGACATCGTCTTCTTTGGCGGCACAGTAGGAATAGAAGAAATGCTGGAAATTGCCGCTAAAAAAGCTGAGAAGGTAGTAGTAAATGCTGCTCGCATGGAAGTTGCAGCGAGAGTGATTAACAAGATGAAAAAGCTTGGAATTTTTAAAGAGGCGCTGATTGTGAACATCTCGAAGAGTTATGAGCTTTCAGGCGGAACTGCTTTCAGATCTCTTAATCCCGTTTTCGTGGTGGTTGGATGCTTGTAGGGGTTGGTCTGGGACCGGGAGATCCAGAGCTTTTAACGATAAAGGCTGTGAAGGCAATAGAAGAAGCTGATGAGGTAATAGTTCCGGGAAAGCTGGCTTATGATGTGGTTTCCCGCTACAGAAAGCCAAGACTGGTAGAGTTTCCTATGGGGATGAGTGAGAAAGTAGAAGATGTGCTTTCGGATGAGTTGGCCAACAGGTGCGTTGAAGAAGACGTAGTCTTCGCAACACTTGGAGATGTGGCATTCTTTTCCACCTTTCAGCACATAGCAACAAAAACAAGGGAAAAGAATCCTGATGTTGAAATCAGGATGATTCCAGGAGTGCCAAGCTTCACGGCAGTGTTCTCGAAGCTCAATCTTTTCGTAGATGCCCCCATTCTGATTACAACACCCGAACTCAGGAACGCTGAATATGTCGTTGTCCTCAAGGCCAAAAAACCTAGAGAGATTGCCAGAGAGCTTGAAAAAAGAGGTTACGATAGATTTGTGATCGCAGAAAGAATTTTCATGGATGGAGAATACTTGGGAGAAATTGGAAAAGCCGGAGAGATTGAGGAGAGAGCGGACTACTTCACGTTGCTGGTAGGATTGGGGATATGAGGGGATAGAGGGATATAAATGATATGAAGGGAGGAGGAGAGCAATGAAGAATAGAAACAGAGCTAAAGTATATTTTGTAGGATTTGGGCCAGGTGATCCAGAGCTTCTTACCATTAAGGCCCGTAAACTTCTGGAACAGGCAGACCTTATTATATATCCCGGCTCCCTTATTGACGAAAAATTTCTCAGCCAGTTTCAAGGGAAGAAAGTAAGCAGCTACGGCATGAAACTTGAAGAGATTGTAGAACTTATCGTGGCCTCGATTAATGATGGAAAGATTGTGGTAAGGCTTCAGAGTGGAGACCCTAGCATCTATGGAGCAATCAATGAGCAGATTTCCGAACTCGAAAATCGTGGGATCGATGTGGAGGTCGTACCTGGGGTCAGCAGCGTTTTTGCTGCAGCAGCCTCATTGAAAAGAGAGTTGACGTGTCCAGACCTTGGAATTGGCGTTGTTATAGCAAGACCCGCAGGAAAAACACTGGATGAAGACCATCTCGATAGACTCGCCAGACTGCCCTTCACCCTTGTAATCCTCCTTGGAGCCGATAAGGTTGAATACATTGCAGAAAAGGTTGGAAGAGTAAGGGGTATTGAAGAGCCGGTAGCAGTAGTTTACCACGCTTCACGGCATGATGAGGTAATTGTTGAAGGTACCCTGGCAGATATTGCCGAGAAAGTCAAAGCAGCAGGAATAAAGAAGACTGCAGTCATAATAATCGGTAAGGCTCTTAAAGAGGTCAGGAGGTCTGTCCTATACGCATAGCTGTTGTAGGATTTGGAAAAGATATAGAACAGCTCAGAAAACTTGCAGAATTTCTGAGGGCAGACATTCAACCATATAAACCCGGAATATGGAGAGAACTGCTAGAATACGATTGCATAGTTGCGTATATGCCGATAGGGATAGTCGTGAGAGGAATTGCGCCCCATTTGAAGAGCAAGTGGGTTGATCCTGCTGTTGTGGTTGTTGACAAGCCCATGCGCTTCGCCATTCCGATTCTCGGTGGACACCACGGCGGGAATGAGGTGGCAAGGATGCTGGAATCCATTGGCATGACAGCAGTCATCACCACCGCAGCCGAATACGAAGATGGACTGTGCGTGGGAATAGGATGCAGAAAAGGCGTTGGAATGGGAGAAGTCCTGAATGCCGTAAGAAAAGCCCTGAGGGAAATTGAAGCTGGAATAGAGGATGTTAGACTCTTTGCCACTGCCGAACTTAAAAAGAGTGAAGCTGGCCTGATTGCAGCTATTGACACCCTCAAAAAACCACTGATGTTCCTGAATCGAGACGAAATAAACAGTGTTCTTGAAGCAGAACCCTCAAAGGCCAGAAAGGTAGGATTGAGGAGTGTTGCTGAAGCGTGTGCCCTTTATTTCTCCAATGAGAAGAAATTGCTGCTTCCAAAGAGGGTGTATGGAAATGTCACAATCGCAATCGCAAGGTAAGCTGTATGTTGTGGGAATTGGTCCGGGAAGTCAGGATTTGCTAACTCTGAAAGCCATAGAGGTCATAAAAAGTTCGGACTACGTAATAGGTCATACTACTTACGTCAATAGAATAAAACACTTGGTGAGAGGAGAGATTATAGAGAGTGGAATGGGCAGAGAGGTAGAGAGGGTTAAACTTGCTGTGAAACTTGCAAGAGATAACGTTGTCAGCCTCATAAGCGGTGGAGACCCTAGCGTTTATGGTATGCTCCCTCTTGTGGTTGAGTATATCATAGAAAGCGGCGAAAAAGTCAAATTTGAAGTTGTACCGGGAGTCACAGCCCTTTCTTCAGCATCACCTCTCCTTGGTTCCCCCATCAGCGGGGATCATGCCGTTATCAGTCTGAGCGATCTGCTGATACCATGGGAAGTGATAGAGAAAAGGCTTCGCCACGCACTTCAAGCTGATTTCGTTATAGCCATTTATAATCCCTCTAGCAGAAAGCGTGCAGGAAATCTTGTCAAAGCGCTCCAGATTGTTCTTCAGGAGAAGGGAGATGTTTTCATAGGCATAGTCAAAAATGCTACCAGAGAAGGAGAGGAAATTCGGATTTTAAAAGCAACGGATGTCATGGCAAACCCGGAACTGGTGGACATGAATACCCTGCTCATTATTCCCAGTTCTGAAACTCTGGTTAGAAATGGAGTCATGTACACCCCGAGAGGCTATTCGAGAAAATACAGGCTGGTAGAAGATGGTAAGGAAAGTGATAGAGATGATGACAAAAGGAGAGTGACGACATGAAAATTGATATGGGTGACTACACTCTAGAAGCAAAGAAGATTGTGGAGGAAAGCTACAAAATAGTCCAGAAATTCATCCCCGGGAATTCTGCAGAAGATATGGTTCTCAAGAGGTGCATCATCGCAACGGGGGATCCGGGAATAAAAGACCTGATTGTTTTCAGAAACAATCCGATAAGAGCGGGAATTGAAGCTTTACGAGATGGCACAGATGTTGTGGTGGATGTTGAAATGGTGAAGGCTGGAATAAACAAAAAGAAGCTTAAGAGTCACGTTCATGTAGCTGTCAGTCTTGGTTCCAGACCTGATCTGACGAGAGCCGCTGATGGAATCCTCAAGCTCAAGGAAAGGATTGATGGAGGTGTTGTCGCCATAGGTAATGCTCCCTCCGCTGCCATAGCATTGTGCGACCTCATCAATGAGGGAGTCAGACCTAAACTCATCATTGCAACGCCTGTGGGATTCATCAATGCAGCAGAATCCAAAGAGATGATCAGGGAGCTTGACGTGCCATCCATAACAACTGTAGGAACTAGAGGTGGTTCGACGTTATGTGTAGCAATCTTTAATGCCATCCTCAACCTGACTTTCGAAGATTCCCCATGACCATGGCTGAATCACAAAGGATAGATCTAACAGACCCATTGGAACTATACGGCTATCCAAAAGAGTGGATTCAGGCACGAGCCGAGGAGGAAGGAATCAAAGAAGTAATAAGAAAGATAGGCAGTGGACTATACATACTTACCCCCGACGGCTGGCTTAGAAGGGGTATTACGACAGGAACTACAGCCTCTGCTGCTGTGGTGGCAGCGATAACATCGCTTTACGAAGAGGTGGAAAAAGTGAAAGTACTTACTCCTTCTGGACTTACAGTTAATGTAATTGTGAATGCAAAAGGGGGTGTTGCAGAAGCGAGAAAATTTGCAGGAGATCATGACTTTGACGCTACGGATGGCTTGTTCATTAGAGCCTTTACGATGACCTCTACGGAAAACAACAAAAGGATCAGTTTTGGCAGAGGGGTAGGAAGAAGCAGCAAAGGGGTTGCTGTAAGTAGAGCAGCAATGGAGCAGGTCAGAGCGAATTTTGAAGCTGTGAGCAGAAAGTATGGATATGTGGGTGGAGTGACTGTAGAGGTTCCTGAGGGTGAGAAGATTGCAAAGCTGACAGACAATGAGAGGCTCGGAATCAGAGGAGGTATATCCATCCTAGGCACTACGGGTTTCGTTGAACCCTGGTGCAGAAAGCTGGTTAAAATTAAAGCAGCAATAGCCTCTCAATACGAAAAAGTTGCCATTACAACCGGAAGGAATGGATGGAGGTGGTGTATGGAGAATTTAAAGGGCTATAAACCCCTTGTTTTCGGAGTGCATATCGAGGAAGGGTTAAGGGCTGTTGAGGAAGCAGTTGTAGTGGGCAAGCCTTCCTTACTCCTAAAGTGGGCTGATCCTTCGCTTCGAGGAGAATTGCTTGGTTTGAGGCACGATCCAGAGTATGCTGACAAAGCTTTGTATCCTTCAGGACTTAAGGTTCTTCAGAAAGCACGTCAAATTAATCCCCGAGTTAAAAAGGTGATTTTGTTGGGTGTGGGAGAATGGGAGTAATGATTGTAGGCGTTGGACCAGCCGAAGGATATCTAACAGACAGAGCAAAGGAAATTATTTCCAGAGCAGATGTTGTATTCGGCAGCAGAAGAGCTTTAAAGCTGGCCGAACCCTACATAAAAGGAAAAAGAGTTGAAATGACCAGGTTTGACAAAAATGAGGTGGAGAAAATAGCAAAAATGGGTGTAGAAATGAGGGTTGTGGTTCTCTCTACCGGCGACCCTATGGTTTCGGGACTGGGAAGTCTGGTAGATGGCAGAGTTGA
The DNA here is from genome assembly GCA_002010215.1 of Archaeoglobus sp. JdFR-37. Classification (GTDB taxonomy): domain Archaea; phylum Halobacteriota; class Archaeoglobi; order Archaeoglobales; family Archaeoglobaceae; genus JdFR-37. Next base: position 9,179 of record MTMY01000037.1, read on the forward strand.
GCCAGGGATAAGCAGCGTTCAGCTTGCACTAGCAAGGCTAAAGGTGGACCTGTGTGAAGTTGTAGTTGTGGATGCCCATGCCAGAGAGAGTTACGATGAAATAATCAAAGCCGCTCGCTTCAGGAAGAAGGTGCTAATTCTGGCGGATAAAAGGTTTAATTTAGAGAAGCTTAAAGGGTTGGAGGAGTTGGAAGGAATGGATATAAAGAGAATTGTGGTGCTGAACAATCTAGGAATGGAAAATGAGGAAGTTGGAGATTCCATAAAGTCAGACTTGGCCGTAATATATCTCGAAATGGACGTAACAGATGAGAATGCAGAGGGATCGCAACAGAGGTGAAAATGTGAAGGGGCTTGTTCTCGTAGGACATGGGAGCAAATTACCCCATTATCTTGAGGTAATGAGCTACCACAAGGAAAGGATAGAGAGTATGGGAATATTTAACGAGGTTAGGCTCGCATTCGTATATACAAAACCCCATGTAGATGAAGTTGTAAAGGAGATGAAGAGCAACGAAATATATATAGTCCCAGTCTTCATCTCTCATGGTGTCCATACTACTAAAGATATTCCCGAATCTCTCGGCCTAAAAGGTGGAGCAGATAGGGTTGAAGGGATTTTTGATGGCAAGAGAATTGTACTATGTAGCCCAATTGGCTTTGACCCCTTAATAACCTATGCAATACTAAACAGTGTTTTTGGGAGAGAGTGATGGGAGTGATAGAGGAATGGGGCAATGAGAAGAGAGATAACGAGAGGTGAATGAGATGAGGTTGCTGGTAATTGCTGACACCCATGTGAGGAGCTTTAAGGAGCTTCCTGAGAAAGTCGTGAAGCTTTTTGAGGACTGCGATGCAGTTGTTCATGCTGGTGATTTTACCTCAGTAGATGTCTACGAGTCATTCTCAAGAAAAGAGGTCTATGCAGTATATGGAAATACAGATGATTACGAACTCAAGAAGATGCTCCCCAATGAGCTCAAGTTTGAGTTGGAGGGTGTCAGGTTTGGTTTGGTTCACCAGGGGAACTACCTGAACCAGTTTCATGATCTGGGCTATAAGGCGAGAGAGCTTGGAATTGACTTTTTGATATTTGGCCACATTCATCGATTTGTCCTTGAAAAGTTTGGAGATGTTGTTGTCCTTTGCCCTGGTAGTCCTACCAAGCCAAGATTGAGTGCAGCAAGCATCGCTTTGATTGATGTGGAAGATGGCAGAGTTAATGTGAAATATGAGATGGCCGCCCCCCTTGCATGCGGGATGGATGTCAGGTTGAGTGAGAGTAATGGAGGAGGCTGAAAGATGAGGGTTTTTGTAGCGGATGAAAGATTTGATGAGATCGAAAAGGAGCTTTCGAAGCTCGGAAGAGTCATTGTGATTGAGAAGAGCGGGGAGAATGTAAAAAGGGCTGAAGAAAAGGTGCAATGTGGTGGCGAAAGTGTAACGATGAATGTTAAAACAAATCTGAGAGATACTCTTGATTTTCTTTCATGTAATTACGATTTTGCCGTTCTTAAAGGTTTCAATCAGGATGAAGTCCTGTCTTTAGACATCAACCCATCCCCTGTTGAGAGTGTTGAAGATGCTCTGAAGGCTGAGGAGTGGGTGAGCTTGAAAGCTATTATGGAGGAGGTAAAGAAATCACCTTCTACCTCCAAGTGTGGCGCAATGGGTGTTTTCATCGGATTTGTGAGAGAGGTGTCTGATGGAAAGAGAGTTGTCAGGCTGGAGTACGAGAAATACGGAGATGTGTTTGAAAAGACTCTGAAAGAGATCGAAAGTGAATTGAAGAAGTACGAGGGGGTTGCGGAGGTGAAGATTCATCACAGGGTTGGGAGTTTAAGGCCGAGAGAGGATATAGTTTATGTTGTGGTTATGGGTGAGCACAGAAAGGACATCTGGGAGCCTCTCATCCAGAGCATGGAGCTTGTCAAGGAGAGGCTACCAGTCTGGAAGAAAGAAGTCTATGAGGATGGAGAAGAGTGGGTGCACGATAAAGGTTGAGTTGGTAGATCTAGTACTTTTTAAGGAAGCGATATCCTGTTGTTTCCTGAAAATGCTGGATATTACGTGCATCTCTAAAGTTGAAGCTCTCTCACATCTATTAGTCCCCATTCACAACAGATTTGAGCTCTTTTAAAACTTCTTCCCCTTGTTCTCTGCCAGCAGCAGTTGTGATTACGTAAATCTGCTGAACACTGGCACCATTTATGAGCAATGCCCTCACATTCCCCTTCTCGTCACACCTCGTTAACTTAATTCTGACGCCGCCACCTGATATCCCCGCACTCTCAATAACTCCAGGCACTATTTTCTTGACATATGGGGATGAGGCAAGTCTCAGCAAAAGTTTCATTCCTGCTCTTCCCCCTATAACTGTAGAATGGGCTCCACCGATCTTGTCCTCTACATCCACCTCAATCTTTTCCAGCTTTTCCACCAACTGCACATGACTCTTCACCCTTTCAACAAACTCTTGCTGGTTCTGAAACACATCTGTTAGAATGAGCTCCAGAGGCGATAGGGCGAATTTCCGTAACATCTCTCCGCAGTAGTTTCTTCTCTCTTCAGTTGTGGCTGAGATAAAAACCTTCGAAACTCTTCTGAAGTGTATTTCTTCCGCCACTCTTTCAAAGAGATTTCTTTCTGAGATTTCCTCATCATATCTTTTGAAGGAGAAGATGATGTCATTATCAAAATTATCATCCTCAAAAATAAATGTAAGGATCAGTTTATCTGCCAGGTGAATTGTTGCTGCCAGAGGAGCATGACTGCACACTGGACAGTAGCCAGAAATATACATCTCCGATCCGCATTTACTGCACCTGCTACATCTCACCTTAGCATAAAATACATTCCGAAATAAATATGATGGGGTGTCTGTTTCGGGTTGGTATGATTAGTGTGTCGAATTCATATAGAATGGTGAAAGACCACATAGGAGTATGGTTGGTATGGTTTCCCATATGAGTGACAGTCACGTCAGGATCAATTTAAACATGGGTATAATCTCATACATCCTCATATTCATGGTTTCTGTGGCTGCTATGGCGTACTCATTCTCCTTCACACCTCCTGAAAAAGATGTTTTGATTTTGCTTTCGACATTATTCATAGTCATATCACTCCATCCCCTCACCCACCTGATGGTGGGCAAGCTTTTTGGCATTCAGTTTCACTACATCTTCCTCAACGGTCCTCTAAAAATTCAGCCAACCCTCAAAACAGACCGCACTTCATACCTCAGACTTCAACCTGCCCGCAGAGCAGTTTTTCACATCTCTGGAATAATTGCCACCATTGCTGCTCTGTTCTCAGGTTACTTTGCTGCCGAATTTGCCGAAGCTACAACTGCCAAAATCATTTTAGGGATCATCATACCTCTCAACGTTGCTTTTGAGGTTGCCCCACCGCTGTTGGTTAAGCTTGGCTTCAAAAATTTCCGAAAATCTGATTTCTACCGCTTCTGGAGAGAATGGAAAAAAAGATGAAATAGAATGCTACATTTTCTCGCCAAAATAGTTCAAACTGACGATTTCATCTAGACCCTTCCTAGGTTCCTTAACTTTCTGCTCATCAGGATACCCTGTTGGAATCAGAACTTCAAGCCTATATTCGGGTGGGCATTTTAGTAGTTCTGCAACCTCGTCTCTGTTAGGAGGGGTATAGGTAAGACTGGCGATCCCTTTTTCTTCCAGAGCCAAGAGGAAATAAGCAACTGCAATCCATACAGACTCCCTTGAATATGGGGCTTTTTTATAGGCAAATACTGCAACGATATATGGGGCGTCTGTGAGAAATGGTTTCTGCCAGCTTAAACCCTTGCTATGCAACCATTCTGCAAGTTCTCCCCTCACATGCGAATAAAATTTCCTCTCACCACTCTCACAAACCTCTCTCAGCTTCTCTTTAAGAGCAAAATCCTCCACTATCACAAAGTGCCAAGGCTGAGCATTGCTACCCGATGGGGCTTCTTTTGCAGCGTCAATGCACTCAAAAAGGATGTTAATGTCAAATCTATCAGGTTTGAACTTTCTTATGCTTTTCCTTCTTCTTGCAATTTCAACGATCATTAACTGGTTGTGGAATCGTATTAGTTTAAGGCTTTTGTCGGAAATCCAGAAACTGTCAGCTTCCTGAAAAATTTTTATAGCCCGCGCGAATAGTCAGCTTATGAAACGATCTCTGTTGATTTGCATTCTGTCAGTTGTCATTTTAATTGCCATCCTTACTCCCACCTCTGCCCAATTTCTTAACCCGAGCATAGCCAATGTTAAAGCTGTTGCCGTGAAAAGCGGTTCCCAACCTGAGGGTGCCGTTATCAACGTCACTGTAATCGTTACTGACGGAGATGGGAGAGTTTTCGTTTCAACCACGCCTTACACCGAGATAGATATGCAGGGTAGCGCCCAGCTTGCAGCAATAACTGCATCAGACCTCATCGGTAAAGATTTCACCAAATACGACTTTTTCTACATCATTGAGGCGGATTCACCTATAGTTGGTGGACCATCTGCAGGAGGTGTTCTTACCGTCGCCACCCTCTCCGCCCTCCTTGGCCTAGAAGTCAACAAAACCGTCTATATGACGGGAATGATATATCCCGACGGTTTCATAGGGCCCGTAGGCGGAATTCCCTATAAACTTGAAGCTGCCGCAAAAGATGGAGCAAAGGTGTTTCTGATACCCAAAGGACAGAGGATCGTGTATGTTCAGGAGAGCAAGGAGGTCAGAAAAGGACCCTTCATTTTTGTCACATCAGAAACAAAACCTGTTGATTTGGTAGAACTTGGTAATGAGCTTGGAGTTAGAGTTTACGAGGTGGAAACAGTACAGGAGGCTCTAGCCTTTTACACCGGATACAAGCTTGAGAGGCCGGAAGTTAGTATAAACCTCGTCAAATATTCAGATTTGCTGAAACTTCTTGCAGACAGAATGAAAAAAGACTCTCTTAGCCTCTATGACGAAGTGAAATCCTATTCGAGCCAGATAAGCGATGCTGAGGAGCTGATGAAAAGGGGAGAGCAGGAATATGAGAAAGGGAACTACTATACTTCTACAAGCCTATATTTCCAAGCAAAAATCAAAATGAGGTATGTTCAGTATCTTAATAGCATCAACGAGGAGAACGTCGAAGATGCTTTCGAGGATGTTGAGAAAGAAATCGATGCGATGAAGTCTCAGCTCTCATCAATAAAGAGCGTTGGGATTGAAACCATCCAGATCGTTGGTGCAGCACAGGAGAGGATTAGCGAAGCAGAAAAACATCTTGAGAATGCCAGAAGAGCAAGGAATTTCGATGACGCCATGTTCAGCCTTGCATTTGCCAAGGAGAGGATAGAGAGTGCAAAGGTGTGGATGTCTCTGCTGAAGACTGTTAAAGAAGATGTCCCAATTGATGAGGAAGCTCTGAAAAAGAGGACTCAGTTCTACATGACTCAAGCTGACACTCTCATTGTTTATGCCAGCTCTATTGGAGGCTACAGAGATCTGATCAGTGAAGCTTCAGACAGTCTTGAAATGTCTAAAATGCAGTTTGAGGAAGGATTCTATGCTGGAGCTGCATTCTCTGCCATAGATGCCATAACCAAGGCTGCCCTATCCATTGAGTTAATAGGATATGAGAAGGACATCGAGACGAAAGTGAATTCTGCGAGAGATGCATCTAAAGCTGCCCTTTCTGAAGCTGAAAACGTAATTACCCCTATCCTCCCCATCGCATACTACGAGTATGCAGAGAACATCAAGGAGCCCCTTCCAAGGCTGTCTTTCTACAAGCTATCTGAGAGGCTTTCAAAGCTCATTGTTGCCCTTTCTAGCGTAAATACAAGCATAAAGCTGACAAGAGTTGACTTTTCAGCCCTTGCAACTCCCACAGTAAAGGAAAAAGAAACCGAAAAGGAGATCCCGGGATTAAAAGAAGTTGCTGAAGAAGTCATAAAGGAGATCCCGGGCTTTGAGGCAGCATCTGCTTTAATGGCTACTGCAGCACTGCTGATGGCTGCTTATGTGAGAAGAAGGTAACAGAACAAACCCGCAGAGAAATTGCCTAGAAGATTTACCAGAGAGTTCGTCAGATACCCTTTTTTCTCCAACGTTGCACCAAGGATGCTGTCAACATGCACACCAGCAAAGGCTGAGAGGACAATAACCCACATCAGACTCTCATCTATGATTCCAAGGAGCATAGCTGAAAGGGTTGTAAGAATTGCTCCTGCAAGAGCTGCCATTTCGCCAAGGACTGACACCCCTCCACTCACTCCCGGTTTCACAGGCTTTAAATTGATGATCAGGTATGCTTTCTGAGATGTTTTTCCAATTTCACTAGCCATTGTATCTGCTAAAGCCGAAGCAACACTGGCAATGAAGGCCGCTTTCATTACATCAAGACCATAAAAGCCATAGTTCATAGCGAAGAATAAAGCAGGGAGGCTGTTTCCGAACACATTTGCGTATCCTCTTGCTCCTCCTGCTGGTTCAGCTTCACCTATAGACAGCTTGTACTGGTATTTGTATTTGGTTGCTGCTGACCCCACTATGTAGAAGGTGAGAAGAACAGCGTAATAGCGTATGTCTGTGAAAAGAATTATTAGCATACCCACCAGAGTTGCACTCATAAGTCCGCTTTCATCTGCCACTCCACTCCGAACAGCAAGAAAACTCAGAATGAATGCTGATGAGAAAGCTATGGCCAGATCAGAGAAAGTAACAGAAGGAGAATATACGTGGAAAATCATGAGGACTGATGCCACGCCGATTACAGATGCGAGATTTCTGTCAGGACTGTTTACGCTATATATTAGCGAAATCGTCAATCCGGCAACAACAGAGAGAAAAAGAATTGTGGGAGGAGTAAGAGTAAAGGGAGATAAATACGTGAAATATACAAGATAGCCGAGAACTGCAAGAGATGTGAAAGTGAGTCTTTCAATTCCGTTTCTTGAAAGCTTTGCAAACGGAAGGGCTGCAAAAGATGAGGAGTAGATGTACGCAGGCACATTTGCAAAGCTAGATGATGAAAGCAACAACGCTGCAATGAGGACGCTGAATACAGAATCCTTCTTATCAACATTGACGAATGACTTTCTCCCCTCAGTTGAAGAATAAATGACGAAAATTATGGCAATTACGGAAAACAAAAGCTTCGCTTCTAGCAACGGAGAGAGCAGAGGAATCGTTATCAGCAGCCATAACCACATCGGCAATTTTTAAGTAGTATGTATTTTAAAAACCTACCGATGGAATTCATCAGGAGACTTTACATCAAAAAACTAGAGAGAGAAGTGTTAACCGGTGTTAAGCCTCAGCACATAGTGGTAGTTGCAAATGCAGACGAGTTCAAACAGGGATTTGATGCTTTTCAAAATTTCACTAAGTGGTGTAACCTTCTAGACGTGAAAATACTCACAATCTGCCTTCATGTAAGCGATGAGGATGAGATTAAAAACATGTGTTTCAAAATCCCGGGAAAGCTCAGGATCATCACTCCAGACGGGGAAGAAAGAAACGAAGATGGAACAGAATTGGATATAAACGTCAACGTTATATTGGGATACGGTGGGAGAATCGAATTGCTAGATACCGTCAGAAAGATTGCTGCTAAAATTAAGGAGGGAAAATTAAGAACTGAAGATGTGGATGCAAAAACCCTCGAAAGCTTTTTGAAGATCAGAGAGCCTCCAGACCTCATTATAAGAGCCGGAGAAGAGATACCGGATTTCCTTATATGGCAGAGCATCTACAGCGAACTCTACTTCACAGATATCCGCTGGGAAAGCTTCAGATATATTGATTTCCTGAGATGCATTCGTGAGTACCAGAGGAGGGAAAGAAGATATGGAAAATAGGTATTTGAGGATTGTAAGAGTTATTGCAGATTACCAGTTCGGGAGGGGAGCTGGAAGAGCTCTTTTTCCAGACACCTGCAAATTTATCCTTTCCCCTTCTTCAGGAAGAATAAGACAAATAACAGACAATGGAGTCAGAATAGCTACAATGAAAGCAGAAAGTGGGTGGTTCACTCTAAGCATCGAAGGGGCAAGGCGTTTGAAAAAAGCATTTCCATATCCGAAGCTGAGAGTTGTAGTAATGAATGACGTACAGGAATTCATTAAGACCGGTAAGAATGTATTTGCGAAACACGTAGTGGAAGCGGATTCTGAGATAAGGGCAAATGACGAGGTGATAGTTGTGAATGAGAATGATGAAATTCTCGCCACAGGAAAAGCTGTTCTGTCTGCCTTTGAAATGTTGGAATCTAGCAGAGGTGTTGCTGTTAGTGTCCGGCAGGGGGTATCAAAGTGAAAAATGATGTTATCTTGGCAAAAAATGGAGTCATTATCAAGAGCGATGCAATAGTTGATAAAAACATCAGAGTTAAGGGGAAAGTGGTTTCAGGAATATATTCTAACTTCTGGGGAGATGTGGAGGCAGACGAGGTATATATCGGGAATTTGAGTGTCGTGAGGGGAAAAATAAGGTGCAGGAAGGCGGTTATAGGTAAAGGAACAAAGTTCAATGAGATTGAGGCTGAAGAGAGTGTCATTTTGCTTGGAAAGTGTAAAGGGAACAGAGTTTATGCGGGAAAGAGCGTTAAGATAACAGAGGGGTGCGAGGTAGGTGAGATAATCTCACAAGGTCTGATAATCATTGATGGTTCCAGCAAACTCAACAGAATAGAGGGGAGAAAAATCATCGCCGGAAAATGAGCTTTTTAAGCTCTTCAACTTCGTTCTGCTTTCCAAATACAATCACTTTCATTCCCGGCCTGAGTTCAGCCTCTTCAGGCTTCAAAGTTCTGTCGCCATCTATAACCGCAACCGGCGTGCAGCATTGAATTTCCGATGCTCTCTTTCCGACGAATTGGGCTCCTTCTTCCACTTCAATAGTTGAAAACTGGAGATTTTCATATATCAGGCGCTTCGCTGTCTCTTCTCCGAAAATAGTTGAAACTACCATTTGGGCTGAGACACTTGAGATATCAATGACGTAATCAGCTCCTGCTGCATAAAATCTCTCCACATATGCGGAATTGTTACATCTTGCTACGATTAGGAGATCTTGCTTCATCTTTCGCAACAAAAGCGTTGCCATGAGCCCATCAACGTCCTTCGGCAGTGCAACTATCGCAGCATTGAACTCCTCGAGATTCATCTCCTTCCAGAATTCCTCGTTCAAAGCATTTTCCTTTATAAATTCGACACCTTCCATGTAGGATTCCTTCACATCTACAACAGAAACATATGCGCCTTTGGGTAGGAGGAACCTAGCTGCTGTTTTCCCAACATCTCCAAAACCCAAAATCAGTACTTTCATTTTGTCCACCTAGTCATTGAAAATACTGAGCTGAGCTCGTTTCTGCTGCCTGCAGCCAGCAATATCATACCGTCTTCGATGACCAGATCCTTTGGCGGGTTTGGGTGCAGCTTACCATCCGAGCACACTGCAAGTATTCTCGCGCCTGAAATTTTCTCAATCTCACTTATCTGTTTACCTTCTGCTTTGCTACCTTTCCCCACAATGAACTCACTATAATATATCCCCCCTGCCACTTCCTTAAGATCAAGCACCCCCTCGACACTTTCCAGAATTATTCTGGCAAGATGAATGCCAGCAATGCTCTTAGGCATCAGAACTTTTTTGGCTCCAGCATAAAGAAAATACTTCGCATAAAAGGGATCGTCTGCTACAACATATTTGTCGACATCTATATTTTTTAGAGATACTAGAGTGTCTAGAATTCTCTCAGGGCTTTTCCAGGCCACTATGACGCTGAGGGCCCCCTCAATATTTTCCAAAAATGTGCTATCCATCAGTACAGTCGGAAAACCCTCCTCCAGAGATTTTTTCGCATCTTCTTCATTATATTCCACAACTAGAAACTTAACGCCGGAACGCTCAAGCTCCTTGCAGATACCTCTACTAAGAGGGTTGTATCCGCATACCACGATATGGTTCTTCAAGCCTTCAACCTTCCTTGGCACATACAGCCTAAGCTTCATTTCAGCCCAAGGTATCAGAACGTAGGGAAAGAGGAAGCCAAAAAGGAAGAATATTCCAGTTAGCATTACCAGTATAGTGAATATCCTCCCTGGAACCGAATGGAGTACGATATCACCATATCCGACTGTTGTTACAGTTGTTATAACCCAGTAAAAGCCATCAAAAATAGAGTAGTACTCATCCTCGAAGTAGAGTTTCAGAATCACAAAGATTTCAGAGTATATTATCAGAATAATTAAAAAATAGGTTATAGCCAGAAACGTTCTCCGCTTCATCACTGAGGTTTATCCATGAGTTTAATCTTTTTAAGAATTTCGCCATCTTTGGAGTGGGGATTTCTATAAACGGTGTCGTTACCCTTCTCAATCTCTCTAGCTTCATCAGCCAGAATTGCTGCGATGCGCATCATCTCATGAGCTGACGCTACAAGTGGGATGTATTTCTCAGGATCCTTCTCCATGAAGCAGCCCTTGACATCAACATCTGCCACCTTCTCTGCGATAAAGTATGCAGCCATTGCTTTGGCTTTTGCATACGGGTTGGAGAAGTTTCCAGCATTAACAGCTCTTTCAGCAGTAATCACCAGCTTCGGCAGTTCGGGAGTTTCACCCTTCTTGACAGCTTCGATTACGCCATCAATTGCCTCCTGAACAAGCCTGAAAGCACCTGTTGCAGCAAGAACCTTCACAACATCAGCATTGAAGAGAGCCATTTCCGTTGGGTCGAGGAATTCTCTTCTTGCTCCAATCATGGAATCAGCATTTATGAATATGTAGCCAAAGCCTTTCTCGGCAATCTCATCCTTGGCTTTCTTTGCTGGGGCGTCGCTGATGACAATTACGGGTTTACCCTCAAAAGCTTCTCTCGCTGCCTTTGGTCCAGGAAGAGCAGCATTTGGGGAGATAACTATTACCACATCGGGGTCGAACTCTTTGAGCTTTTCAGCTACCACAGCCTCCTCGGGCTGCATCTTGGCACCGCTTGTAACAACCCTGACTTCGATATCTCCTCTATCAGCTCTCTCATCCAAAAGATATTCCACTAGCAAGGCTGTTCCAATTGCACCCATCTTCAAAACGCCTACCTTCACCATTTCTCTCACCACATCTGCCTCAGCACGGTAAAATATAACCGTTTTCTTTTTTGATGAGTTTGGTTGGTATGGTTTGATTAATTATCCTAGCAACGGCGGCAGGGTTAGAAGACTAACAGTAAAGGGATAACAACTAATTGGGAAAACAATTAATACCCTCAAAGCGATGTGCGAGCAATGTCAAAGGTGCTGGTTGTTGATGCAGGTGGCAGAGGTAACGCTATCGCTCACGCTTTTGCCAGAAGCGAGAAGGTAAAAGAGGTTTTCATAGCTCCAGGAAACGGTGGCAGTAATTTCTTCCCAAAATGCAGGCAGGCAAAGCTCAATGGAAAACAGATTCCCTCCATAAGGTCAATTGACGAAATAATCACTTTTGCAAAAAAGGAAGAAGTGGACTTGGTTTTCATCGGCCCGGAAGAACCTTTGAGCCTTGGCATTGTGGACAGACTGGAGGAGGAAGGATTTCCTGCTGTAGGGCCGAAAAGGGAGGCGACGATTCTGGAGGCAAGCAAGTGCTGGGCGAAGGATTTTCTGGCAAAGATTGGCGTACCAATCCCTGAATACTGGAATTTTGATGACGCAGATGAGGCTAAAGCTTTCGTTAAAGATTACTATGCAAACAACCCTAGCAAAAACCTTGTTGTGAAGGCTGATGGACTTGCTGCTGGTAAGGGGGTGTTTGTGTGCGACTCAGTTGATGAGGCTCTTTACGCCATCGAAGCAATCATGATTGAAAGACGATTCGGCGATGCAGGTAATAAAGTTGACATTGAGGAAAGGTTATACGGTGTAGAGGTTGCATTTACAGCTATCACTGATGGGAAGGCTGTTCTGCCCTTTGGACATGCAAAGGACTACAAGAGAGCCTTCGACCCAGACGACATTGATGGTCTGAGAGATTATTACATTGGTACCATGAAAAAGTTCATTTCCAAGGGACAGGCAGAAAAGCTATTCAAAGAAGGTAAGCTTCTCAACCCCAACACCGGGGGAATGGGAGCCATTTCACCCCATCCCTTCATCGATGAAGAGTTGGAAGAGAGGATAATGAAAATGGTGGTTGAGCCCACCGTAAGAAAGTTCAGAGAGCTGGAAGGCAAAACTTTCAAGGGGATTTTCTATCCGGTTATCATGCTTGTTGAGGAGAACGAGGAGTGGATTCCAAAGGTTCTCGAGATAAATGTGAGAGATTGTGATCCCGGAGCAGAGGCAAAGCTTCCACGCCTAGAAAGCGACATGTTCGACCTCTCAATGGCCATAATCGAAGGCAACCTTTCAGACTACGAAATATCCTTCAGCAGCGATTACTGTGTTGCGGTATGTGCTGTTAGCGGCGCTCTTAAAGGAAGGGAAGGCTTCAAACCAGGATATCCGGGAGAGCACTATACAAGCCAGCCCATAAACGGGATTGAAGAGGCCATGAAAGATGGAATAATTTATGCCAATGGAATCGCGTGCAACAATGGATGTGTCACAACTGGCGGCAGAGTTCTCACGGTGGTAGGCAGAGGCGAGAGTATTGAAGAGGCCAGATCGAAAGCTTACTCCGCTCTGGAGAGAATAGATTTCCCGGGCATGAGATATCGCAGAACTATAGGGCTCGATGTCGGAGAATAGAAAGAATAATTTAATTTCAAAATTTTAAAAAACCAAATAATAAATCATCTTTCATTTTCTATTACAACGCCACATATAATTCCTTTTCTGCTCAGAAGTACACCGCTTGCAGTCCTACCTTGCCTAGAAATCTCTGAAACGTTCACTCTAAGGGCATAGCCGTCTGGACTGAAAGTGAGAAGTTCCTCATTGCCTTTCACGAATTCTGAGAGTATAACCTCTCCATTTCTTGCACCTAGTCTGATGTTTATCACTCCCATTGAGCCCCTTGATGTAAGGCGATACTCTTTGACAGGTGTCCGTTTTGCATATCCCTTATCAGTTAGCGTCAGAATATCTCCATCGTTTGTGATGGTGGTCATGGATGCGATGCTATCTCCTTTCCTCAGCCTGATTGCCTTCACACCTCTGGCAGTCCTCCCATAACTGGGAACTTCTGCCAAGCTGAACCTGACAGCCATGCCTTTTCGCGTCGCTATCAGCACCTCATTCCCTTCTACCAAGCGAACAGAGATAATTCTGCCTGAAGATGCTGCGATACCTGCTCTCTTTGCATTTTCGAACTCCTCTGCTTGTATTCTCTTGATATGGCCATCTTCCGTCAATATCAGAAGTTCAGCACTGAAATCTGGAAGAGAGATAACGGAAACAACTCTCTCACCTTCCTCAAGTCCTATGAACTTCCTTATATGGACTCCTCTTGCGGTCCTGTCCATCTTTGGAATTCTATAAGCTTCAACCCAGTAACATTTCTTCTCGGTGAAAATTAGCAGTCTGTGCTTAGTATTGCAGATAGTCAGTACTGCTGGCAGGTCGCCATTCTTGATGCTGGCACCTATTACTCCAACACCGCCCCTCGCTTGTAACCGGAAAGCGTCCATGTCGATTCTCTTGATGTATCCATCTCTGGTAACCACAAGAATGTTCTGCTCCTCGGCTATGAGCTCTTCGGCCTCAATCTCTGCTTCATCATCCACAATCTCAGTTCTTCTCCTATCCCCATACTTCTCTTTGATTTCCATCAACTCTGTGGCAATTATATCATCAATTTTCTCTTCCGAAGCAAGAATTGACTTTAACTCTGCAATTTTCGTCTTCAACTCCTCGTACTCATTCATCAACGCATCCACTTCCATGCTTGTGAGCTTCTGTAGCCGCATCTGCAGTATGGCATCAGCCTGTTTCTCCGAGAGGTCGTATGATTCCATGAGTTTCATTTTTGCCTCCGACGGTGATGCAGAAGCTTTTATGAGCTGAACAACATTATCAACATCTTCAAGAGCCTTCTTCAGCCCTTCTACTATGTGGAGCCTCTCCTCAGCCTTCTTGAGATCAAAAGCTGTTCTTCTCCTGACAACTTCTCTTCTGTGCTTCACGTATTCTGCTACCATCTCTTTGAGGTTCAGAAGTCTGGGCTCGCCATCAACAAGGGCAAGATTGATTACTCCGAATGTATTCTGGAGAGCGGTGTAAGAATAGAGCTTCCTTATCACCACTTCTGCATCTGCATCATGTTTCAGTTCAACAACAACTCTTATACCTTCCCTGTCGGATTCATCCCTTACCGTCCTGACCTCCTCCAGCCGTCCTTCTTTAATGAGTTCTGCGATTTTCTCAACCAGCTTTGCCTTGTTCACTTGGTAAGGGACTTCCCTGATAATAACAGCGTTCTTCTCAACTTCCACTCTCCCTCTCACAACGATTTTACCCTTACCCGTCAGATACGCTTCTTCAATCCCTGCTCTGCCATAAATTATCCCGCCGGTGGGAAAGTCAGGGCCCTTAACAAACTTCATGAGCTCTTCAACGCTTATATCTGGGTTTCTGATGTAGGCAATGATGGCATCGCAAACTTCAGCAAGGTTGTGGGGTGGCATATTTGTGGCCATACCCACTGCAATGCCGCTTGCACCGTTTATCAGTAGGTTTGGAATTCTTGCCGGCAGCACTACAGGCTCTTTAAGCGTTGAATCGAAGTTGGGGACGAAATCTACTGTTTCTTTATCGATGTCTGCCAGCATTTCCTCTGCAATTTTTGCAAGCCTTGCCTCAGTATAACGCATCGCCGCAGCTTCATCCCCATCTATGCTGCCAAAATTGCCCTGTCCATCAACAAGTGGGTAGCGCATGTTGAAATCCTGAGCCATTCTGACTAGGGCGTCATAGACAGCAGTATCCCCATGTGGGTGATACTTACCCAGCACATCTCCGACTATTCTGGCAGACTTTCTGTAGGGACGATTGCTGAAAAGACCCATTTCGTACATTGCATACAGAATGCGTCGCTGAACGGGCTTCAAACCATCCTTCACATCCGGCAGAGCTCTGCCGACAATAACACTCATGGCATAATCGATATAGGATGTTTTGAGTTCCTCGCTGATTTCCCTCACAAGCTCCATCCTTTCACCTTAACCTACAATGGTGAAAGTGGACATATAAAGGTGTCAGTTTTGGGATTTAGAATTAGGATAAGAGACTTATCTTTTCGACAAAGATGTTGTATATGCTATCATCACACTCAATATTGCCACTTGGTCTCGCCACTACACCATCCACCTTTAAATTAAATTTGAGTCTTCATAAATTGGAACGAGATATTTCTCTCCAAGCTGCTTGAACACCGCTTTCCTCCCAAATTTCACGTCAATTCTCTGAGAATCCGATCATCTAGGTTTAGTCCAGCTTATTCCTTATTGGGAAAAAAGAAAATGTCACTTTCAGATATCTAGATTCCTCACTTCCCTCGAGTGCTCGATGATAAAATTCCTTCTGGCCTCTACATCCTCTCCCATCAGGGTGGTAAACAGTTCTTCTGCCTCCATTGCATCCTCAATTGTAACCTGCATCATAATTCTGTTTTTGGGATTCATTGTTGTCTCCCAGAGCTGATCAGGATTCATCTCTCCCAGACCCTTGTAACGCTGGATTTCGGCATTACCGATTCTCTTGAGCAGGTCTTCTAGTTCTCTATCAGAGTAGACATAATACACCTTCTTCCCCTTCTTAACTCTGTAAAGAGGTGGCTGGGCTATGTAGAGGTAGCCATGCTCGATGAGTGGGCGCATGTAGCGATAGAAGAAGGTGAGAAGGAGAGTTCTTATGTGGGCCCCATCCACATCTGCGTCTGTCATGATGACAACTCTGCGATATCTCGCCTTGTTGATTTCAAAATCCTTTCCAACTCCCGCACCTATAGCTGCTATCAGCGCTTTGATTTCTTCGTTTTTCAAAGCTTTCATCATCCCTGATTTCTCTACATTGATTATCTTCCCTCTGATGGGCAGAACAGCCTGAAAGTTTCTATCTCTGGCCTGTTTTGCAGAACCACCTGCTGATTCTCCCTCCACGATAAACAACTCTCTCTCATCAGGATTCTTGGATGAGCAGTCCGCAAGTTTTCCGGGTAGAGTGAGATGGACTTCATTTTTCCTTCTGACAAGTTCTTTTGCCCTTCTTGCAGCCTCTCTCGCCTTCATTGAAAGCATACACTTCTCAATAACCTTCATAGCTTCGTTAGGATGCTCTTCAAGCCATTTCAACATTTCTGAGTATACTATAGATTCCACAATTTTTCTAACATTAGAGTTTGTAAGCTTCGTCTTTGTCTGCCCCTCAAACTGGGGTTCTGGAACCTTTACTGAGATAACAGCCGTGAGCCCCTCCCTTATATCTGCTCCAGTTATGGGTTTGTATTTCCTCACGTTTTTCTTTCCATATTCATTGATTGCCCTTGTAAGGCCAGCTCTGAAGCCGATAAGATGCGTTCCGCCTTCTACGTTGTTTATGTTGTTTGCGTAGGCAAAGATGTTCTCGTACTCCGTTTCTGTGAATTGAAGAGCTATCTCCACCTTTATGTCGTCTTTTTCACCTTGGAAATATATTACATCATGTATCTTGGGTCTATTTCGATTAACATGCCTTACAAACTCTTTTATACCTTCTTTACTGTAAAACTCATCCTCTTTCCCAGTTCTTTCATCAATTAACCTGATTTTGAGTCCTTTGGTCAAATAAGCCAGTTCTTTCAACCTCTGAGCAACTATATCATATCGAAATTCAGTTGTTTCAAAAATTTCCTCATCAGGCTTGAATCTGATGATCGTACCTGTCTGTTCTGTCTCGTTAATGATCTCCAGACCTGTTACAGCTTTCCCTTTCTCAAAACGCATGTAATAGGTCTTGCCGTTTCTCTTTACCCAAACCTCAAGCCATTCAGAAAGGGCATTCACCACTGAAACGCCAACACCATGTAACCCTCCTGCCACCTTATAGGCTTTATCACTGAACTTTCCTCCTGCATGCAGCTTCGTAAGAACGACCTCAACTGCAGGCTTGCCGAGCCTGTGCATTTCAGTAGGGATTCCTCTGCCATTATCTTCAACACTCGCCGAACCGTCTCTGTGAAGCCTGACTACAATTGTATCACAGTACCCTGCCATTGCCTCATCAATACTGTTATCTACCACCTCCCAAAGAAGGTGATGGAGACCTCTAATGC
The DNA here is from genome assembly GCA_002010215.1 of Archaeoglobus sp. JdFR-37. Taxonomy (GTDB): domain Archaea; phylum Halobacteriota; class Archaeoglobi; order Archaeoglobales; family Archaeoglobaceae; genus JdFR-37. The sequence continues at coordinate 26,392 of MTMY01000037.1, forward strand.
CAGTACCTCCAACATACATCCCCGGCCTTTTCCTTACAGCCTCCAGGTCTCCCAGAACCTCTATCTGATCCGCAGTGTACTCCATTTGGACACCTCTCTTGAGAAATATAAGACAAGTTATTTTTGACGTCTTAGAAAATAAAGCTTTCCTCCAAATTTGATATTTAAAACCCGAATTATCGGTTTTCTCGCGGATAGAAAACTTTAAATACCTGAATTTACGAAAAAACGAAAAATCGTGATAGATTTTACCGATTAATCGTGGAAAATTATTTATTTGGTAGCGCGCAAAATAATCCCATGCTAGGAGTGGAAGGAAAAATAATTACAGAGGTTGAGGGCAGCGAAGTGAACAGAATATGGCTGAAAAGCTATGATCCACACGTCAGACCAGAACTTGAATACCCTGAAGAGCCTCTTTTTAAGATTCTCGAAAATTCTGCTGAGAAATATCCAGAGAAAATCGCTCTTGATTTTATCGGGAAAACACTAACTTACAAGGAAGTTAACGGGCTTTCTGACAGAATAGCTGGATTTCTAAGGAAGATGGGTGTGAAAAAGGGAGACAAGGTGATAGTTAATCTCCCAAATACTCCTCATTACGTTATTTCTTATTATGGGATACTGAAAGCTGGCGGAGTGGTGGTGCAGTGCAATCCTCTTTACACCGAGAGAGAGCTCAGACATATTGCCGAAAACAGCGAGGCAAAAATTGCATTTGTTGTAGAGACTGCATATCCAAATATCAAACCCTTACTGAGTGAAGGTGTCATTGAAAAGATTATTATTTGTAGGATTGAGGATTACTTGCCCAGCCTGTTGTATTTCCTGTACAGATTAAAAAAGGAGAAAGTCAATGTGGAAATAAACGAAAGAACAATTTTCTGGAAAGATGCAGTGTCTCATTCTCCTTCAAAAGAGAAGGCTGATGTCAATCCCAAAGAAGATGTGGCAGTTTTTCAGTATACTGGTGGTACAACAGGGTTACCTAAAGCAGTCATGCTGACCCACTTCAATTTGGTTGCAAACGCTTTGCACGTTGTATCGTGGCTCCCAGATGCCAGCGAAAAGGACATATTTCTAGGAGCATTGCCCTACTTCCACGTTTACGGAATGACAACGTCTATGAACGCACCAATCATGCTGGGATGCAAGATAGTTCTAATTCCTGACCCAAGAGACATTCCGAGGATACTGAAATCTATCCAGAAGCACCGGGTTACGGTATTCTGTGGTGTTCCAACATTGTTCAACGCAATTAACCAGCACCCCGATACTCCAAAATACGACCTCAAAAGCATCAGAGCCTGCATAAGCGGATCAGCTCCCCTCCCAATCGAGGTGAAGAGAGAATTTGAGCGCATAACTGGTGGGAAACTGGTTGAGGGCTACGGATTGAGTGAGACTTCTCCAGTGACGCATGCAAATCCAATAAACGGCGTGAACAAAGAGGGAAGCATAGGAATACCCTTCCCGGATACAATTGCAGTCGTTGTGGACGAAGAAGGCAGGATTCTGCCTCTTGGAGAGGTTGGCGAGCTAGCTATAAAAGGCCCGCAGGTTATGAAGGGCTACTACAAGATGGAGGAGGAGACGAAGAAGGCCCTCATCAATGGCTGGCTACTCACGGGAGACATGGCTAAAATAGACGAAGACGGATATTTCTACATCGTAGACAGGAAAAAAGATGTCATTATTGCCGGAGGCTACAACATCTACCCGAGAGAAGTTGAAGAAGTCCTCTACGAGCATCCTGCTGTGGTTGAGGCTGCAGTTGTGGGGGTTCCAGATCCCTATCGAGGAGAGACGGTAAAGGCCTACATAGTCCTGAAACCTGAATACAAAGGAAAGGTCAGCCAGGAGGAGATAATAGGCTTCTGCAG
>MTMY01000029.1 GCA_002010215.1 Archaeoglobus sp. JdFR-37
ACTCCCTTATCTCCCTCAAAGTGTACCATAGAGAGACTGAGAGGACGAGGTAGCTGATAGCTATAAACCCCCTGAATGCTCCTTCAGAGTGTCCGAATGCTGCTAGGTGGAGACCCATCATCGCGGAGAAGAGTCTTGTGCCCAGTGCTGAAGGAAAGAGGTTCACCGGCACTACGATGCTTGAGGCTATGCGGAGGTACTTCTCAATCATTACTGCGAAGTATATGATAGAGAGCATCAAAACTGATGAAGCAACACCTATCATCGCCCAAGAAATGCTCAATCTATCAAAAAGTAACCAAAGAACGGTCATGTAAATCATTACGTCTATAAACTCTTTTGTGAGCTTTGTGTAATAACCATTCTTTATCAGAGTATATATTGTGGAGGCTTCAATGTAAATTAATGCAACTGAAAGCACAACGCTACTTGCCACCATCATAGCTTTCATAAACTCGCTACCTATCAGCAAAAGGGCAGTTCCAGAAAAGTTGACCACGAGTATAGCTCCCAAGAGGAGGATTCCGTGACGTCTTGCAACTCCAACCCTTTCGTTGATGAAGTCTTTGGTTTCTTTGTTCAGAATCATGCTGAGGGAGATTAAAGAGAGGAGTGTAAGCAAGAGTCCCAGTTGGGACAGGAGATTGTCAATTAACGTTAGGTACATAATTGAGAATTGCATTATCTTTATAATTTTTTTGACATGGGCGAGATATGATCAAGCAAGAGTTGACTTTGACCTTCACACCTGAGCATATAGGCAGCATATAGGTTTTATTTGTATGTGATCCAGATGAATTTAAAAAACATAAAAAACACTCAACCTGATACTTGGGTTTTGAAATCCTAAGCCGATTTACGAGCCAGTAGTCCTCAAGCTCAAGGATGTGAATCCCTAAGAGTTAAAGGAAGAATTAAAGATCCCATAACGAATCATATGAAGAGAAATAGACTCTTTTAAGGGCTAACTTGAACCAAAAGTGGTATGGGCCCGGAGGGATTTGAACCCTCGACCGCCCGGTCTCTCAGGGCCTGTCAAATGCACCCTTATGAGCCGGGCGCTCTGACCTGGCTAAGCTACGGGCCCTATAAGCTGAATGGGGGGAGTGTGCTTAGTGGACTAAGTGAGCGGAGTTCGCTAACCACCAGCAACTATCAACCTATCCTCCTTAAAGGGTTTATGAAGTTTATGGTCTTCCTGCAGCTTTCGCTTCTGCAGCCATAAAAAGCTATATCGGAAGAGCAACAGTCCTGATACCATCTCTTATAATGTTGGGTAGTGCTCTGCTGAAAATTCGTCTGAGGACAAATCCCTTGTTTTTCGTCACATCTTTAAGCAGATACCTTGGTCTCAGATAAAATGAGAGATAGGCTTTGGATAGCATTGCCTGAATCTGTCTGGCATCAACATGAATGTTTTTCATCACCGGTTCAAGAGTCGTGTAGCGTCTCCAGTCCCTTGTAAACAGCAAACCCAGTCTTGATGCAATTTCATATAGCTTCGTTCCTGGATATGGCGTTGCAATTGTAAACTGAGCGAAGTCCAAAGGCAATTTTCTTGCAAGTTTAATGGTCTTATCCATCTCCTCCACCTTCTCATGATGAAATCCTATCACGAACGAGCCGATAACTCTGAACCCAAGTTCTTTGGCTTTTTTAACCGCTTTCTCCGCCTTCTCGACAGATATGTTCTTACCGATGAAATCAAGTATCCGCTGGCTACCAGATTCGATGCCGAAATAGAGAGAGTGGCAGCCAGCTTTCCGCATTTCTCTGGCAGCGTCGACGTTAAAGGTGTCAACCCTTGACGATGAAATCCAAGAAATATCAAGTCTTTCCTGCCGTATCTTCTTTGATATTTCTATGGCCCGCCTTTTATTTACATTAAAAGTATCGTCCATAAACTCTACATTCCTAATTCCCATCTCATTCAGTAAAGAAAGTTCTTCCACAACTCTATCCGCTGAATGTCCTCGCCAGATGTTTCCAAAGAGTCGGGAAGATGAGCAGAAGACGCAACAATATGGGCAGCCTCTAGAAGTCATAACTGCTCCAAAATTAGAATTGCCGGTGTAATATTTTGGTAGAAAGTCAAAAGCAGGGACTGGCAAAGTATCCAAATCTTCTACAAATTTTCTTTTTGGAGTTCTCACGATCATCTCTCCATCCCTGAAAGTTATTCCCGCAACATCTGAGAGCTTGTCTTTCTCAAAGGCATCTAGGAGCTGCGAAAAAGTCACCTCCCCTTCTCCCCTCACCACAACATCCACAGCATCACATTCAGTTATGACCTCAACATCCATGAACGTAGCATGAGGGCCGCCAATAACTGTGTGACATCCTAATTCCTTTCCAATCTCGGCTACCCTATACGCTGAGTAGATTCCAGGAGTGGTGGCAGTTACGCCCACTACCTCCGGCTTAAACTTGGAAATTTCCTTCTCCAGCTGATGAAAGTCAAAATTTAGGGCTACAGCATCAACAACTTTCACCTTGCAGCCTTCTTGGATGGCAACTGCCGCCAAACTTGCTAGACCAATGGGAGGGGCAGCAGCACCCAGATATTCCTTAATTGCGGTTTCAGAAGGTGGATTGACTAGAAGCACCTTCATCACACTAATTAGACTCCAAAAAATATAAGGTTAATTGATTATCATCTAGACTAGTTATTAAAATTTAAGTTACAATTTAGCTACTAGGTATTTAGTTACTAAGCATCTCCCTGATGATCTTCGCAGTCTCAGCCGGGTCTGCTCTGCCCCGGGTAACCTTCATGACGTAACCAACCAAATAGTTAGCAGCCTGTTTCTTCCCCGCCTTATAATCCTCAACCGCTTTTGGATTCTTCTCTATCGCTTCTCTACATAGCCTTTCGATTTCGGTCTTTGGTATGGCAAAAAGCCCTTTAGACTGAATTATAGCATCAATATCTCCGCCCTCATCCAGCTTGGTTCTGATGACCTCCACAACTCCCTTCTCTGTAATCTTCTCCTCTACAAAGTACTTCAGCAGCCTTATCATCTCCTCTGGCCTCAGCTTCTCCCATCCTACCCTGAAGTCCCATCCCCTGTAGTTCAGCTCTCCTCTCAGCACATCCACTATCCAGCTTGCTGCAAGCTTTGCATCGAGCTGTAAAGCAACTTCCTCAAAATAATCTGCCATTTTTGGGTCGAGAACTAGCACCTTTGCGAAGTTATCCCCAATTTCGTACTGCTGAATGAATCGCTGCCTCTTCTCCTCGGGCATCTCTGGTAGCAAATCCTTTACCTCGTCAACAAGCTCAGATGTGTGAATGGGGACGAGGTCTGGCTCGGGGAAGTATCGGTAATCCTGCTCCTCCTCCTTACTCCTCAGAGATACGGTTATGTTGTTTACTTCATCGAAGTGCCTCGTTTCCCTCAAAACCACCCTGCCCCTTCTCAGAAGATTCCTCTGCCTAGTGATTTCATAGCTCAAAGCTCTTTCAACGCCTTTGAAGCTGGAAATGTTCTTTATCTCAACTCTTCCCCCGCCTTTCAGGCTTATGTTGGCATCAACCCTCATAGCTCCTTCAAGATTTCCATCGAAGACCTCAAGATACTCCAGAATTATCCTGAGCTTGTTCAGGAAAAGTCTAGCTTCTTTCGGTGAACTCATAACCGGTTCAGTCACTATTTCCAGCAGTGGAACGCCGGAACGGTTGTAATCAATCAGTGAGTACTTTGCAAGAGTTATGCTGCCTTTATAACTAAGCTTTCCTGGATCTTCTTCCATGTGTATCCTCTTCAACGCTATTTTCTTCTCTCCATCTTCAGTTTCAATAGTTACATAACCACCCAGAGCAAGAGGGCGATCGTATTGGCTTATCTGGAAGCCCTTTGGCAGGTCAGGATAGAAGTAGTTTTTTCGATCAAAGACTGTAAAGGGTTGCACTTCGGCATTAAGAGCTAAAGCAATCTTTATTGCTGCTTTAACAGCTTCCTTGTTGATGACCGGCATAGCTCCTGGCATACCCAGACAGACGGGGCAGACATGAGTATTTGGTTCGCTATCATGATAATTAATTGGGCATGAACAGAAGAGTTTAGTTTTGAGCCTGTTGAGCTGAACATGAACTTCCAGCCCTATTATTACATCATCCATATGGGTCGTTGAAACCATTGAAATAAAGACTTTCCGCTACCTCAGCCTTTTGAAGAGATAATAGTCCAGCTTTTGTCTGTCCTCTGCTATTCCAACCCTGATAAGAAGAATTAAAACTGTAATATTTAGTATCAGTATGGCTATGCTGTACAAATCACCCAAGTAGAAGGCTGTAAGGTTCCAGATGGCGTGAAACAAAATTGCTGTGGCAAGATAGGGTTTTACACTCCTCCCTAGGTCCTCAGATACCAGACCGAGCCCAACAGCAGCTATAGCTGTAAAGGTGGCATGGGCTATGGGGGTGAAAAATCCTCTGATAAACGTTGTTTCCACACCAAAGCCCAGCCCATAAATGATGTTTTCGGTGGCAGCAAAACCCACGCCGGCTGCAACTCCATAAACAACACCATCCATTATTCCATCCATCTGCCTCATTCTGTAGGGGATGTAAACTGCTAGCAACTTTGCTGGCTCTTCTATCAGGGCTGCTCCAAAAGCAACCCAGAACCCAGTATGTGGTAACAAGGGTTCGAGAACGAGGGCTACCAGTGGTGAAACAGTAGCAGAAAAAAGAAAAGTTGCAATAACATACTTTCTTGGTTCCGGTTCTATTTTATCCCTGGTATAGATGTACCACAGCAGTGCGATGCTTGGCGAAAAAGCCATCAGGAAAATGAGCTGAAGATCCATGTCACCCTTCCTTGTTACTCTATTTCAATCTTTTTAATTTCTTTTTTCCCCTCCTCCTTCTCAATCTCCTCAATCCTCTTTATACGCTCATCAATGAGCTCCCTGAAAGCAAGAAGAAACTCTTTGTAGGCTTTGAGCATGTGCATGGAGAAATTCTCCGGAAATATGTCGGAGGGTTCAGGAATCCTGATCTTGATCTCCTTCACGTTTATCACCTGAACAGTATTTTTATCTCACCATTATTAAAACTTGCCTTGACTGCATCCTTCAAAGCGAGGCTTTGCGGAAGAAATACTATCCTTTTCCACTGCCCTGCAACAACGATTAGCTCATCCCCCCTCTTCATAAGCTTCACTTCCTCTTTTCTAATGAATGGGGCTTTGATGTAAAAGGAATATCCCTCGTCATCCTTGATTATTTTCATGGGTTTTTCAGTTACAAAAACCTCAGCCGGGTCCTTTTCCCCATAGATTTCATTGGCAAGCTTTTCCAGTTCATCGCCGACAATTTCTCTCTCTTTAAACATGACTCTGAAGATAGGGACGGGGAAGCTGTGCTTTATTTCCTCCATGTATTTTTTCTGGGCTTCAAACCAGTACTTGAAGTAGCCTCCAGCCTCCTCTGGAAATATCTTGTTGATTATCACTGCATCTACAGCATAGCCAAAAAGGTTTAGATATGTGAAGGCCCTCTCACTCTCCTTAATTACCATTTTCTCAGGATTCATAACAAGCCGTATTATGGCTTCATCACTCTCCAGAATCTCCTTCAGCCTCCCAATTTTCACATAGAGTTCCTGAACCTTATCAAGAACTTCTTCACTTGGCAATGGTACATCAATCAATGGCTCGGCAATTGGCCTCACAACCTTGAGAAGCTTCTTCTCTATTCCAAAAAACCTGTTCATATACCACTTTGCCACCTCAGGGACGCTAAGAAGCCTCAGCGTTTCACCAGTGGGAGCGCAGTCAAGTATTATCACATCATATTCCCCGCTCTCGTATTTCTCCAGAAGGTGGAGGAGGCTTGCAAGTTCATCAAAGCCCGGAAATATTGCCAGCTCCTCTGCAACAACATCCTCAATCCCCTGAGACATGAAGAAGAGCTTTAGATACTCTTTAATTGTTTCCCAGTGCTTTTCCAGCTCATACTCAACATTCACTTCCATTCCGTATAGATTCTCTCTGATCTCTACTGGGTAGGGTGCAAGTTCTCTCTGAAAGGAGTCTGCCAAACTATGGGCAGGGTCCGTAGAAATAACCAGAGTTTTGTAGCCAAGAGATGCACATTTTATCCCTGTTGCTGCTGCTATCGTGGTCTTTCCCACTCCACCCTTCCCAGTAAAGAGTATTATTCTTGTCATCGTTTCACCCTGATGGTCTTGAAATGAGGACCCTTCCAATAACTCACCTTCCAGATCCCTACCTCTACTATAACATCCTCTCCATTCTCAAATTCCACGAATTCGGAATACTTGGATTTGAATAAGTCGTAAATGGTGTATATATCATGATACTCGTCTAGCTCTATTTCTCCGGGAAGATAAATCTTCGCAATTCCTGAAACCATCACTCCTTCATTGTTGAAGGGATCGCTATCATCTCTTACATCCACAACTAGGCTGACACGGGGGTCTTTCATAATGTTCCGGATTTTTTTTGAGGAAAAATCCGACATGAAGTACAGGGATTCCCTTTGATCATAGGCGAAGAAAATGGGGGTTATGTGAGGATAGCTTCCCCTAGTGCAGAGATAACCGAAATAATTCGTGTTCAGCAATACTCTAACCTCATACGGCAACATGATATCACAGCCCAATCCTTATTCTTCTCGCCCCTCTCCAGTAAACCACCCACTCTGGCTCAACTTCAACTGGGATCCTCTTAAGAATCGGTGTCAAACGCCATGCTTCTGGAAGTTCCTCTTTCCTCTTACCGTAAGTGGAAATATACTGGCTGTATTTTTCCATGAAGAGATTTCTGACCTTTGTCAGCTTTAAAATGTTCGGGAGGAAATTGTGAAGCTCATAATATCTTGCCTTACCAACTATCAGAACAGCCTTATTTCCGAAAAAGTCCCTTGGGTCTCTTTCATCTATCAGAACCGCAATCCTGTTATTTTTCTTGAGAAGCTTGAATTTTTTACTGGCCTTTGATGTTACAAAATAAACATTTCTGCCATTAAAGACCTGAACAACAGGAGTGATGTGAGGGAAATCTTCACCTTCATGGCCCACATATGCAAACTTGGCCTTTTCAAGAAGCTCCGCAATATCTGGAGGTAACCATGGAACCCGCCTTATCAGAGATATAGAAAGCATTGAGAAGGTCATAATAGAAAGAGAATAGAGTATCACGAAGATCGTGAGATGCTTGTCTGGAGAGAGAACAGGGAAAAGCAACAGAGCTGTCAGAGCATAGACGACTCCTCTTCTATCCATCCTCTCCATTGCTTTAAGGTCGTTTAGAAGAGTATGTTCTAAACCCTTTCTCCTCTTGGAAGCCTCAAAAAGTCTGAACGACCTGATAAGGCACAAAGCATAAACCCAGAGACCTATGCCAGCTCTGTAAGCCACATCCCAGGCTAGAACCATTGCAAAGGCTATCACCACCAGATTGTCACCGAGATAGTAGTGTATAAGGTAGGGATTGAAATAGAGATACGTAATGAGGGGTATAAAGATGGCCAGCCCTGCAAACAGCTCAGGACGTTTTTTACTGAAAAGCAATTCCCTGTACCACTCAATAATTCCATTTTCCTCTTCACTCAGCGAAGGGCGAAAGGCACGTATGGTTGGAGCGATTATCAGTGTTAGCCTGCTCCATATCACCACAACCAGAATTGTCAAACTCCCCATTATCAACGACCGGAAGGGGAGGTGATAGTACAGAGATATCCCGATACCGACAAAGAGCATTAAGAGAAGCTGAAAAGTTGTGACGTGCCTGCCTTTCAGAAAAGAAAAAGGGGGAATTTTCTCAACGATGAGTTCATAAACCCACTTATCCATTTCAGTCCTCCAGAAGGTCTGAAAGATCCCATTCCTCCTCTTCAAACTCAAAGCCTTCGAATTCTTCCTCTTCTTCCTCCTCTGGTGGCTCTGTAATCTCTTGAATCTGCTCTTCAACTATCGCAGCCAGTGCCTGCTTGACTATCCCCAAATATTCGTTAATGTCCGTGTTGTAGATCTCCATGGCAAGCTTCGAGTCCTCTGTCTTTCCGAACTCTTTTAGCCTCTCCAATGTTCTCCTTGCAGTCTCACAAACCCAGATGTCCCTTGTAGTTCTATCAACCACATTTATATTTTCAGGAACGACTCTTACGAAGTTCCTTTCCAGTCCTTCAAAAACTCTAACTTTCCCAACGATAGCAATCAGCTCAGGAGGCTCTATTTCTATTACGCTCTCAAGAGCATCAGGCTGATATCTGCCGATGAAGGCTGTGAAGACCCCTGTTGGGTCGCTTACACGGAGTCTCCAGAGATTTGAATCCGGTCTGACTTCCTCTTTGTCCAGTAAAACTCCTACTGAAAAGACTCTATTAACCTTTGCTCCGGTGGGGGTGAGCACATAAGCGGGCTCTCTTTCACCTGCCGGCTCTATTTTGTGGGTTGATCTGCTGAGCTCATGAGCAAAGAGCCTCAAAGCAACTTCTCTCCGCCTTATACCGTCAGTCATTGCAACTCCTCCTGCAACTCCTCCAAAAGCTCTTTAGCATCGGCTTCTCTAATAAACTCCACATGCTTTACTAGCAAAAACCTTTCCCCCTTTGTACCATCCACTTTCAGATATCTCCCCAACAGTGCCTTTTTTAGTTCGGACAATACAGCATTTCTATCAAGGGTCTCATGAGCGATTTTGACGGCTTCATCAAGCCCTATTCCTGTTAGCTCCTTTATATTGTCCTGGTTAAGAATTATCTCATAGATGCTGGCTCCATCATCCAAAACACCCTTTATTCGGAGGTCATCATAGCCTTTAACCTTTCCATGCACCGGACAGATTCCCTTCGTCATAACTCTCCTGCATTCAGAGCAACGCTGAATGAGGGCGCTGTTCTGCTGTATAGCTACAAGAGCCCCCACCACCTCTATTTCCTTGGGAGGAAGCTGTATTTCCTCATCTATCTCAACAATCTCGCTGAAACGGTTTACATTAACTTGGAGTCTTCCACCGAATGAATCTGTGACAACATTTTTGAAGAGGTAGCTCTTGCCTTCTTCTACCTCTCCTTTGCCAGCCTTCACCCATATAACAAACTTCACTATGCCTGTTTCGTCACCAATGAGTCCCACCTGAGAGACATTAGGACTTGTGGCATCCCAGAGTTGAACGACTCTCGCTTTAAGGCTAACCCACTCACCAGCCTTATTAATGTCTCCAATTTTAACCAATGCGCTCTCTTTCTCCACTAACTGCTCTCTAGAGACCTCATGCTCCTTCATCAACCAGTTGGTGATAGTACGCACAGCTTCTCCTTCAGGAACCTTGAACTCATGAATTAGTAGTTTGAGCCTCTTCACAATCTCACTTCTCTCAACCTCAACACCTGCATTCCTAAACCTAGAAACTATGCTGTCTGCAAGAGAGGCTATTTTCTCATCTTTAACCATTCAATCACCCATTCCCTCTGTTGCTCTGACCCTTCATAAACTTGATGGGCTTGATGAGGTGTGGTGAGATTTGTTTAACTTTTGAGATGAAAGGTCTATCGAAAGATTTATCGAGTGAAGTATCAATATTTTATTTCATGAGATTATATCTGCTGCTCGTGATTTTTATTGCCGCACAATTTTATGCATGTACTTCAAAGGAGGTGAGCGAAATGGAGAAAATCGAGGAAATTGAGAAGATTGAGGTAAGATCTGTATTTGGGAACATGGAAAGAATTCCCGTAGAGTACACATGTGATGGTGATGACATTTCACCGCCACTCACTATAGAAGGAGTCTCTGACCGGGCAGTATCCATGGCCATTATAATGGATGACCCCGACGCCCCCATCGGTACCTTTACCCACTGGGTTGCCTGGAATATTCCTCCAGTCAACCAGATTCCCGAAAACATTCCGAAGGATAGAAGTGTAAGCCAACCAGTGAAGATGTTGCAGGCAAAGAACGATTTTGGAAGATATGGATATGGAGGGCCATGTCCACCGAAAGGCAAACCCCACAGGTACTTCTTCAAAGTTTATGTGTTGGACACCATGCTTGGAGAGGACATAAAGAGCAAGGATGAGTTGATTAAGGCTATGGAGGGACACGTCATCCAATATGGAGAGCTTGTTGGGCTTTACAGTAGATAGCTTAAAAAGTTAATCCTGAAACCATAAGGGTTTAGAGTGTTTATTAGAGTTGTTAGAGTCCGCACTGATAACAAAAGTATCGCAAAATCACCAGAATTACCAAAACCACAAAGTACCCTAAAATTATTTAATTGAGTTTAAACCATTGCCCTTCGATGAACTCTACCAAGTACCTCATGCTCATACCTGATGGCATGGCTGACTGGAAGGTAGAGAAGCTAGGAAATAAAACCCCTCTTGAGTATGCTGACACTCCCAACATGGATGAAATAGCTTCAGCCTCATCATGCGGTCTGGCAATAACAATTCCTGAAGGATTTGAGCCTGGAAGCGACATTGCCAACCTCACGATTCTCGGGGTTGACGTGAGAAAGTACTACACTGGCAGAGGCCCCATCGAAGCTCTGGCAAGGGGGGTTAAGGGTGACTGGCTTTTCAGATGTAATCTCGTTTATGTTGAGAATGGCATCATGGTAGATTACAGCGGGAACAGAATCGAGAACAGTGAGGCTAAAAAGGTAATAGAATTCCTGAACCGGGAAAAAGAGTGGGATAACATAATCTTCCACCCGGGTGTTGGATTTAGAAACATCGCAGCCATCAATGGCAATTTCTCAAAAGCACCAGTAACAACACCACCACACGATATAACGGGGGAACCGATAAACCCACATATGCCAAGGGACGGAGAGCTTGCAGAACTCATAAAGGAAGTTATAAAGTGGAGTGCTGAAGTGCTTCCAGAAGTGACAGATAAGGCAAACATGGTGTGGCTCTGGAGCGGTGGGAAATTACCAGAGTTTCCAAAAATAGAAGAGCGTTATGGATTGAAGGGAGCTATGATAAGCGAGGTAGATTTGCTTTATGGCATAGGGAAAGGACTGGGGATGGACTGCGTTTATGTTGACGGCGTTACCGCATGGATAGATACAAATTACCGTGGACTTGCAAGAGCAGCCCTGAAATCCCTGAGAAATTATGATTTTGTTGTGCTGCATACCGAGGGCATAGATGAGGCTGGCCATGAAGGAGATGCTGAGCTGAAAGTGGAAGCCATCGAGATCTACGATGAAAAGATAGCCGGATATATTTTGGACAGAATCGATCTTGAGGAAGTCAGAATAGCTCTGCTTCCCGACCATCCAACACCTATTAAAGCGAAAACCCACGTGGCTGAGCCGGTACCCTTCGCCATAACCGGAAAAAGTGATGGTACAAAAGCATTTTCAGAGAAGGAATGTAAAAAAGGCAAATACGGGCTTATAGATGGGCTAAAAATAATGAAGCTGTTTGTTTCCTGATCTAACCGATCCAGCTGACCCGGCTGATCCAGCCCTGAGTCAACCCTCCCTCTTGAGCTCCACAACCTTTATTGCGTAGCCCTTTCCACAATCAACAGGTGCGTCGCCGATAATCTTTTCCACAATCAGCTGCTCTCCATTTGTCACTTCAACAGGGTTGCAGAGGTTATAGAGGCCACAATCGATGTTTGTGCATTTTCTCTTCTCAAAATGGATTCTTGCACCCTCCACAGCTATTTTCGCATCAACAGCCGCCATGATGGGGAGTTCAACAACTTCAACAGCTATCACTCCCTCGTCATGGAGCGGACATTCCTGCACAGTGCCGTCCCTCAATCCAACGATCTTATACTTGGAGCCTTCTCTGAGTCTCAGACAGGCTCTTTTAATCTTGCAGTTTTCACACTCCTGTTTGCCACCGAGGAATGTAAACTCAACACCGATCTTGGCCCAATCTTTACCACAGAGGGTTACAATCCTGTTAACTTCGTCCATGAGCATCACCTCAAGAACCATGAAATTATTTTGGGTTTTTCAAGTATTTAAGTTTGAGCATCATGGAATTAAAATATGAAATTAAAAATCAGCGAGGTGAGGAGGTCAGCGGAACGGAATTATATCACTGATTTTAATTAACCCGGGTTCCGAGTTTACAACTGATTTCGCAAGGTTTACCAAGACATTGGCAGTCCCTATATCTCCTTTCGTTCCGCTACTTCTCCACACAACCGGATTATCTCCTTCTATAACAACCTCCTCGTACTCCTCTGCCCCAGCGTAAGCGTGAAATTCCACCCTGATTACTTCCTCGCCATTTTTGATACCTGAACCGAATCCTATGAGCCCTAGAACTTTCCCAGCTTCAACGATACAGTCATCCTTCGCAACAACTATTTCCTGCCCCTCTTCAACATCTTCAAGTGTGAAGTTCAAAGCATCGGCTATCAGGCAAACTGATTCACCATATCCTACGTGCCCTGTCAGCTCTTTTCCGAGCTTTTTCTGCACCTCGTTGACCTCCATACCCAGCCCAATCTTTTTCTGGAAACTCGATCTCCTTTTCAAAGCATCTGCGCTCCTGACAGCCCTAATTTTCTTAACCTCTACTGAAGTTGCTGAAAGAACTGCTGGAAGTAAATCAAGCAGGAATCCAGGATTTATGCCAGCTCCAAGGACGCTTACATTGTTTTCAATGGCGAGCTGATTAATTTCTCTGGCAAGCTCTGGATAGCGAAATTCTGGATAGCTCAGGGTTTCGCATGAGCTCACCACATCAAAACCTGATTCAATGCACTCTTTAAGCTCCGGCAGAATGTCAGGAACAAAAGAGCCAGTGGTCAGAAAAACAACATCAACATCCTCGAAATCCAGAGAATCCTTAATAGCTGCTTCTGATGATATCCCGAGTTCATCAAACCCATCTAATTGGTGAATCTTCTTTCCCACAAGCTCAGGGTTCACGTCCACAGCTCCAACCACTTCAAACCCTTTTTTTATGGCGGATTTCGCAATCAATCTCCCAATCTGCCCAAAACCGTAAATAACGACTCTCATCAAGCTTCAATAGAGAGGTGAGTTAAAAAGATTCTGGTATGCTCAGCCTGAGGATGTTTTGATGGGAGAAAATAAAAGAAAATAAAAAATAGAAAAGAAATCTTCAAATCAAGCCTTTCTCCTTGTAGTACTTCTCTGCACCTGGGTGCAGCGGTATTGACATGCCATCAAGAGCTGTTTCAAGCGTTATGTCTTCTGCTCTCTTGTGAGCAGCTACAAGGACATCTCTGTGCTCAAATATTGCTTTTGTTACCTCATAGATGATGTCTTCTGGCATGTCTTCCCGGGTTGCCAGCATGGCCAGCACTGCTACAGTTTTGACATCCTCATCCTGACCCTTGTAGGTTCCTGCCGGAATAGTGTACTGGACATAGAACTTGTAATCCTGACTGAGCTTCTGGTAGATTTCATCAGGAACCTCTACGATCATCACATCCCTGACTGACGCAACATCGCTCACCGCTGCTGTTGGCACTCCTGCAACGATGAATCCAGCGTCTATTGTTTTATCCTTAAGGCCATCGGCAACCTCTTTGAAGTTCCTGTACTCGATGTTTGCATTACTCTCATCAATTCCTGCTGCTTTCAGAATCTGCAGGGCATCAACTGCTGTCCCGCTCCCGGGAGCTCCAACTGCAACTCTCTTACCCTTCAGGTCGTAAACACTCTTTATGCCGGACTCCTTCAGCGTTACGATTTGTATGACCTCTGGGTAGAGCGTAGCTATCCCCCTTATGTTTTTAACCGGATTATCCTTGAACATCTCAAGTCCTTCATATGCATAATATGCAACATCGTTCTGTAGAAGGGCAAGTTCTGCTTCTTTCTCCCCAATCTTTCTCGCATTCGTGACAGAAGCTCCAGATGTGACTGCCGTTGCTTTTACTCCTTTTGCGTAATCATTGATTGCTGTTGCCATTGCTCCACCGATGGGATAGTATGTGCCAGCAGCTCCACCGGTCAGAATTGTCAGCTGGACTTCCTTCTCATCTGGAGCCTTCTCCTGCTGGGCACAGCCTGCCAGCAAAAGAGCGATTCCGATTGCCAGAAAAACTACCAGGTACTTCCTCATTACATCACCTGAATTATTATTTTCTCAACTGCTTTATAACAATTACCAAAAGCAATATGAGCCCCAGTAATTTATATTGAATGTCTGGAGAAAGCAATAGCAGTCCTGTAGCAAAGGCTACAACTCTCTCGTAATTCTTAAGTTTTCCGGCAAGATATCCTATTGTTCCAGCATTTACTGCCACGATACCTACCATAACTGAGAGTACAACTATCAGCAGGCTGGAAATGCTGTCAAGGGTCGGATTTACTCCAATCAGCAGAACCGAAGGTGTGAATATGAAAATGTACGGAACCAAATACTTCCCGATCCCAATCTTGAAAGCGTTGAGGCCCGTTTTCCAAGGGTCGCTTCCAGCAATTGCAGAACCAGCATAGGCAGCCAGAGCTACTGGGGGTGTCAGATCTGCCGCAACTCCGAAATAGAATACGAACATGTGGGCAGGCAGGATCAGCTCTGGAAACTGGTCAATGAAGTCTCTGACATTCATTCCGTAGCTTAGAGCCATGAAGGTTATGATGGCTGGAGCAGCGATTGTACTTGTTATGATGTAGTTGGCTGTTGTTGGCACACCCATCCCCAGCACAAGGGAGACCAGCATGGTCAGCATGAGTATAAAGAGAATTTGACCTTGAGAGATTTGAAGAGCTGCTGCGGCGATTTTGAAGCCCAAACCTGTTAGAGTTACAACTCCAACGATTATGCCTGCTGAGGCACATGCAAGGGCAACGGCAACAGCACTTCTCCCACCATGGCTTAAAGCATCCATAAGAGTTGAAATTATTTCTTTAGCCACATCTCCCCATGGCCTTTCTCTCTTTTTCAGGTTCGATAAAATTGGATTCAAGATTATTATTGCAACCACCACGAGAATAGCATAGACGGCTGCAAGTATGGGGGTGTAGCCACCCACCAGCATGTAAATTATGACGGCAAGGGGGATGAGATAGTACCAGCCGCTTTTCAGCACTCCAAAAAAGCTGGGCAACTCCTCTCTTGGCAAACCTTTCAGGTTCTCCTTTCTTGCTTCAAGGTCAACTGCTGTGAAAACTCCAAAGAAGTAAAGAAAGGCAGGGATGATGGCAGCATAAACAATATTCACATAGGGCATCCCAACGAACTCTGCCATGATAAATGCTGCGGCACCCATGATAGGGGGCATGATTTGACCACCTGTTGAAGCTGCGGGCTCAACAGCTCCGGCAAATTCAGGTTTGTAGCCCACCCTTTTCATCAGAGGGATGGTGAAGGCTCCCGTCGTAACTGTATTGGCAACAGAGCTGCCTGAAATCGTCCCCATCAGAGCACTGGATACAACAGCAGCTTTTGCTGGACCACCTACAAGGCCACCAGTCAGAGAATATGCAAGGTCGATGAAGAATTTCCCGGCGCCGGATTTCTCCAGAAAAGCTCCAAAAATTATGAAAAGGACAACAAAAGTGGCTGAAACTGTTAGGGGTGTGCCAAATATACCTTCTTTGGTCAGATAAAGGTGCTCGAGGATTTCTTTCCAGCTATAAGCTTTGTGCTCTATGAGTGGTAGAAATGTCCCGAACTTGGCGTAGAGGATGAAGATTAATGCTATAACCACCAGAGCTGGATTTACAGCCCTGCGTGTTGCTTCTAGCACGAGAATGATTCCCAAAGCTGAAATAACGTAATCAGTGGTTGTAAAGCCTATGGCAGCTCTATGGAGGAGAGCGCTATAGTTGATTGCGATGTAAAGGGCAACATACGAGGCAATGACTGCCAGAGCCACGTCATAAAGTGGGATTTTACCTTTTTTTTCATCCTCCGAATTCTTTCTTAAGGGAAAGAGAAGGAAGGCGAGAGCCATAACAAAAGCCAAGTGAACGGATTTTACGATATCTATGGGTAGCATTCCGGTATATGAGCCGTTTATTACGTGAAATGCAGAAAAGAGGGATGAGATAGCAACTATAAGAACAGCCTGTTTCCCAGTAAGCTCTCTCTCGTGAAAGAATTTCCTTTCGAGCTTCGTGACGTCGAATTTTCGAACATCAGATACCAATTTTCCACCTCCAGTATTCATGGCGAGGGATGGTTTTCACTTTAACTGTCACAAGTTTGCCGAAGTTCTCCAGCGCCACACGGGTATCGCCAATTTGGAGTATATAATCGTTTATGGAATAGGTTGAGATAGTAAGCGACTTAAAATCTCTGTCAAGGTAATATGCCATCCATCCCTCTCCGTTCACTTCTTCAAATGAGAAGTCGCCCGAGCTCGTCGTGCTAGGTAAACCCCAGCCAGCAGATTTTGTGAGGGTTTTCTTGAGGTGAAGTGTTGTGCCGTTCACTTCGTAGATTTCAACCCATCTGGACAGCTCCACAGAGTGGATGAAGGAGATCTCAAAGGTTGTTTTATCCTTGACAGGGATTAGCTCTTTCTTGTTTCCTGACACTCCGGATATTTCTAAGACCTGCAGTGGTGAGAGGAAGTATATGACTATGGTCGGAACAATCAGAGCCGTTACAATAAAGAGGACAACTACACGCTTCATGTTATGCATAATTCTCCGCCACTTCTATTTCATGCTATTCGTCTCCTCTCCAATCTCCCCAATTCTCTTCTACTGTCCAGTTGCCATTTCCCTGACGGCTCTGTTTATGGCTATTTCAGCAATGGATTTGATGTTCCAGATTATTCCCAGGAGATGGTGGAGGGCCAGAGCTGGCTTCACCTTTCCTGCTCTATCCAAACTGTCAAGTTCACCTATTATTCTGTTCTGAACAGCTTCCACATCCCTCGCAACTTCATTGCTGGCAATTAGGTCGCTTTCGATGTACGAGTTGAAGGATTTGTTGAAGAGCTCGGAAATGGATTTGATTAGAACGGGCATTTCAGGGACATCGTCAGGCCTCACCTCGGCCAGATACCTTGAAAACCGGGATATATGGTCAGAGATATCCTCAAGTATTTTTGCCAGCATTCGTGAGCCTAAAACAAACCTCAGCTCATTCCACTTGAATGATTTCTCTCTGATAATTCTGTTTTCAAGTCTCACTACTAGCCAGTAAAACCTGTCAATGTTCTCTTCTGTCAATGAAACATTTCTAATTACCTTTTCAACCCCTTCAACATCTTCCTTTCCATTAAGGATTGCCAAAGCGTCCTCGAACATGCTGTTTATCATCTGGACGATTCTTCTAAGCACAGTGATTACATCGAGCTCAGGAGTTACCAGAATTCTGAAGACAATCCTGTCATCAGCCACATCGATTATCTCCATCCCTATGAGTTCATGCACAATTTCGGTGAAGCTGTCCAGCAGCGACGCTGCATCGATATCTTCAAGGACGATCTCGTCAAAACCTAGCATATAGATGGCATAAATGTATCGGCGCAAGAAGTCCCCCTTTTCTTCATGTATCCCCTTCATTACAATCCTGACCAGTCGTTTGTATTCTTTGGGCAGAACAACAACCATACCCTCATAAGCGTAAACTGTGACCTCATCCCCTTGTTTGAGATTATGAGAGAGAATCCACTTTTTGGGGAGACTTATCATGTAACTGGAGCTGCCAATGAGCTGTATTTTTCTGGTTTCCATAGAATGACTTTACTCCCTCAAAATTAAGTTTTTGCTAACCTTAGCCTTACCTTAACGCCTGCCAGTTTTACCTAGCTCTCTTACAAGCCGGTAGTATTTGCTGACAAATTCCTCAACTTCTTGATCTTCCACTTTTTTGAGAACCCTCAATGGTCTGATGTTTTTCTGCATCTTCAAAAGCTCTGAAGGTTTCTTTTTTGTTCGAGTAGGGCAGCCGGTTATAACCTCAACAACTGCAAAACCCCTGTGGGATAAGGCATCTTCAATGGATTTCTGGAGCTGTTTGACGTGGAACGTGGTCCATCTGGCTACATAGGTTGCTCCAGCAGTTATTGCAAGCTCAGAGATGTTGAAGGGCCTTTCAACGTTTCCAAAGGGTGAACTTGGTGTTTTCTCCCCTTCCTGAGTCGTTGGCGAAAGTTGTCCACCCGTCATTCCGTAAAGGGAGTTGTTGAAGATTATTGCAGTGAGGTCAATGTTTCGCCTAGCAGCATGAATGAAGTGGTTTCCGCCTATGGCAAATGCGTCTCCATCACCCATCATGACGACTACCTTGAGCTCGGGATTGGCAAGTTTGATGCCGGTGGCAAGTGGTATTGCCCTTCCGTGTGTAGAGTGAACAGAGCTGAACTTCAGAAATTGAGTTACTCTGCCGCTGCATCCAATCCCGCTCACAACGACAATGTTTTTCATTTCAAGCTCTTTATTATCCACTAACTTTAAGCAGGCCCTCAAAAAAGCTCCTAAAATTATTCCATTTCCACATCCGGGACACCAGGTTGTTGGAAGCTTAACGAGCTCTCTCAACTTATCCTGATTGCTGGCCTGACCAGCTTGCTGAGCAGTGGTTGGAGTGCCAAAACCAGTCATCATACCCGACCCGCCATCTCCACTGCTTCCAGAATTGTGAAGGGGTCAATACGACGGTGAGTTGCTACAGATATAACTTCACAAGACTTGCATGATCCGTAAACAACCCTCTCAACCTCCTTCACGACTTTTCCCACATTCATCTCCGGCACAATTATTCTGGAAGCTTTTTTCGCAACCTTTCTCAGCTCCCTCTCAGGGAAAGGATTCAGAGTTTCGGCCTTGAATATTCCAACATCTGCCACCTTTATTACCGCCTTTGCAGCCCTATATGTTGAGCCATAGGTGAATAAGATGGTGTCTGCATCGCCATTCTCGATCTTGCATGAAGCAACACCCCCTATTTTTCTGTAAAGTCTTTTTATCAGCCTGTCGTACTCATCCAGATCAGAAATAACCCGTCCATCCTCACTGGCAAGTCCTGTGTAGTAAACGTCTGGATCTCTCCCAATTACTGGCATTTCAGGCCTTTCCGCTTTTCCATTCTCATCAATCGCAATGCTTTCAATCTCAGGAAGTGTAACGCTCTCTCTCATATGTCCCACTATCTCGTCGGAGAGGACTACAACAGGAGTTCTGCATTTCTCGGCAAGATGAAAGGCTCTTGCAGTCAGCAGATAAGAATCCAGAACGTCAGCCAAGCAAATGACGATCACCGGATAGTCTCCATGAGAGCCGTACATGGCCTGAAACACGTCGCCCTGGCTGGGTGCCGTTGGTATGCCCGTGCTTGGCCCGGCTCGCATAACATTCACAATGACCACCGGCACCTCAGTCATTGCAGTATAGCCGATATTCTCCTGCATTAGGCTAAAACCCGGCCCAGAGGTTGCAGTCATTGAAACCATCCCGGCCATCGACGCCCCAATTGCTGCGGCAAGGGATGCAATTTCATCTTCCATCTGCACAAAAATTCCACCAACTTCGGGCAGTTTTCTGGCCATGAAGTGCATTATTTCCGAGGATGGTGTGATGGGGTAACCTGCATAAAATCTGCAGCCAGCTTTTATGGCAGCTTCGGCAACCGCCTCGTTCCCCTGAACGAGCCTCATCTTTCAACCCTCATGATCCCTTCCGTCTCCACAACGTCTCCATAAACAGATATGGCAAAATCGGGGCAGTAAAGCTCACACAGCTTACAAAGCCTGCATTTCGTGGATTTATGGCTCTCAGTAAAAGAGCTATGTGGGTCAGGAATCCCTTCTGGACAGAATTCAGCACATATAATGCACTTTTTGCAGAAGCGTTGATCTATCATGATTGCGGGCATATCCCTCTGCATACCCCCTGTTGAATGCTCTCAGATTGATCTCCACAACTTCCCGCGGAAACTTTCCCGCCATACTCTCGGCCATGACTTCCTCCACCGTCTCCTTTTCAACTATCCCTGTAACAGCAACAAGATAACCCAGCGCCACGCTGTTAGCACATGTCCTATCTCTAAGCTCCTCAGCAATTCGTGTGAATTGTATGGAATGCTGAACTCCTGCCAGCAGCTTGGGTTTCACCATATCAGAGTCAAAAATTATCAGGCTACCTAGTTTCAGAAGCGATAAGCTTTCATCGTAAGCCTGCTGATCCAAGCTCAGCAAAACATCCAGTTTCAGGATTCCGGGATAGTCCACATCCCCTATTATCACATCGCTTTTGCTCAATCCACCTCTGGGCTCAGAACCGTAGCTCTGGAGCTGAATGACCTTTTTACCCTCTCGAACAGCAGATTCAGCCAGAATCAGGCCCATTTTTATCAGGCCCTGACCCCCTCTGCCCGCAAGCCTTATTTCAAACCTGTCAGATTTCGCCACTAATAAGTGTGATTGACATGTCTGAACACTCATGGATGAATGACAATTTAAAAATTTAAAAATTTTTTCAATGTATTAATCTTAACTTGTAAGTATCTGGTTGAATCGCTGAAACAAATACAAAAAATAAGTATTTTTAAAGCTATCTTATAATTTTAGCTTAATAAACTGAACAAAAAGTTCAGCTCACAATTGGAAATCCCTTTGCTTGCCATTCCACAATGCCGCCCATCATGTTGTACACATTTTTGAAGCCCAATTCCTTCATGATTTCTGCTGCGAGCCCGCTTCTGTGTCCGGTTCTGCAGTAAACCAAGTATGTCTTGGTTTTATCCAGTTTATTCAGCTCCTCCCTGAAGGATTTTGAGTAGAAATCAAGATTGACGGCGCCATCTATATGACCTTGTGAGAACTCCTGACGTGTTCGAACATCTAATATGATGAAATCAGAGTTGCCTTTATTTTTCTGTATGAGTTCATATGCCTCCTCGGGCGATATATTCTTGATTATTGTTTCGGTTACTGTCTGTTCCCCTGCAGGTTTTACAGGTTCCTTAACTTCCTGGGTTGCACAGCCAGCTATTGCTACAGCCAACATCAGCAGTAGAATGAGTTGCCAGACCCGTCGGTTTTTCTCCATTGACATTTTCCCCTCCGAATGATGTTGGAATGTTCGGATTTAACCTTTTTTCAGAAGTGTGGTTTGATATCTCAACTTTCCCCGTGCTATCTCTCCCTATACAACTCATCACAACCGATACACTTTTTAAAGAAGAAGTTAGGTTAATGTTTATGGAAAGTTTCGTTAATAAAGAATTTTTTGAATGGATCAAACAAGTGGCTGAGAGGTTGAAGGAGTATGAGCTGGATGAGATAACTGTTGTACATCACAATGACGCTGATGGAATTTGTTCCGGAGCCATCCTTTCCCATCTTTGCGGATGTATGGAGCATAAGCCGGAGCGGATCTGCATTGAAAAAGTATATCCAGAGATAATCAGGAAGATTCACCAAGGAAGAGAGGAACAGATAATTGTTTACACCGATCTTGCTGGTATGGCAGCGGAGACCATAGACAAAATCGATGCCGGCAGAAATACAGTTTATATCATTGACCATCATCCGGCAAAGAGCATAGAAAGCAACAATGTATTCGTTCTCGACCCTGAGCTAGTCGGTATCTCAGGTGATACCTTTATTTCAGCCTCAACGCTGTGCTATCTGGTCAGTAGGTCGATGACGGATGAGATGAGCAAATTTGCCTATCTAGCAGTTGTTGGAGCGGTTGGAGATTACCACGACAGGAGCGGCGGTATATTGGGAATTGACAGATACGCTCTGCATGAAGCGATTCACGCCGGGCAGGCTGAAATAAAAATCGAAGGACATAAAGAGAGATACCATATTCCATTCTTCAACGAATGCGCAGATGTTGTTGCAAGAAGGCTGACGAATCTCGGAGTTGTGGGTTACGAAGTGGAAGGCTACAAAAGAGGTATTAAAGCATGTATAGATGGTTTTGACAATAGTACCATTGAAGAGGCCGAGAAATTCGAGAGAGTTAAATCCGATAAATTCAGTGAAGCCATTGAATATCTAAAAAGTGAAGGATTGAATGTTGGAAAGCATACCCAGTGGTTCCACCTTCAAGACATGTTCTCTCCAATGGGCGTTAAGGCTGTCGGAGAGTTCTGTCAGCTAATAAAGGATATGTCGTTCATCAAAGAGGACAGATACCTAGTAGGTTTTCAGGACATTCCTAAAAACGTTCCCGATCTGGGAGAGGTCGAGCTTGACGCAGTAAAGATGAGTGGAAGAACTCCGCCAGTCCTTGAGAGGAGAATACTTAACGATGAAGCTCCAGGATTCGACTATCTGGTTCCGAAAGCCAGTGAAATTGTAGGAGCCTTTGCCGATGCCACCCACAGAATCGCCGCTGCAACAGTCATTGAAAAAGGGAAAGAGGAGGAATTTGTCAGGGTTTTTGAAGAGCTGGTAGATGCATTTGAATAGAATTGGTTGAGACTATGTTCAGCCTCTTGGTTGACAAAAATATCCAACTAAGACTGCTTGAAGAAACACATGCAGAGGAGCTATACCTTCTGACTGACCAGAATAGAGAACACCTACGTAAATGGCTTTCATGGGTGGACAAAGTTGTTTCCGTTCAGGATACAAGAAACTTCATCAAACTGTCTTTGAAGCAATTTGAAGCCAACAAAGGCATTCAGGCAGGAATCTGGTATAAGGAAATGCTGGTCGGAGTCATCGGGTGTGAAACTGATCCAGAAGATAAAACCGCTACTATTGGTTACTGGCTTGCTGCCCCCTTTCAGAGTCATGGGATAATGACGAAGGCGTGCAGGGCGCTGATAGAATACTTGTTCAGGGAGAAGGCCATGAATCGCATAGAGATTCGCTGTGCCGTTGAAAATAAAAGAAGTCGTGCCATTCCAGAGAGGCTTGGTTTCACTCAGGAAGGAGTAATCAGGAATGCTGAACTGCTCAACGGTCGTTATGTGGATCACGTGATTTACGGGCTGCATAGAAAAGACTGGAAACCTAAAGGACAGTTATAGGATGGCTACAGGATGGCAGTACAATAATAAGCTCTAAAAACTGGCAAAGTTATTTGTGTTATGATATTTATTTATTAAAAAAGAAGGTGATGAAATGCCATTGAATGTTGCAGAAATTTTGAAAAAACCTGTTGAGATTGTTCAGGAAGGATACTATGACATTTTTGTTCCGGCACTGCTTCCATTTGTTGTTTCGATAGTATTCGCGATTGCAGTTGGCGGTTCGGTTATGGGGATGGCATCCGTTGGCCTGATAAACGTCGGAGCACTTATTGGCCTGGTGGGAGCTTATGTCCTCGCCGTAATTATAACCTCTATACTGGCCACCGGAGCCATAGTTTACATGGCCTATCAGGAGTTCAACGGGGTGAGGATGGGATACCAAGAAGGGATAAATGCCGCAATGAGGAAACTTACTCCTCTTCTCATAGCTTCCATTGTAATAGGAATTGGTGTGGCATTTGGAATGATGCTGCTGATAATTCCCGGACTTTTGTGGGCTTTATTCACGATCTTCACCACCCCTGAAATAATGATTTCCAACAAAGACTGGCTCGATGCAATAAAAGGAAGCATAGAAGTTGTGAAGCAGAACTTTAGAGATGTATTAGTTTTTACTATAGCACTGCTGATAATTTCAGCAATCATAAGCATCGTTGTGGGATCAATTCCATACATCGGTAACCCTCTAGCAATGCTGATAACAACCACCTATGCAGGTGTGGCAGTCACTGCTGCATATCTGGAGCTTGAGCAGAAAGAAGCGGTTCATTGATGTTGATGTCAAGATGCTGGAAGTGTTGATATGAAAGCAACCTTTTCAATTGTTTTAAGAGTGGTTGCTTTATCTTTCATCCTATTTTTCAGCTACTCAGTAGCATCGCTGCTGGTAGGACTTGGGACGTCTTCCGGGTCTAACACCGCTGTAATCTGGCTTTTTGCAGTATGTCTCATGAGCTCCATCGTAGTGAGTTATCCTGTTATCCGCTCTAAATGGAACGGCTGGCAGCTGGTTCTGGCCATTTTCATCATCTTTTACGGAGTGACGACCTTTCAATCTCAAATAGAGACGGTAGTATTCCTTCAGTATCTAGTGGACATTATCCCAGTAGGGATTGTCCCAAGGCTTTTTGTTCAGGGAATAATTGTCTCTGCTCTTTTTTCACCCTTTGCTGTCCTGATTCACGGAAAGATGGGCAGTAATAGAGAGTATGAACAATCAGAAAGTCCAAAAACCAGCACACGCCTTGATATGCCTCCGAAAGAGTGGGTCTGGAAGCTGGGACTGATAGCAGTCATCTATGTGGTTGTTTATATCTCCTTCGGCATATTTATTTTCAGACCGCTGGCAGGCGAGGCATTTCAGGAGTACTATGCTGATCTGCAGCTACCTGCCTGGATACTCCCATTTCAGATGCTGAGGGGGCTTATATGGGCTGCTCTAGCACTCCCAGTAATCAAAATGATGAAAGGTGAATTGTGGGAAGCTAAATTGGCAGTAGCTCTACTCTTCTCAGTCCTTATGGGTTCTCTTCTTCTAATACCTAACCCCTACATGCCGGACACAATACGTCTGGCTCATTTTGTTGAGGTGTCTTCCTCAAACTTTGTTTTTGGCTGGGTTGCTGCGTGGATACTGACTCTGGGTGTTAATTCGAGGGGGTAAGAAATACTCAGGGAGACAATTGAATGAGAGTCATTTCAAGAGCTTGGCATTTATCGATACAATTATGGTGCTGAGAGTCATGAGGGCTGCTCCAGCAGCAGGACTCAATAATATTCCGAGAGAATAGGCTACTCCCGCTGCAAGAGGAATTGCAAATGCATTGTAACCAGTTGCCCAGAGAAGATTCTGAACCATTTTCCCATAGGTGCTCCTAGAAAGGGTCAATATTGCCACAACATCTCTGGGATCATTTCTCACCAGAATTATATCGGCAGTTTCGATGGCGATATCTGTGCCAGCGCCGATGGCTATACCAACATCTGCTTGAGCCAATGCGGGAGCATCGTTGACGCCATCACCAACCATGGCAACAGCATAGCGCTCCTGAACCCCTTTGATGACTTCTGATTTCTCATGTGGCAGCACTTCAGCAAAAACTTCATCTAGGCCAAGCTCCTTAGCCACCCACTCGGCGACGAATCTGTTGTCACCAGTGAGCATCATGCACTTTATGCCCATGGCCTTGAGCTTTGCAATTGCTTCCCTTGACTCCTCCCTTATCATGTCCGCAAGGGCTATGACTCCCACCACCTTCTGCTCTCCGGAATCCTCGAGCAGAAATACAACCGTTTTCCCCTGCTGAGCAAGCTTTTCTACCCGTTCATCTTTCAGTGCCATTCCCTTTTCTCTCAAATAGCCCGGACTCACGACTCTATAAAGCCTACCATTAACGACTCCTTCAACACCCTTCCCCGGAATGGCCTTGAAATTCAGAACCTCTAAAAGCCCAATATTGCGTTTCTCAGCCTCTCTAACCACACCCTGAGCTATGGGGTGCTCGGATTTCGATTCCAAACTTGCAGCGATTTGGATGACCTCTTCTTCCCTCCCACCAAAGGTCAGTACATCCGTAACGCCGAACCTCCCTTCAGTAAGGGTCCCGGTTTTGTCGAAGACCACAGCCTTAACATCCTTCGCCCTCTCAAAGGCCTGTCTGTCTCTAATTAGCAACCCATTCTTTGCTGCGATGGATGTTGAAACTGCAACCACAAGTGGAACTGCCAAACCCAAAGCATGAGGGCATGCAATGACCATAACAGTCACGGCCCTCTCCACTGCAAAAGCCACATCCATGCCTAGGAAAATCCATGCTGCAAAGGTGATAGCACCTACACTCAAGGATATGAGAGTGAGAAAAAATGCTGCCTTGTTTGCGAGGTCTTGCGTTCTCGACTTGCTCTCCTGAGCCTCCTTAACAAGCTCTATAACCTGATTAAGATAAGTATCTTTCCCAGTTTTCCTAACCTCTACAACAATGGAGCCCTCCCCATTAATAGAGCCACCTATCACTTCATCTCCCGGTTTTTTGGTAGAAGGCTTGCTCTCGCCTGTCAGCATCGCTTCGTTAACACTCGTTTCCCCCTCAATCACAACACCATCTACCGGAATCTTCTCCCCCGGCTTTACCAGAACCCGGTCACCGGGTCTTAGCTCTTCAACCCTCACATCCACAATTTTGCCATCCTTTAACAGGTGAGCCTCAGAGGGCATTATTTTGACCAGCTCTTCTAGAGCTCTTGAAGCGCCAAGAATTGAACGCATTTCTAGCCAGTGACCTAAGAGCATGATGTCAATAAGAGTTGCGAGTTCCCAGAAAAACACCTTTCCTTCCAGCCCGAATACGACTGCGGAGCTGTAAAGGTATGCAGCAGTGATGGCTACAGAGATGAGAGTCATCATTCCTGGCATTCTTTTTCGTATCTCATCTAGGAAACCCCTGATGAACGGGTAGCCACCGTAAAAGTAAACAAAGGATGAAAGAGCAAAGAGAACGTAGATATCTCCTTCAAACCTGAAACTGAAGCGTAAAATGGATTGAATGAGGGGAGACAGTATTAGAATTGGAATGGTCACAAGGGCACAGATGTAGAAGCGTTTCTTGAATTCCAGCATCATGTGCTGGTGGTGAGTGTGCACATGCTTCTCAACGTGCTCTTTCTCATGCTGCATCTCCATTTTATCGTTTTGAGCATGGTGGGCGTGAGGTTCTTGCATCCTTCACCTCTCAAGCTCTTCTTTCATTTTCTGATACTCTTCATGCGTTATTTCTCCTCTAGCATACCTCTCTTTGAGAACCTCCAAAGCTCTGTTGCGCTCTTTTGTTTCAGCTGGAGTTGTTTCTCTCAGGATTACATAAAGAACAAGAAAAAGGAGGCCCACCATTGGGAGTATCACCAAAATAAACCACAAAGGACCGTTCATTCCTCTTTTTTCCGCATCCTGATACACCAAGTACCCAATAAACAGAAACAGAATCCACCAAAATACCATCCAGAAGCTAAAAAATCCAAAGCCGAAAGGCATCATATATCCGTTCATAAAGATATTGCTTTACACCAGAAATATAACATTTTTCCCTTATTGTTTTTTGCTTGATTTTTGCTGACAGTGGAAACTATTCCTCTACACCAAATTCTGAAACATCTTGAAGCTTTGTAAATCAATCTGAAACGTTTGGACGCTGCTTAGGCTGACGATTGGCTACCAAACTCCTATTGCCCCTGAGGAGAA
>MTMY01000015.1 GCA_002010215.1 Archaeoglobus sp. JdFR-37
TACAGATATCCTCAAGTTAGTTATTCCCCTGCCGAATCCGTCGACCAGCATAATTCATCAGCTCTTTTCAAATCCTCAGGAGTGTTGATGTTGAAGAATGAAATGAGCTTTTCATCCACATCTCTGAGTTTTTCGATGCTGTAAAATATTACCTTTTCGAGCCGCATTATTGGAGCAAGAACCTTCGTCTCACCCCTCTCCAGGCTCCTCTCAATCTCAGGCAGGGTTGTTGCAGAATAGACTGCTAGCAGCGGCTCCATTTTTCCACATCCCCATACAGGGATCAAGGCATCAGCTTTATTCCTAGCTCTTTCCTTCCATAGCTTTAAAGCAACATTTCTACGCAAAAAAGGCATATCTGCAGCCACAATAAGTGTTGAATCTCCAAAATGCTTCAGAGCAGCATGAATTCCGGCAAGAGGGCCCATGCCCCTGAATTCATCAACAATGACGTTTTCCCAATCTTCGTATTTCCCAGACTGCTCCTCATCTCTGCAAACAATAACGGTGTTGAAGTCTTCAAGAGAGCCGAGAATTCTTTCCACAACAGTTTTTCCGCAAATAACAAGCTTACCTTTCTCTACACCACCCAATCTCCTTCCAGCTCCGCCAACTAATATGGCTGCATTCACTGGTTTGGGGTAAAACAGTTATGTATTTAACACCTCTGCAAAGTTTCAGCTATGCTCAATGAACTGGAAGAGTTCAGAAGAAAAGACATTCCCTATTCAAGGGTTCTCAGTTCCATGTGTACAACACCCCATCCAGTTGCAGTTGAGGCCCACAGGCTTTTTCTTGAAACGAATTTAGGCGATCCGGGCATATTCAGAGGCACTTGGGAGCTTGAGGAAAAGCTGATGAGGCTGCTTGGCGAGATGCTGCACAACGAAAATGCCGCTGGCTATATATGTTCTGGGGGGACTGAGGCCAATATACAGGGGATAAGGGCAGCTAGAAATGTCATGAGACAGAAGAAAGGAGTTCAGAAATCAAACATTGTCATTCCAGAATCAGCCCACTTCAGCTTTGAGAAGATAGGAGATATACTGGGCGTTGAGATCAGAAGAGCGGGGCTGGATGAAGATTACAGGGTTGATGTGGGTGCTGTTGAGGAGCTTGTGGACAACAATACCGTTGCATTGGTGGGAATTGCTGGCACCACAGAGCTGGGACAGATAGACCCCATAAAGGAGCTTTCAGACCTTGCTGTTGAGAGGGGTATCGAACTCCACATCGACGCCGCCTTTGGCGGCCTCGTACTACCCTTCATGGATGACGCTCCTGACTTCGACTTCAAGCTTGATGGAGTTTCGTCAATAACCATCGACCCCCACAAGATGGGAATGGCCACAATTCCTGCTGGAGGTATCCTTTTCAGGGACGGAAGCTACCTGAGAGCCCTTGAGGTGGAAACACCATACCTCACGTCCAAGAGCCAGTACACGCTAACGGGCACCCGGCCAGGCACCGGAGTTGCTTCTGCTTACGCTGTACTCCGCCATCTGGGATACGATGGTATGAAGAAAGTTGTAGAGAAATGCATGGACATGACAACCTTGCTTGTGGAAGAGATGAGAAGTCTGGGCTTTGAGCCAGTTATAGAGCCCATAATGAACGTCGTTGCCTTCAGGACAGATAAAGCGGAGAAAATAAAGGATGAGCTTTACAGAAGAGACTGGGTGATCTCTACTATAAGGAAACCAAAGGCAATAAGGATGGTAATCATGCCCCATGTCAACGAGGAAGTAATCTCAGGCTTCATCCAAACACTCAGAGAGGTAATCAGAGCAGTTTGAGAGTGAGAGATAACATAGATATTACTCTCAAATATTTCCTTTCCCATCACTCTGCTACTTTTTACCACCCTATCGTCTTCTGATACCTATTTAAGCCAACAAATTAACTGGCAAAAATTAAAATTCTGAGCTGTCAAAGATGCTCCATGAAATTCAAAACTCTTTTGAGTGTTGAAGAGGCAAAAAACATCATTTCAGAGCTTAAATTCAACGTCAGAGTTGTTGAACTTCCCGTTTATGAGGCTGTAGGAAAATATTCTGCTGAAGACGTTTATGCTCCCATTGACCTACCTCCTTTTCCACGCTCTATCCGGGACGGTTTTGCAGTCAGAAGCCAGGACATCATTGAGGCAGATGAGAGGAATCCGGTCACTCTTAAGGTTAAAGGAGTTATTGAAGCTGGACAGGTTCCCGACATCGAGATCAGATATGGTGAATGCCTGGAGATTGCCACCGGAGCAGTTATGCCTTCTGGCAGCGATGCTGTGGTGATGATTGAGTACACTGAAAGGAAAGGAGATGAGGTGCTCATCAAACGAGCGGTGAGAAACGGGGAGAACGTGATGGATAGAGCTTCCGACATCGCCATAGGGCAACGAGTCATCAGAAAAGGTGAAAGAATCGATTTTACCAAGGTAGGCGTGCTTTCAGCTCTGGGATTCGAAAGCGTTAAGGTTTCCACCCTCCGCATCGGAGTTCTCAGCACAGGTGATGAGCTGGTTGAGCCTGGAAACGAGCCATCTTTTGGAAAGATATACGATGTGAATAGCAACGCCATTGCAGCATACCTGAAATCATCAGGTTTTGATGTTGTGAAATACGGGATAGTGGGAGACGATGAGGAAGAGATGTGCAACGCTGTGCGGAAGGCTGTGCAGGAGTGCGATGCGGTGATAACATCTGGCTCTACTTCAATGGGTCAGAAGGACTTGCTGCCGAGGATTGTAGGTCAGGAGGGCCGGATAGTCTTCCACGGTGTAAAGGTTAAGCCTGGAAAGCCTTTTCTGGTAGCTGAAATCTCTGGAAAGCCCTTCTTCGGCCTGCCGGGTTTCCCGGTTTCAGCTCTGACGATCCTCCACGAATTCGTCTTTCCTGCCCTCCTGAGAGCTGTTAATGGTAGACTCAACATAAAGAAGATGAAGGGGAGACTGGCCAAGAGGTATGTTGGCGAGGGGCGGCACGAGTTCGTACCGGTGTTTGTGGTGAAAGATAAAATCTTCCCCATAGAAAAGGGAAGCGGAGCCATAACAGCTCTTTCCGATGCCTGCGGGTACATGGAAGTGAAAAGTGGTGAGGAGGTTCTTGAGAGGGGTGAGGAGAGGGAAGTTACCCTCTTTAAAGATTATTCCTACAGCCTCATAGCTGGAGGAATAGATTTGTTTGAGCTCGTTGATGCAGATGATATCAAAATGGTGCCAATGCCAGCAGCAAGAGCAAGAGCGGAATTCATGAAAGGTGCTCTGGATGTGGCGGTGATGCTGAAAGATGGAAATGACTTGGCTTACGGAGTTGCTGGCAGCAGGGGCGGAAAAGGAAATAAGGGAAAGCTAGGAGGCTGGCAGAATGGTTACGGGCTTCCAGAGGGTGATGTGAGCTGCAGCAGCCATCTCCAGCTTTACTATCTGCTTAAAACCGGAGCGATAGACGGTTTTTACTGTCTTGAACCTTTTGCCAGACTCTTCAGGTTACCATTTACAGAATTGGGACGGGTGGGTGTGGAAATACTCAGCAATGAAGAGGGCCAGTACTTTGCCGGGAAATTGAGAGAGCTTCTTTCCTCTAAGGAGGACGTGGGCAGCAGCAATCAAAGCAATGAAGGCAATGAGCGGAAGTAAAGGGGGTTTCCGTTTTCTTTTCCCTTCAACATAGCCAGCATCCTTCCTGATAATCCCCGCCACGAAGTCCGAAACCTCTTGGGAGTTAATCTCGAACGCTGCTGAAGTTGACCCAGCCTCCATACCTGAAATCCCACTCTTTTCAGTCCTGAAATATATCAAACCCTACATCTCTGTAAAAAGAAGTGTAATCGAAGATATCCACCAGTCTGCCGTTTTCGTAAAGCCTCATTTCCTCTCTGGAGTTAGAGAGAACAAATTTCTTTCCGAAAGGGATTGATTCAATCCCGTAGCCTTTTGAATAGCACAGGGTCTTTTGCAGCGTAATAGATGCCAGATGTGTTGAAGTTCACATATCCCTCGCCATCCGTTAAGTAGGCCGATGAATTAACCCTCACCTTCACGTATTCCAATCTTTCGTCAAAGGGATTGGGATAAACCTCAAGAATCTCAGCAGATACTAAAAAAAGGTTGGAGTGATGGAGAGAAGCGGGAGATATTTCAGACTAAAGAGAGGCCACCTCATTCCTCAGTTCACCGATGGTGGCAACTCTTTCAGCCACAACATCATGCTGGTGTATGCTCTCCTCATTCACCTGCCTGAAAACCACCGCAACATCGTCTGGAGCTTCAGGGAATATTTCAAGGGTGGCTTTGGCCATTAGCCTCACGCTATCCTCAACGAACCTCGGATTCATATGAGCATTCTCAACAACCATAAGCTCG
This sequence comes from Archaeoglobus sp. JdFR-37, assembly GCA_002010215.1. Classification (GTDB taxonomy): domain Archaea; phylum Halobacteriota; class Archaeoglobi; order Archaeoglobales; family Archaeoglobaceae; genus JdFR-37. The sequence goes on from MTMY01000015.1 coordinate 4,358, forward strand.
TCCTCTCTTTTAAGTATCTCGTAGATCTCACCGCTCATAGCTGCTCTTGCTATCTTCATCAGCTCATCTATGCTGGCTGTAAAGTCATCTCTCACCTCTATCTTGACCATCGCCCTTCCGCGCTGGTTGTGGGAGGCTATTGGGACCACCTCTAAAATCCTCGGAATGCTTTCAGCATCAATTCCCATCTCTTCCAGCCTTTTTGCCGTCTCAGACCTCACAAGCTCCTGGGCACAGGGACAGACAGTAATGCCTGCAACCTCTACGCCAATAAACACCTTTTTACTCCCGTTTCTCCATCTCAAAGCATCACTGAAAATCTTAACCACTTCCTGAGTCTTCAAACTTGAAGATGGTGATCTCTTCCGCATTATGAGCTCACTCACCATATTGACCTCTGCTCTCGTAGCGTATTCGTGCCTCAAAAGCAGTTCATCGGCTATGGCAACCGTTAGATCCTCTATTCTTTTCACTGGCTTTGCTGTTAACCTCTCAATGACCTCATCTACCGCCTCAAAATTTCTGCTCAGATTTGCACCCTTTCTGCTGGACGGAAGGTCAACATAGACGTTGAAAGATGATATAAGGATGATGGGCCTTTTCCCTTCTCTTTCAACCTGGACAAGCTTCTTTATACCTGTGGCTCCCACTCTGCTAAGTCCTATGGGCACTTCAGGCTTCAAAAGTTGAACATCTGGAAGCATCAAATAGAGTTGCCCCACCCCTTTATAAGCATAGCTGAATTTTCACTTCTGTCGTAACTTCTTTAGGATTTCTCTGCAGAACGCTGGTAAATCATCAGGCATCCTTGAAGTGATTATGTTGTCATCCACCACCACTTCTGCATCCTCGTATATCCCACCGGCGGCGATAATATCGTCTCGTATTCCAATCCAGGATGTCATTCTTCTTCCTTTAACAATTCCAGCAGAGATTAGTAGCTGAGGGCCATGACATATGGCCGCAACAACCTTACCTGATTCCAGAAAACTCTTCACAATATTTACCGCCTGAGAATTAACTCGTACTCTCTCAGGAGACCTTCCACCTGGTATGACCAGAGTATCATATTTTGCTGCATCAACACCGGTATAATTTCTATCCGGCTTAACATAATAGCCATGCTTCCCCTTCTTTTCCGATGTGCTGGAAGATGCAACCTCTGCTGAATGCCCTTCCTCTATGAGCCGGTAGAATGGATAGAAGAATTCTAGATCCTCAAACTCATCCTCCAACAAAAAGAGGATTTTGGCCATAAAACACCATCAGAAGTGTTACATATAATGATTTCTTACTGAAAATATGGAAATTAAGGATTCAGAGAAGCTTGTCAGAATCGAAAAACTCCTAGAAGATGGTGAAGTAGAGGAGGCTCTTGAGGCTGCAATGGAGCTTGAAGCTCGCACCAGAGATCTGGCACTGCTGATGCTGGTGGAATGGGGCTATAACTGCGCTGAAGACATAGAAAATGAGTATTACAGGAACGTTGCAATGGCAATTCTGTATGAAAGAGGCGAGACAGGAGAAAATGATGTAAAAGACGTAAGAATCAAAAGCGCTGCCATGAAAAGAGTTGCAGTGAGGGACTGCGATGTAAGCGTGGCAGCAAGAATTCCTGTACCATACTACCGGGCTCTGGCATTCATGGAGATTTCAAAGAGAACCGGAAAGGATTTCGGAAAGCAGATTGAAAGTGCCATAAACATGGTGGAGAACCCGTATTTGAGGAAGTGGATTGAAAGAAGATTTAAAGGGAGATTATAGGGAGAGGATTATATAACTACAGGCTGTTTATCGTTTCCTTCAGAATCTTAAAGGTTTCTTCCACCGCTTCTGGTATCACTTTCACGTCAGCCAGTACCGGCATGAAATTCGTATCCCCGTTCCATCTCGGGACGATGTGGAGGTGGATGTGGTCTTCTATGCCCGCTCCAGCAACCCTTCCAATGTTTATCCCCATGTTGAAGCCATCAGGATTCATTGACTTCTTAATGGCCCGCACTGCCAAGGAAGCCAGATTCATTATTTCGTCTATCTCTTCATGACTCAGCTCCTCCAGCTGCCCCACATGTCGGTAGGGTGCTATCATGAGATGGCCTGGGTTATAAGGGTAGTTATTCATGATGATGAAGCTTTTTTCGCCCCGATAAATGATTAGCCTCTCATCATCTCTGTTCTCACTCGGGAAATCACAGAATATGCACCCTTCATATTTTGGTGAGCGTATGTATTCTATTCTCCACGGTGCAAATATTCGCTCCATGCAGGATCATTATCCGGGATGATTTTAACATTTCTGCATTGTCCCTTAAAGCTGAAAGACAGAATCCCTCCTCTTGCGTAAAGACTTTACCGATGAAGTAACATTTAGGTAACAATTAACTGTGGTACCATGTTTGAAGACAGGTTTGAAGATAGACGTGAGGCGGGAAAAAGACTGGCAAAAATTATACCGGAAGTGGATCTCATAGCCGCCATACCCCGCGGTGGCGTGCCTGTTGCTGTTGAGGTTGCTAAAAGGCTCTCAAAGCCACTTTTTGTTGTGGGAGTTAGAAAGCTTCCAATCCCCTGGAGTCCTGAAGCAGGATTTGGAGCAATTGACGAAGATGGAAACATACACATCTCTCACCACATTGTATCTCACACCAGAATTGATGACATGACGGTCGAAAAAATCGCGGAAGACGTTCTAAAGGAGGTTAAAAGAAGGATTTCTATTTACAGAAAAACGCTTCCTGAAATCGCTGGAAAAGTTGTGGCAGTCATAGACGATGGGTTTGCAACTGGACTAACAGCGGTTGCAGCAGTGGAATTCGTGAGAGTTAAAGGAGCAGAGGAAGTTATAGCTGCCGCTCCATGCTGCTCAATAACTGCCTACGAGATATTGAAAAAACATGCTGACAGAGTTCTGTATCTCATCAAGTCAGACTTGCCAGTTTTTGCAGTTGCAGAATTTTACAGAGATTTTAGAGATTTGAGTGACAGAGAAGTTATGGAGTTTCTCTCGGAGGTGGAGAGTCATTAGAAGGATCTACACAATTGGTCATTCGAACAGAAGCTTGGATGAGTTTTTACGACTAATCTTTAAATACGAGGTAAAAGCTATCGCAGACGTCAGGAGATTTCCATCCTCCAGACATCAGCATTTCAAGAAGGAGAACCTCAAAGAAATCCTCGCCACTTACGACATAGATTACATATGGATTGAAGCTCTCGGAGGGTACAGGAGACAAATTGTCAAGGAATCTCCAAATATAGCCATTCAAAGTGAGGGATTCAGAAATTATGCAGATTATATGCTCACAGACGAATTTCTAAAGGCTATAGGGGAGCTGGAGAACATCGCCTCTGTGAAAAGAACAGCAATTATGTGTGCTGAGAAATTCTTCTGGAAGTGCCACAGAAAGTTTATCTCAGATTTTCTGGTTGTCAGAGGGTGGAAAATACTCCATATTCTTGATGACAAGCTTTTAGAGCATAAATTATCGGAAACGGCTCGAGTTGACAGTGATAAGATTATATATGATAAAATAGCCAATAATAAACAATAACGCACGCTTAATGATCAAGAGATGCATCAAATTCCTTCTGGCAATCATCAACCACATCTCATGAACCAACTATGGCTAGGTTCATCACTGCAAGCAATAAATCCCTTAAGCAATCAATTTCTCACCCCTTGGAACCTAAAAATTTATATAAGAGAAGTTGCGAAAATTAACGTTAAGGAGATTCGATATCTCAATTAGTAGGAGGTGGATAGGATATGGAGTTGCCCCTTGCACCGGTGGAGAGAATTATAAGGAATGCCGGAGCACCTCGTGTAAGTGAAGCTGCAAAAAAGGCTCTTGCTGAGGCTATTGAAGACTATGCTCTTCAGGTTGGTAAAAAGGCTGTCGAACTTGCAAATCACGCAGGCAGGAAGACAGTTAAGGCTGAAGACATAAAGATGGCAGCCAAAGAGCTTTAAATTTTTTATTCCATTTTTCTTGAAGTTTGTTGTCAACAAAACATATCACACGTCTTTTGATTGATCATTCAACCATTATAAGTATAGCTTCGTAAGTTTAGCTTTCACCATATTTATTCGCAATTAAAAGATTAAACTTTTCAAGACCTCTAATTCTCCTCTACGCACCATACACAGTCAAACTCTAATCTTCAAAAATCAAAACATTAATATCATCTCTTGTCACACTTTCTCCGGTGGTTTTGAATGAAGGTGAATGGAGTTGAAGTAGAAGAGACTTTTGCCGAGGCCTTTGATATAAAAATTGCCAGAGTTTTGATTACTGCCTACGACTATGACTGGGCTTATGTAGCGGCAAATGAAGCTACTGGTTTCGGGACATCAGTCATAATGTGCCCTGCAGAGGCAGGGATTGAAAAGAAAGCATCGCTTGACGAAACACCTGACGGCAGGCCGGGGTACTACATTCAGATATGCCACATGAGCAAAAAAGGGCTGGAGGAGCAGTTACTTGCAAGAATTGGCCAGTGTGTACTTACAGCCCCAACAACAGCAGTTTTCAATGGCCTGCCCGACGCTGAAGAGAAGTTCGACACTGGCAACAAGCTCAGATTCTTTGCAGATGGCTTTGAGAAGCAGGTAGATGTTGGCGGCAGGAAGATGTGGGCTGTGCCAATGATGGAAGGTGACTTCCTGATCGAGAACGAGATTGGCTACACAAATGGTATCGCAGGAGGAAACTTCTTCATCATGGCTGAAACCCAACCGTCAGCCCTTGCAGCTGCAAAAGCTGCGGTTCAGGCTATTGCTGACGTTGAGGGAGTAATTACACCCTTCCCGGGCGGCATAGTGGCATCAGGTTCAAAGGTGGGGGCGAATAAGTACAAGTTCCTTAGAGCCTCGACCAATGAGAAGTTTGCCCCCAGTATAAGGGATCAGGTGCCTGATACTGCCGTTCCAGAAGGGGTTAAAGCCATCTATGAGATAGTCATAAACGGAATCTCTATCGACGCAATAAAGGAGGCAACCAAGGTTGGAATAGAGGTTGCTACAAGAATTCCGGGAGTCGTGAAGATAACTGCCGGAAACTACGGTGGAAAGCTTGGCAAGCACCTGGTTTACCTGAACGAGCTCTTTTAAATTTTTATTTTTGTAGTGAACAATTTTAAATTGTTTTAATATTTCCACCTACCACCTTATCTCCAAGGTTTCATTGAAGAATCTGGAATACTATTTCCCGATTAATGTCCCGATTAATGCAAAATCAGACTATAATAGGATTGAAAGGTTTGTCTATGCTGTTGTTAACGCTGCAATTATAGCATGGTTCAAATCTACTAAAATTGACCAAAATATTTATACCTCTGACCGTAGGGATTTAATGGAAGACTGAAGGGCTCGTAGCTCAGCGGCAGAGCGCCGCCTTCGCAAGGCGGAGGCCCCGGGTTCAAATCCCGGCGAGTCCATTTGGGGAGGCTGGAACTCCCTCTTTTTATCACACTGAAGTATTCTCTGAGTTTCAGTTCTGGATACTGCAAACGCGCTTATAAAAAGGCAGATTCTTGATATGCTTGATATGTTCTTCATTAAATATTCAGGAGATTGAAGATGATCGAATTCAGCTGACATGCTAGGGAAAGAATGGGGTAAAGAAAGGTTACTGAGGATGATGTCAGAAATGCATTAGTGAATCCAGATGAAACTTTTTACAAATCGAATATTGAAAATTGAAAATCGGATTAAAAGAGGGAGGTGGATTAGGATATGATGGTCAGACATGATCTTGAGGCTGATGTCCTTTATTAAACTGGCTAAACAGGTTAGCTAGGATTTCATTTTTTGCCGTACTTCTGGTGTTTGACAACAAAAAATTTTTGCAAATTTTAAACTTACCTCTTTTTGCTACCAAACACCCGCTTTAGCTCTTCAACCTTCAAGTCACTTCCCACGAACACAGCTTTAGGTGCTGGGTTTAGATTCTCAACTCCTTGACCCACGATCTCCCATTCTCTGATTTCGTAGCTCTCCCCCGAAATCTGAAACATATACAAGCCATCGCACTCGACAAAGCCCTTGGCTCTTATCACCTTTCCGCACTCTCCCTTAACGAGCTTCTCCACCAGTTCTTCAAGCTCTCTCCTGCTGAATTTCTTCTGTGGCACGAGGGATAGAGATTCGAGGGGAATGCCAAACTCAACGCTAAACTCTTTATCGTCAACCTCCCCCACATGCTCGCCCCCTTCCGGAACGAACTTGCTGTACTGAGTTCGGACAACCATAGCTTGCGGGTTTATTTCTCTCATCATCTTCTCAATCTCATCTAGCTCTTCATTGCTTACGAGGTCAATTTTGTTGATGAGCAGGATATCCGCGGTTTCAATCTGATCCCGGTAGAACTTCCCGAACTCATGCACGAACTCCTGAAAGACAGTAGCATCCACAATTCCGATCACGGGCCTGATGGTATATTTTTCAGCATATCTGCACTTTTTTATGGCAACAAGCACATTTCTTGGTGTTGCTATGCCTGAAGGCTCTATGAGTAGCACATCTGGCTTTACGCTCTTATAGATCATGTCGATGGTCTCTGGTAGGGACGCACGAAGAGAGCAACAGATGCACCCACTTGGAAGCTCTACCACTTCTAAGCCTCCTTTTCTGATAACTTCCCTGTCTATAGACAAATCTCCAAACTCGTTAACCAGTACTGCAATTTTCCTTTCTCCATCCTCAGCATATCTCCTGATGAACTCGAGGATGAATGTTGTTTTACCGGCGCCAAGAAATCCTGAGACTATGATTATGTCCATAAACGAGCAGCATTTCCGGATATATTTAACTTTACTCTTTACAACTGGGGGCAACTAGGAGGGCTATCATAGCAGTCCAATTGCATACGAGGTCAAAAGCTTCTCAGGGTAGACTTCCGAATATACCTTAAGCTACTTAAGCTCTCACTTTCCAGCCCTATTCTAGAGTTCACAGCAGGTCAGCGAGTGAAAGTGGGCAAGTAATGGGTAGAGCGATGGGCGAATCGTTAACATTTTTATGATTAATTATTCTGAACCTTTTGGGTGAAAAGTATGGATGCAGGATTCAATGAAGTAATAATCCGATTAAAGTCGATTGTAGGGGAGAAATACGTAATTCTGGAACCAGACGGGTACCTCTACGACGAAACCCCTGAACCCATCAGGCCAGGAGCATCAAGGGATGTTGTCATAGTGAAGCCATCCAACCCTCAACAGATCTCAGAAATTCTGAAGCTGGCAAATAGGCTGAGAATTCCGATCTTCGTAAGAGGTGGCGGAACCGGACTGAGTGGCGGGGCAGTACCAACAAGGCCCGGCATAATCCTCTCAATGGAGAGACTCAACAGGATACTTGAAATCGATGCAGACAACCTGATGGTGGTTTGTGAAGCAGGAGTTACTCTGAGGGAATTGCTTGAGGCTATTGACAAGATTCCCGGGCTCTCATTCCCACCACATCCCGGAGATGAGAGTGCGCAGATAGGAGGGCTTGTCGTGAACAACGCTGGTGGAGCGAGAGCCGTAAAATACGGTGTTATGAGGAACTATGTCGTCGGAATCGAAGCAGTTCTGCCAACGGGGGAGATACTTCAACTGGGCGGGAAGGTCATCAAAAATGCTACCGGCTACGATTTGCTCCATCTTATTGTTGGTTGTGAGGGTACGCTCTGTGTTGTGACAAAGGTTGTACTCCGCCTTATTCCAGAGCCCGGTGCAACCTACACACTGGTCATACCCTTCAATAATCCTGAAAACGCAATTAAAGCCGTTCCTGAAATTCTAAGAAGTGGAGTGGTTCCGCTGGCCATCGAGTATATGGATATAGACGCCATAAAGGCTGGAGAGAAAGTGACGGGGAAGAGATGGCCGTACAGGGGTGGCAAAGCCCATCTTATGGTAATTATTGACGGAAGGAGCGAGGATGAGCTGATTGAAAAATCAGAGCTGATTGAGGAAGCTGTGAAGAAACATAATGCCTTAGATGTGCTGGTTGGGACTAGCAGGAAAGAACAGAGGGACATTCTGGACATCAGGAGCCTGATTTATGAGGGGCTGAAGGATGAAACAATTGAGGTACTAGATGTTTCCGTTCCTCCTGCAAGCATAGCAGAGTATGTGAAGCGATGTCAGGAGGCTGCTGACAGAATTGGCATTACTGTTCTGCACTTCGGGCATGCAGGGGATGGGAACGTTCACCAACAAATACTGAAGTCAGGGCTGAGAGAGGAGGAGTGGCGGAAGAAATATGAGGAGTTCAAGGAGTTCGCATTCAGGGTTGCAGGGGAGTTTGGTGGATACATTACAGGAGAGCACGGCATAGGAGTGGTAAAGAAGGAAGACATGCGAAAAACTATGCCAGACAAGGCAATTGAGCTGATGAAAGCTATAAAGAAGGTTTTCGACCCTAACAACATCCTGAATCCAGGGAAGGTTGTGGATGTGGAGTAAAAGATATTGGTGTATATGTGGTGTGAGGCAAAACTAGATTGAGTGAAGGGATCAAGATTTTCAAGAAGATTTTCAACGATAAAAAACTTCTTAATCCCCAAATCCAAGAAAGCTCCATGGAAAAAATCAATGTCCTCGTTGAGGCTCTGCCGTATATCAGAGAGTTCCACGGCACCACCATGGTGATAAAACTGGGTGGACACGCCATGGTAAATGAGGAAATTTTGGAGAAAACCATCAGAGATATCGTACTCTTGTACTTCGTCGGCATAAAGCCGGTAGTTATACATGGAGGTGGGCCGGAAATCTCGGAAAAAATGCAGAAATTTGGAATCTCCCCCAAATTTGTTGATGGATTGCGAGTGACAGACGAGCAGACAATGGAAATCGTCTCAATGGTTCTTGATGGTAAGATAAATTCCAAAATAGTTGCGACTTTCATAAAGAATGGTGGAAAGGCTGTTGGTCTTAGTGGGAAGGATGGTCTGCTCATAGTTGCTAGGAAAAAGAAAATCAAGAAAAAGCTTGGTGAGACAGAGGTTGAGCTTGATCTGGGCTATGTTGGAGAAACTGAATACGTTAATCCCGAACTGATAAGAATTCTGGTGGATAATGGGTTCATTCCAGTCATATCTCCTGTTGCAACAGATCTTGAGGGTAAAATCTACAATATGAATGCCGATAGCGTTGCGGGAGATGTGGCTGCAGCCCTTAAAGCGAAGAAACTCATAATGCTGACAGATGTGCCAGGTTTGCTGAGAGACATCAACGATGCCAGTAGCCTTATCACTAGGCTCAGCCTTGAAGAGCTGGAAGAAATGCTGAGTTCTGGTAAGCTCCAAGGGGGGATGATTCCGAAAGCTGAGGCAATCGTCAAAGCAATCAAAGGGGGTGTTGAGAGGGCACACATCATCAACGGGAGCCGAGAGCATGCAATACTCCTTGAGCTCTTCACAAAGGACGGGATAGGCACGATGATAGAGAAATGATGCGTTAATGTGGTGGCGGAGATGAAGCTGGATAAGCTGGGAGTTCAGCCCGATATAACCCATGATCTGGCGAAAGCATTTGAATTCGCTGCTCAGCATGGTTTTTATCATATCGAACTTCTCCTCGACCACCCTTACTATTCCCTTGACGTGCTGAATCCCGAAGAGGTGTTGGAACTGAAAGAGGTCAGCGATGTGGATGTAATTCTCCACGCCTCTGCTGTTAACACAAACTTCATTGCCACAAGCAGCGTGATGAGGAGGGCAAGTTACGATGAACTTCTGAGAACGATTACCTTTGCCGAGAAAGTGGAAGCAGAACTGATTACGTTCCATATAGGATGGAATCCTGGATTCATAACTTCAAAAGGATTCTATTTTGACCAGAAGCTTTACGATGAGCACAACTACAGAGTCCTGAAGGAGGAGATGATTCCCTTCCTGAAGGAGCATGATAGCATTCTTGCCATCGAAAACACCATAGAGATCAGCGGGGGGCTGAGAAGGGCAATGAAAGAGATACTGGATGAAACTGATGTTAAGCTGACGTTTGACATTGGTCATCACAGCATAAAGGGCGGCCATGACATCTTCGTCAGCAACTTCTACAGGGTTGTCAATGTGCATCTGCACGACAACGACGGCAGAGTTGATGAACACCTTCCATTGGGTGAGGGAAGAGTTGATCTAAGCATAATTCCTGAATCATTCGATGGCTTTTTAACCTTGGAGCTTCGAGATGAGGATGCAATATTGAAATCTAAGGAATATGTTGAGAAGTGGAGAGGTTGAGATTGGTATTGGATGTATCAGACCCGATGATGAAGTTGAAGTTAAAGATACAAGATGAGAGGTGGAAAAATTGATGGCGAGAGAGCTTGAATTTGAGGGACATCTGATAGATTCCATGATATTTCCGAAGGTTCTGGACACGATTCTGGATTTGGAAGGAGAATTTGAGATTCTGGAATTCAGGATAGGGAAGAAGAAGGAGGATTACAGCTATGCTAGGATCATAGTTTTTGGCAGGGATGAGACACATCTCGAAAGCATATTGAAAGAACTTCATAAGCTTGGAGCTCGGGTTCCTGATGCGGAAGACGTCCAGCTTGCTCCAGCTCCCGGCGATAGGATTCTGCCTGAAGGCTTCTATGTTACAACCAACCATCCAACCTATGTCCATCATAACGGAAGGTGGGTGGAGGTTGAGGACATCGGAATGGACAAAGTAATAGCTGTAAGGAATGGGAGAGCTTTATGCCTGCCCATTGATGAGATACGGAAGGGAGACTTGGTGGTAATAGGTGAAAAAGGCGTCAGGGTAATCCCTCCTGAGAGACCCAGAAAGGCGACGCACTTCCAGTTCATGGGTGGACAAGTTTCTTCTGAAAGACCAACTGAAGAGCTCATAGAGATAATTGCCGAGGAAATAGCGTCGTTGAAGAAAAATGGCGGAAAAATAGCCGTTGTTGCTGGCCCGGCTGTAAACCATACTGGTGCGAGAGATGCGCTGGCGGGGATGATAAGGGATGGCTACATTGACCTCCTGCTTGCTGGCAATGCGGTTGCAGTTCACGACATTGAACTCTCAATCTTCGGCACGTCCCTCGGTATGGATATCGAAACAGGCAGACCCGTTCCCGGAGGGAATAGACATCACCTTTATACCATCAGCAGGGTGATAGCTGCCGGGGGCATAAAGGAGGCAGTGGAGAAGGGAGTGATAAAGGACGGGATAATGTATGAGTGCATAAAGAACGATGTCCCCTTCATTCTTGCCGGCTCAATAAGGGATGATGGCCCGCTGCCTGAAGTCATCACAGACGTCATGGAGGCCAAAAAAGCCATGAAAGAGGCTCTTAGGGGAATAAACATGGTAATAATGCTGGCCACAATGCTCCACAGCATTGCAGTCGGAAATCTACTCCCCTCAACTGTAAAGACTGTTTGCGTGGACATCAACCCGGCAACTGTAACAAAACTCATGGACAGGGGAACTGCTCAGGCCATAGGTGTCGTCACTGATGTGGGGCTCTTTGTTCCGAAGCTTTATCAGATGTTGAAGGAAATAGAGGAGAGGTAATACTGGATCAATCTGGAGGTGAGTTATATGCTGGAAATTATGAGAAAGAGAAGAACTATAAGAATCTACCAGGACAAAGATGTCTCAGACTCTCTCATCCAGGAACTTCTTAAGGCTGCCTTTTTCTCACCATCCTCCAAGAATCTGAGGCCATGGCACTTCATAATCGTGAAGGATTCTGAGATGAGACGAAAGCTCTCAGAAGCAACGCCTTGGAGCAGACCAGCAGAGAGGGCACCGGTGGTGATAATTGTTCTTGCAGAAGAGCTGTCGGAGAAGTGGATAGAGGACTGCGCCATTGCTGCGGAACACATCCAGCTTGCAGCCACAGAGCTTGGCTTAGGAGCATGCTGGCTGCAGATAAGAGGGAATATGCACGGCGATGAGCCGGCTGAGGATTATGTAAAGAGGCTGCTGAACATTCCTGATAATTTCAGGGTGGAATGCATGGTCTCTGTCGGATATCCTGCTGAAGAGAAAGAGCCACATTCTGAGAGTAAGGTGAGATGGGACAGGGTTTACGCTGAGAAATTTGGAGTTAGGTGGAAGGAGTAAAAAGAGGTCACTGGTAGTTATTGAACCTTTTTTCTGTCCCGTTTTTTCGTTTTAGTTGTATGCTTAATTCACCAAAAAGACTATCGGATACCGATAGTGATATATAATGTTTTCATCAAAGCTTCATCAATGTCGGACACGTGGCTGAAGGGCATGTTAAAACTGCTCATTCTAAAGGAGCTTGAAAGCGGAGAGGCAACAGGTTACGAGCTTATTGATAGAATAGGGAGAATCACATCGAAAAAGCCTTCTCCCGGCTCTGTCTATCCCCTTCTTGGTGAGCTTAACGACAAGGGCTTTCTTGAAGTCTCTATTCAAGGGAACAAGAAGATCTACTCCCTTTCCAGAAAAGGGGAGAGGGCTCTTGAGGAGCTGAAAGAGCGAGAAAGAAGGCTGATACTCGATAAGATGAGGTTCTTGATGGAAACGGGCATTCTTTCAGGTGAGAGCATTGATGAAGCTGTGAATTTTGTCATGAAGAGGAGGGAAAAAAGGTGGGAGCTTTTCAGAATTAAAAACTGGTTCAGACTTCAGGAGGCGCTCCTAAAGGCCTACAGAAAAAGCCCGGAAGAGACTGAAAAGATTATTGAAGATGCAATAAGGATGTTTGAAGCTATTGAAGGTGGTAAGCGTGATGAGGATGTTTAGGATTTTTTCTACGGCGGTTTTAACGATTCTTCTGCTAACTCTGGGAATTGCCAGTGCCGATAGTGCAGACTTCGAATTTCACGTCTCGCCGGTCAGGGACACTTTCTACCCGGGAGAAGAGACCGTTTTAACACTGCTGATCGAGAATGATGCTAAGGTTAGCAATTTTCCTGTAAATGAAAACACATCCAAGCTTCTGTCTCTCATTACTACTGCCAAGAATCTCAGGGTTGAGCTAAATGACAACTATCCCGTTGAGGTGAAAACGATCAATCCGCAGCTTGCCGGAGATCTTCCTTCAGGGATGGTTTCCAAGGTATCGTTCAAGATAGGAATTGATGTGAGTGCTGAAGAGAAGGAATACAGCTTAACGGTAAAGATCCACTACACCTATGCAAGCTACTCCATTGACCCAGCCACAAATTCTGTTTTTATCTCCTACGACGACGATGTTTATCTCAAGAACATCAACATTCTGATAAGCAGAAAGGACTACGATTTCAACGTCAAAATTCTGAATTCAACAATTATGGCCGGAAAGGAAAGTGTTGTGAATGTTGAAGTGATTAACACCGGCAAAAACCCGTCTTACAATACCTATGTCATTCTGAACGCAACACCACCTTTGATGGCAAATCCGACAGCGATGATGGCATATATTGGTGACTTAAACCCGGAAGAGAAGAAATCTGTATCTTTCAAGGTGTATGCTGCCGAAAATGCATTGAATCAGAGTTATCCTATACGGTTCATTATTAAATTTAACGATGCTGCTGACTTTCCTAAAACAGCTGTAAAAACAGCTTCACTGTCAGTGGAAGGGAATGAGGTTATAGAAGTGGTGAGTCATCGGAGCATTCTAACCCCTCCCAGATATGTTGCCGTCAGGCAGAAAATCGGCCTCTCACTCCCATCTATTCCACAATCTTTCTCTTTTCAATCTCTTTCTCAAACCAAAATTGAATCAAGTTCAGCTTCCAGTGTCTTAACCATCCCCTCCAGAGGCTTTGTAGAGGTTACCATCCAAAACAAAGGGGAGGAGATGAGGGATGCCGTCGCCATTCTATCCTTCGACACTCCACTCATCCGGGTTGAGAATTCGCCCTATATAGGCTATTTTGAGGAGAACGACACTGTCAGGGTTGTATTCGATGTGGAAAACCATGCTCAGGAAGGGAAATACAGGGGATGGGTTGCGATCAAATACAGAAACCCACAAGGAGATGAAGTTCTGACTGAAAAGCATTACATTGGTGTTGAGGTGGGAGACAGCCCTCTGCAGATAAAAGAGGTTAAAGCAGACCTCTCAGCCGGGCAGAAGAGCGAGATTGTGGTGGAGGTGGAGAACAGAATCAAGGAGGAGCTCAGAGACGTTGAGCTGAGCATTCTGTCACCAGAGCTCACCATAACACCTTTGACAACGACCGCTTTCATTGGAACTCTGGAAAGTAGCAAGACTGGAAGCGCAAAATTCAGGGTTGAAGTGGACGATGACGCTGTTCTGGGGAATTACATTCTCTATCTGCTGGAGAGATTTGAGGTAGATGGATCAGAGATTGTAAGTACAGCCACCATACCAATCTCGGTAAAGTCCAGAGGAGTGAAAATAGAGATAACATCGGTTGAAGCTTCGCTCTACCCTGATTCGACAGGTGAGGTTGTTATAAAGCTGAAAAACTCAGGCAGCACCCTTTACAACACTGTCGTAATGCTAGAGGTGTCTCCGCCTCTCTCAGTGGCTGGAGGAAGCTCTCTGGGCAGCCTTGTTGGCCAATCACAGCCCGGCATGTACTTCATCGGAACTCTTGAGCCAGACCGCATTGCGACGGTCAAATTCAGAGTGAAGGTCGATAAGGATGCAGGAGCCGGCAGCCATCCCGCAAGCCTGAAGCTGAGTTATTACGATGCTGAAGGCTATAAGCATGAAACCAACAATTTCCCCATAGCACTGGAGGTAAAGGAGAAGCCTGTGATAACTCCCGTTCTTTCCGCAGCGGTTGTAATGGGGTTGATAGCTTTGACAATAGCGGCAGTTATTGTAAGGAGGAGCAGAGCCAAGAGGAAACTTCAAGCAAATCAGGGAGAGAAATGAGGGAAGTTGAAAAAATTGAGAAGATGGAAAAAATCACAAAAACGAGAAATCCGTGGCTCTCGCTGATTCCGGTAGCCATCGGAGTTTTCATGGTGATGCTGGACACTAGCATACTGAACATAGCGCTTCCAAGCATTGCTGAGGAGTTCAACGCATCTGCATCCGACGTTCAGTGGCTTCTCAATGCATATCTCATAACTCTGGTGGTGCTGCTCGTCACCTTCGGAAGGCTAGGGGACATGGTGAAGAGAAATCTGCTCTACGTCACAGGAATGGCAGTATTCATTGCTGGCAGTTTTCTCTGTGCAAAATCCTGGGATATTCTGGTTTTCGTCTTGGCGAGAATAATCCAGGCAATTGGTGGAGCAATAATGCTGGGGAACAGCATGGCCCTCATCACGGAACTCTTTCCTCCGGGTAAAAGGGGGGCTGCTATGGGCTTGAATTCAATACTCATTGCATCCTCTTTCGCTTTTGGGCCAGTGATAGGCGGGTGGCTTACGACGCATCTAAGCTGGCACTGGGTTTTCTACATCAACTTGCCTGTAGGTCTTGCCGGCATAGCTCTTGGATTAACCCTGCTCCCTTCCATGGGGGAAAAAGCTAAGGTGCCAATAGATGTGCTTGGGCTAGCTCTCCTCTCGATTTCTCTGGGCTTTCTCACTCTTGGAATCATTCAGGGTCAGGACTGGGGGTGGGGAGATGATAAAACCATTGCATCATTCATGGTGGCATTTTCATACCTCACTGCTTTCATTGTGAGGGAGTTAACATACGAGCATCCAATCCTTGATTTAAAGTTATTCAAAATAAGAAATTTCACAGCGGGAGTTACAGCCCTATTTTTCATGTCAATGGGCCTCTCAACCTCTCTGTTTCTCATGCCCTTCTTCCTGCAGGGGATAAAGGGGTTGACTGCTGAGCAGGCGGGGCTCTGGATAATGCCAATACCCATCGTGAATACTGTTATAGCCCCGCTAGCTGGCAGGCTTAGCGATAGGATGAATCCGAAAATAACTATGTCTATAGGGCCCGTTGTGTTCTCTGTCGGACTCTACCTCCTCAGCAAAATTGATGCAGATGTAACCTTCTGGGAACTGCTACCAGTTCTCCTCCTCATTGGCTCCGGCATGGGCCTTATAATGCCCCCTGCTATGAATGTCATGATGACCTCAGCTCCACCCCACAAAGCAGGGATGGCAAGTGGAACAATTCAGACCTCAAATTCCCTTGCAAGAGCCATGGGGGTATCGCTGGGTGGAATACTCTTTACAGGGAAGATGAATGAGCTGATTCCAAACTTCGGGAATGTCATCCCGAATCCAATGCAGATAAAAATCCTTGAGGTTATTGCTATAAAGGGCTATGCTGCGCCCCTCGTTATGATAACCGAAGCATTCATGAGGAGCTTTAGGAGCGTCTTCCTGAATTCCATACCTTTCATCCTGACAAGCCTGTTTATCGTGCTGGTGTTTTTGAGAGGGAAGGAGCATCTCGAGGTGATTGGGAGGTCTGGTTCTCTCGTCACCTCACCTGAACGAATTCAGAGGAGCGAGTTCCCACCACCAAACTCAGGTGGTGAACGAAAAACAATGTAGTCGCAATCGATATATACAATTTAATCATTAAGATATTTGATGCAGTATGAAGTCTGTTGTTGTTTTTCCTGAGCGTTGTGTGGGTTGCATGCAGTGCATGTTTGAATGCGCCGTTTCTCACTCGCAGATCAAGGACTTCAGAGCCATTTTTGAGGAGCCAATACCAAAACCCAGGATTCATGTGTATTCAACCATTGAAAACTACGCCTTTCCCAGCAAGTGCAGGCACTGCGAGCCAGCACCTTGCATGGAGGCATGTCCGACATCTTCGGTGAAAAGAGAGGAGGGAATAGTTTTCGTTGACGTGAACAGGTGCATAAATTGTGGAATGTGTGCCATGGTCTGTCCTTTTGGGGCCATCAGATTTCATCTTGACTGGAAGAGAGTTGAGAGGCTACCAGTAAGCTACAAGTGCGATGGCTGTATCGAGCGGGTTTCTGAAGGTGAACTGCCTGCTTGTGTTGAAGCTTGCAAGACTGGTGCACTCAAATACGGTGATGTGAATGAGCTGGTAAAAGAGGAAGAGAGGCGCATAGCCTCCACTTACTCCCCTCTTTTCCAGAAAAAAGAGATTGTGCCTGAGAACTACAGATTGTGGGTTGAGTTGAGGAGGAGGTGATGGTAATGGTTGAGGAGTATTCTGTTCATGCTGATGCTAGAGCCATGATAAGGAAATTGAGAGATGAAGGAATCCAGCTGGTTTGGGATAGGCTGGAGGAGCAGGAACCTCAATGCGGTTACTGCGCTCTGGGTCTGAGCTGCAGAAACTGTGCCATGGGCCCGTGCAGAATTGACCCCTTCGGAGAAGGACCACAAAAGGGGGTTTGCGGAGCTGATGCAGATGTGATAGTGGCGAGAAATCTCGCAAGGGCAGTTGCAAGTGGTGCCGCCTCTCACAGCGACCACGGCAGGGATTTGGTGGAGGTGCTGGCAAAGGCCGGGAAGGTTAAAGCTTACACAATCAGAGATGTGGAGAAGCTTAAGAGGGTTGCTCAGGAGTATGGCATAGATGTAACAGACGCAAAAAGCGTTGAGGAAATAGCATTTGAGCTTGCTGAGGCCATGCTGGAAGATTTTGGTTCAAAGAAGGAAAGAATTCAGCTTCTCAGCAGAGCACCAAAGAAGAGACTTGAAATCTGGGAAAAGCTAGGAGTCATCCCGAGGGGAATTGATAGAGAGGTTGTGGAAATCATGCACAGAACCCATATGGGAGTTGATAATGATCCTGTCAACCTGCTGCTTCAGTGCCTCAGAACGTCTTTAGCAGATGGCTTTGGAGGCTCAATGATAGCTACCGAAGTTTCGGACATACTTTTCGGAACTCCTGAGCCGAAAATGGCAGCGGTAAATCTAGCAACGCTGAAAGAAAATGAGGTGAATATAGTTCTTCACGGTCACAACCCCATAGTCTCGGATGCAGTTGTTGATGCCGCATCAGATGATGAGCTGCTGAAACTTGCAAAAGAGGCTGGAGCTGAAGGGATCAACCTTGCAGGGCTTTGCTGCACAGGAAATGAGGTTCTCATGCGCAAAGGTGTTCCCATGGCAGGCAATCACCTGATTCAGGAGCTGGTGATTGGAACCGGAGTTGTGGATGTAATAATCGTGGACTACCAGTGCATAATGCCCTCCATCGTTGACATTGCAAAATGTTATCACACTACTGTTGTAACAACCTCGCCCAAAGCCAAGTTCAAGGGCGCAACTCACGTGGAGTTCACCCCTGAAGATGCCCACAAGAAGGCGAGGGAAGTGATCAGACTTGCCATAGAGAGGTTTAAGGAACGAAAGGCTGACCTCATAAAGATTCCGGACGTGAAGCCAGTTGAATTGATGACGGGTTTCTCCATCGAAGCAATTCTGAAGGCTTTAGGCGGTTCGCTGCAGCCACTGCTTGACGTCATTAAAGACGGCAGCATAAGGGGGATTGTGGGTTCGGTAGGGTGCAATAATCCCAAATTGAAGCAGGATAACTCCCACATTGCTCTTGCAAGGAAGCTTATTGAGAATGATGTGCTTGTTGTGGATACGGGCTGTGCTGCAGTTGCAGATGCCAAAGCAGGCCTGAAGACTCCTGAGGCTGCGAAACTTGCTGGAGATGGGTTGAGAAAGGTGTGCGAAGCTTTAGGCATCCCGCCTGTGCTTCATTTGGGCTCGTGCGTCGACAATTCCCGCATTCTCGTTGCTCTCTCGGCCATAGCCAACGAGCTGGGCGTTGATATAAGTGAGTTGCCAGTTGCCGGGGCAGCGATGGAGTGGTATTCTGAGAAAGCCATTGCAATAGGAGCCTACTTCGTTGCTTCAGGCCTTCTGGTTGTGCTTGGAGTGCCGCCACCCATCTACGGAAGCAAGCTGGTTCTGGATGTGCTGACTGAGAAGGTAGAGGATCTAACCGGAGGAAAGTTTGTTGTTGAACCTGACCCCGACAAAGCAGCGGAAATAATACTGAGGCACATTGAAGAGAAAAGGAAGAACCTTGGAATCTGAGCTGGGAGATTCAGCATGATCGGGATAATAGGGGCCGGGCCAGCTGGAATAACCGCAGCAGAGACTCTGAGAAGCTATTCAGACTCACACATTACCATTTTTTCCTCCGAAAGCCATCCACCTTACAATCCAGTACTTCTCACTACGCACCTGAAAACTGGTGGAGATAAGGTCTTTTGGAAGGGGAAAGATATTCTTGAAAGACTCAATGTTGATGCGAGGCTTGGCGAGAAGGTGGAAAGGCTGGATGTTAAAAACAGAAGGATCATCACTGAGAAAGGGGATTACGTGTTCGACAGACTTGTTATAGCTTCTGGAAGCAGGCTATATGCTCCCCTGAAGGGCCTGCATCTACCCAACGTTTACAACTTCAAATCCCTCACCCAAGTTCAAAACCTCCGCTCTCAAATTAAGGAAAGAAAAAAGGCAGTTGTTGTAGGTGGAGGTTTTCAGGGGACTGAGATAGCTCTCGCACTGTGTGAAATGGGGCTGGAAGTAACACTTATTGAGGCAACAGATAGGATCATGCCCGACAGGCTGGACAAAAAAACATCTAGGTTCATCGAAGAGGTCCTGGAGAGCAAGGGGGCAGAACTGGCATTTAACAGCTTTGGTGTCGAATTTGTAGGTGATGGGGTTTGCAGGGCTGTTATTACCAAAGATGGGGATGAATTCGCTGGAGACATATTCATTGCAGCAACTGGCATGACTCCGAACATCGATTTCTGCAAAAAGGAGCTGGAAATTTCAAAAGGTATAATCGTCAACGAATATATGGAGACCTCGCAAAATGGCATTTACGCCTGTGGAGATGTTTGTGAGACGAGAAACAGGATAACTGGAGAGAGAGAAATTTTTGCAAATTACTGGAACGCCGTGAGACAGGGAAGGATTGCAGCCCTCAACCTTCTAGGACATAGGATCCCCTACGATGGGTCAGATGTCATGAACAGTCTTAAAAAACTGGGATTCCACTTTATTGTTGCTGGAGATGTTAGCGGTGAATACGAAGAGGTTGAGAAAAGAGGAAACTACTGGAGATTCTACATCAAAGATGGACGGCTTATAGGCTACATAATCGTGGGAGATATATCTAATGCGGGTTTATTCTACAAGTTGATGCTCTCAGGCGAAGATGTCAGCAGATTTAGACCTCTACACCAGTTAAAAGATTCTGATTTTGTTTTTAGAACCATCCAACAGTGACAACTCTTACTCGAGCTTACGGGTAATCGATTCATTTACAGCAACCCTTGATAGGCACCCCCTCCCGTGATTTTGGGTGCAAGTAAAGAGAAAGAGAGATACGAGAAAGTGAATAACAGGATAGCAAGGAATTTAAGGCAACATCTTTTGATGATGGGTCAGCAACGCTTTCAAGTTTACCCTTACATCTGGGGGATTCATAGAATATGTTGAAGTAAAGTGGAAATAAAGTTTTAAAAAAGTGAACGATGAACGACATATACCTGATAAAATACTTCTTGATCAGCTATATGTTGCTCTGGATAATTGCAACTCCCGCAATGCTTCTGGCTCTATTCGCATACGGAATTTCATTCTCAACAGATTATGAAGCATTCATAGGGAGCATTCCGCTTTATCTAAGTTGCTCAATTGTTTATCTCTCTGCCATTCCAAGTTATTACATCCCTGCAAACCTCTATTTCAAAAAAGTGCAAAGAAAGCTAAGAAAGTTGACCAGTAAATTTGTGTTAAAAACGGCATTCGTTTTCTGGGGATTATCCATGCTTTTGGATGTTATATTCGTTATCCTTATAGCTGGAATAAATATATTCACCTATCCCTTTAACTGGATTTATCTGGGCGTAAGTCCTTTGATGGTTATTTCAGTATATCTTGCAGGGATGCGAAGAAAGGAGTTTTGAGTGAGAGTGAAGTAAAGGTTGACACCTCACCAAACCAAATACTTCTTATTCCTAATGATATATAATGAAGCTTCCCGATGCAGCCCTGAAAGCATTTAAAGGGGAATCGCTTGATGAACCTGTTAGGCTATCTATCAAAATTGATGACAAAAAACATCAAGTCTTCATTGGTTTCGGCTTCATAAGTGTTCCATCAGTGAGATTTGACATGAACAGACTCGGGGAGATCGAGAAGAGGTACGATTGCCGCACACGCATTTCTGGAAATGGTTGCGTCGTCGTTCCTGAAAGCGCCGCTGAGATAATCGACAGAGAGGGCGTTCTCTGCTCGTCAATAGAAGAGCACAGAAAAGTTCTGGATGAGTGGTTCAGGAAGCATGCAGGAAAGGTTATTGGTTTACTGATAGCGGGCGAATAGTTTTTGTTGTATGTGGGCTGGTTATACCCAGTATCTTGTTCACATACGGCCATCTTAAAAGGATAAGGGATGATACATAAGTAGATATTCAGGCTTGATGGGTAATGTAGAGCTACATCAACTTCTCATCGAAGTTTCTTATCAGACTGCCAATCATTGGTAAATAAAAGTAAATTAAAAAAGACCCTATTCACCTAGGCCTTCCTGAGAATATCAAGCACATCCTTTACATATTGTAGTTCTTTCAGAGTAGGGGTGAGTTGTAGCAAGACATGATCTATGCCAATACTCTCCAGTTGCCTGATCTTTTCAGCAACTGTTTCAGGAGAGCCTATCAGTCCCGTATCCAAGGTGCGGTCGAGCACGTTTTTTCTACCTCCCGTTAGCCGCCTCATATACTTTCTAGCTTCATCATCCGTATCTCTGATAAAGGTCAAAGCAGGGATGGCAAATTCTATTTCAACCCTTCCTTTCCTTTTCAGGCGTTGCTGCATGTCAGCGATGTTCTTCTTTGCTTCTTCAAGGTTGCATCCGCGCATAAGCCAGCCGTCTGCCAGCTCAGCCACGAGGTTGCGGGACGCCTCTGACACCCCTGCATACCACACCGGAGGCTTTGGTTCCGGCTTCGGTTCAAGAACGCCATTGGTTATCGAATAATACTTTCCGTTGAACGTCACGCTATCTTCCTGCCAGAGCCTTTTGATAATCTTAATTGCCTCTCCTGCACGGGCCACCCTTTCATCATGTTCGTAAAATGGTAGGCCATAAGCTTCGTATTCCCGCTTGAACCAGCCTGCTCCAATACTGAGCCAGAATCTGCCGTTACTAATCTCGTTCAGAGTGGCTGCTTGCTTCGCCAGAACTGCAGGGTAGCGAAACGCCTCACAGAGAGTAGTGTGAGCAATAATCACTTTCTCGGTTGCTTCGGCAATTGCTGTGGCAAGAGTCCAAGCTTCTAACGAAGGAGCCCGTTCGCCTTTTATTGGATTTAACATGTGATCTGGAATCCAAAGAGAATCTACTCCAATCTTCTCAGCCTCAAGAGCTACCCGCTTTACGTATGCGTATGTAGGCTGCTCTTCTTCCTCTCCAGAAAAATAGGCTCCATCAGCCATAGCTTTGCCCGATTCACGACTTGGTAACCACCCTCCGTAAACAGGCAAGTATATGCCGATCCTAATCACCTTTTCACCTCTTTAATTTTTCAACGCTACTCCGTTTGAGCACTATAATTCTCAGGTAATTTTCAGCTTACCCAAGTATCTGCCTCGATATCAACAACTTCATGATCTCCGAAGTACCTTCAGCAATATCAATTATCTTGGCATCCCTGTAAGCCCTGTCCGCTGGAGTCCCTGCTATGATCCCATACCCCCCGTGTATCTCCACAGCCACATCTGCAGCCCTCTTAACCACTTCAGCAGCCTTGAGCTTGCACATCGCTCCCAACACAGTAGCGTCGCCTTGATTCGCAACCTCAGCCGCATAATA
>MTMY01000052.1 GCA_002010215.1 Archaeoglobus sp. JdFR-37
AGCTCTGAATGTCCTTTTAGTTGGGATGGTTGTTACGATGGGTTTTAGAGAAAAGAGGGTGTTGCAGAGGTTGGCTGAGATGTGATTTGAGAAGGACCCTAATAGAAGAGATCTTAGATTGGTGGGAGGAAAATAGAAATAAAAGGTTTGAAATCACGAGGCAGGTTTTAACCAGACTCTATTAGGGATCTTATTTTCTAAATCGTTCTCTTGTTCAGATCCAAGCAATCTTATTTTTCTTTAATTTGCCGTTTATACTTACCGTAATAAACAATTGCATTTGTAAACCAGAGTGAAGTCATAA
Organism: Archaeoglobus sp. JdFR-37; assembly: GCA_002010215.1. GTDB lineage: Archaea > Halobacteriota > Archaeoglobi > Archaeoglobales > Archaeoglobaceae > JdFR-37. Next base: position 305 of record MTMY01000052.1, read on the forward strand.
TCAATCCCAAAATTCTTGATGTGTCGTTGCCGAAAATGGTAATATACAGCCACGAAAGCCCCAAGATGAAGAATGAAACTGCCAGACCTCTGTCTCGTTTGCCCCAGTCTGTAGTCCCCTCACTTTCGCTGACCGACATAAATACCAGCCTTTACTACCACATCTCAAGAAAACCTCTGAGCTCTGTTACCCCTTTAACCCTTAAATCAGGGTTACATTCACCATTCTAGCTCTGCTTCAGGACTTTCTGGAACTCTACCTTAACAGTTATCACACCAATTCCTTTCTTCTTAAGCTCGTTTATTGTCGTGGGTTTGTCATCAACAACTACAATCCGGTGTGGCTCTACGTGGTATTTTTTCGTAATAGCTTTGATGGCTTCAAATCTATCTTTGTTGTCTTCTCCAACGATAATAATTTCTTCAAAATATTCTGCGAGGCCGCTTTTTAGTATTCTCTACTTCTTAACTCCCCTCTTCCCATCATTTTCTGCTAGAATCACAAGCACAATGCCCCGCCCTTTGAGGAATCCCAACACCTCTATAACACCGTCCAAAATCTCTGTTTTTTCAGCCTTCTTTTTCCAGAACTCCTCCAAGAGGTCGTCGAGCATTTGCTCTTTAACATCCACCCCAAACTCTTTAAAGAGTTTTGGCCACTAGGTCCCTCGTATGTGTATAGGTTCAGATGTTGATGAGAAAAATACCAACATAAGTTCGAGACGAACCAGAGATGACACCAACCACATAAAAATTGGAACTAAAAAATATGGAAACGATGTCTACGTTTATTTCAGGCGGAGAAGTGTCCCGAGGTCGTTGCAAAAAATAAACGGAAAAACATGGAAAGAAGCTGCAAAAGATCTCGGCCTCTCAATTCCGAGCCTGTTCATCCTCTTGAACCACTCTATGAAAGCAGGAATTATAAAGGAGGTGAGGATAAGGTGAAAATCAGACAAATCCTTGAAAAGGTTGTTAAAGACATATCACAGGAGTATGGGATTCCCGAGGAAGAAGTCTGGGAAGCAGTACTAAAATTAAAAGAAATGAGGTAGGTCAATTTCTAATTTTATCATTCATCTTTAGCTCATCCAGTACCATTTGCCTTATCCTGTTTCAATTTTTCTCCAGATTTCATCATCCAACGCCACATCGATAATTTCTTCTTCCCTGAACTCCGTCACTAGCCTTGCCGGATCCAGAGCTGCCTTACACTTCCAGCAGCGTTGTCTAAAAGGCTCGTTGAATTCTCCGCATAGGTTGCACTTGACTGGCGAGAGTTTTTTGACTTTTGGCTCCGCTTCAGCCTCACTTATCAGGCCAAGCTCTTTCAGAATCTTTCTGTCCGTATCAGCATCGACGAGCTTGGTGTACCTCTTGAGGTATTTCGACCCAGGTACGTGGCCGCTTCTCTTGCATAGCTGCATCTCTGTCAACAATACCGACCACATAGTCATACCTGTGTGCCTGAACTTGTACGGAGAGAAGCGTTTGTTCTTCTTGATTTTCGCTCTCCTGAACAGTCTGTCGAGAATGCGGTTGTACGCAGCGTTATCGATGGGTACAACGACTCCCTGGCGGAACCTATTCAGATCGATCCACATAGGTGCAGTGGGTCCATCCTTCAGCGGATGAGCGTTTAGCCACCGCGAGATGTAAGGCAGCGAGAAGCTCAGGTGAGGAGATCTACGTCTCGTTTTGCTCCTCCTCATTTCAACTCTGATGCCCCAGGAATCTCTGATGAAGTCACCCACTGTCAGCGTTAGTACCTCCTCTGGTCGACAAGCTAGGTCGAGGTGACACATTATCAATGCTGGATCCCTATCGTTCATGGCGACGCTGACGAGCTTGAGGACTTCGTCGACGGTGAGAAGGTCGTCTCTTGTCAGCTCGTTATCTCTTGGCTCTTTTCTTCTTACTTTAGAAGCAAGTTCTGGACATTTTAGGATATCCCTCAGGAAGAACCTTATCGCCTTTTTGTACTCATTCAAAGCGTTGAGCTTGTACCCGGCCAGCTCAAGCTGTGCGAGCACTTCATCTAGGTAGTCCTCGTCTTTAAGTCTCTCAAGCTCTACATCGTACTTCTCGCAAAGTATTCGCAGGCTGCCGAACTCCCTTTGAACTCTGGGTAGGCTAACCCCTTGTGCCAACCTTCTGTTCTTTTATTTCAGAATTAGCACCTTGTTCTTTTGGGATATTGGGCTCTTCTCAAGCAGCTCAAGCTCTCTCTTAAGTCTACCCTCCCAGTCGATGCTGCGCCATTTACTCATGTCTACTTTCTGTACCACGTTCTTACTGTTTTCAGAATTGGTATATAAGGGGTTGAACTTCGTTACTGGGCGTTCAACCCCCGAATTAGTGCCCCGGCCGGGAATTGAACCCGGGTCCGGGAGTCCGCAGCCCCCGAGGATATCCGCTACCCCACCGGGGCTAAGTTGGGGTAAACTTGGAATGTTACATCAGTTAAAAAAGGATTTCGGATGGAAGAAAAGTATAAACCAGTATAAAACCACAAACCTAAAAAATTGAGTGGTAGGTGAAGAATATGGGAGAAACTGCGTTGAAGATTCTCCTTTCAGCACTGCCAGTCCTTATTCTGGTTTCAAGCACAATCATGGCCCTAGTTGAGAGTAACTGGGATGTTGAGGCGGCTATATTCGGCAACATACCTGAAGTAATGAAGAATATTGCTGTGGAGATCAGAGAAGATGCATTTAAGGTAAAAGATATCAGCCTTTCAGGCGATATGGTTGAGGTTACGGCCGAGTTCACATCACCTTTCAGCTTTCCGGTTACAATAAAAGACGTAACCTTTGAGGCAGTTAGCGGTAAAGAGAGTACAACGTTGAAACTTGAGAATGAAGTTGTAGTCCCACCAAATGGCGTTAAAGAGATCAAACTCTCTGGCAAGGCAATCATACCTTCGGAAAAAGTAGAATTTACTAATTTCAGAGTAGTTGTAGAGTTCTATGGAGTTACACTGGAGGTGTCCCAGCCATGAAGCTGAACTTCCCTGGCATTCTTGCAGCCATAGCAACAATGATTCTCCCATTCTCAGGCATCTGGTGGCAGTTCAGAATTGGAGAAGCAATTATCATAGCATTTTCACCATTCGAAGCCGAGATAATGGTTTTCGGTAATGGAATAATCATTCCATTGGTTTACTGGATTATGACTTCGTTTAAAGTTCTGATAATTCTTGCCGGCGTTTTCATGCTCCTAGCATCTCTCCAGCCGGATAAATGGTGGTCTGCTCATCTTATGCGATTCGGTTCATTCAAGGTTCTAGGGCTAATTGTGCTTTTCCTTGTATTGATTCTGGCAATGAAATATGGGAGTTCAATTCTTTTGGAAAAATCCAACTTCCCTGTGGACTTTGAATTCCCTCTTTCAGGTACCACTGACATTGAAATCCAGAACAATGGATTTACCATGAAGTTCCAGCTCTCAACATCATTTGAAGATGTGTTTGGATTTGCAATACTGACAGCTTTGCTTGGAGTGGCAGCATGGGTTTATCAGCGAAGGTTGCAAACTGAAGTGAAAGCTTAAAAGTGAAAATCTAATCCCGAAGCAATCCTATAGTGTTATATTTCATGGAGTAATAAATCAAATATTGTAATGCCAGAGATGATGGATTTAGAATGGAGAAAAATTCTATTTTTTCCGGTTGTAGTGGGAGCTATATCTGGATTAGCAGGAGTTGCATTACACGCCTCCATAGATATCTTTACAGAGCTTTTTCTCAAAAATCTTGCGAGTTTTGGAGAAGGATCGTTTTCTGGCGCAATCCCTTATTACTTTCTGCCACCTATAGGGGCATTAATTTCGGGCATCATAGTGTATTTTCTCGCCCCTGAAGCTGAGGGGGCAGGTGAGAATGCGGCAATTGAGGCATTTCATCAAAAAAGGGGTTATATACGTCTGAGAGTGGCCGGAATTAAGCTGCTAGCAACCTCGCTGATAATTGGTAGCGGCGGAAGTGCAGGCAGAGAAGGCCCCCTAGCCCAAATTTCTGCATCGATAGCATCATTCATATCATCGAAGCTGAGGTTAAATGAGAAAGATCGAAGGATGCTCATTGTTTGTGGTATGGCAGCTGGTGTGGGTAGTATATTCAAAGCACCTCTCGGAGGAGCTGTGTTTGCCATAGAAGTTCTTTATAAGAGGGATCACGAGGTGGAGGTCATAATCCCTTCATTTATAGCAGCCATATCGGCATTTCTTATTTTTGGGTATGTCTACGGCTTTGGAGTCATTTTTGAAACCGAGAAGATGGGCTTTGAATCACCCCTCTTCCTAATTTTTTACGCTATGCTGGGTGTTGCAGCTGCTTTTTTAGGTATATTCTTTATAAATCTGCTCAATGGTGTGAGGAGACTGTTTATGATCGCAAACCTGCCCGGATATCTGAAACCCGCTACAGGCGGAGTTATTATGGGCATTGTTGCCTACTTTTCGCCTCATTCTGTGGACATAGGTTATGAGTGGATTCAGAAGATGATATTCAATGAGCTTACCGTCAATATCATCCTGATTTTGCTAATCGGGAAAATTATTGCTACCAGCTTCACAATAGGCTCTGGAGGCAGTGGCGGGCTTTTCGCCCCATCTCTTGTCATAGGTGCATCAATCGGAGCACTTTTTGCGGAATTCTTCTCAACCCTCTATCCTGGAGCCCCATTTTATTACGAAACCTTCGTTCTAACGGGGATGGCCGCTTTCATAACCGCGGTGGCAAAAACACCCATTTCAGCTGTCATCCTTATGGTAGAGATAGCTCATTCTTATAAAATCCTTCCTGGGCTTATGGTGGCTTCTATCATATCGTATGCATTATCCGGTAAACAGAGTATTTATCCAGCACAGGTTGAAACCAGATTTCATTCTCCTGCTCATAGAAGAGAATTAACCGTCAGTATACTTGAGGAAATTCCAGCAAAGGAAGCTATGGTTCCTAGAGCCAAGCTAGTCACGGTCTCTCCGCTCCAAAAAGTGTCTGAAATATTTCTGTTGATTGAAAAAACTGGACACATTGGTTTTCCAGTCTTGGATGAGGATGAAAACTTAGTAGGAATAATCACCTTCGAGGATGTTGAAAGAGTTCCACCGGAGAAAAGAGATGAAACGACAGTCGATGAGATTATGACAACCGAACTCATAGTAGCTTATCCTGATGAGAGCCTTGAGTTCTGTCTTCAAAAGCTGGTGGTTCACGACATCGGACGTTTACCGGTGGTGGCGAGGGATGACACTAAAGAACTGCTTGGATTGATTACGAAGACAGATATAATAAGGGTACATGCCAGAACTTCTGCTGAAGGCAGAGATTAGTCTTTAGATTATTTTCCCAGAGCAGAATTTATAAGAATATATTAAAATTATAAAACTGTAACATCACAAAAATATTTTAACATCTGGAACAATCTCTTGGGAGAGCTGGGATGTTTGACAGAGAGATGATTAAATACGTCATAATCTTCTTTCTTCTCTCCATTCTGGTGTATTGGATAGGATATCATGCTGGATCCAGATTGGAGGAATTCGAAACTTCGGGAGAGGTTGAGATAGCTGGAATATTGAGGAAATTGATACAGATGTCAATGTTTAATACCCCACCTGACAGGTATTACGAAAGGGCTAAGGAAGAGTTCGGCTCAAAAGCCCCGCTGGTACATGATATCGACAGTCTTTACAAAATTCTGATGACTTTGAAGCTTCCCAAATATGAAGTGGGTTTTGACTGCTCTGAATCCTCGGCAATTCTGGAATGGATCCTTGAAGGCTACGGCTTTAAGACCTATATAGCGAAAGCGGAATGGGCTCCACCAGGCTCCAAGTATCCTGGAGGCCACACGTGGGTTGTTGTTGAGCTAGACAACAAAGATAGAGTTGCAATTGAAGCGACATTGCTGGCAGAAAACAGGTATAATCCTCCTGGCATTATTGTTGACCCGTCTCTTAAATATCTTAAGTACTCTTATATTTATCGATCAAATTCAGATGCGTTGGATTTTCAGAAGCCCATAATCATGGAGCAGGCGAATTATTATTACGGAGAATATGATGAGCTCTGGGATTCCATCTACGAGCCCACAAGAGGGGAGTTACAAGGCGACGCCATAGTTTTTACACCAATCTCTGAGTTTGACTGGTGGAATCATCCCTATTATGTCAATTTTAAAAAGAAGTTTGGATGGTGAACTTGAACTGCGGGCTATAAGTACTTCTTGGGGTCTGTTATTTCTCCCGCCACTGCTGAAGCTGCTGCCGTTGCCGGGGATGCCAGATATATGTAAGCCTCGGGATTCCCCATCCTCCCCCTGAAGTTCCTGTTCTGTGTGGAAAGGCAGACCTCGCCATCTGCCAGAATGCCCATGTGGATGCCGACGCAGGGTCCGCAGCCCGGCGGCAGAACCACGCCACCAGCTTCAACAATGATTTTCAGGTATCCCGCCTCCATTGCCTTCACGTAAATCTCCCTGCTCCCCGGCCCAACCAGCAGACGGGTTTTAACCTTCCTGCCCTTCAGAATCTTTGCTGCAATTTCTATATCGCTCAGCCTGCCGTTGGTGCAGGTACCAATGAAAATCTGATCAACCTTCAGACCCTCAACTTCTGTGACTGGAACAACGTTATCCACGTTATGGGGCTTTGCCACTACTGGTTCGAGGTCTGAAGCGTCAAAATGCAGTTCTTTCTCATACTCTGCATCCTTATCTGGAGCGAGAGGTCTGAATCTATCTGCTCTGCCCCTCTCTGCAAGATATCGCTTCGTTACTTCATCGCTCTTGAATAGACCAGCCTTTGCCCCACACTCTATGGCCATATTTGCCATGGTTAAGCGGGAATCCATGTCCATGCTGTCGATTGTGTCGCCATGGAATTCAAGGGCTTTGTAGGTTGCCCCATCAACACCTAGCTCACCGATAATGGTCAGCATCAGATCTTTCGAAAACACGCCCTTCTGAAATTCCCCACTCACCTCAATCCTGAAGGTTTCAGGTACCCTGAACCAGTTCTTACCCAGAACTATGCCTATGGCCACGTCAGTTGACCCCATCCCAGTTGCAAAAGCTCCCAGAGCTCCGTAGGTGCAGGTGTGGCTGTCAGCCCCTATCACGAGGTCTCCTGGGTTGACGTGTCTCTCAACCATCAACTGGTGAATTATGCCCTCTCCGGGAGGATTGAAATTTGCTCCAATTTCTTCGGCAAAGTCATTTATCAACTTCTGGTCGTTGCTGAGCTCTCTGCGGGGAGATGGAGCGGCGTGATCCACGAAGAAATGGGTAACATCTGCAGCCTTTATCTTCTCCTTGGTAACTCCAAGCTCCTTAATCTGCCTTATTGCAAGAGGAGCCGTCCCATCTTGAAGTGCTATAGCGTCAATTTTTGCGATAACAATGTCTCCTGCATGGGCATCCATTCCACTTTTTTCTGAGAAAATTTTTTCAGCAAGGGTTTTACCTGCAGACTTACTTGCCAACTCCTCGCTTCTTGTTGTTTTACCCATGCCTGAGGGCATGGGATGCTGAAATAAAAGGTTTTTCTGTTGATAGTGTCGTAGGTCTTTACGGGGTCTCAGCCATGGATCTTAATCATAAATCAATTTGAAACCCCCGAATACAAGTCATAAAGGAATTTCCATCATATCTTGGCAAATCTCAATCTCTCCTCTGAATTTTTCAGAGAGGAGCTCTGTGATCTTATCAGCTTCCTTCAATGCGAATGGATACATGTGGGTCAGGTATATTCGCTCTGCCCTCGCGCTACCAATAAATTCCGCCATATTTTCCGGTGTAGTATGGTCTATAGCCTCGTACCCAAACGAGAGAGACATCTCATGGATTATTGTATCGCAGTCAACTTCCATGAGCTCTTTAAAGCATCTTGTATCGCCGCTTATCAGGAGCTTACCATCAATCAGGTATGCTCTACTCTCGATGGAGTGGATCGTCGGAATGCTTTTTATTTCGATACTACCTATTTTGAATTCTTCGGATTCTCCAGATTCTCCGATTTCAAATATCTTAAATTTCAGTTTGTTTCTTAGATAAGGAAAGGCTTCAAGAAGGGACTCGAAGAAATTCAAAGTCCCCAGAGGACCGTATATCTTGAGTTCACCTCCACCTTCCAGCCACCTCGCTTTTAGAATGGTAAGGACATCAGCATTGTGATCCAGATGGTTGTGGGTCAGTAGTATGGCGTCAATATCATTCACATGAATTCCAGTCTCCTCCATTCTCATGAAAGCTCCACTTCCAACATCAACTAGCAGCCTGACGTCATGGGTACCATCTTCAACATAAATGCAGCTCTCTGCTCTGCCTGTATGTACGGCGACACCGCTACCCAGTACTACAACCCTCATTAAAATCCCCCCATAAACAGGTGGAGGTATTTGAGGAGCTTATCTACCTTTAAAACCTTATCTAAAAGCTCTTTACCCTTTAAAATTCCGAAACCCCGATTAAGAGACTCACCAACATTTTTTCCAAGCCCCTTCCATTCCCTAGTTACATAATCTGCCACTGCTTCATCAACCCTTCTCAGCTTCCTTCTTTCGTAACACCACCATCTCCCGCCCTCTATGAAGGGTTTGTACCCTCTATCCTTGGATAAAAACTTCTTTACATGTTTTTCATCCTCGAAAGGAGGCCCCATTCTCTTTTCCACCTGTGAAAGCTGGAAGACTTCAGTTTCAAAAAACAGGTAGCATTTTTCATTTTCCTCAATAACTGTGAAACCATTCCTTATGGGGGAAAATCCACTCCTCTCCAGAAAATCGTTTATTCTATTAACAGCCCTCTCAAGCTGAGGATAGAGATTATCCTCTACAATGTCAGGTCTCTCGAATTCTATGGCGAAGATATATCGCTCATCAAGCTCCCTCTGAATGAAGGTTGGGTCAGGTCTCACATCTCTAGTCTCAAAAAACTCCTCAGACGGATTTGATACGAACTCTCTGCAAAGCTGGACGAACTTTGCAAGATTGTCAATACTCAGGTTTGCAGCAACGTTTCTCTTTACGTCAACTGGATCAACAACAAAGAACCCCCTCCTCTCTCTGTAAACCTTTCCACTGGCAATGTCTATAACAGTGTCCCGTGTCCAACTTCTTGCTGCCTTTACAAGGTTTCTGAAGGTACCATAAAAAACGATAAGGAGTTCGCAGAGATAGCCTGAGAAACCTCTAACGCTGTATTCTGCCCCGTATATCCCATTAGCCTTCAGAAATGCCTTGAGAATTCTGATATCTTCCTCTTTACCACTTATTCTGTCCTTCAACCAGGCGTGGTGGAATGGCGTTCGATCAACGGCGGATTTTATCCTATCAATCCTGCTGAGAGCAAAGCAAGGTACAACGTCAACCTCAACATCCATGACTTTCCCGTGAACATAGGGGTGGGCAGCGTATCTGAGCTCGTACTCATCCATTACTGCTTTCCCGATTTCCAGACCTACTCTTTCAAGCTCTTCCGTGCTCCAGTTTTCAGGGAAGAGTATAAAAACATCAATCTCCAGATTTCTCGGAAGCCATGTGTTTCTGGCATAACTTCCAAGAAACTCATATCTCAGCCCGGAGTATTTTTTGAGCAGGTTATCCAGTCTCTTTCTGAGTTCTATTTCAACTTCTTTTGCTCTCCTCACTTCATCCTCTGAGGGGCTTACTCTTTCAGCTATCCTTTTGACCACTTCATCTATTCTTCTGTCCATCTCACTCAAGTCATTCAGGTCGTTCATACTCGTCACTCATACCCAATCACTCAAGTCTGAAAACCTCTAGATCCTCATAGATTGGGCCTTTAGGTGTTAACGTGCTCTTCTTTAGCTTGAAATCAGAAACCACCATTTCACCGAATTCAGTATCTAAGTACTCGGAAAGTTCTGAAACAAGCCTTTTCCTGTCATCCGCCCCCATTCTTTTAATTCTCCCAACGGTTGAATGGGCAACAAACTCCTTATCTTTTTTGAAGCCCAGCTTTTTCAGAGCGGTCTCCACTTGAGATGCTAGAGCCTTCATCTCTCGCTCACCCTCACTTGTCCCAACCCAGATAACTCGGGGGTTTCTCTGGTTTGGGAAAAATCCTATTCCCTTGAATTTCAATGTAAATGGGTTGAATTTGACGGTTGACAAGGCTTTTCTGATATCTTCAGCCTTCCTTTCATTTACTTCTCCAATGAACTGAAGTGTGATGTGGAGGTTCTGCTTTTCAACCGGTTTGACACCTTTGAATCTGGAGATTGCAGCAAGAACTTCGTTCAGATTTTCCCTGATTTTTTCACTCAAATCAACAGCTACAAACAATCGCATGATGGCAAAGAATATTAATAAGTTGAAATACCTTACCATCTGAGATGAGAAGAGAAGTAAGGGAAGCGAAACACACACTGCCGGGAGAGGTAAAGTACCTGATACTCAGACCTTTGGGTTATCCACTCAGGGCGAGCTATCACGAATATCCAATGATAGATAACCCTCGGGTTTTTGACAGGTATGCAAAAGATCAGTGGAAAGGAGAGTACGTTTCAAAGGGCAGGTTGCTGTTTGATATTCGCATGTTCCCCGACTTCGCCTTTGAAGTTGTTAGTGCTGAACCGGATTCTGGTGTTATAACTGACTCAACCATAATTCTTGTAGAAAGCCCCTCCAAGAGCATCGAGACTGAGATCATAAAGGATGTTTCCCTGAAAGACGTTGTAGGACAGGAAGAGGCAAAAAGGAAGGTGATAGTCATACTTGAATTTCTGAAGAATCCTAAGAGGTTCGGCAAGTGGGCACCGAAAAATGTCCTCTTTTACGGCCCTCCTGGAACTGGGAAGACCATGACTGCTAAAGCCCTCGCACATGAGGCCAACGTGCCATTCTTATCTGTTAAATCTACTAAGCTGATAGGGGAGCATGTGGGAGATGGAGCTAGGCGAATACATGAGCTCTTTGAAAGAGCAAGACAGCTCTCACCCTGTATAGTTTTTCTGGATGAGTTTGACTCTATTGCGCTTGACAGAAGCTACCAGGAGCTTCGTGGTGATGTCAGCGAGATAGTCAATGCACTGCTCACAGAACTGGACGGTATTGAGAGAAACGAAGGGATATGCACGATTGCCGCCACAAATAGAGCAGATATGCTGGATGCATCAATACGAAGCAGGTTCGAGGAGGAAATAGAGTTCAGCATGCCTGATTACGATGAGAGGCTCGAAATCCTGAAGAGAAATCTGGAAGACTTCCCGCTGAAAGTCTCTGCAAAGCTTGAGCTGGTTGCTAGGAGCACCGAAGGTCTGTCAGGAAGAGATCTGGTGGAAAAGGTGATAAAAGCGGCTCTGCACAAAGCCATAGCGGATGGAAGGGAGAGCATAGATACTGAGGATTTGCTGGATGCGATAACTAGGATAAAGAAGCCTTCTAAACAACCTCCAAAGCAAATGTTTATTTAGTATGGCCTTTCCTTTTTCTGTGAGAATATTCTAACCTAATAATTTTATGTACCTCTGCTATGACCCTAGATCCAAATATGTATGAGTCTAAAATCCTGAGAGCATACCACGACTCCTACTGACATTAAATCGTTAAGTATAAATAATATCCAGATTTTTTGTTTAGGTTGTTATGAGACATCTTGTATCCATTTCAGACCTTAGCAAAGAAGAGATCGTTTACCTGCTCGATCTAGCAGACAGATTGAAGGAAGAAAGGAGAAACGGGATTTTCAAGGAGTATTTGAAGAATAGAAGTCTTGCAATGATTTTTGAGCTTCCATCTACCAGAACCAGAGTTAGCTTTGAGGTTGCCATGTGTGAAGCTGGCGGTCATGCTCTGTACCTGAATTGGAATGATTTGCAGTTGGGGAGGGGTGAAGCAATCAAGGATACGGCTAGAGTAATGTCTCGATACGTTCATGCAGTGATGATGAGGGTAAGAAGACACGAGACAGTGGTCGAATTCGCCAACCATTCTGGGATACCGGTAATCAATGGCCTCAGCAATCTTGAGCACCCATGTCAGACTCTTGCAGACCTGCAAACAATAAGGGAGAGGAAAGGTCTGGATGCGGTCGTAGCATGGGTTGGTGATGGCAATAACGTATGCAATTCACTGGTTTTAGCTGCATCAATTCTCGGATTTGAGTTGAGAGTAGCAACTCCGGAAGGCTATGAGCCCGATAAACAAATTGTTGAGAAGGCATTATCTGAGAACACAAAAATTAAGATAATGCACGACCCCGTTGAGGCTGTTAAAGGAGCTGACGTAATATACACAGATGTTTGGGCCTCCATGGGACAGGAGAGTGAAAAAAAAGAAAGATTAAGAGTGTTCAAGCCATATCAGGTTAATTCTGAGCTTATATCTAATGCAGATGAAGATGCAATCGTCCTGCACTGTCTGCCCGCCCATAGAGGTGAAGAGATAACTGATGAGGTCATGGATGGGAAGCAATCTGCCGTTTTTGATCAGGCGGAGAACAGGCTTCATGCTCAGAAAGCTTTACTAATATGGCTGCTGGGTGTTGAGATATGAAAGAGGGTATGAACAAGGTGGCAGAGCGCATAAAAGATTTCATAGCAGATTTTGTTGAGAGTTCTGGAGTAGATGGAGTTATTGTTGGTGTAAGTGGTGGAGTAGATAGCGCCACTGTAGCTTTCCTCTGTGCTGATGCCTTAGGCAGTGATAGAGTTCTGGCATTGATCATGCCCGAGAAAGGTGTAACACCGGAAAAAGATGTGGAGGATGCTATTGAGGTCTGTAAGATCAAGGGAATTGATTACAAATTAATTGAGATAAACACATTCTTGGAGCCATTCTTCTCCATCCTTGGAGATTCAGAATCGATTGCGGCAGCGAACATAAAACCAAGAGTCAGAATGATACTGAACTACTATCACGCAAACAAAACTAACAGACTTGTGGCGGGGACAGGCAACAGAAGTGAGCTCATGGTGGGATACTTCACCAAATACGGCGATGGAGGTGTTGATTTTCTTCCGATAGGCGATCTATACAAAACAGAGGTGCTGGAGCTGGCAAGGTATCTTGGAGTTCCAGAAGAGATAGTGACCAAGAAGCCCTCAGCCAGACTGTGGACCGGACAGACCGATGAGGATGAGATGGGAATAAGCTACTCGGAACTTGATGCAGTTCTCAAAGCTCTGGATAAAGGTATGGATGCAACTCAGATTTCCTCATCCACTGGCGTGGAGCTAGAGAAAGTCAGAAAAGTGCTGAAAATGGTGGAAGAGAGCAGACACAAGCGGGAGATGCCCCCTGTTGCCAATGTCAGAGACCTCATTCAAAACTGAAGGCATCAAACACGTCCATGTATTTTTCTGGCTTAATCAGAAACATTAGTCTTTCTGGGTCTTTAATCAATCTGTACATCTCTTCGCTTTTTGATAGGTCCAGAACTTTCTTGGGCTTTGCAAATCTGATTTCAGGTACACCTTTGTAGTTTGGATTTTCAATCCAGCCATCTTCAGTATAATAGTAGCATGCCCCTCTGCTGTTCCGGTAGGGACCATAGATAGAAGAAAATCTATTGTAAACCCAGTTTGCCGTTCTCAGCTCCTTATTCGTCGGGTTTATTGTCACATGACCGTAGTCTGGGGGGACGATGACCTTTTCTCCCTCTCTAGCCCTCACAACAATCACATCCTCTATTCCATCTTTTCTGGGCTTCTGGAGTACGAAAAGTGCCTCCCCTTTCAGCACCTCGTAGATTTCAGGATAGCTGATTCCATTGGCCTTGGGATGGTAATGGCCGAAGGTTTTAATGAACTCTGTTCCAACTTTTGCAGGAGGGATTATAGTATAATCATACCTAAGCCCTAGCTCGTCCATCACTTTTTTATCAGAAGTGCTATAAAATACATTCCTAAACATATAATATGCAGGAAAATCATTATCTAAGGCTTCAGGAAAAGCGAGAACAGGTTTGAGATTTGAAGCCCATCTGATCTCAGCTGAAAAAATTCTTCCACTTATTTCTAGCTCCATGATGAATAGTTGATAAATCGGTATATAAAAATGGTGTATGTCAAATGTCGATGAGGTTAGTGTTAATGAAATGTTATTAAGTAAAACTTAGTAACACTAAAATTATTTTCAATAATACGAATAGAGAATTGAGACTGTAACGAAAAAAACCGAAAATTTAAATTATTACACCCTCCGAGACAAGGCTATGCCTATTACCCCCATGGAAGTTTACAAGCTCCTCCCAAAGACCAACTGCAGGAAATGTGGGGAGCCCACTTGCATGAGTTTCGCTTTCAAGGTCATTAATCGTGAAAAGAATATTGAGGAGTGTACACCCCTTTTTGAGGATGATAGATACTCCAGACAACGAGATGAGCTTTTGAAACTGCTAGAACCCCTTAAAGAAGCTACAGAAACCGGTCTTATTGTTACAGAGGATCTGTGCGTTGGTTGTGCAAACTGCATAGTTGTTTGTCCGGTTCATGCTGCAGAAGATCCCTACGGCTCTGCTGCCGGTTCAGGCCCGAAAATTGAGGATCCAATATTCAGACTTGAGGACGGAGTTTTGAAGGTAATAAATATGACGAAATGCAGGCGATATGGAAAAAACAGGATTCTTTGCGTTGCTTGCAGGGAAAATTGCCCCAGCGATGCCATAAGGTTCTTGGAGGGTTAGTATGATCTGCACCGGCTGCTCCTGCCTGTGTGATGACATTGTTGTGGATGGGGGGGTCAGAAATGCGTGCAGGAGGGGAGCCGGAATATTCAGGTTTGTCAATGAGGGAAGGGCTAAGCCCATGATAAATGGGGAAGTGGTGGACTTTGAAAAGGCAATGGATGCAGCTGGAGACATAATAGGCAACTCTGAAAAGCTTGCAGTGTACGGGCTGGACACCACAACGGTTGAGGCACAGCAGAAGGCCATTGAATTAGCTAAGACAAAAGAGGCCTACATTGATGATAACTCTTCATTCTGCTTGGGAGACTTCGTCGAACTCATCCTTAAGGAAGAACTGCCAACCACAACCCTAGACGAAGTTAGAAACAACGCATACGTGGTCTTTTACTGGGGAACCGACGTTTACCACAGCCTATCTCGACACATGTCCCGCTTCACATACTATCCCAGAGGTGGAAAGAGGCAGAGGGGTTACGAAGAGGATCGCTTTCTGGTTGTTGTTGATGTCAGGCGTTCTCACACCGCCAAGCTTGCAAAGAAAAATGCCCGCTTCATAGAGGTGGGAGACGATTTGGAGCTCATCGATGCAATCCTGAAGGTACTTGATGGTAAAGCTCCTGAAAAATTCGCTAAGGATGCAGTTAGAATAGTGAAAGAGATGCAGAAGGCTGATTTCAATGTCATTATTGGAGGTCTCGGGTTGAAATATGGCTTGAAAGGTGATTATCAGCAATTTCTGGAGTTCGTAAGGAGGGTTAATGAAGTCACAAATCTTTACTTCATACCGGCGGGCTGTCATCCCAACATGCGCGGCTTCAACCAACTCCTGTTTGAAAAAACCGGGCATGTGAATCGCTACAGTTTCAGAGACGAAGAGGCTGGAGAAAAATTCGCATTCCCTAAACTCCTTGAGGATGGCGAAATAGACGCTGCTCTCATCGTGGGAACCGATCCGGTGAATTCTCTCCCCTTTGATATTGCAAAAAAGCTGAAGGACATCAAAACCATACTCATTGATCCCCGCCAATCTCTGACAGCTGAGATAGCAGATGTTGTACTGCCTTCTGCAATTTCTGGTTTAGAAACAGGGGGCACTATGATCCGAATTGATGGCGTGAAGGTCGAGTTAGCACCATTCCTTGAGAAGAAACCGGATGATGTTTCCATAATCTCAAGCCTCTTGGAGGCGGTTTGATGGGGTTGAAATTTGCCAAGTTTATAAGAAAAATTGAAACGGAGGTGGTTGTGGCGAGAGATAGCTTCCAAGTTGAAGCGGCAGATAGAGGGAAGTTGTCGGAAGAATTCGTCAAGAAAAGTGCCGTACTTTATATTACCGAAGAGTTTGGCAAGAAAAATGCCCTCAGAGAGGGAGAAATCGTAAAAGTTACCAGAGGTGGCAGAAGTGTCAATCTTAGGGTAGTTTACAACGACACTGCCCCTTCGGAAGGGGCTATGATGCCCAATAGCATTTATGCAAACTATCTTACCGACTTTGATTCATTCAAGAGATTCAGAGTTACAATCGAGATTGCCGATGGAAATGTAACAACACCTTCCGAAATCATTGAACTAATAAAATCAGGGTAGTTTGGTTATTGAAATTAAGGGAGGTTTAAAAATTTGAGGAAGAAATCATTAGAGAGAAAAGGGTATATACAAATGGAAGAAAAAGGATAGGATTAATAATGAGGAGGTGTGTGGATGGCTTTTGAGTTGAGAGAAGGAGTTTTTGTTCTGGATGATGTTAGGAATGTGAGTATTAGAATCGGGAAAGTTATTGAGGAAGAGGAGGAGTGGGAAGAGGCTGGACCTACACCGATGCCAGGGATAATGGAGCTGAGAAAATGGGATCACAAGCTTCTTGAGCGCTATGAGCCATTTTATGCCCCCGTACAGGATTTCTGTAATCTTTGTACCATGGGCCCTTGCGATCTTTCAGCCAACAAGAGGGGCGCATGTGGTATTGATCTCAAAACTGCTAAAGCAAGACTTGTCACAATAGCATGCTGCATTGGGGCTGCGGCACACACAGCTCATGCGAGACACCTCCTTGATCACTTAATAGAAGAATTTGGTGAGGATACTCCCATCGATCTCGGCCCTGATGTCAATGTTGAGGCTCCGAATATCAGGACAATTGTAGGTGTCAAACCAAAGACCCTCGGAGACCTAAGGGTAGCACTGGAGTGGGCTGAGAGGGAAATTGTCAAGGTTCTACACGCCACTCACATCGGGAATGAAGAAAGCCTTGTGGATTATGAGAGCAAGGCAATGCACGTAAGCATGTGTGACCATGTGGGCATGGAAGTTGCTGATATCGCCCAGATCGTTGCCTACAATCTTCCAAAGGCCGAACCAGACACGCCGCTGGTTGACACGGGATTTGGTGTGGTTGACAGAAGCAAGCCTGTCATCGTTGTTGTGGGTCACAATGTTATGTATGCCAGACCAATTGCAGATTACCTTGAAGAGCATGGTCTGATTGACCAGTTTGAGATCGCTGGCCTTTGCTGCACATCTCACGACATGACAAGATACAATGCAAAGGCGAAGATATTCGGACCAATAAGCTATCAGCTCCGTGTAATCAGAGCTGGATTGCCGGACATCATTGTGAGTGACGAGCAGTGTATCAGGGCAGATTTGCTCGAAGCTTGTAAGGCAATGGGCATTCCGCTGATAGCAACAAGTGATGCGGCGGTAAGAGGTCTGCCTGATGTGAATGAGTGGGATGTTGACAAGATTGCTGATGCACTTGCAACTGGAAAGCTGGCAGGAGTCTTCCTGACTGATCCGGTCAAGATAGGTGAAGTTGCTGTTAGGGTGGCAAGAGCAGTATTTGAGAAAAAGAAGAAGGGTGAGCTGTTCTTCGAGAGTGAGGAGGAGTTCAAGAACGAGATTGCCAAGTGTACTCAGTGTATGAACTGTGTCTTTACTTGCCCGCACAATCTCAGAATTGATCAGGGCATGGCTCACGCCCAGAAGACCGGCGACGTCAGCAAGCTCGCAAAGCTGGAGGAGCAGTGTATTGCGTGCATGAAATGTGAGCAGGTGTGCCCAAAGAACATCCGCATTATCAACGTCATAATGCGCAGCAATCTGAACAACCTCTATGCAAAGACTGGCAAGACTAGGGTTGGAAGAGGACCTGTGCAGGATACCGAAATCAGGAAAGTTGGTCAGCCAATAGTCTTCGGTCAGATACCAGGTGTCATCGCAGCGGTTGGATGTGTAAACTTCCCTGACGAGATGGGTGATCTGAGAATAATCTTGGAGGAATTCCTGAAGCGCCGCTACATCGTGGTCACATCTGGCTGCCACGCAATGGATCTAGGCATGATAAAGGATGAGGAGGGTCAGACTCTCTATGAAAAGTATCCGGGCAACTTCGATGCAGGCGGTTTAGTCAACATGGGAAGCTGCGTTGCCAACAGCCACATTGCGGGAGCATGTATAAAGATCGCCAACATCTTCGCAATGAGGCCTCTGAGAGGCAACTATGCTGAAATTGCTGACTACATCCTCAATAGAGTTGGTGCTGTTGGTTTCAGCTGGGGACCATACAGCCATAAGGCTGCTAGTATCGCAACGGGCTTCAACAGGCTTGGAGTTCCTGTAGTTGTCGGACCCCACGGCATGAAGTATCGCCGTGCTTACATTGGCAAGCCTTGGAACCCGGAGAAATGGTGGGTTTACGATATCAAGACCAGACAGAAAATGAACATAGAACCGGCCCCAGATGCCCTCCTTCTGGCGGTGGAGACCAAGGAAGAGGCCATTGTTCAGCTTGCTCGCCTCTGCTTGAGGCCAAATGACACCAGCATGGGCAGACAGATCAAGCTGACCCACTATCTGGAGCTGAGCCAGAAGTACATGGGTACGCTGCCTGACGACTGGCCAATTTACGTGAGGAGTGAAGCAGACCTGCCACTGAAGATGAAAGAGGAGTTACTCCACATACTTGAAAGCGAACACGGCTGGAAGATTGATTGGAGCAAGAAGAAGATACTTGAGGGGCCGATAAGGCCGTATGATGCAGGTTTCAACCCGACGCTGGTTGAAGAGGTTTATGAGAAGTATACTAAGGGTAAATAGGGGGTGAATAACCCTTATTTTTTGAGGTGATGGTAATGGCCACTGAAAGGGTGAAAAAGGAGGAGAAATATCCTGTAGCCAGAAGATATCAGGTAGCAGATGTTCAGGTCAGCAGAGAGGCCCAGGCTGTAAAGCCTGAGGTCATTGTGAGGTTGGTGAAGAAAGCAAAACATCCAGTTCTCATTACTGGAGGACAGTTGCTGAAGGATGAGAAGCTTGTGGAATATGCTGTGAAGTTCCACGAGAAGGGGATACCCATCATTGCAACCGGCGGTTCAAGCAAACCTCTCATTGAGAAAGGTGTTAAGCCACAGTCAGCGGTCTTCACGCTGCATCAGATTACTCAGTACATGCTGGACCCCGACTGGAAGGGCTTTGATGATAAAGGGGCCTACGATGTAGTGCTGTACCTCGGCTTCCTGCCATACTACCTCTCCAGAATGCTATCGGCACTGAAGCACTTCTCAAAGATTACCACCATAAGCCTTGACGAGTTCTATCATCCCCATGCCAGATTCAGCTTCACAAACCTGACTGCTAACAAGGAAATGCATTACAGAATGCTTGAAGAGGTTATAAACGGGTTATAGATCTTAAATCTTTAAAGGAGGTGTTGAGCTTGGTCGAAAGGAAAAAGATCGAGATTCCGGAAGGAGTAAAGAAGAAGGAGAGCGTTGGTGAAGAGGCAGAATTCCCGTTCGACATCTCACCCATGTACGAGGGTGAGAGGGTAAGGAAAGGAGACATGCACGTTGAGCTTGGAGGCACTTCACAGCCTGGCTTCGAGCTCGTTATTGCGCTGCCGGAAGAGCAGGTAGAGGACATGAAGGTTACGCTTGTAGGGCCCGACCTCGATGAGATGGAGGAGGGCAAAGCGTACCCGTATGCAATGATCTACTACGTCGCCGGCGAGCAGGTTGACAACGACCTGGAGCCAGTCATAGAGCGACGCAACCACGACTTCCAGAACTACCTGGAGGGCTACATGCACCTCAACCAGCGCTACGACATCTGGATCAGAATCAGCAAGGGGAGCGTTAAGAAAGGCCTCAACAGCCTTACTCAAATTGCAAAGGCGACGATGATGCTCTTCAAGAACGAGATGCCCTTCATTGAGAAGATCGAGGCAGTCTACATAACAGACGCTGAACTTGTTGATAAGCTGCTGAAAGAAGTTGCGATGCCGATCTACGAGGAGAGAGATGCCCGTGTCGAAGCTCTGCACGATGAAGACGTTGAGGAGTTCTACTCCTGCACCCTCTGCCAGAGCTTCGCCCCAACCAACGTTTGCGTCATAAGTCCAGACAGGCCATCTCTCTGTGGGGCTATAACCTGGTTCGATGGCAGGGCAGCGGCAAGAGTCGATCCAGAGGGGCCAAATAAAGCAATTCCGAGGGGCGACCTCATCGACCCGATAGGTGGAGAGTACAGCGGAGTTAATGAGTTTGCCAAGGAGGAGAGCGGTGGAGAGTACGACAGAATAAAGCTCCACAGCTTCTTCGAGTACCCGCACACCAGCTGCGGATGCTTCGAAGTGATAGGCTTCTACATGCCAGAGGTTGACGGCATTGGCTGGGTGCACCGCGGCTATGCTGAGCCCGCTCCGAACGGCCTTACTTTCTCAACAATGGCAGGCCAGACGGGTGGTGGAAAACAGATTATAGGATTCCTGGGCGTCGGTATAAGCTACTTTAGGAGCAAGAAGTTCATACAGGCTGATGGTGGCTGGTACAGGACTGTCTGGATGCCGAAGGAGCTGAAGGAGAGGATTGCCAAGTACATACCTGATGACGTGAGGGACAAGATAGCAACAGAAGAGGATGCCAAGACCCTTGACGAGCTCAGGGAGTTCCTGAAGAAGGTTGAGCACCCCGTCGTTACAGGAGTTGTAAGGCCCGTCGACGGCAAGAAGATTACAGAGGGGTGGAAGGAAGAGGAGGAAGTTGAGGAGGTCGTTGAGGAAGCTGTAGAAGCTCCTGCTGCACAGCCTCAGGCGGTTCAGCCTGTACAGCCTGTACAGCCCGCAATGCAGCCCATGCAGCCAATGCCTGCTCAGCCATTCCAGTTCCAGCTTCCGATGCCCCAGTTCCAGCTTCCTGCAGGACAGCCTGCTGGCATCAAGCTGATAATCAAGGATGCAAAGATAATCATTGACAAAGTTATCGTGAAGAGCGAGAAGGAAAAAAAGGGTGGGAAATAATGGAAAAAACGGAGAAAATGGAGAAGGAGAAACAGCAGGAGGTTAAGCAGCTGAAAATTACTCTTAAAGGGGCAACAATACACGTCAGCGAGCTTATAATTGAGGAGTAATCTGGGGAGTAGATACTGATGGTCGTTGTAGCAGTGACAGGCAAAGGGGGGACTGGAAAAACAGTAATTTCAGCCCTTCTCATTCATTTTATTTCGAAGAGAGGTCTTAACCTTCTTGCAGTTGATGCTGACCCTGACAGCAATCTGCCAGATGCTTTGGGCGTTGCAGACGAGGTGACGAAGACACTTGGGGAAATCAGAGAGGTTTTTCAGGTAAGCAGAGATGAGATGGGTACTACAGATAAGGAACAATGGCTTGAGGGTAAAATTTATGGCGAAGCTATTTGTGAGTGCGACAATTTTGATTTACTAGTGATGGGCAGACCGGAAGGTGAGGGGTGCTACTGTTACACTAACAACCTGCTTAAAGGGGTTCTCAGAAAGCTGATGAGACACTATGATGTGGTAGTAATAGACAGCGAGGCTGGTCTAGAACACTTCAGTAGAGGAACCATAAGTGGGGCAGATTACATCATAGTCGTCACAGACATGTCTCAGAAGGGGTTGGCAACTGCAAAAAGAATAAAAGAGCTGAGCAAAGAGCTTAATCTGAAGTTTAAGGACATATTTCTAATTGGTAACAGGATAACCAACAGTGAGGCTGAAGAAGTCATAAAGAGGTTTGCTGATGAGGAAGGGCTCAAGCTTCTTGAATTGCTACCTTACGATGAAAAAATAGCTGAACTCGATCTCAGAGGAGAACCAGTGATTAATCTGCCGGAAGATTCAGAATATACTCGAAAGGTGAAGAATATTGTGGATGTATTAATCAATCTAGTCGAGGCAGCCGTTTAGGAAGTTAAAGAGTAGGAAAAGAGTAGGAAGGGAGAGGAGGTGTATAAATGACAGATAAGCTCACCCTTGAGGAGTTTTTTAACTTACTCAAGAAATATAATGTTGAAGAACTCGAAGGAGTCAGAATTGAAGGGGACCTTGAAATAGAAATCGAACCAGGGGCAGGAATAGATGCAAACACCATCAATGCTCTGGTTGCCCTATCCCAATACGTTAACCTCATTCAGGAGTTTGGCAACTTTCTGTATCACACAAACATGGCTTTGAGCTACCTGCAGAGATTGTCGACTGCTCTTGGAATTCCAACGCCGTTCGCCGCTCCGCAGCCGGTTGCACCAATTACACCAGAGGTTCCAACCGTTGAGGTACCTAGGTTTGAGATACCAGAGAAGCTTGTTGAGGCGAGGTTCGAGCCTTACAAATCTGAGTACACTGGAGTTATTCAAGAAGTTACCCTCGGAGCCACGAGAGCTGATGGCGGCACCAGAGAGGTTACAGTGACAATAGGTGGAGAGAAGAGTCTGCCGTTTTATTTCTTCGATGCCGATATGCCTCATCTGCCAGTCATCGCTATTGACATCTTCGATCGCCGCCCGATGCTCGCAAAGGCTGTAAGAGAGCACTATGAGGACGTTCTGGATGATCCAGCAGAGTGGGCAAAGAAGGCTGTAAAGGATTTCAATGCTGATCTGGTTACTCTCCATCTCATAAGCACCGATCCGATGCTGGAAGACACTCCGGCTAGAGAAGCGGTAAAAGTTCTCGAAGACATTTTGCAAGCTGTTAAAGTGCCGATTATCGTGGGAGGAAGTGGTAACAAGGAGAAAGATCCGGAGGTTCTTGAAAAGGCTGCGGAGGTTGCTGAGGGAGAGCGCATAATGCTGGCAAGCGCGACTCTGGACATGGACTGGGAGCGCATCGGTAATGCCGCCAAGAAATACGGACACGTCATCCTGAGCTGGACTCAGATGGATATAAACAACCAAAAGACTCTTAACAGGTATCTGCTCAAGAGAGTCGGTATAGCTCCTGAAAGCCTTGTTATGGATCCTACAACAGCAGCTCTTGGTTATGGTCTTGATTACGCTTACACCAACATGGAGAGGATAAGGATAAGTGGTCTGAGAGGAGATAGCGATCTGGCGTTCCCCATGTCCAGTGGTACAACCAATGCATGGGGCGCAAGGGAGGCCTGGATGACTGAATCACCTATTGAAGGCGATTCACCTTGGGGGCCGAGAGAGCTGAGAGGACCAATCTGGGAGATTGTTACTGGTCTTACTCTCGCTCTGGCCGGCGTTGACCTCTTCATGATGATGCATCCCGGCGCAGTCGCTGTCCTGAAAGAAATCATGTACACCCTCGGCGGAAAGGTGGAAGGAGAGGCAGTTGATCCCAGTGCATGGATAACAATGGAGGGGTGAAGAATGAAGGTAAAAAGCCCTCTTGAGGTTTACAAATTTCTTCCTCAGACTAACTGTGGCGAGTGCGGATTTGACACCTGCATGAGCTTTGCGGCACACATCATAGACCGAGGTGTGAAACCGACAGACTGTCCTCCACTTGTAAAGGAGTCTGAGAAAGATCCGAAGCTGAAGAAAAAACTCGAAGAGCTGATAAAGCTAACTTCTCCTGAGATTGCTGAGGTCATCATCGGTGTTGGTGACAGTGCCATCAAAATTGGTGGAGAAGATGTTCTTCACAGGCATGAGCTGACGTTCTTCAACCCCACCGCATTCTTCTACGATGTCTGGGACACCATGGATGAAAGGGAGCTTGATGAGAGGTGCGGCAAGGTTGTAGAATGGAAGAAGTTCTATGTTGGAGACTATCTGACTTTAGACGGCATAGCAGTAAGATGCACTTCCAACGATCCGGAAAAGTTCAAAGAAGTAGCAAAGAAGGTGGCTGGCTATGGCAAGCCCATGATTCTTGTAGCGCTCAATCCTGAATGTATGAGGGCAGCCTTAGAGGAGGTAGCTTCTTACAGACCTCTGATATATGCTGCAACCGAGGCTAACTGGAAGGAGTTCCTAGAGCTTGCCCTGGAGTTCAATGTCCCTGTAACTCTGAGGGCCAAAGATCTGAACCTCCTGAAGAGCATGGCTGTGACCTTCAAGAACGCAGGCGTCAACGATATAGTTCTCGATCCAGTCACCGAGCCGCTGGGTGAAGGATTGAGGAGCACTTATGAGAGAGTAATTCAGCTTAGAAGAACGGCAATTCTTGCAGAGGACAAGGATATTGCGTATCCAATAATGGTTACACCTCTTGTGGCGTGGACGATAGATGCCGATGACGTAACCAAGGCATACTGGGAAACTGTGATAGGCAGCCTGTTCGTTGTAAAATATGGTGACGTCATGATATTCCACAGCCTCGAACCCTACACTTTGATGCCAACGGTAACGCTCCGCTACAACATATACACTGACCCACGTACTCCTGTACAGGTAGAGGCAGGGCTGAGGGAAATAAACAATCCGTCTCCAGATGATCCGGTCTTCATAACCACAAACTTCGCTCTAACATACTATACTGTTGAAAGCGACCTTACCAGTGCAAACATCAAATGCTGGCTGCTGGTTCTGAACACTGAAGGTCTGGGTGTTGAAGTGAGCGTTGCAGGTGGCCAGTTCACTGCAGCCAAGGTCAAGGATTTGATAGAAGAAACAGGCATTGCAGACAAAGTGAACCACAAATATCTGGTAATTCCGGGGCTTGCTGCAAGGCTTCAGGGTGCTATTGAGGACGAAACCGGCTGGAATGTTCTCGTAGGCCCTATGGATTCTGGAAGAATAAAGGGCTGGCTGGAACAGAACTGGCCTCCCAAAAAGTAACTTTATTATTTTTTATTCTGTTTTTTATTCTGGCTTGGAACAGCCCCATCTGATTGTATGCCACTTCTTGCTTATTGTTACAACCTAAGCCCCATCTATCGGCTCGTGTTGTGCGGCATATAGGGTAAAGCTGGAAAAATATTTCAGTTCTCAACGCATTCTTCCTTTGAGGTTTTAAAGGTAAAGAAATGGATGTGAGAAAAGGCTCAGGAGAAAAACAGACGTTCTTATACGGTTCTAACAAGTCGTCGAGAGTTTGTAGAGTTCGTTAGCATGTATTTTGACTGCTTTAACTGTATTTTTCAGCTGATGTTATTTATCACTCTTAGCACCATCTTTAAATAGTGTAAGGGTTTCGACTGCTGCTCGGCGAGACTGACCACGTATGGAAGATAAGGAGAAAGTAAATCTTGATAGGAGCCTCAGGAACCTTTTGATGGACGGGATAGCCTCTCAAATAATGTTTTCCCTCATAACCGTGCCGATCATAAGTTCCTACCTCGCTTCCATAAATGCAGATTCATTTACAATAGGCTTAGTTGCCGCCATCCCCTTCCTCTCGCAGCTTATTCAAATTCCTTCTGTCGTTTTCGCTGAAAAATACAGTAGAAAAAAGAACACACTTCTTACTAACTTTATTTCCCGATTTTCGTTACTGCTTATTGGAGTTGCACTACTCATCAATGGATACCCAGATATTTCGCTCTTCATAATCCTTTTTGCAATTTATAACCTCTTCAAAGAGGCATCTACTGTATCGTGGAGTTCCTGGATGAGGGATTTAATTCCAGCACACATCAGAGGAGAATTTTACTCGAAAAGAATTGCCTACGGAAAGTTTGTAGCACTGTTCATCGTTCTCACCTTTACATTCATCTTTAACTTCCTTGGAAGACTGGCATTCTCACTCGTTTTTATAACTGCCTTCGCTGCTGGAATAGTAAGCCTACATTTCATAAGAGGGGTCGACGACGTGGAAATCGAATGGAAAGGGAAGAGAAACCTCAAGGAACCGCTCAAAGATTCAAACTTTTTAAAACTTACTTCAGCACTCTCCATCTGGAAATTTGCTTCAGAAATGGCTTTGCCTTTCTTTTCAGTTTACATCATCACTATTTTAAAGTATCCAATATGGGTCGTCATAGCCTTAACATCTGTTAGCCAGCTGAGCTCAACTTACTTCCTTCGCATATCGGGCAGGATAATGGACAAATTCGGAAATAAGCCGGTAACTATCTTGTCCTTTATCTCGTTTTCAACGGCTGTTTTTATCTTCACGTTTACGACGATGCCTGAAAGGCACTCCCTTACACCTCTGCTGCTACTTGTAATTTATGTCCTCGATGGTTTCTATTCAGCTGTTCCAAACATAGCATTTATGAATATGATTGCGAAGATAGCTCCCAGAGGTTCGTCAGCTTCTTACTACGCAATAAACAACGTAATCGCATCAATATTTGCAGCCATGGGCTCAATCAGCGGTGGATTTATCGCTTCATCCTTTTTATCTGCAAATTTCGCAGTGAAAATAGATATTGAGTCCTCTATAGGCTTCTTAGAGATTCCTGCTATCCATTTAGCTGGCTTTGACTTCCTTTTTATAATTTCTGCTCTGACTTCGTTAATAGCTGCTAAAATCCTCCGATTTTTCAGAGAAGGTGGAGAGGGGAGTGAAGAAGTCGTTAAAGAGGAAATTAAACATGCAGTGCTCCACGATGTTCAGACCATTATGGCGCACATGCACATTCAGCCGAGGTGGTTTAATTTCAATAAACCACACGCTGTCAACACACCGCCTCATCCAGGCTTTAGCAGCTTTGAATCTCCAATACAGTCAGAAAAAAGCTTAGAAGAGAGTA
>MTMY01000012.1 GCA_002010215.1 Archaeoglobus sp. JdFR-37
GGAGAAAGAAGCTGGAGGAGTTGAGAGAAGATGATGAAGCAAACCCATGAGATTCCGGATGTGCTATATAGAATTGCAGCTGCAAGTGTGGTCATGAGTGGCAGAGATTTTGCCAACTTCGACCAGTTTGAACCATCCGAAACCGGAGTAGTATTGGCGAGAATTAGAATAAAGAGAGATATTTACGAAGAGCTGAAGAAACAGGGCCTGGACATAAACGTCGTCGTTAATCGTCTGCTGGAGAACTTCATCATCGCTTACCGTGCATTTTGGGGAAGCTACACAGAAGAAGTTATGCTCCGGCCGGGATTTGAACCCGGGTCGCCGGCTCGAAAGGCCGGAATGATTGGCCGGGCTACACCACCGGAGCCTGCTCTGGGCATGCCGGAATGAGTTTATATTTTTTTTGCTGAAGTTGTAATGATATCGTGTCTTGGAATTTGCTCATGTAGCACACTTAAAATTAGAGTCGTCATCCTTGTTACTCTCTTGTTCTCTTGTCTGGATCTATTGCAAAATCCTGTTACAGTGTATAGCGTCGAAGGGATGGGAGGAGTGATGCCTCTCTCTAATACTCTAAAGAATAGTTTTTTAATCCTTATTTTACGCCTAGTTCCTCATGAGAAGAATATGGCATGGGGCCGCCGAGATTTGAACTCGGGTCTCCGGCACCCCAAGCCGGGAGGATAACCAGGCTACCCTACGGCCCCAAGCTTCGCAAGCTTCGTTTTCTCTGCCCTTTTCTCGCCCGCTTCAGTTTTTAAGGGTTGTGGTATTTTAAATATTCTGGAATTTCTGAAGTTTTTAGATTGGGTTTGGAGTATGGTTTTTGGTCAGAGTACAGATTTTTAGCACCTTACTAAAAAGCTTATATTTCCCATCTCTACAATTAAAATGATGTCCAGATTCAAGCATCTTATTTCTATTGAAGATTTAACCAAAGACGACATACTCTATATCCTCCAAAAGGCTGAGGAACTTGAGTTTTATGCAAAAGGTACCAAAGGGGATAAAATAAACCTCCTTGAAGGCAAAATACTTGCAAACCTCTTCTTTGAACCATCGACTAGGACAAGAATGTCCTTCGAATCAGCGATGAAGAGACTGGGAGGCGATGTAATCAACATGACTGCTCAGGAAGCCAGCAGCATCGTCAAAGGGGAGACACTGGCAGATACTATAAGGGTTGTTTCAGAATACGCTGACGCCATAGTCATAAGGCACCCCCTTGAAGGCTCCGCTAGGTTTGCTGCAGAGCTGAGCAGTGTTCCAGTCATCAATGCTGGAGATGGAGCCGGACAGCATCCAACTCAGACATTGCTTGACCTCTACACAATCAAAAAGGAATCCCGTCTTGAAGGTGCCACAATAGCCCTGATGGGTGATTTAAAGTACTCCAGAACCGTCCACTCGCTCATAAAGGCTCTTACCCTTTTTAACACCAGAATTTACCTGATAAGCCCAGATGCCCTGAAACTTCCTGAAGATTTTCTTGAAGATGTAAAGGGGGATATCAGTGAGGCAACGCTGGATGAGGTTATCAGTGAGATAGACGTTCTCTACGTTACGAGAATTCAGAAAGAAAGATTCCCAGATGAGGAAGAGTATAGGAAGGTCGCTGGCAGCTACATCATCAACTCAGAAATTCTTAGCAAAGCAAAAAAGGATCTTATTGTAATGCATCCACTACCCAGAGTCAATGAGATTTCCAGCGATGTAGACTTGACTAGACATGCAATTTATTTCAAGCAGGCGTTCTATGGCGTTCCTGTCAGAATGGCCATTCTGTGTGAGGTGATGGGAGTAGCCTTGGGTGAGGTGAAAGTGGGGTGATAGGATGCAACTCACAATAAGCAAGATTAAGGATGGTACCGTCATTGACCACATAAACTCTGGAATGGCCCTTATGGTTTTAAGGATACTCGGTATCTCCAGCGGAACAAAAGAGCCGGTTTCAATGGCCATGAATGTGCCCAGTAAGAAGATGGGGAAAAAGGACATTGTTAAGGTTGAAGGCAAGTTCATAAATGAGGACGAACTCAACAGGATTGCCCTGATCGCTCCAGGAGCCACCATAAATCTTATCGAGAATTACGAGATAAGGAAGAAGTTCAGGGTCGTTCTTCCAGGATTTGTTGAGGGAATAATCAAATGCCCCAACTCCAACTGTATATCAAATGCAGAAAGAGAGCCTATAAGGTCCAAATTCCACGTGTCAAAGGAAGGAGAGGCGATAGTAGCGAGATGCCACTACTGTGGAAGGAAACTCAGGAGTGTGGAGGACTTTATCGCCTGAGTTTTATCGCCTGGTAGGTTTAAAGGTGTTGGAAATGTGGAAAAAAATAAGGGATAAGTTTGAGAGGTATCCTTCTCAGATAGCTGTGGCAAAGGAGTTTCTAAGGCTTGGAATCTCTGTCAAGAATGGTAAGGCCTATTGCGGAGAAATTGAGCTTGTGCCAACTAAAATTGCAGAAGCAATAGGTGTCGACAGGAAAGTTGTGGTCATGGCCATTCAGAACATAGAAAGCGATGAGGAGCTAAGAAAGGTTTTCTCAAGCCTCAGACCTGTGGCAAACATCGCAGACATTGCCCGCATTTTAGGCTTTGGTGTACTGGAGGTGTATGCTGAGAGCACGAAGGTTGGTATTGTGGCTGGCATAACATCCATTCTCGCCCAGGAGGGTATATCTATCAGATACATTTTGGCTGAAGACCCGGAGCTGAGCGTTGAGAGCAAGCTTACTGTAGTTACTGAGGAAAAAATCCCTGGGAAACTGGTGGATGAATTTCTGAAGGTTGATGGGGTTGAAAAAATTGTGATAAGCTGATCTCAGATTACTGGATTTCAGATTATTGTTCAGATTTTGTCCACTTTTGACTCCTCCACCCTTTCTATCTCTCCCTCCTGAGATATTTCAAGAGGTCTTCCTTCCATTATAGCCCTAATGATTTTGGCTCTTGCAGACTTGACGAGCCTCCATACTGTCCCTCTTGATGTCCCCATTTTTTCTGCAGCATCTTCGTAGCTCAGATTCTCTAAATCAACAAATCTTACAGCCTCCAGTTCGGGAAAATTTAGTACGACTGACTCTTCACTAAGCATAGGCTCTGGGACGAATCTTCTAATAGCTGGCAGGGTATGAATAAGGATGTCAGCAGAAGGTCTCCCTCTTCTTTTTCCTCGCTTCCACCTCCACCTCATTTTTTGTGCTATGTCACAAAATTTATATATGTGTTTCGCCAATATGTGATATATCACAAAAAGGTGGTAGGAATGAGTTGCAGATACGGGTATGGTAGGAGGTTGCAGGAGACACAGGAAAGGATGCCGGGGAGAGTGCGGGAGAGAGTGTGGAAAAGGAATTGCTGGAAGGCTGGAATTTTAGAGAGGATCGAAAAAGAAATTGGAGAAATAAGAGCTGTACTGGAGAGTATTCACCAAACCCTGAAAGCTGAGCAGTAGTGAAGTGGAGGTGAGGAGAGGTGGTGAAGATGGCTTTCCCTACTGATGATGGTGTTACGATCTCCAGACATTTTGGAAGGGCAAAGTATCTTCTTATCGCTGAGCTTGGCAGCACTTGGAGAAAACTGACTATTCTGGAACAAAGAGGACATAGACTGGCGAGAACTCTGAAAAATGAAGGAGTTGAAGAAATCACATGTCGCAATATGGGCGCTGGAATGTTTAAGTGGTTGGGAGAATTTGGTATCAAGGTAATTTACACAGATAAGACGGAAATAGACAGCGTTATTAGAGATACGGCCACCGCTAGTTTACCACTTCTCCCTCCAGAAAGTGGGGATAAAAAGGCTTATGACTGCAAACAGCTCTAGCCTCCCCATCCACATATCTATTGAGAGAATTAGTTTGGCAAACCATGGAAGGGCTGAATAGGTCTCTGAAGCTCCTGCAGCCCCTAAAGCCGGACCCACGTTGTTTATGGTGGCAGCTACAGCTGAAATTGAGGTTATCATATCTAGACCGGAAATGGAGACGAGGAAAACCGAAATAACAAAAATGACGATGTAAAGGACGAAGAAAGCTGCCACCTCATCCAGTAGCTCGCTTTTAATAACTTCTCCACCGAATTTTACAACCCTCGCCCTCCTGGGCTCTGCTGCTTTTTGTATCTGGATGATGGAGTAAATTGTGAGTAGGTACATTCTTCCAGCCTTGATGCCACCAGCAGTTGAACCGCTACTCCCGCCAACGAACATGAGAATGAGTAGAACTAGCTTGGCCGAATCATTCCAGGTATCGAAATCGTATGTGGTATAGCCGGTAGTGGTCATGATTGCAACAGCCTGAAAGACAGAGTAGCGAATCGACTCAATGATAGATGAATAGGTATCGAGATTCAGGATAGCTAGAACTAGGACTGCCATGGAGAGTATGAAAGCATAAACCCTGAATTCTGCATCTCTGATTATTCTGAAATTTCCGCGAAGCAGGAAGTAGAGAAGGGCGAAGTTGGCACCTCCGATGAACATGAAGAGTGTTATTACACTTTCCACGGCGGGATTGTTGTAATAGGATATGCTTTGGGTGTGGGTTGAGAAACCGCCTGTTGAGAGGGTTGTGAAAGCATGGTTGATGGCGTCATAAAAATCGAGGCCAAGGATGTATAGAAGGGATATTTCAAGAACCGTAAAAACGAAATAGGCAGTATAGAGGAGTATCGCAGTATCTTTTAGCTTCGGCTTGAGCTTGCTGAGCCTGATGCCGGGTACTTCTGCATGGAGCAGGGGTTCACCCATTTTGGCTATAGCAGGGAATATAGCCACGAAGAGGACGACTATACCCATTCCTCCCAGCCACTGGGTTAAGCTTCTCCACAATAGAATTGATCTCGGTAAATCTTCAACTGTATCAAAAATTGTAGCTCCAGTGGTTGTGAAACCCGACATGGCTTCAAAAAAGGCGTCAAGAGGACTTACGCCAATGTACATGTAAGGTAATGCTCCAATTATGGACACGATCAGCCAGCCAAGGCCTACTATAGCATAACCTTCCCTGTATTTCACAACTTCGCTCTCAGGTTTCATTATGCTCAAAATTAATCCTACAGTAAAGCTTGTTGCAGCAGCAATCAGGAAAGGGAGTAAATTTTCACCATAATAGGCGGCAGTTGCTATTGGAACGGAAAATATCAGAGAAAAGTAGATGCATATTCTGCCAAGAAGGTTCAAGACCAGAGGTACGTTCATGCTACCAGTCCTTCTATCAGTCCTTCAGGGCTTTTTCAACGCTATCTATCTCACCCCAAGTTGTGATGACTAGCAGTTTATCTCCTGCTTGGATCTTCGTATCTCCTTTGGGTATTAGGCAGTCATCTCCCCTCAATATTGCTCCTATTATTGCCCCTTTAGGCATTTTTAGCTCTCTGATCATTTTTCCGGAGAGTTTTTCTCTCACCTCGATCTCCAGAACTGCCGCCTCTCCCTTCCCTATCTCTGCTATCGTGTGAACATTCATGAGGTGGAGGTGCTTCATAACTTCATTATACGTGATTCTTCGAGGTGATAAGGCAACGTCAACCCCCACTTTTTCAAAGAGCTTGACATACATCCCTCTGTCAACCTTGACAATGGCTTTTCTGGCTCCGAGACTTTTTGCAAGGAGGGAGACTAGGAGGTTCTTCTCATCGCTGTCTGTGGTTGCTATTACCACGTCGCTCTTCCCGATCTCCTCTTCCACCAGTAAATCTAGGTCTGTTGCATCGCCAATAATCACCTTCGTCCTCCTCAGGACAGAACAAAGGGTCTCGCAGACTGAAGGACAGGAGTCTATCAGCTTGATATGTATGTTGCTTCTGTCCAGAAGTCTTGCGATGTAGCCGCCGACGGTTCCACCACCGAATATCACCACATTCCTTGCAACCTGCTCACCAAAAATCCCCCTGATCCTAGAAAGGTCTTCCATTGTTCCAACAATTGCAAGCCTGTCTCCTTCTTTGAGAACTGTCTCACCTTTGGGGACTATCAGCTCCCCGTTTCGGTATATTGCCGTTATTATCACATTTCCAGGCAGATGGAGCTCTGAGATTCTTTTTCCTGCAACTCCTGAGCGGGAAGTGATGGAGATTTCCACCATATCAATTTTACCGCCGCTGAATGTGACAAAATCCACCGCTCCGGGAATTGTTATCAGATTGACAATTTCACTTGCTAAAGCCAGTTGAGGGCATATGAGGAGGTCGTACCCGATGGGGTGATCCATAACGATCGGCTTATCGACATATTCGGGATTGCCAACGCGTATGATTGTCTTTTTTGCCCCCAGCTTTTTTGCAGCCAGACCTGCAAGCAGATTTACCTCATCATCTCCCGTAACTCCTAGGAAAATATCGGCTTCATCAATTTTCGCTCGCCTTAAGATGTCGATGTTGGCGGCATTACCCTCAATAACTTCCACGTTGAGTTTGGATATATCGTTTATCTTTTTCTCATCGTTCTCTATAACGTAAACATCATGAGCATAAGCTAAATCCTTTGCAATATTAAAGCCAACTTCGCCAGCTCCGGCGATGACTATTTGCATTGCAACTTCCAACTCCTATTCTATTAATTTTTCTTTCGGTAAGTAACCGATGAGATCACAATACTTAGCTCATACATGGCCACAACCAGAATCAGCACAATAAGTTGAGACAGGCCGGTTATATCCATGGTGAGGTTTGTTGCTAGAATGAAGACACCAGCGTAAACGAGAAGCCTTTTGCCTTTGAGCCAGTTCGGATCAATCATTCCTAGTCGAGAAGCAATGGCTGCTACGACTGGGATTTGAAACACTAGGCCAAAAGAGATAAAGATCCTGACGGCATTTCCAAGGGTTTTTTTGACAGAAAGCATGGGCTCTGCTCCAAGATATTCCTGGACTGCGAAGCTGTAGAGCTTTGGAATGACGATGAAATATGCTAAGGCGGTACCTAGGAGGAAAAGGAGGTAGGAAAAGGGAATGAAGGTTTTGACGAATTTTCTTTCGTGTTCATAGAGGCCGGGCTTTGCAAAGAGGTAGAGTTCGTAAACGATGTGAGGATAGGCGATGAAGAAGGCGGAGGCGATGGAGAAGTAGATTCGGGCAGCCATCCACTCCGTTGGGGTAAACGTTACGATATCCATGGGCTCTCTGAACAGCCCCCCCCAGAACAAACTTATGAGTTCGGAGGACTTGAAGAAAATTACTGCTGACAGTAAAGAGAGGACCGTCATGGCTCTGATGAGTCTGTATCTGAGCTCAGCGATGTGTTCCCGCAACTCCATCTCCCTGTCTTCTGGAGGTTCTCTTGTTCCCGAGGTTCCTGAAGTTTCCGAGCTTCCCGAGCTTCCCGGGTTCTCTTGCGCTCCCACAAAGTAGAGGCTACGTTATGCATTTTTAGGTTTTTGTGTTTTGGTTGAGGTGTTGACATCGGTAGGGTTAAGTTAGCTCCTTAGCGGTGGTAAAACTCTGGACTTTTAGGGTTTCATCTATGAACGGTATTCGGCTAATCATGCTCTATTGATGGAATCCATGAAAACGATTACCTCTTTTTCCTCTTCTTAACTAACTCAAACATCCACCCACCCCTCCTTTTAATTACTGCCTCAACCTCCACATCCATGCATCCATTCAATTCAAACTTCTCCAAATCCCCCAAGATCATACACTCCTCAATTTTACATAATCTGTTGAGATTCTGCAAGTGAAACACCGGTTCAAATCACAAATTATTTATGAAAATTCGTGAAGGAGCGGGCATGAAGGAAGTAGTCATTGTTGGAGGCGTCAGAACCCCTGTTGGGAGGTTTGGAGGCTCTCTGAAGGATGTTCATGCTTATGAGCTTGGTGCCATAGCCATAGGAGGATTGCTGAAAAAGCTTGAAATAACACCTGTGAGGACTTCTGAAGACCTCGAGTTTTGTCCATCAAAGCTTCCCAAGGGGGAAATAGCTCTTGAAAAAGATCATTATGACCACGAGGGAGAAATTGAGCTGAAGATCGATGAAGTTGTTATGGGCAACGTCATTCAGGCTGCACAAGGGCAGAATCCCGCCAGGCAGGCGTCAATTTTTGCAGGAGTGCCGAAGGAAACTCCAGCATTTACTCTGAACAAGGTCTGCGGTAGCGGTCTTAAAGCCATTGCAGAGGCCGCTTCAAGCGTACTGGCAGGGCAGAGCACCGCTGTGATTGCCGGAGGAATGGAGAACATGAGCGACTCGCCCTACGTCCTCAAGAAGGCAAGATGGGGCTACAGGATGTTCAATGACGAGATTGTGGACATCATGGTTTACGATGGCCTCTGGGAGAAGTTCTATGGCTACCACATGGGTATCACTGCTGAAAACATTGCAGAGCTTTACGGAATCAGCAGGGAAGAGCAGGACAGGCTGGCTTATGAGAGTCACATGAGGGCTGTAAGAGCAATTGACGATGACAGGTTCAAAGAGGAAATAATCCCGGTTGAGGTGAAGCAGAAAAAAGGCGTCACTGTGGTTGATACTGACGAGCACCCCCGCAGAGACACGAGTCTTGAAAAGCTTGCAAAGCTCCCGCCGGTGTTCAAAGAGGGAGGGACGGTAACGGCAGGGAATGCAAGTGGAATTAACGATGGTGCCGCTGCTCTTCTCCTGATGGAGAGGAAGGCTGCCGAAGATATTGGCTTGGAACCCAAACTCAGGATTCTCAGCTACGCTTCAGCGGGAGTTGACCCGGCGTACATGGGTCTTGGTCCAATTCCAGCCATAAGGAAAGCGTTGAAGAGAGCTGAGCTGAGCCTTGACGACATTGACATCATAGAGCTCAACGAAGCTTTCGCTGCCCAGGCTCTTGGAGTCATCAAGGAACTAGAGCTGGATACGGACAGAGTTAATGTGAATGGCAGTGGAATCAGCTTGGGACACCCAATTGGGGCAACTGGAGCTAGGATAACTGTAACGCTATTGCATGAGATGGAGAGAAGGAAGGCGAACTACGGCATGGCCAGCCTCTGCATTGGAGGAGGCATGGGTATAGCAATGGTTTTTGAGAGAGTTTGATTTTTTATTTTTGTTATTTCTCAATTAACCTTTTTTATTTCATCAATTTTTATCCCTTCCATACGTCCCCTCCACCGTCCCTGAGCTTCAACGGGTAAAGGCTCCCCCATTACCTGAAATTTTTTATTCTCCACCTCTGACATCACATTCAGGTGACCTTCATGCTCAGATACGACGAACCGGTTTTCCGCCCTCCAAGCGAGGCCAGAAGCCTGATAATCCAGGCGACCATAGGATGCTCCCATAACCGCTGTACCTTCTGTGGAAGCTACAGGATGAAGAAGTTCAAGGAAAAGGGTATTGAGGAAATTAGAGAAGATATGATTATTGCCAGACGAATTTTTGGCGAGGTGAAGAGAATTTTCCTGGCCGATGGGAATGCCTTTACAATGGATTCAGAAAAGCTGCTGGAAATTATCAGAATTGCAAAGGAAGTCTTTCCCGAGCTTGAGAGAGTCTCGGCATATGCCTGTCCAGCTGATATTCTAAACAAGTCCCCTCAGGAAATCAAGATGCTGACAGAATCTGGCTTGAATCTCCTCTATATGGGTGTCGAAACCGGCCACGATGGGTTGCTAAATGAGATAAAAAAGGGCGTTGACGCTCAGGAAATGGTGGAAGCAGGCAGAAAGGCCATTGAAAACGGGATGAAACTTTCTGTTACGGTTATAACTGGACTTGGCGGAAAAGAACTATCGTACGATCACGCTAAAGAAACAGCAGAGGTTCTGAATCAAATGAAGCCACACTTTACTGCAGCACTGACACTCATTCTCGTTCCCGGAACCCCTCTTCACAGAAAGTATGAAAGAGGCGAATTTCACCCGCTGAACCCACTGGAAACGCTTCAGGAGCTAAGATGGATGGTGGAGGATCTGAATTACCCAACTGTCTTCCGGTGCAACCACGCATCCAACTATCTGCCCCTGAAAGGAAATCTGCCAGAGGATAAGGAAAGACTGCTTTCAACTTTAGACTACGGTATGGCTCATCCAGAACTTCTGAGGCCTGAGTTCTTGAGGGGCCTTTAGCTGCTGTTTGGTTAATCTTTGTCTGTAAAACTGCTTCCCAATCTCACAACCCCTTAACTCCTCACACCAAGCATCCTCCTGCCAATCAGCCACTTTTCAATCTCTTTCGTCCCCTCATAAATCTCCAGGGCCTTCACATCCCTGTAAAATCTTGAAATCTTGTATTCGCTGAAGTAGCCGTATCCACCGTGGATTTGCAGAGCCTCATCTGTTACCTCTACAGCAATCTTTGCCGCATACCACTTTGCCATGGCGGAAAGCTCAGGACTAACCTTTCCTCTGTCTATTGCTGCTGCGGCTCTGTATGTGAGGCTTCTTGCAGCCTCAATTTTAGTGGCCATATCCGCTATTTTGAACTGAATGGCCTGAAAATGAGAAATTGCCTGTTCAAATGCAGTTCTTTCCTTCGCATAGCTGATTGCCAGCTCCAGAGCACCCTGAGCAGCACCAACTGCCTGAGCAGCTACCCATGTGCGGCTTCTGTTGAAGAAGTCCATGATGTGGTAAAATCCCCTCCCTCTTTCTCCCATCAGATTCTCATCTGGAACATGCACGTCATCAAAATGAATTTCGGCGGTATCACTTGCCCGCATACCCAGCTTTCCCGTCAACTTCCTTCTGCTGACTCCGTCGGTGTTCAGGTCAACCAGAAAAGTGCTAAACCTCTTATGCCTCTCACCATGCTCTTCTGTTCTGCACAGGATTATAGCGTAATCAGCAATACTTCCGTTGGTGGAAAAAGTCTTGGTGCCATTGATTACCCAGTAATTACCTTCTTTCTTCGCTGTAGTCCTTATTCCGGCAACATCGCTTCCTGCATGGGGTTCAGTAATCATAATGGCCATTATAGCCTTGCCTTTGGGTAAAGGGGGCAGAAACTGGCTTTTCTGTTCATCACTACCATTCAAAATAAGGGTTTCTGAACCGATAGTAGTACCCAATGCAGCAAATCCGCATCCCGGATCCACTCTGTGGAATTCCTCCCAGATGAGAGCATTTTCAAGATATCCAAGCCCTTGCCCGTCAAATTCCTCATCAATGAAAACCCCCACAAAACCCAGTTTGCAGGCATCTTTCCATAACTTCCAGGGAAACTCTTCCTTTTCGTCACATTCCTTGGAATATTTTGGTATCTCTTTCTCAGCAAATTCTCTTGCCGCATTTTTAATGTCGAGTTGTTCAGGAGTCAATTCTGTCGGTAGCATGGTAATCCATGTATATGAAACCATATATTGTTTTTGAGGAATTAATTAGCATTAATTAGAGACAAGCCAAGTTGAGTACAAAAGCCAATCCTTAAGTTTTCTTGTTTCAAACAATGAAATGATTTAAAATGCAAGATAATAAACGAGGAACAATCTCAGCAGGAGGTGAACTCGTGGACTTTAGGCTGACAGATGAGCAGCGGGCTATTAAGGAAGCTGCAAGGGAGTTTGCTGAAAAAGAATTTACCTCAGAACTCATTGAGGAATGTGATAGAGAGGAGAAGTACCCATTAGAAGTGGTAAAGAAGGCCAGAGATCTGGGCTTTTCTACAATAAAAATTCCAGAGGAATATGGAGGCATGGGGTTAACTCTCTTTGAGGAAGTCCTTGTGACGGAGGAGTTTTACAGAGTTAACCCCGGTATAGCCAATGCATGTCTCAGTTCAACATTTGGGACGGAGTTACTCATCCTTTTCGGCAGTGAGGAGCAGAAGGAGAAGTATCTGAGGCGGGTTACAGAGAAGCATGCCATTACGGCAATGGCCAATACAGAACCGGAAGCAGGAAGCGATGCAGCCGGCATCAAAACCAGAATTGTGAAAGAAGGGGATGAATGGGTGATAAATGGCACTAAAACCCTCATAACAAACGGAAGCATCTGCGATTTCGTTCTCGTTTCTGGTAGGAGTTTTGAAGGTGAGAAGAGGCATTATGGCATAACTTTCGCCATAGTGGAAAGCGATATGAAGGGTTTTAAGGCGACGAAAATAAAAAACAAGCTTGGCTTGAGGGCGAGCGATACTGCCGAGATATATCTTAAGGATGTCAGGGTGCCGGAGGAAAACATTCTGGGTGAGCCAGGAAAGGGATTCTACTACCTCATGGAATTCTTCAACCATACTCGCCCCAGGGTTGCGGCACAGGCTGTTGGCATAGCACAGGGAGCTTTTGAGCTGGCTTTGAAATACGTCAAAGAGAGGAAGCAGTTTGGTGTTCCAATTGCAGCTTTCCAGCACACCCAGTTCAAGATTGCTGAAATGGCCACACGCATTCATGCGGCGAGGCTACTCACCTATCAGGCTGCTTGGCAGTGCAGTATTGATGAAAGGAAGCCAGAACTCTCTTCCATGGCCAAGTGGTATGCTGGTGAGACTGCTGTATACGTTGCAGACTGGTGCGTCCAGCTTCATGGCGGCTACGGCTACATCGGCGAGTATGCGGCAGAGAGGTTCTACAGGGATGCAAAGCTGATGGAGCTCTATGAAGGGACAAAGGAGATTCAGAAGCTTGTAATTGCAAGAAATCTGCTGGGAGATATTTTGAAGAGGTTTGGTCATTAAGCGAGGTGAAATTATGAAACCTGAATTGAAAGTGGGGAAGATAGGTGTGGTGGGTTTTGGGTTGATGGGCACTCAGATCACCCAGTTCTTTGCTCAGCAGGGCTATGAAGTTGTTGCAGTTGATGTGAGCGAGGAGGCACTTAAGAGAGGGATGGATACCATCATTAACGGAAAATTCGGGCTGAAAAGACTTCTAGAGAGGGGAAAGATAAATGAAGGACAAATGGAGGAGATTCTGGAGCGAATTAAAACCACGAAGGACTTCACAGAACTCAGTGACACTGATATGGTCATCGAAGCAGTTTATGAGGATTTAGGACTCAAATTGAAGGTGCTGAGGGAAATATCAAATATCGTGAAGAGTGATGCGATAATAGGTTCCAACACCTCAACAATAAGCATAACAAAACTCGCTTCTGCAGTTAAAAACCCTGAGAATTTCCTGGGAATCCACTTCTTTAATCCTGCCCAGATTCAGAAGCTGGTTGAGCTTGTGAAGGGGCTCCTGACCGATTCAGAAGTTCTGGAATGGGTAAAGGAGTGGTTCGCTCAAACAGGAAAAGTTCCAATAGTTGTGAACGACTCTCCTGGTTTTGC
The DNA here is from genome assembly GCA_002010215.1 of Archaeoglobus sp. JdFR-37. Lineage (GTDB taxonomy): Archaea > Halobacteriota > Archaeoglobi > Archaeoglobales > Archaeoglobaceae > JdFR-37. The sequence continues at coordinate 13,189 of MTMY01000012.1, forward strand.
TACCAGCCGTCTCGGATTGATTTTGGGCAGAGAAGCGATTCTGATGGTTCAGGAAGGCGTTGCAACACCGCAGGACATAGACATAGGCATGATACTTGGCTACGGTTATGCTATGGGGCCACTTGAGACGGGAGACCTTGTGGGACTTGATACTAGGCTCAGAAGCCTTCAGGCAATGTATGAGGCAACCGGAGACCCAAAATGGGCACCACCTCGCCTCCTCATCCAGCTTGTTGATGCTGGCTATATCGGTGACCCCTCGCTGAAGCTAGGGAGCAGAGGAGGAATTTACGAGTATTTCGGACAGGAGAGGGCAAGTCAGGTTCTTAAGAAAATGGGAGTAAGGAGGTGAGTATAATGGAGAGGATTCTGCTGGAGTATCCAAAGAAGGACATTGCCCTGATCACTTTAAACAGACCAGAAAAGCTCAACGCTCTGGATACAAAAACCAGAATGGAGATCAGCGAAGCTATTGATAAGGTTGAAAGTTCAGCTAGGGTTTTAATCATCACGGGGAAGGGGGAGGCCTTTGCTGCTGGAGCAGATATAAATGAACTTGCAAAAAGAACACCTTTTGAGTATCTGAATCTTGCAAAATGGGGGACGTGGCTGAACAACAGAATCGAGAATTTGGATATTCCGGTAATAGCTGCCATAAACGGCTATGCTCTTGGTGGTGGATGTGAGCTTGCAATGAGCTGTGACATAAGGATAGCTAGTAAAAAAGCAAGATTCGGTCAGCCCGAACTTAACTTGGGAATCATGCCAGGTGTTGGGGCGACCCAGCGACTTCCCCGTTTGATTGGACTGGGAATGGCAAAAAAGCTGATTTTTACAGGAGAGATACTTGATGCCCACGAAGCACTGAGGCTGGGGCTTGTTGAGGAAGTTGTTGAGCATGAAAGGCTGATGGACAGGTGCTTTGAAATTGCAGAGAAGATCTGCAGCAAGCCTCAACTGGCCATCAGGCTGGTTAAAAGAGCTCTGAATGCAACAAGAACCATGTCGCTGGAAGATGGGTTGAGGTATGAGCTGAGTCTGGCAGCACTGCTGTTTTCAACAGAGGATGCAAAAGAGGGGCTAAGAGCTTTTCTTGAGAAAAGGGAGCCACAGTTTAAGGGGAGATAAGATAGTGAGTTAGTATGGCTGGGGTGTTAGAGCTCAGCCAATAAGAATATCTGTATTCGCAATTAGATATGTGTTGACCGTCCAATGTTAGACATACAAAACGTTCAGATCACCTAAATTAACCAAAATTTTTAATCCCCATCTCAAATCTTCATTTCAGAGATCAATCCTCATCCGAAAACTAAGCCCCCGTAGGGTAGTGGATATCCTGAGGGTCTCCGGAACCCTCGACCCGGGTTCAAATCCCGGCGGGGGCGCTTTACTTTTGGTTCAATGCCTATTACTTTCACTGTACCTTCTTCTCGTTTAAACAAAAAATTTAGAGGTGGTTTTTGATGCCCCCATTGATATTCAGAATTGTGAGTGTACCTTTGAGAGGGAATTAGCATTGCTTAAGAGGTTAGACTTGCCGGAAAGAACGAAAAAGCTCTTAAAAGAGTCCATCGATGATGCGCTTCATAGCTGGAGTATCATGAAGATCTCAAAAGCGAGAGCGGCCAAGTTCCTGAGTCATTTAAGACATATTGCATATATGCTCCACGAAAAAGGCTACAACTTCGAATATCTTAACAGAGGACTGAGTCAAGTACATTTCAAAAAGAATTGACAAATATTTTTACGGGAAAAAGAAAAAGAAAGATGTAGATCCTGAAAAACCTAGGTGGGGAGTATGATTTCAAGAAGCCCTTTTAAAATTCATGAAATGGCTCGGAGCTGAGAAGAGAAATCCAGAAGACTATCCAGATAGGGATATCATTGAAGCAGCAAAAATTATTCTGGGAATGAGAAAATGCCCAACCCCCCTGAGCTGGCAAAGATGAAGATCATAAAGCCGGAGGAGTTTGTTAAACTCAGTGACGTATCTCCTGCATGAGTTTTCAGAACTCTGAGAACGTCGGCAGAGAACATCAGAGATGAGGCATTCTCCGCAGGTGCCGAGGAATTGGGCTCCGTGTCGGTAGTATGGGTTCTGAATGCTGTGAAAGTAATCTCCTTCGAATATTGTTGTTCTGTATTTGATATACTTCAGTAAAATGCGAAAAGGGTCAGGATTTACCTTCCGATCAGTGTTACTATATATTGGGAGGGTGACGGCTAAGAAAAGATTTACGAAGATGGAGTACGTGTTGCTTAATATTTAACAATCTCAGCTTTATGTGGAAACTCTTATAAAGATTTGATTTCAAATTGATTAACATATGAAAGAACATAATATTGAAAATGTAGAAATACCTCAAATCCCGATTGCAACAAACTATTTTCGCCAATTATATTTATTTGCGTTTGCGACAAGGGTGGAAGTCTTGCACCACATAAGAACTCAGGCTATTGAAGAGGAGAACGACCGTCTATCTGAAATCATCGCCACTTGGGAGAACCTTCAACCACGTGTAGAAGAGCTAATACGGCGCGAGCTCGGTGTAGCTGAGAGCATTAAGGTAGAACCAATACCCAATGAATATAAATCCAAGTTGGAAGCGTTCGCCTCTGATCCTTTATTCAAGAAGTCATTCTTGGGCAGTCGAATAAGTTTCGGGGTGGTGGAGGTAGACAAATTGGTTGCACCCCAGAGAGAAGTCAACTTAGACTATGTGGATCGACTAGTCTCGTCATACCCTAAGTCTCCTACATTCCACGATTTGCTTGACATTTGTGTGTCACCCAAGCGTAAAATGGACCCCATCCAGCATTTGGAGATAGCTCCGAATACTCATGTGTTCAGTTCACCGAATTCGGATATTCGATTCCTTGGAGCATTCGTCAAGCAATTGACAGTTGAAGACCTTGAATATGCAGAGTTTGGTGGTTTACCGGCCACTGCAGTGATCGCATTCGTTGGATACGGTGGTGCACCCGTCAATGTTTTTCAGGTAGGTCGTCGCATTATTCTCAATAATGGGCTCCACCGAGTTTATGCTCTCCGCTCTCTTGGAGTTACAGAAATTCCGGTTGTGATTCAACATATTCGAGATCCTCAGCTTGAGTTGCCAGAAGTAATTGCAGGATTGCCAAGAGAATACCTTCTAAATGTGCCACGTCCTGCGCTCGTCAAAGACTTTTTCGAACCTGATTTCACGATCACGCTTAAGGTTCGCGAGCGTATCAAGATAGTAATGGTGTCTATCGCTGTTAACCAACATGAAGTTCCTTCATAAAAGGTCTTTTGGAATTTCTTCAGCATAATCGTCCAACGGTATAAATCTATCTGCCTTCAACCTCAGTTCATCGCTTATTGCACTTCTAAAAATTGCAACCTCTATTCTTTTATCCATAGATTTAATTTTGTCTATTGCATGGACGAAGTCTCCATCCCCGCTCACGAGTATGGAAGTATCATATGCGTCTTTGAATTCTAAAGAAGCATGTCTGTCATAAGGGCGACATCTACTCCTTTTTCGAACTTTCTGCCACCCCTCATTCTCAAAGGCTTCTCTATAACTTCATAACCCTGACTTCTGAGGAATCTAAAGAATTTTTTCTGCCTGTCTGCGTTTTTCAGATCTGAAGGGTCAAAAGATGCGTAAAAGTATGGACGAATGAGATAACGGTCACCAGCAAGAACATCTCTAAGATTGATGTAATCTATCTTGAAATCTTGGTCAAAGGATTTACATGCGTGAAAGAGATTAGAGCCATCTATGAATATCATCACCCTTTCTGAATTCATACGCGATAATATTAATTGTCGAAAATAAACTTTGTGGTTACGGCGAAAGTAAATAGTAGTTCAATTATAGCTCCTCCCCGCGAATCCATCGGAGGTACATATCTGCTACATTCAAAACCTTTCCTGCTATAACTTCAAGGTTTCTAAGACTGGTTGCAGCTGAAAGGGCTACAGTTTCTCTAGCCTCTCTTAAGGCGACCTTGCGAGCTATGCGCTCCTGTTTTTCATTGTATATCTTCTCAATCTTTTCACCCTATCTGGTCATGTGGTTGATTAAAACGAAAATATATATCGAAGTAGGAGTCGTGTGAAAGTGTTTGAAGACTCGAACAAAACGTTTACGTTTCAGTGAAGGCGCTAATCGAGAGGTTGAACGCCCAGTAATAAGTTCAACCCCTTATATGTCCTATTCCGAGGAGAGTAAGGAGAAGGTGTTTCAGAGGCTGGCTGAAATGAGATTTGGGGATGTGGTTTGGGAAGAATCCCATATTGCTAATACCAATAGTTTTTACCTTTTTGAGTGATATTATTTTGCGGGTATATATATATCTCACGAAACATTTTAATATTTGACTTAACTTATCATGATTGTGCCCCTTCCTACTGGCTTCTTTGTATTAGGTTCATTATTGGCTTTAGTATCTCTTCTGAATCTGAGTATTTATCTCCAGCCTAACAGGGACGATATTGAGAAATTTGTAAGTAGAAATATAAAATTAGTTGTAAGATTCTCTTTCCTGCTCTTTCTTGTTATGCTCTTCAATTGGTTTACGGGCACATTCATGGTCTTCCGTCCGGGTGAAATTACCCGTTTTTTTATGGACGTGGGAGCAATTGGGCTTTGGGTAGTACTCTTTACGACAAATTCTATTACCATCTTTAATCTGGTAAAGAATGGTTATAGGCCTGTAATATGCCAAGATTCGTTGAATATTGTTTTTTATATGGCTGTTCTCTATCTTGTTTTGGAAAAGTTCAGCATGCCTTTAATGATTGTTGAATTGGTTTTGGCACTGTTTTTAGTCACCATCCTCTATTTGTTATTTACTCTCTCAAAGTATGCAGGGATGCTTGAGAGAATTGTAGAGCCTGTAAACATTCATCCCTTGGCACTGGGATTCAGGGTGTTCTCCCTTATTGTTGGACTACAATTTATGTCGCTGTCGTATTCTCGCAATGCTTTCATCGGGTTGATGGTCATCTCTTACTTATTTTTCATGGTAGTTATTTGGTATATGATAAAAAAGCTGAAGTTATTGATTGATTTCAATGAGATTTTTCAGACTGGGTCTATTTGATTTACATGTTGGTTAAGTGAAGTGGTGTTGAATTCCGGGGTATTTAGTTCCTCTTAGAGAATCAGCTTGTAGGGTTATTAAAATCCAAAAATAAATCATGCGGGGGGAGGGATTTGAACCCTCGGACCCCTACGGGACGGGACCCTCAATCCCGCGCCTTTTCCTGACTCGGCAACCCCCGCTGAGTGAGGGTGTAATATAAGCGCATCCCGCAACTCTGCATCGAGAACTGGTGAATTTAAAAGTTGTGGTGTTTAATGTAGTGCTGTTAATGTTGTTTCATCACATATTCGGGGAAGGATTTAATAGTTATCCGTTAATCTGGCAATCGATGGAGTCAGAAGTACTTCGAGTGGCGTCTTCACTGTTTGGAGGAAGGGAAGTTACCACAGAGAAGGAAGTTGAGAGAATTGCCATAAGAGCAATCTTTATTGCACTTAAGGAACGGGCTCTAAAACTGGATGCAAAAAATCTAATCGATGAAGTCAAAGAGAGCTTTCTCACAGAGCCCATATCTCTCAACAGTCTGCATTTTTCGGAAAGAGTAGAATTGGAAGGTTTTGTTTTTTGCCACACTCATACCTGCAAACCATCTAAAGAGCAGTTTGAGGATGCTCTCTACGAATATCATAAATCCATCAGGCTTCTTGACAATTACCAGACGATGAGAGGGGTTGTAAGCAACTTTTTCAAGGGTTATCAGGAACGAGAGGGGTTGGTTAGGGAATACGCCAAGGGGAAGTACAGATATGCCGTCTTCTTCTCACTTATTGACGACTTGGCTGATGATTTGCCGCATCATCTGGATTTTGCTGGGAAATATGATGGAGAGTATGTAGTGGTGACGCCAACGGAAGACTCAATAGACCCCTTTCTGACATTCTTCAAGAGGCATTCTGAAGATGTAAAAAAGGCCGGATTAAAGGTATGGGTTGTAAACACAATTGACAGAACCATTGACCCATTTATCGGCTACCCCAAAGACTTTCTGCTGCTGAAAGGGTTCAGGAATCCCAAGCTGGCAACGATGGTCAACAGCTGGTGGCGGGTTAGTGTTGAGGAAATAGATTAAAAATTTTAGTAGTCTGGCCTTATCAGCTCTGTTACCAGTCAATCCACATCTATCCCCTTCAGCCAGGGCATCATTTTCCTGAGCTCTCTTCCGACCTTCTCTATTAGGTGGTTTCTTTCCATTTCTAACAGCTTTGTGAAGACAGGCCTGCCAGCCTGGTTCTCCAGAATCCATTCTCTGGCAAACTCTCCGCTCTGAATTTCCCAGAGTATCTTCCGCATCTCTTCCTTAATGCTCTCATTGAAAATCCGCCTGCCCCTGGTCATCCCACCGTATTTTGCAGTATCGCTGACGCTGTACCACATGGCGTAAATACCGCCCTCATAGATCAGGTCGACAATAAGCTTCAGCTCGTGTAACGCTTCAAAGTACGCAACCTCTGGCTGATAGCCCGCCTCAACTAGAACGTCGAATGTGGTTTTAATCATTTCCGCAACTCCACCGCAGAGGTCCACCTGTTCGCCAAAAAGGTCCGTTTCAGTCTCTTCCCTGAATGTGGTCTCGATGACTCCAGCCCTCGTGCAGCCTATACCCTTGGCATAGGCGAGGGCAGTTTCAAGGGCCTTTCCGCTGTAATTCTGATGCACTGCCACTAGGGCCGGAACCCCCTTACCTTCCTCGTACATCCTCCTGACTAAATGACCTGGGCTTTTCGGAGCAACCATAACAACATCCACATTCTCTGGTGGCTTTATCTGCCCGTAATGGATGTTAAATCCGTGAGCGAAGAGAAGTGTGTCGCCATCTTTAAGACTACTCTTCACAAATTTCTCGTAAACTGCAGGCTGCGCCATGTCAGGGATAAGGAAAGCTATTATGTCAGCATCTTTAACTGCCTCGCCAACCTCCATAACCTTCAGACCATCTCTTTCAACTCTCTTCCAGCTCCTGCTGCCTTTGTAGAGTCCAACAACAACGTCAACACCAGATTCATGAAGATTCAGGGCGTGAGCATGTCCCTGGCTTCCATATCCGAGAACTGCTATCTTTTTGCCTTCTAGAAGCTTCAAATCTGCGTCTTTATTGTAATACACCCTCGCCATACAATCACCGGAGTAGGGGTTTAATTCAAACAAAATATAGTTTTCTCTTACCCTCTTTAACCCCTCTTTCACACCTATTTTCTGCCAATCTTTTTAAGCTGTGGTAGATGTGAAAGTAAGGCATGGCAATGGAAACGCTCCGCAGCAAGATAATTGACCTTCTGCTGGACAGAGAGATGAGCGTTTCGGAGATATGCAGAGTCCTTGAACTTGAACCGGGAAGGGAAAGGGAGGTATATTCTATACTGTTCTCTCTGCCCAAGATTCTGAAAAGAAAGGGGTTGGCACTGCTTATGCATCCTCCGCAATGTCTTTCGTGTGGTTTTGAGCTCAGTAAGGCAGATGCAAAGAGGTGTCCAAGGTGCAAATCTCAAAGGTTGACAGAGGCTAGGTTTGTTATAAAATGACATTAAGATCTTAATTCTTCATGGAAGATTCATGAAAGACGCCACATCTGAAAGGCCAAAGTTATAAAAAATCACCTATCCTTCTATAAATCATGTTCAGCACCACATTCGCGTTGCTTCTCGGCATAATATATGGGCTGGTGAAGAGGGGTAAGCAAAGTAAGCTGGAGATGCTGAAAAAGGCCGTAGGCATTGGTTTTATTATAGGCATTATCCTCGCAATACCTGCAATCCTCTTCATGCCTGGCATTCTGGCCATATTTGCAGTTGGCGCGGGCATAATCGCTGCTGTGTCCTTTATTCTTTACTTCGCAATCTTCTTCGTTGTTGGAGTGTTTATTGGTGACCTGATTGAGGGATTAATAAGGTAAAAAAATCTGGAATCGGTCAGAATCGGTTAGAATTAGCATCATATAAGCCCCAGTAGTTCGAGAGCCTGAACAACTCCCTCTCCGTTCTCTCCCGGAACGACGATATCTGCCTCCCTCTTCAGCCTCAAATCTGCATTCCCAACTGCTATGCCCAGCCCGGCAGTTTTGAGCAGATCAAGGTCATTTTCGGAATCTCCGATGGCTGCAAAGTTCTTGACATCAATTCCAAGTTTCGATGCGACAAACTTCAGAGCGTTGCCCTTGCTGACCTCTGCATCCACAATGTGGTAGGCGAATCCGGAATCAATCAGCTTTACTCCATCAACTTCTTCAGCCTCCTCAAGAATCCTTTTTGCCACCTCTGCATCAAAATTCCGCCTCAAACACACTTCTGACCTTCTGTATTCGGCATCAAGAAGCTCGATATCAAAATGTTTTCTGAGAACCTCTACGGCCCTCATACACTTAGACAAATCTCCCAGCACAACATCCTCTCCATCATAGGCAAACCTCACAACTCCCCCATTCTCACAAATTATTATGTCGGAAACTCCGATTAGCTTCGCCGCAGCCCTGGCAAAACAGGAGATGTTTCCGGTTGCCAGCACAACGGGAACCTTTACTTTTCTTAAAGCCTCTACTGCTCTGCAGTTCAGAGCCCTTTTTCTGTCAGTCAGCGTCCCATCAATATCTATGGCGAGGCCTCTCACCTCTATGGGCAGCTTTAAGGGTGGTTTTGGAGATGACATCAAAGGCTTCGATGGCATTGAATCGAAAAATTTAGGAATATTAATAACCTCTTCGCAAAAGCATCGCCCATGCAAATTAGCGGCGTTAAGTTTGGTGATAAAGTAGTGCTGATTGGTAGTATTTTTTACTCCAAGCATCGCATAGTTCACGATGTAGGTAAAGGAATTTTTGATCGGGATCGAGCTGAGAAGCTCATAAAAAAGCAGGAAGAGCTGGAGGACAGGTTTAGAATTCAGGGAATTCTGGATGTGGTTGCTGAGAGTGGGGAGGCACTGATAAACTATGTTGATTTCATTGCAGAAGTGACAGACAAACCCTTCATACTGGATGGCTACGTTGAGGCGAGGGTTGCGGCTTTAAAGCATGCAGCCGAAGTCGGACTGCTTGACAGGGTAATCTACAACTCCATCAACCCCATAAACACGAAGGAGGAGGTCAAGCTTATCCAGGAGCTTGGAGTGAAAAATGCGGTAATTTTTGACTATGACCCCGCCTATACGTCACCCCACAAAAGGCTCATGCTGCTGACGGGCGATGGCAAAAAAGAGGGGCTGATACCGAAGGCCAAAAAGCTTGGCATTGAGAATATGCTCATAGATGTGGTTCCAACCGACCTTAAAAGCCTTGGAGAAGTTATGGAGTCCCTGCTGCTTGTGAAGTCTACCTTTGAGCACCCAGCCGGATGCGGTCCGGCGAACGTCTCCTATTACATGGCAGATTTTCTTAAAAAGGAACTGGATGTGAAGATACTCGTTAGCAGCGTGGACAGCATAGCTCAGCTTTTCAGCGATTTCATCTTCTATGGCCCAATCGAAAGAGCACCAATAGCCTTCGAAAGTGCTTACGTTGTGGAGGAGGTCAAGGAAGGTCTGAGTGTTGAATTCCATAAGTTGATGGGGTTGGGGTGATGATGTGTCAAATATGGATGTCACAGAAAAAACCCTGAAAGAGGCTTTAAGAGCTCAGGAGGAGTGTGTTAGAGCGATAGATGCTCATAGATTTGAGCAATTCAAGTTTTCACATGCAGAGGGTTTTGTAAGGGTAGTCGAGGAAATGAAAATTTATGAAGGACAGAGTGATGATGCGTTCCAGCTCTACCGCACTTCCCTTCTGCTTCATTACAGCATTCTGACGTCTCTTACCGAAACCGTAATGCCTAAGGAAACGGCCTTTCTTGAATGGATGCAGACTCCTGCCACTATGGAGATCCTTTTCAACCTCGACTCGTCATTCAGAGAAGCAGTTGAGGAGTTCTGCAGAGTTATTGAGGGGAGCGAGGATGTAATAGCAAAAGAGGCAATGAGGCTGTCTTGCGGGTTCTATGGCGTAACATCGGCAAAGGACTTTGCTGCCATCCCTGGCTCTACTTTCAAAGTCCTAGCCGAGATTGCTGAGCGAAGCAGCATTGACAGGGATTACAAGCTGACGATTCTGTCATCCAAATCTTGGGGACTCAACACGTCCTACGTTTTTGGTGATGCCTTCAACCAGACCTTTGCAGCAACTGGCGACGTAGAAAAGGCCATCCAGAAAGAGATTGAGGCAATGAAGTCCATGCTTCTCAAGCCTGTTGAGACCCAGATATCAATCATGAAAAGATTTAGTTTCTCATCTTTCAACCCTGCTGAGTATTTTCAGAAGTACATGGAGGAATTCAGGCCAATGGTGGAGAGAGCATATAAAGAAGGAGTCCATCTAGCAAACATTGTCATGCTTCCAACTCATGTGGGCGACGTAGGCCACCACATTGGCTGGCAGTATTACCACATATGCAGGGATGAAGCAAATATGGAGTTGCTGAGGGTTCAGCTTGAGATGTTGAAGCTGAACATGCAGAAAGCCTTTGATGCCGGCAAAATCTCCAGCGTTTTTGATGTTTCCAGCTTCGCTACGGGAATATCTGCCATGGTCATATACAGAATGCTGAGCGATGAGGGCTTTACAGCAGATATGCTTACACGCCTCTTCACAGAAAGATTCTATCATAGCATAATGGCCAAGCAGTTCGACAGGATGATGGTTAATGAATTGCATGTCAACGACTTCTTGGACTTCGCCTATAGGGGCAAAGGTCTGGCGAAGAAGGGGTGGAAGATAAAGGGCTACGAGGTAGACTTTACACCCTACATCAATTCGGAGATTCTGAACTCGGGAGAGCTCTATGCCTTCCCGTTCTGTGCAATCACAACGAAATTCGCAGTTCTGATGAAGTATGTTGACATGCCGTGTCTTCTCGCCCCTGAGCCCCCCAGCATTGTGGCAATGATAAATGCTGTTGCAATGGCTCCCGAAAAGCCCTTCGCTCCGGTTGAACTCTGCAAGGGATGTGCAACTGCAGCAATACAGCCGAACCGGTGTATGCATTGCAAGGCTGAGAACTTGGGTCTCTGATGGTTTAGTTTATTTCAAATTTATGTAACTCACATATTCACCACATTCCTCGCCTCCTCCCCCTTCAGAACCCTCACCACGTTGCTCAAAGCTTCATTCAAAATCCTAAGCCTCGCCTCATTCGTAGCACCTGCAA
>MTMY01000041.1 GCA_002010215.1 Archaeoglobus sp. JdFR-37
CTGTTCAAGTTCGCGTGGATGCTGGATTTCATGGCGTTAACGTCGACATGCTTGGGAGCTATTCCTCCGGTGTCGTGGCATGAAACACAGTCTGGTCCGCCGTTAACACCCTCACCAACCTGATGGACAAATTCAGCTATTGTTGTTGCAGATGGTGCCACGCTGCCGTGGCACTGTTTACATATGCTATCAGTATAGCCCTGGGAGGTTATGACAGACGTGTGATTATACCATTCCTTTCCAGCAGAGTTTATTGCTTTTCCTGTGTTGTTTGTGTCTGCCAGTGGAGGAATCGGTGAGTAGGCAGTTCCATTGTAAGAGGGATTGATGTTGGATGATACGTGGCAGTTTGCACACCACTGTCCAGTCATGTCTTTTGCTCCATCAGCCACGTAAATCACTCTGCCCATTGCACTTGATGTATGGGTAGCTTTGACAACATCTCCCTCTCCGTGACAGAAGAGGCATGCAGCATTGTCATCAGCTTGAGTCCAGTAGTTGCCCCAGTTCTGACCTTCCCATGTCGCATTTCCGTGCTGGAAAGCGTAATCGCCGATGTAAGGTGGATACATTGTGTATGTGCCGGTTCTTGTGGTGTATTGCTTGCCTGAAGCAGCTGAATTTGCGTGACAGTCTGTACACTTCACAGCATTGGCTCTGCTTGTTGTGTAGGTTGTCAAATCAGTACTGAGATATCTTGCCCCTCCATGTGGCGATGGAGAGTGACAGACATCACAAGGCACGCTGTTGTTATGCTTTGCGTCAACCTGTGGCGGACTCAGAGTGAATGTGCTCTGGATGTAGTTCTTGACCGCATCGTTGACTCCCGGGACGTGACAGTCCTCACATCCAACAGCCTGAGCCTTGTCCGTCGAATATCCAGCGCTATGATTAAGGAACGTTATGCTGTGGAAGTCTGTGTTGTCGTGGCAGACAAGGCAGTCAACGGTTCCGTTGTGCTTCGCCACGCTATAACCAAAGTTATCTGTCTGGGGCTGGTAATTGTTGGTGTAAGCCTGGCTGTCGTAGCTTGTAAGGCTGTTGAAGAAGTTAGATATGCTTCCTGAGGTATGACATGCAGTACAGTCGTTCTTTGTAACTGCATTTGCAGAGCCAAGAGTTGTGTAGGTTGGCTGTGTTCCGGCAGTCTTGTCAAGAATGCCTATGCTGTGGGCATCTTGGCTGTGGCAGGCAGTACAGTAGACGGGGTTGGTTGGGGAGTGCTTTCCTTGGGATGTGTGGCAGGTTAGACACTGAGAATCTTCAGTGTATGAGTTTGAGGTTCCAGAAACAACGGGCTTCCATATATCATGGCCGGGCCCATGGCATGTGAGACATGGAATTGTCTGTGAAGGAGTATGAGCCTTGCTTGGCTGTCCTGTGCTGGTGTCGAGGGAGTAAATAGTCCTGTAGTTGCCACCAACGCTGTAGCCAGTTGTTGTCAGGATTTCAGTAAGTTTGGTATTCTTTTGGGCGTGACAGCCGGTTGTATCATAGCATCCAGCTATTTCTGCCCTCTTGTTTCCAGTATCCGCATTTACGTGACAATCCTGACATTTTTTAACACCATTGTGAATATCGTCGCTATACTGGGTTTTCTGAGTACCTTTAATATAATTCTTGTCATTATAGGCATTTGGATCATAAGGGACCTTATCATAACCTTGGTGGCAGGCTGTACAAAATCCATTTACCATTGGTGCAGAGTGATCTCCTTTCAATGGGTTCCTGTGGATATCAATACCTGTTGTGTATGGTGACTTCTCAGAATACCACCCGTGTTTGGATACATCTTCCTTTCCATGACAGTTGGCACAGCCCCACCAGTTATAGATAAATGTTTTACTGGCAACAAGATTCTGTCCGTTTACATTTGCTGAAGCTTCAACGGTCCAGTAACCATAATAGTTCTTAGCGTTGAGATTGTAGCTGAATGAAGCTACACCAGAGCTGTCAGTCGTTACAGTTGTTGTATATGCTGTACTCCCATCAGGTTTTTTGACGGTGAACGTAACACTCACACCAGGGATGCCTCCGTTATTATCAATAACCACTGCATACCCTCTAATTGTCGTTGCTTCTCCATTCCAGTAATCAGTTCCCCAGTTTCTTGGTGGGGTTTCGAATCCGCTTCCTTTCTGTCCACTGTTTGGATCATCGAGAATTACAAGTCTTGATAGGTTCAGTTTAAGAACTGGCTGAGCCACAGCACTCCCCGAAATCGCTATCACCATAGCTACTGCTAAAACTATCAGTAGAACTGTTCTTTTTTTATTTTCCAAACACATTATTTTCACCCCAAAACCCCCGAGTTGGGGGTGCGAAATTTACTTTTACCTGCAGTATAAATTTTTTCTCACATCTACTTAAAAGTTACGCATTATAATTATAATAGGGATGTGGTTAAGTAATTTTTGAAAATAATAATGTTGGTATGGACATTGTGGCAACCACACAAAGTAATCAAATAACCAAAAATACCAAAAAAATTTATCACCCAGCTATGCATTGGGAAACTCATGAAGATTCATCACATCATTATTTTGCTTGCTTTTCTTATTCTTTCTGCACCCTCATCCGCTTGGACAGAACCGGAATTAATAGGTGAGGGAAGTTACCCAACAATCGCTCAGGATGCAGATGGAGTTTACTGGCTCGTTTTCAATAAAGCCGACGGGCTGTATATTAAAAATTCAACAGACCTGAAAAACTGGAATCAGGCTTACAAATTGCCCTTCTCAGGCCCTGGGGACTTCGATGCTTACATGAGAATATATGACGGCAAGTTTTATATAGCGTTCACTAGACACAAAATCGTTGATCCGGACTCTTTCTTTGGTTTTGACTACGATGTTTATCTTGCCGTAGGAAATGGAAAAGACTGGGAAGTCTATGCAATAAATAACAACAACTCAAGCGTAGATTGGTATCCTTACATTTATCGTGACCCCTCTGGCAAATTCTGGCTGGTTTACAGCAAAGATTACAAGGACGGCAATGGTTCTAGTATTGTTGTTAGGTATTCTGCTGATGGTGTGAGCTGGAGCAAAGAGTATCCGGCAATACCTCCTTCAAACGCCCTATTTGGGAGCCTTCTCTACGTTAAGAATAAATACTGGATGGTTTATGCAGTATATACTGGAAATTACAGCATACCATCCCTTATGAACAATCACGACCTCTTCATTGCTTACAGCGATGATGGCATAAACTGGAAAAAAGCAGCCAGGCTTACAGAGGTTCCACCTTACAACTTCAGCCTTTATGTTGATGCAGAGACAGATGGTGAGAACATCTGGGTAGCGTATACATCAACTATTGAGGGGAATGAAGAGGTTTACATTATGGGTTCTCCCGATGGCAGTAGCTGGGATAAAGCGAAGAGGTTGAGCAGGAATATTGAATATATAGCGAGCCTCGAAAACCCCTATAATTTCAAATGTGATCAAAAAGATTTGCTGATTGACAGAGATGGCAGAGCTATTGTGGTCTATCAGTCAGCAATCTATCCGAAAACTACACTCTGGATAACCTACGGCAAACCGGAGTTAGGAGATATAGTCATGACAGTGAATTACAACATATCACTTCCGTATAGTTCGGAAAAAGAAAGTAGAAATATACCCGCTGGTATTGGCACCGCTCTGGCTGCTCTTGTGATGGCAGTTTACATTAGAAGAAGGGGGCAGTAATCTTTGGGTGGGCCGAGAAATACGATTGAAGTCGCTAGTATGCAATATAAGGCTGTCAGGGAGTTGAATGCTGGGAATTGGAAACAATTTTTGGTAGGGTACTAAGATAATATCTCCGCCCTAACGAAAAAGCACATCTTCACCACTACTTTTCCGAAAGAACTGAACCCAAACTCAAAATCATTATCCGAAATCTGGCAAATTTTATATTCTTCAAGTCTCAAAACAAGTGTTAATGAACATGGCCGAAAATGTTACTACAATAACATCAGCCTTTGTTGGAGTTCTGCTACTGATGGCATCCCTCTACTCCCTTTACGTTGATTATTCCTCAATGCGTCCTGAAATATATGTTGCCATAGATTTTGTTCTTGTAATAATTTCATCGATTATCCTTGGTGGTAGCCTCAAGTTGCGTAGAAGGATGACTGCTTACACTGTTGCAGCCAACAGAGCGTTTGATGAAGTTATCTACAACCGGCTGAGGCCAATCATGGAAGAAGTGGCCATTGGTATTTTAGAGGTTAATGAAGTTAAAACAAAAATGGAATCGCTGGAAAAGACAGTTGCTTCACTTGAGGATAAATTATCTGTGAGAGCAGTAGCCCCTGAAACTGGAACAGCAGCATTCTACATGAAAACGATTATAGCCATGCTTGTGTATTTCGGCACGTACCTCTTCATGATTCAGTTCACCATCCCTTATGAAAACTACCTCTACATCCTCCTTTATGCTTACTGGTGGTTCTTCTTTACATTTGAATATCGAGTCCAGCATAGGACTGAGGCCTGGATTGCCCTCAGCATCCCGGTTTTGCTGGTCCCTGCCGGGTCAATTCTTCTGAGAGTGCTTGTTGGATTAACAATGCTAATGGCAATTGTTTTCCTCACCTCAATGATCTACGGGTACCTTTACTACCGCTATGCCAGAGAACTCAGAAAAGAGGAGCTGATAAAGGAGAGCGCCGATGGTTTCAGAAGGGAACCGTTTTTGAAAAAAATTGTAACTGACCTGATAGAATACTTGAAACCGAAGAGTTAGACCCAACCACTCTAAATCATTTCTAAATCACTCCAGCACTTTCTTTGAGACTCTTCCCGTACATCGCCACAGCATGGTTCATTACTATTGCAAATGCTGCCAGAAAGACTCCACAAACGTATTCCACACATTCAGTCGAATAAATGAGTCTAGAAAAACCGAAAAATGCGATGGCTATGGAAATACTGAAAATAAATTCTGTAACATCCGATAAGACGATAATACCTCCTGACTCGATGAGAGAGACATATTTCGTCACTATATATGCTGTATAAGCTATCAAGATAATAGAAACTACAAAAACACTCTGCATGGCATAAGATACTGCCCAGAGGAGTCTGGGATATTCTTCCACCAAGAAACGCAAATATAGCCAGATTATCGCAAAAGTTTCAACAATAATGATGCTTCTCAAATTTACCCTCGGGATTAACCCCTCCACTCCAGCAACAGTAAAAACATCTCTCAACACAGCAATTTCCACAATCATCATCAGGATAGCTGCCAAATCAAAAACATACTCCTCAATTACCCCAACCACCCCTCCTGAATCAAGAAAGAGAAAGCCCAAAAGCCACATGCTTCTGACTAGTGCAATGGAGAAAAGTGCCGCAAGCAAGACTACCATATACAAAAATATCCTTTTCCAATAATTTGAGAGCATTTCCCTCTGACTATCTGAGAGGTTGAGGACTACTGCCGAAAGGTAAAGTGAGAAGAGGGCAAGGATGAGATATGTTATTGTTGTAATCATGATTAAGTTTCATAGTCTAGAGGTATTTAAAACTTTCATCCAAGCAACTGGAATCAGCTGGAATAATAGACCTTGATGCCAAGTTAGTACCAGCATTTTCCGACATCTCCCGAAAGGATTTTATTACCTCACACTGAATATATCATATGGAAGCTAGCAGGAAATTTGACGCTTACGATGTTTTCTTTGCAGCATCGATTCTTGCAGTCATGCTGACCTTTCTCTTTATCGCCCTGAAATACGGGATTGGATAAAGTTTCAAGAGTTTCAATAGAATTTCAAAAATTATTTTTCTTGAGTGAAACATGAATTCAGAATTTGGGAAACAACAATAGATTTTTCGAACCAAAATATTCTTATTCACTTAATCTGATATAATGAAACTGCAGCGGGGGTTGCCGAGCCAGGCCAAAGGCGGTGGACTCAAGATCCACTCCCGAAGGGGTCCGAGGGTTCAAATCCCTCCCCCCGCATGATTTATTTTTGGATTCTAAAGAATTCTCGAAGCCTGTTCTTTAAGAATGCATACAAATTAATCTGGTCAGGGGGTTACACGAGAGCGGAAGGTTGAAAAGGGTGTATGGGAGTTGTTGGTTGAAGCAAATTACATATCTGCCATAATTTCAAAATAGATCTCTTTTTTACGCCCTATTTTTATTTGCTCTTTTTCATGAAGCTTGTCATAAGGAATATTCTACACACACTTTCAGCAAACTCATTAAGGTCTGGAAACTCTTCAGGTTTTTTAACTTGTTTAAGATAATTCCAAATATATGATCTCACAATCTCTTCGATGCTCACAATAAGATATTTCTTCCATTTTTAGAGTCTATATCTACCCATCCTACATGCGTGACAGGGTCCTCAGAACAGACACTCCACAGCAAAAGCCACTCCCAAGCTACTCAACCTCAACAGTCACCGGATTTGAGTAAATTCTCTTCCAGCATTGGTCGCAGCCAACCACGTCATCAAAGGCAAGTTCAGCATAGGCAACCGCTTTATACACCCCTTTACTTAAAGTAAGGCTATCGCAGAACTCAATCTGTTCGGATGGGTTCATCACTGCAGTTTTGAGGATATCGAGGAGTACTGGTGGCAGCCGTGCGATGAGCTCCCCATCCTGGTACACCTCTATTCTGAGGGGATTTACGTGTCCGTAGTAAATCAGGCGAGGGGCAGAACCGTTGTAAGTGAGCGCTACACATAAGGTAACTCTGCCCGCAAGCCCTTTGTCCATTACCCGTAACCTCACCTCAAAATCGCCAAGGCCTCTGTAGGCTGTTTGCTCAATATCTCTGGCATTCCAGTCCTGGATGGTTACCACGTATGCAACTGTTGCATTGTCCGGAACCACATATACCTGAAATCTCTCCTCACCCGTCACCCAGTTGTAATACCTGTAAACGTGAGGAACAGAGTAGGTGATGCCCTCAAATGCCGGATAATTCTTCTTCAAGTACTTTAGTGCTATCATCATGGCTTTCTGCCGCTCCCCCTCGTCAGGCTCTTTTACAAGTGTCTGAGTAGTCTCCATGATATTGAAGTCGTGTATCCCACTCTCATTCAGACGGGAGTAAATTGTTGCAGCTCCATCATCTCCTTCGCCACTCTCGTTCCAGAAAGATACAGCGATGTAGAAGCCATCTGTCAGGTTGTCCCCGTGGAGTCTGTAAACCCTGTATTTCCAGCTCCAGAACCTCATGAGCTCTGGTTGCTCCAGAAGAAGATTTACGACTTCATCGTCACCCAGAATTTGCTGGGGGGTTAGAGTTGGCGACGTTTTTATCAGAGGTCTTTCTTCCACAGTAACATCCTCAGGAAGGCTGAACTCCGAGTCATCTATTTCAGCGTTGAACTCAATTTCTCTGAATTCCAGAATAGATATCGAGGAAACGTTACTCACCCCGTATTTCTCCCTCAACTCTTTGGGGAATTCCATTTCAACCCTCATCTCAATTCTGACGGGATACCATTCACCTTTAACGATCCACATTCTTAGCTTGGACGGGGTTCTGTCTAGATTGCTGAACTCCAGCAAGTAGCAGTCCTTTCCCATTACTCTCCCTTCGCCCTCCAGCGATACGCTGTATTCCTTCACCATCTCCAGAATCAGCCCGTAGTAGAAATCCGGGTTTGAGGGGGGTATCGGGAGATTTATTCTTGTAGCTCTACCGATTGTTCTGTTGTATATCCACCAGGTGCTGCCGTTGATTACTGATGTGGTCTTTTCCTTGTCCTCTTTAAACCTGTCCGGCTTTTTGAACGCAATAGTAGCCTCTGTTCTGTAGACTTTTCCGTCTGAGATATCTTCGAGGTTGATTATGGCTTTATAGCTGGAGATGCTCTGATACTTTTCATTGACCCTTTCCAGAATTTCTTCGGCGGTCAATTTCTCTGTACAGCCCATAATTAGGAGCGCAAGAATGAGCAACGGGAGTAGTTTTCCGGCCATTCGGATTATCGCATCCTGTCTCTCCTCAACTACCTCCATTTACCCACCATCACCAAATAATTTACTTTCCTGTAAGCTATAATTCTTTCGATTTTTCAGCAATTTAGCTTAGGATCCAAATTTTACCAAGGAGTTCACCGCAAAATTTGTAAAATTTCAATTGTCTGCTTCAGCCGTGAACCTGGAAAATCATCCAGAAGTTGACTGGAAATATCTGATCAAAACCATTGAAAAGGAAGCAATATCTAGAAATGCTCCAGTCTTCACCCTGAAAAACTTCCTCAAAACACCCTTCCAAATTCTAGTTTTTGCCATTCTGAGTTCCAGAACAAGAGATGAGCAGACAGTAGAGGTGACCAAGAGGCTTTTTCAGCGGGTAAATTCTCCAGAGGATTTGCTGAAAATGGATGTTTCGGAACTTGAGGAAATTCTAAGAGGTGTAGGTTTTTACCGGGTTAAGGCAAGAACGCTGAAATCCATGGCAGAGAAGCTGGTTGACGAGTTCAACTCAGAAGTGCCACGCAACTTCGATGACCTCATAAAACTACCGGGAGTGGGTAGGAAAGTTGCTAATATCATACTGGCTGATGCTTTTAATAAGGCTGCAATAGGAGTTGATACCCACGTTCACAGAATTTCCAACAGACTCGGCCTTATCTCAACAAAAAAGCCAGAGGAGACTGAAGAGGAGCTCAGGAGAATCGTTCCAAAAGGGCTCTGGAACAGGGTAAACAAGGCTTTTGTGGGATTCGGTCAAACTGTGTGCAGACCTCAAAAGCCACTATGCAGTCAATGCCCCCTTGAGAGGCTCTGTCCGAAAATAGGAGTTAGCGGGAGATAAGCTGGGCTATTTCTTCAGCCACACTTATCACGCTTATTTGCCTCTCCACAGTATCTGTGGCAATCACTTCCTGTATCCCTGAGGAAAACAGCTTGTTCAATGCATAAGATGCGAGCACTGCATGGACGCATGCTGCCCTGACTTCAGATGCTCCACTATCCATCAGCATTTTCGCAGCCTCAACTACTGTGGAGCCTGTAGATATGATGTCGTCAACAATAACCACCTCTTTTCCAGACACGTCCACCTCTTTTGGGCTTATCTCAACCTTGTCTGCATCCACCCTTCTTTTTTCCATATAATCAAAGAAGCATCCTGCTGCCTTTGCTGCCACCTTCACCCTCTCATAGCTGCCCTCGTCAGGAGAGATCATCACGACATCTTTATCAGCGAAGTGTTTACCAACAAGAGGCATGGCATCTATCTCCACCAGCTTTTTGAAATGTGAAGCAGCTTCTCTGCTGTGCAAATTGACAGAAATCACTTTATCAGCATAGGACTCGATAAGCCTAGCAACAGCCCTTATCGATACCGCTTCACCCTCCTTGAATGCCCTGTCCTGTCTGGAATAGCCCATGTATGGGATTACAGCAGTAATCTCTGTGTTAGAGGCAGCATCCAGCATTAGAAGAAGATACACTAAATCATCATTGGAGTTTATGCTCTGAACGATAACTGTTTCATCTTCAAGCCCTTCAATCTTTACGTAAAGCTCTCCATCAGGAAATCGCCTGAAAGTGGCGTTGAGGAGCTGGACATTCAGGAGATCAGCAACTCTCTTGGCAAGAAGGGGTGATGAAGGACCTGCAACAACCTTCATAGGAACGCCTGTGAAAGCCTGAAAATAAAGGTTGTGTTATGTTTGATGTCTGTGATTTCGATTCCCTTGGAAATCCAAAACATATAATACCTTCCACCCAACTTGGGTTATGGACTTAGAAGGCTACGCAAGGAGACTGCTTGAAGCGAAAAGCGAAGATGAGGTTCTCAAGTTATTATCGGAAAGAATCTCGGAGATAAAAGGTGTTGAGCTATCCAGGGCAGAAAAAATAGCTAAGGCAGTTATTGAGGAAGTGAAGAATGCTTATTCAAAAACCAGCTTCATTCTTGATTACTATTGCAGCGGCGTCAGCATGGGAGCTTTCGGTGTTGGGAGTAGAGGTAGGGGAGATTTTTACGTTCATTCCAAGATAGCCGAAATAGCTTCAGTCATACCCTCAGAGGTGTCATCTAGGGATTTGGATGATGCAGGCGTGGTTAAGGCAGGAAGCGTTTTTATAAGCGTGGCTGTTGACGGCATTCATTCCCGCTTAAGCGAGTTCCCTTTCATAGCCGGTTTTCACGTCACGAGGGCTGCCATGAGGGATGTTTACGTTATGGGTGCAAAACCTGTGGCAGTCTTTTCCGACATCCATGTTGCCGATGATGGAGACGTCTCAAAAATCTTCGACCATATTGCCGGCATAACTGCTGTCTGCCAGCTTACAAATGTACCGCTGGTTGCGGGAAGCACTCTCAGAATTGGTGGAGATATGGTTATAGGAGAAAGAATGACTGGATGTGTGGGCTGTGTTGGAGTAAGCCAGCACATCACTCCAAGGAGAGATGTGAAACCAGGAGATGTCATTCTTCTCACAGAGGGTGCCGGAGGAGGAACAGTTGTCACAACTGCCATATATTACGGCAAACACGAGCTGGTAGATGAAACCCTCAACATAGACTTTTTGAGGGCATGTGAAGCAATCTTCGAAGCCAATCTAATTCCAGAGATACATGCCATGAGCGATGTCACCAATGGGGGAATAAGAGGAGATGCAGAGGAAATCTCAAGGGTTTCCGGCTGCTCACTTGTCTTCGAATTTGAAAAGGTCAGGAGCATTGTAAATCCAAAAATTCTGAAAATGCTTGAAGAGCTTCAAATAGACTTTATGGGTGTCTCTATCGATTCCCTCATGGTTATCTGCCCGCCTGAAGTTGCAGATGATGTCAAGGCTGCTGTCGGAAAAGCGGGTGTGAGAATGGAGGAGGTTGGCTGGGTTGAGGAAAGCGGTAGCTCTGAGCCAGGGGCTTATTTAATCGAAGATGGCAGTAAAAAATCCATAAAACCCAGATTCAGGGAAGCTGCTTACACTCCTATAAAGAAATTGGTTGGTGAGGAGACCCCAGCAGATTTTGAAGAGATGAGACTAAAAATTGATGAAGCTGTAAGGAAAGCAAATGAAAAACGGGAGAAGGTTGTGAAGATGATTATGGAACGGCTTAATTATTAAGATATATTTTATAGAATGTCTTATTAAATATATTTAGCCAAAAGTCTATTTTGAAGTCGATTTGTCATCATCAACCATAAAATTTTTATTTTCTATTACATCCCTACATCACGATTAATCATTTCGAAAGAATTTGGGAGTAATGTAGGATTGGAGGGATGAGATGAAACTGACAAGACGAAATTTCGGGAAGCTTTTGGCGTCCATGGGGGCAACAGCGTTCTTGACTACCTACAAATCCGAAGTCGTAAGAGCTTTTGAGGATGCTAAGGATAAAGGGGTCAAACTCGTATGGCTTCAGGGTCAGAGTGATACCGCATGCACGGTCTCGCTACTTCAGGCGAGTGATCCAGATTTGTACGATGCTGTAGAGGAGCTGAAGGTTCAGATTGCTTTTCATACAACAATTATGCCCGATTTCGGCGAGAAGGCTATCAGAGTTCTTGAGGAAATTGAACCAGACGTACTTGTGCTGGAGGGCAGCATTCCGACAGGAAATATGGAGAATGCCTGTACTGTTGGTGAAGTGAACGGAAAGCCAGTAACCATTGCTCAGTGGGTAAAGGAGCTATCAGCAAGGACAAGAGTAGCAGTAGTGGGATTTGGAAGCTGTGCCAGTTTTGGAGGAATCCCAAGTGCTAGGGATTTTGAGGGGAGAAGCCCGACAAATGCTGTCGGATTATATCAGTTCTTCCAGTCCAATCCGAAGCCTTCGGTGCCGGTGATAAATATTCCCGGATGTCCAGGACATCCTGACTGGCTGATGACGGTGTTGGCAGCAACACTTTTGGGTGTGAATATCGAAGTAGATGGGCTTGGAAGGCCAAAGCTGTTCTTCTCCCAACTCATACATGACAACTGTGCCAGAAGAGGGTTCTATGATGAGGGATGGTTTGCAGAGAGTTTTGCCGAGTCAGACTTCAGCAAAAAGAAGTGTCTGTTCAAGGTTGGATGCCGTGGCCCGGTAACATATTCGGCATGCGCCGAAACGAAATGGAATGGTGGAGTAAATGTCTGTATGAATGCTGGAGCACCCTGCATTGGCTGCATGCATCCCGAATTCCCGGATGCAGTATCGCCATTCTATGCAGAGCAGCGGAAGCTTGAGATAGATGCCACGAAGACGCTCTTTGGTAGCCTTACTACAGCCGTTCTGGTTGGAGCAGCAGCCTACATCGGTACCCACATTTACAAGGAAAACAAGGAAAATAACCTGAAGAAAAAGAAGGAAGGTGAGAAGAAGTGAATTATCTGGAGAGATTCGATGTTCATCAGAGGGTGCAGCACTTCGTTCTGCTCACGAGCTTCATAATTCTGGCGGTGACTGGCATTCCACTCATTTACCGTTACACCGACTGGGGCATGGCCTTTATGGAGTGGATGGGTGGAATGCAGGTTGTTAAAGGTGTCCACAGGTGGGCCAGCTTCTGGATGATTGGTGCGGGGATATACCATGTTGCCTGGGCACTCTACAAGAGACCAAAAAGTATGATTCCAAGAAAGAAGGACATAGAAGACTTCATTCAAGACCTTAAGTTTGTATTTGGTAGCGTTAACGAACCTCCAAAGTATGACAAGTTCAATTACGTCCAGAAATTCGAATACTGGGGAGCATTCTGGGGAATGGTTATAATGATCGTAACAGGCCTCGTTCTCAGTTATCCTGACTACTTTGGCTTACCAGCAGACATTGTTGTTGCTCTAAGGGTTGCCCACTGGGAAGAGGCGATTCTTGCCGTGGTTTTCATTGCAAGCTGGCACATGTACTTCAGCCATTTCCGCAGGAAATTCTTCCCCTTCAACAAAGCTGTGTTTACAGGCAGAATAGAGCTGGAGAAGGCTATGGATGAGCACCCAGTGTGGGTTGAGAAAGTGATGAGGGGTAATGGTAGGTAATTTAGATGCGGTGAAAGAGATGGTGATGGTGAATGGTAGAGCTTGTAATTGATCCGGTTTCAAGGCTTGAGGGCCATCATGGCGTGAAGCTGGAAGTTGAGGGCGGGAAAGTCGTTAAGGCCAAAGCTCTTGCAACAATGTTCAGAGGTTTTGAAAGAATTGTGATAGGAAGAGACCCGAGGGATGCACCAATCCTCCTCCAGAGGATTTGTGGTGTCTGCCACAACGATCACCGCCTTGTGAGCCTGATGGCCATTGAGAACGCTGCTGGAGTCAAAATCCCGGAAGCTGGCTTATTGCTGAGGAACATCATTGCATCTTTGCAGTTTGTGTTCGATCACCCGGTCTGGGCCTATGCACTGACCGGTCCTGATTACTGTGACGCCATCCATAAAACAGGCCTTGTAAGGTTCGATCCCATTACCGGTGCTGGAGTGAAAGAGGCTGTTGCAGCTCAGCGCAGACTGCATCAAGCCATGGCCTACATTGGCGGAAAAGTGCCCCACATCATGACTCCGCTGCCTGGAGGAGTGAGTCTGGAGATTAATGGGGACATAATCTCAAAGCTCGTCAGCATAGTGGAGGACGTGAAGAAGTGGGCAATAGGAGTTGGTGTCGGCAAGACTGCCTTGGAGCACACAGCAGACATTGCAGGCTACATAATCGATGATGTGACTTCAAAGCTCAATGCTGGGAAGCCTGTTGAGCCGCCTAAGGACCCAGAGATAGGCAGAGGGCTATACGATTTGGTCTCTCTCATTCTGGTTATGGCCAACATGGGTCTGAAGGACATGGGGGAAAGAGACCCAGTCATGTTAGCATATGGCTTCCTCGAGGATTATGACGGGAACAGGTACTTTCCACCTGGATTTTTCAATGGAGAGAAGTTCGAGAAGTTTGACGAGAAGAACATCAGTGAAGATGTCACCCATTCCTTCTATGTCGATGATGCAGGAGGCAGTTATGTTGGAGATGAAGATACAAGGAAGCTGAAGCCAGCATACGGGAAGGTAGGAGCCTACACCTGGGCCAAAGCTCCCAGATACAAAGGAGTGCCCGCTGAAGTGGGGCCGCTTCCAAGAATGGTTGCCAAGGGCTTCAGGGATGGATGGGAGCTTGGCGATCCACTTAATCTCAGAAAAGACTTGGCTGGAGGAAGAACCGCTAGCAATGCATTGGCAAGGAACATAGCCAGAATTCAGGAGGAGCTTCTGCTCATAGATTACCTAGAGAATGCTCTGCTTCAGCTTGCAGAACACGTGGGCAAGAAAACGTGGACAGAGTACGAGATTCCAGAAAGTGCATCCGGCGTAGGATTGAGGGAGGCACCAAGAGGTGCACTGGGGCACTGGGTCAGGATAAAGAGTAAGAAGATCGACAACTACCAGGTAATAGCTCCCACAACCTGGAATGTCTCACCAACAGATGGAAATGGAAATATGGGGCCACTGGAGGAGGCTTTGATTGGTACGCCCGTCGAAAACATGGAATCGCCATGGGATGTGATAAGAGTCATACACAGCTTTGATCTCTGTCTGGCGTGCACAGTTCACGTCTTCGATGGCAAGAAATGGGCAAAGATTCAGATTTGATTTCTTTAATTTTCTTTATAATTATATAATCATATGAAGTTCTAAGGATGTTTCTACGAAGCTACTCCATTGGGCCAGAGCTATTGGTAATGCCATGGTAAAATTTATCATGTGTATGTTATTAAATAAACCCCATCATGATCATAGAGGTCAAAAATCTGGTGAAAGTTTACGGGAATACAAAAGCACTAGACAGAGTAACTCTTGAGGTCAAGACAGATGAGATTTTCGCAATTCTCGGCCCCAATGGGGCAGGAAAAACTACGCTCATCGAAATCTTAGAAGGTCTGAGAACACCGACTTCTGGAGAAGCAAAGGTGCTCGGTTTTGATGTCATCAAAGACAGAGATAAGATACGGAGAAAGGTGGGAGTGCTCCCTCAGGACTTCGCAGCCTTCGACAGACTGACGGTGGAGGAGAACATCTCTCTTTTCTCTTCCCTCTATAACGGTCTTGATGTTAGCGAGCTCATCAGCCTCGTGGGGCTAGAGCAATGGAGGAAGGTGAGATTTCAGGAGTTGTCAGGCGGTTTGAAACAGAGAGTAGGTATAGCGTGTGCTCTTGCAGGAAGCCCAGACTTGGTTTTCCTCGATGAACCAACAACAGGATTAGATCCAATAGCAAGAAGGGAAACTTGGGAGGTAATCGAGAACCTCAGAGGCAAAACGGTTGTGCTGACTACCCATTACATGGAAGAAGCTGAAAAGCTTGCTGACAGAGTAGCCATCATTGTGTCTGGAAGGATTGTCGCATGCGATAGTGTTGAAGAGCTCAAAAGAAAATTTGGGAAATTACGACTGGTGGTTCATGGAGAAACGAGAAGGGAATTGGAGGTTGAAAGTTTTGAAGAGATTTACAGAATTCTTCAATCCCTTGATAAACCCTACCCCTTCGAAATCGTGACACCAACTCTTGAGGAAATTTACGTGAAACTGGTGTCCTGAGTTAAATTTCATGAAAACCATGAACAGTCACGAGGTGTCAGAATGAAAGCTGTAATGAAAGCTGTTAGGATTATAAACATATCTCTTGCTTTATTCAAGGGCTGGATGAGAAGTAGGTCGGGAGTTTTCTTCTCCTTCATGTTCCCTGTAATGCTTCTCCTTATATTCGGCGTCATTTTTCAGGGTGGTGGAGAATATGACCTTTACATCATCAATATGGATAAGAAAAATGGAATTAATGAACCAACGAACCTGTCAAAAGCCTTCATTGATGCTCTTAATTCAACGAGCGCCATTAATGTCATTGTTGTTAACGGAACTCCACAGGACTTCATTCAAGAGAATAGCTTTGGAAGAATCAGACTTTTGGTGATTCCTCCAAGATTCGAGGAGAATTTCACCAAAGCCATTGCAATTGAGAGGATGAAATCAATGTTCTCCACAGTGGAGTACATAATCGGAAATTACTCCGCAAGAATACCTGAAGATGCTTTAAAGGAGATGGAAAAGGGCAGAGTGTGGTTGGAGAGAACCGAGAGGCCAGAGATAAGACTGGTATACTATGCTGAGAAAGACGATGCTGTTGCACCCATCATTGCCGGAGTTCTGCATGCCTTCACAGCTTCTTTCACTCTCAAAGGCGTTGGAGCCGAGAACATCTTTCAGATGGAGATGGTGAATTACAGGGGACTGAAACCTGCTGACTATTACATGCCAGGGTACATCTCCGCTTTTATAATGACCAATGGAGTCATAGGCCTGACTTCAACTGTGTCGGATATGAGAAGAAGGGGTATTTTCAAAAGACTGGCAACAACACCGTTGGAAAAAAGGGAGTGGGTTGCTGCAAACGTCATACACCAGTCATTGCTGGCGATAATGCTTACTTTCGTCATGCTAATTGTGGCAAGGCTTGCCTTCAGTGTTGAAGCCTTTCCCAACCCTTTCTCGTGGCTTCTGATCTTTGAAGGTGCTGTTCTATTCTCCGGCATAGGCATGATTCTCGGCTCCCTTTTCAGGGATGTTGAGGCGGCAACAGCCATAGCCAATGCCATAGCCTTTCCCATGATGTTTCTTAGCGGTACATTCTGGTCCCTTGAGATGATGCCTGAGTATCTCCAGACAATTGCGAAGCTTATCCCTCTCACATACTTTTCTGAAGGATTGAGGACGGCGATGATTACTGGAGGCGACGCATCGTTTAATGCCATAATCCTAGGAGTTTTGGCAGTGGTTTTCCTGGCTCTGGGAAGCTATGCCGTGAAATGGTATGAATGAGTTGACGTAAGTGAAGTCTCCAGAAAACTTTTTTAATTTCGTCAAAAATCATACCACGTGATTTCCATAGTTAATTACGGTGTTGGGAATCTGAAAAGCATAAGCAAAGCCGTTGAGAAGGCTGAAGGCAAAGTGAACATCACACTTGACACCAGAGAGCTGAAGAACTCCAGCGGCATAATTTTGCCAGGAGTTGGAGCTTTTGCTCCAGCTATCAGAAATCTGGAGGCCGTAAAGGATGCCATTGTGGAAGCAGATGTGCCTGTTCTCGGCATATGCCTTGGCATGCAGCTAATGGCGGAGATCAGCGAGGAGGGCGGGTTGCATGAGGGTCTGGGGGTTGTGAAGGGAAGAGTAGTCAGGTTCCCTGATAGCGTCGGTAAAATCCCCCATATGGGTTGGAATGTGGTAGAAGTCGTGAAGGAGAATGAACTTCTGGATGGATTTGAAAAAGATTATTTCTACTTCGTCCATTCCTATTTCCTGAAGACAGACGATGAACATGTTATTGGTAAGACTGATTATGGCCTTACTTTCCCGTCTGCCGTCCAGAATGATAACTTCTTCGGAGTTCAGTTCCATCCCGAGAAGAGCGGGAAAAGAGGCTTAGATATTGTGAAAAATTTTGTCAGATTATGCCGGAAATAGAGCGGAAAATATAGAAGCATATACGCAAATACGTAGCGGTCAGAAGCCTTATATATTGCTTCTGTCAATAAAAGAGTTGAAGCGAAATGGCTCGAACGGTTAAAGACCTTCTGGTTGAGATAAAAGATACAACTGAATTGATGGTGGATCTCGCTTACTCGGCAATTCTCTATGACAACGAGGATATTGCCGAAGAAGTTCTAGATCTTGAGGAGAGAGTCAGCGAACTCGTAAGGCAAATCAGAATAGTGTCCATTCTTGCCGCTAGAAGAGTTGAGGAAGCTGAGCTGGTTTCAACTATACTCCTCATCGCCGATGCGGCCCAGAAAATATCCAGTGCAGCCGGAGATATAGCCGCCTTAGTTATGAAGGATTTTAAGCTGCCCAGAGATATGATAAGGGCAATTTTGACAAAGAGTGAAGAGACCATCGTGAGGCTGAGGGTTCCAGAGACTTCGGAGATTGCAGATAGAACTCTTGGCGAGTCCAAACTCCATACAAAGACGGGTATGAGAGTCATAGCTATAAAAAGAGGATTTGACTGGATTTTCAATCCCGACAGGGACACCAAAATCCTGAAGGGGGATATTCTGTTTGCCAGAGGCGACATAACGGCAGTTCCAACCTTCTTTGAGCACGTGACTGGAGAGAAAATCACAGTTGAGGGAGAAGAGGAGCTGCCAATAGAGGATCTGGACAGGGCCGTTGACATTCTGATAGACATGAAGAACCTCTCAGAGCTTTCAGTTGACCTCAGCTATTCATCCCTTCTTTACTACAATGAGGAGATTGCTCAAGAAGTTCACTATCTGGAAAGCCGAATAGATGATATGAAGTTCGACCTCCAGCAGTTCGTGCTCAAAAGTAGCCGCCACTTCATGGGATACGAGAACCTGAAGCCCCTCATCGCCCTGCTTGACCTTGCAAACTCCAGCGAGCTGATTGCCGATGCAGCCAAGGAGATCGCAGAGATTGTCGTCAAGAAAATGGAGGTCCACCCAATCTTCAAGAAGGCCATGGCTGAGAGTGATGAGATTATAACTGTGGTTGAGGTTTCGGAGATGTGTAACCTTGACGGCAAAACCCTTGGCGAGGCAAGGGTTGAGAGCAACACGGGAATGCACATAGTGGCGATAAAGAGGGGTAACAGGTGGATCACAAAGCCAGGAGCTAGGACAGTGATAAAAAATGGTGACCTGCTGATAGCAAAAGGTACGAGGGAGGGTGAAGAACTCCTGAAGGAAATGTGTTCTATCTCACTGCCAGCATGAGTTTTCCAACAAGCTCACTTCTTATTTTCGAGTTCCTGCCACTCTCACAAACCATTGTTCTGACTCCGATGATGTCCGGTCCAAGCTCTTTCAGCACGGGAATGTGTTCCCAGGTAAGACTACCTGCCAGCGCCACGAAAAGGCCCTTTTCATGAGCAGCTGAGACGAAGGCCTGAATTTCATCCATAGACATATGGTCGAACAGTGTTGAGCCATCTTTTATGGCCGTATCAACCATTATCCCGTCAGCTCTCGCTCTTTCTCCAGCGTCAGGCAGGTCTAAGGGAGAAATGCTTCCAACACGCCTGAAATCCGCATAAGCCGCAGCAACAACCTTTTTATCGGGGTCGTAGTCTTTAACAGCCTTCACAACACCTGAAAGCATTTCAACAGCCTCATCGGAATTTCTAACACCGTAAAGACCAACCTTTATGTAATCTGCCCCGCTTGTTGCTGCTCCAAGGGCTGCCAAGCTGGCAGTTCCGGGTTTGAAGTCAAGGTCTCCTAAAGTGGCGCTGACTTCCTTCCCGCTTTTCTTTACCACTGATGCGATGCTCTTAATCACCCAAGGAAAATTTGCTCCGAGGGAGCCTTCTCTGGGATTTTTGACATCTATTATGTCCGCTCCACCTTTTATGGACTCGATGGCCTCTTCCATATTCATGGGGCTGACAAGTACCTTCATAAGTACCTTCACCATAGCTGCTTGAAGCGTGGGGTATTTATTGATGTTGTTTTTGTTTCGAATATGATTATCATCCAGCAGCTTGAGGTTGGTGGCAGAACATTTCTGGGTGTGAGGATTGAACTAGGAGCACCACTTCTACTTATTAAAGGTGAGAAAGGGTACCTCGGATGTGGGTATTTTAGCCTTGATGCAGCTAACAACATAGGCGATGCTCTTGCTATCGTGAGAGGTGTTTCCTCCTTTGACGATATGCTGAACTCTGAAGTCAAAGAGATATCTGAGAAAGCGAGAGAGTTAGGTGTAAAGGAGGGTATGAATGGCAGAGAGGCGTTGATGCGGCTATGAGAGTATATTTTGTTATGGATTTAAAAGATGGAGTTGCTGTCAGGGGGAAAAGGGGGGAGAGGGAAAAATATTATCCCGTCAGCCAGAAAAGCGTCGCAGTATCATCCAGCAATCCGCTGGAAGTTGTTGGACAGCTAAAGCCCAGGTTCCTTTATGTTGCAGACCTTGACAGGATAGAGGGGAGAGGGGATAACCTGCAGTTAATTGATAAGCTATCAGGGATAGTGGAGGAACTGATGGCAGACTGCGGGTTCAGAAAACGTGAGGAAATAGAAGGTTTGCCATTCAAGCCTGTTCTCGGAACCGAAACCTACCCTATGGATGAAATCATTGATGGAGTTTATGTAAGTCTTGACTTCAGAGGTGGGAGGCTTCTTGGAGGTGGTAGAAGTGGTGAACGGGGCACCGCAGAAACACCGGAAAAGTTAGGAAACATCTTGGAGATTTTAAATTCGCACAGACTTGAAGGTGTGATTGTGCTATCCATAGATAGCGTTGGAAGCCTCAAACATGATTTCAGGCTAACCAAGAAGGTTTTGGAGCTGTCGGAGAATCCGGTTATTGCAGCTGGAGGGATTGCTTCACTTAAAGAGCTTGAGGAGCTGAAAGAGCTTGGATGCAGCGGTGCTCTGGTTGCAACTGCCATCCATGAAGGGTTGATGAATGCGGAGCTGGTAAAAAAGGGTGAGATTTGAGCCGACTAAACGAAATTTAAACAAACTTCACTCCCAGATCCCTCATCCCGTTTTTCAGGGCCAAGTTTATAAGCAAGGGTGTGATTGCCTCCACTGTCCTTGCAGCACTTAAAGGACCTGCATCAAGCCCTCTCAATCCTTCAATGCTGTTGATAATGTCCATAACCATCTTTTTTGCCTCAACATCATCGCTACAAACCGCCACATCCCACTGGAATTCTGCATTTGGATCGGCAAATTTAGCGGCAGGAATGTTGTTGAAGGCAGCAACCACTCTTGCATCAATGATGGAGGCTATTTTCTCCGCTGCAGAGCCCTCAGGAGGTGGAGTATAAACGAACCTGCCATTTTCCTTCTTCATGGGGACGACAGGAGATACCACTACTTTACTCTTCAACTCATCCTTCAGACTCTCAGCTGTCACGAAAGCTTTATCCCACGGGATTGTGAGGATGGCAATGTCTGCATGCCTTGCAGCATCTCCATTCTCCATCCCTTCAATATCTGCCTTCCCGCCTCTAGCCTCAACGATTTTGTTGTACTCCTCTGCTTTTCCAAGGGCCTTTTCCAGTTTTCTGGAGCCCACGATAACATGATAGCCTGCAAGTTTGAGGCGGAAGGCCAGGCCAGCACCTATGTGTCCGGTGCCGCCCAGCAGAGCAATCTTCATAAAATCACCTTATGGCTTAAAGGGTCTGAAGATTCTCAACCACTGCCTGGGCAAATTCTCGTGTCCCAACAAGCTTTCCACCCATATGGCGGTGTATGTCATACGTTACGATTCCGCTCTTGATTGTCATCTCAACTGCCTTCTTTATAATCTCACTTGCCTCTTTCCAGCCCAAGTATTCAAACATTAAAGCTCCCGTCAGGATCTCTGCTGTTGGATTCACCTTATTCTGCCCTGCATATTTCGGAGCAGATCCATGGACAGGCTCAAAAACTCCCATTCCGTCACCGATATTGCTTCCCGGTACAATTCCAAGTCCACCAACCATTGCTGCTGCAGCATCGCTCATGTAATCTCCATTGAGGTTCGGCATCGCCAAGACATCGTATTCTGCCGTTCTGGTAAGCAGCTGCTGGAACATGTTGTCGGCGATGCGATCCTTAATCACAATCTTCCCTTTGGGAACTTCCCCACCGTAGTTATCCCAGAGCTCGTCCTCGGTTATGGTAACATCTCCAAATTCTTCTTTCGCCACTTCATACCCCCAGTCCCTGAAAGCTCCTTCAGTGTACTTCATTATGTTCCCCTTGTGGACGATGGTGACGCTCTCCCTTTCGTTGTCAATGGCATACTGAATTGCCATCCTGACAAGCCTTTTTGTGGCGAACTCACTTATGGGTTTGATCCCTATTCCGGAATCCTCCCGAATCTGAACTCCGAACTTATCAGCCAAGAACTTTATCAGCTTCAGAGCTTCGCTGCTCCCCCTCTGCCATTCGATGCCAGCATAAACATCCTCGGTATTCTCCCTGAATATGACCAGATCAACCAGCTCGGGCTTTTTCAGGGGACTCGGCAGGCCATCAAGATAATAGACCGGCCTTACATTGGCATAGAGGTCGAGAACTTGGCGGATGGTAACGTTCAGACTCCTGAATCCTCCACCCACAGGAGTGGTTAATGGCCCCTTCAGAGCGACTCTGAACTCCTTGATAGCGTTAAGAGTATCTGCCGGCAGATAGTCGCCATATAGTTTGTATGCATCTTCTCCCGCATATACCCTGAACCAGACAACTTCTTTACCTATCTTCTCAGCCGCAGCATCAAGAACCATCAGAGCTGCTGGAACGACATCCTTACCAATACCGTCACCCTCGAAATAGGGGATTATTGGATTATCGGGGACTATGAGCTTTCCATCCTCATATCGGATTTTCTTACCATTTTCTGGGGGTTTTACCTTCTCGTAGCCCGGCATAACACCACCTATGCCGGGTTGGTAACTGGTTTAAAAAAGTTAAGGGTAATGTTTGGTTATCGCATTTAATCGTTCTTGTTTTTGAATTTTTGAACTCACTTCATTCTAACCCATTCAGAGTTATTTATCCGACCCACCCAGCCACTCCTCCGTTCCATAGCTTCATTTCAGTAGTTTTGGTAAACATTCAGAGTATACTATCTCTATGAAGCTTTGAGACGGGTGGGTGGGCCGATGATATGGCTAATATACCGATAAATAAAAAAGAATACTTTTGGAGTTCCGAGGTTGATCTTTCCAATGTTGATGCAGATTGGATTGTACAGTACAATATTCAATGCACAAACACGATCCCGAATGTGGTAGCGCACGGAAACTCCTCAGGCGGTATTGGCCTGGCTCTGACAGGATACACTTCCCAGCCAAGCTTTGTTGCGAGATCTATTACATCAATCCCCACAGCTTCCATGGCAGGCCGAGATTTCAGAACGAATCTGCACCTCTTACCTTGCAGGACATTGCAGGGCTGCATCATGCATAAAGCGTGCTGACATGAACCTCCAGCAAAGCCCATGGCAAAATAATAGCCGTCGCTGAAGGCCTGTGCTTCAATAAGCCCTACGATCTCCATATTCTTCCTATAATGTCTGGCTATGTCCTCCTCTTTCTTAGGGTCTATGAAGTCCTCTTTTGGCTCCACGTCCCTCTTTATGACTAAGGCATACCTGTACTTTGGGATTATCCTTGCCATCTCTTCAGCTGTCGGGCTGTGAGGAGGGCAGTTTATGCAGTTATTGTAGTGATGGCAGACTGAAATTCTGCACTTCAGCCTGAGTCTCTCATCCACATTAACCATGGAAGCGGGAATGATTTTAGCATCCTGGCACCCAAGTTTCAGAGCGAATTCCCTGTACCTTTCAAGATCTTCCAGCAGTTCTTCATCGGAAACCTGGGTTCTGAATCTCCTGGGCTTATGAAACATTCCTATCTGCCTGAGAAATGCCCTGTCGAACCT
The DNA here is from genome assembly GCA_002010215.1 of Archaeoglobus sp. JdFR-37. Taxonomy (GTDB): domain Archaea; phylum Halobacteriota; class Archaeoglobi; order Archaeoglobales; family Archaeoglobaceae; genus JdFR-37. The sequence continues at coordinate 23,355 of MTMY01000041.1, forward strand.
GGCAAATTTATTTTTTGATTCAATGCCGGTCTCCATCATTATTTATGATTCATAGTGAAAAATTAAATGAACTTTTCGTCGATATTATCAACAATTCTTGACAAGATGTCAAATTAGAGTGGTTTGGTAAAAGCGTGGGTCTTGGTGTCATGATGAGTTTGCCAAGTGAATTTCATAAAATAAAGTGAAGCTATGTTCTATTCCGCTTTTTGAATCACACCACTCATCAATCCTCTATATTCTTTCAGCGGCTCCCCTATCTTCAACCCTTCGCCGTCCACTATGTCAAGGATCCTTATTGTCCTCTCATGATTTCCGAACCTGTTCTTGATAACTGCAATTGTTTTAAGGAGCTCTCCTTCCACTTCCATGTGCCT
>MTMY01000048.1 GCA_002010215.1 Archaeoglobus sp. JdFR-37
AGCTATCAGCTACCTCGTCCTCTCAGTCTCTCTATGGTACACTTTGAGGGAGATAAGGGAGTTGGTGAAGGTTGGGTGATAGGTGGTTGTAAGTTCAGAAAAGCGGAAGTAAATTGAGACATTCTAAAATTTATCTTCAACGGTTAACGAACTCGAAATGCAACTTCTATATTATCATCTACAGCCGTGGGTTTTCTCAATTCTATCTCTATTGTTCTGAAGACTTTACGTACTTTGTCAGCATTTCCAACTTTTGTTTTGTATGCTCTCTATCAACTTTGAGTACCTGTAAATATCTTTCTTCGAAGCAATGTTTTACAGTTGGCATCGCAATACCCTCTGACCTTTCCATTATGGTCTCAAGCCTAGAGCTATTTTAGAAGTAATCAATTTCTCTAGTGAAAAGTAACTGAATGTGATTTAGCTTAAATAGTTTTCGGCATATAGACATGACATGAACTTCTTTGAGGAACTCGAGAAAGACAGATTCAGAAGGTTCCTCGGAGCTGAGATCTTAGAAGTTTCAAGGGGATATGCAAAGGTTAAAGGGGTCGTTAAAGGCGATTATCTGAACTTTCACGGAACTGCTCACGGTTCATACATAACGGCCCTCGCAGACTTTGCCTTTGCAATCGCTGGAAATTCAGATGGCATAAAAAGGTCTGCAGTTTCCATTAAAATAGACTTTTACAGGGCTGTTTATGAAGATGATGAGCTGATTGCAGAAGCTAAGATCGTTCATGGGAGGAAAATAGCCTTCTTTGAACTTAAGGTGATGAGAGGAGATGATATAGTTGCTAAAGGGGAGGCGATTGCCTATGGAAGGGGTTGAAAACAGAGGTTTTGTGGTAATTGGCTTTGAGAAGTCTTGATTTGAAATAAAGCATAAAACGTTTGGCAGGAGACCCACAAACGAAGTTTGGGGCACCGTGCTACGCACGTGTGAATGCTATTGAGAGCTCCTTTCTTTGTTAAAAGAGTGGGCAAAGGGGCTCATAACAGATGCCCTTCAATACCAGTTTTGATTCAGTTCAAATCTGCTGGAGAGTTTTGTAGTATTCTGTGGTTATTGGAAGTCTTGACACTTTTCTTCTTTCGGTTTCAACTGGAATTTTGAATACTTCTGATTTGAGTACTTGTAAATCATATTTGAAGTGAATCAAGTAGTGGAGAGGAGGGTTAGATTCCCTCTTCTATACAAAATCACTCCCTAAATAGTCTCTTGGCATAATCCGTAACCTTCCCCAGGACACTAATGGCCGTTATCACGTCCGGATAAACTGGGAACTCGTTAAGTTCGTAGTTGTTCTTGGTTTCAAAAACCGCCTCCCTCATCCCCTCAACGACAAAGTAAATGGGCTTTCCGTACTCCTTGATCTTCTTGAAATCCGGGCTGTAAGTGGGCTCTGCAATTTCAACTCCTGCCCATATCGCAACGATAATGGAATCGACGTTATCATCTTCAAGAAGGGCAGTGATGGCTGTATCATATGCTCTGTATATACCATTATATTCCACCATCGGCCAGATGTCAACAGGGTTGTTCACCATGTGCCACTCAGGTGTCACCTCTGAGATTCTTTCAATGGTCTCCTTTTCTGGCTCTGCCAGTTTTAAGTTGCTGAAATATATTGCATCAGCACCCTGAACGCAACCCGAGCCGGTGTAGTGTATAAGTGCAACTCTGTCTCCTCTAGGGAGGGGCTGGAGAGAAAATGCCTTTGTAACGTTGAAGAGCTCTTCAAAGCTGTATACTCTTGTGATGTTGGCTTGTCTGCATACGGCATCAAAAACTTCGTCATCACCGCAAATGGATGCTGTGTGACTCAGTGCTGCCTTCTGACCGTAAATACTTCTCCCACTTTTGAAGACCACAATCGGCTTTTTTGCCTGCTTTGAAACCTCATAGAAAGCCCTTCCGTTTTTGATTCCCTCTACATACATTCCTATTACCCTCGTCTCTCTATCATCAAGCAGGAAATCCAGAACTTCGTAATCCTCCACATCTGCTTTATTCCCCATTCCCACTACCTTGCTGAAGCCTATGCTTGGATGATTTGTTGCCACGTGCGCCATCATTATGCCAAGGAAAAGCCCGGTCTGTGCAACGATTCCAATTTTCCCCACCTTTATCACCGGCATCTTTGCAAATGTAGTTATGAAGCTGTTATCCGTATTGAGAACTCCAGTTGTGTTGGGACCGAAAACCCGGATTCCATTCTTTTTAGCGATTTCGAGTACCTTCCTCTCGTACTCCGCCCCAACTTCACCTTCCTCGCTGAATCCTGAGCTAACTATTACAACTCCTTTCACCATCTTCTCCGCACATTGCTCCATGACTTCCGGCACAATTCTCGCTGGAACCGCGATGATTGCTACATCAACGTCGTCCGGTATATCGAGGATGCTCGGGTAGCATCTGTAGTCCAGTATCCTGTCTGCATTTGGATTGACAGGGAATACTTTTCCCGTAAATCCGTGCTGCTTTAAATTCCAGACAATGTTGTATCCTGGCTTTCCAACCGTTCTCGAAGCCCCGATAACTGCAACGCTTTCGGGGTAGAAGAGTCTGAAGAGTTCATCTCTGCTAAGTTTCCTCCTAAAGCTTTTCCTCTCACCAACAACAGCCCTTGCGTCAGCTACAGCATAACCTTTTTCGTAAACAAAAACGGGATTCAAATCCATCTCGATTATGTTCTCCTCCTCAACAACCTTGCTTACCTTGAGTAGCAAATCAACCAGAGCGTTGAAATCTCCCTTATAACCCCTGAAACCCTCAATCAGCTTGTGACCTCTAACTTCTTTGATCATCTCCACAGCATCTCTTCTTGTAAGTGGCAGGAGCCTGATGGAAACATCCTGTAAAACTTCAACAAAAACACCGCCAAGGCCGAACATGATGACACTGCCAAACTGCTGGTTTTCAGAAACACCGACTATAACTTCTATACCCATCTCAAGCATCGGCTGAACATTTACGCCTTCAGCACCTTCAATTGCCATGAGCCTCCTGAAAGCCCTCCTAACTTCTTCCTCATTCCTGATTCCAAGGACAACTCCGCCAGTATCACTCTTATGGACTATTTTACGAGATGCTACTTTCATAACAACTGGAACGGCTGGAAAACCAACCTCCCTTGCAGCATCAACGGCTTCGTCTTCACTTTCTACGAACTTACATCTTGCAGTTTTTATTCCATGCTCTTCCAGAATCTCTTTGACTTCGTGCTCCATCAAGAATTTCATGATGCTAGTTTTTAGAGTTCATTATAAATATTGTCCATTACTTTTGGCAGGTAGCAATCTCAAGAGACAATCAATGAAATTTTGCTCTCAAACAACTAAGTTTTATAGCAAATCTTTTTCGAGAATCACACCTCTTTCCTCAAACCCGCACCTTTTATAGAACTCCTTCGCCTTGGTGTTAGTGAACTCAGTACTCACTTCAACCTCGGAGCATCCGAGCTGCTTGCACTTTTCGACAGCAGCATCTAGCAACTCCCTGCCCACACCTTTGTCACGGAAACTGCTTGCAACAACCAGTTCGTCAATCAATGCCGAAGGAGCGGAATGCAAAAGCGTTTTGCGGGTTGTGAAATTGATAAATCCCACGACAGCTCCACCCATCTCTGCAACCAGAATGTAGGAGTTAACTTCATTTAAGATGTCTCGGCATCTCTCATGCACCCTGTCAACCTCAATACCTCTTCTGATCTCCATTGCGTCAACGAGTTCCATTACTAATTCTCCAATCATTGGTAAATCAGACCCTTCTGCTTCTCTGATGCAGATATTGCTCATTTGGATATCACTCATCCATGCTCACCTTTCGTTCCTGCTTAAGAAAATAGTATATCGTCTTTTCTACTCTCCATCTTCGACCAGAGAAGTTATCAACACCTTCTCTGTTCTCACCGTGATGCTCAGGAAACTGTTTGATAAACTGTTTAACAAGTGGGTGGTGCTAATATCCACGATTCTCTTCTGGGGACTTGCCTTTACTGCCATCAAGTACTCAGTCAACTACCTCAGCCCGGTGGAGCTTGCGGCTCTTAGGTTTGCGATTGCCGATTTATTCTTTGTAACAGGGATTGCATTAAATGGGCTCAGGGTTGATAAAGGCGACATCCCAGCAGTTTTTGCGCTGGGCATCTTTGGGGTGGTGATTTACCATACTGCCCTGAATGCAGGAGAAATTTACATAAGTTCGGGCGTCGCAAGCCTTATAATCTCCACAGCCCCCATTTTCGTCCTTATGTTCTCATGGGCCTTTTTAAAAGAGAGAATTACAAAATTAAAGGTGCTTGGGACGCTGATAGCCTTTGCTGGAGTGGCGGCTCTCTCAAAACCAGAAACCGGCAATGGCGATGTAGCTGGAATTTTACTCGTCCTCCTGAGTGCCATCTCCGCGGCAGCCTACACAGTGCTGGGAAAAAGGCTGATGGGTAAATATGATTCTGTCACGCTTACGAATTACGCAATGATGCTCGGCTCAATTCCTCTACTTGTATTTGCAGCTCCTGCAGTTAAAAAAGTTTTAAACGTTCCTGATTTCACCTTAATCTCATCAATCCTTTTTCTGGGGATTTTTTCCACATACCTTGGATATCAGGGGTGGTACTACTTTCTTCAAAGAGAAGAGGCCTCCAGAGCATCAGTTTTCCTTCTGGCAATACCCTTTGTCGCTATATTAGCTGGTGCTCTTTTGCTGAATGAATCGATTACACTTCTGACTGTCGTCGGAGGCCTTGCAGTGGTATTGGGGATTGTTGTGGTTATAAAAAGCTGAAAATGGATTTATCCCCATTTATCTCGAAAGCTTCCTTTTTACCTCTCCATATTCAGCCAAAGCTGCCATGGCCTTGGCAGCAAGCTCGGGAGTCGGGAAAGTGGGCACTCCGTTTTCTTCCAGCTTCTCTTTTTCTTTCTCCCAGATGCTCAGTGGATACTTCAGACACATGGTGATTGGTTTTCCTGAGCTCTCCGCAGCATCAATTATGGCATCAGTCGGCAGTTTCAGGAAGTCATCTCCCCACGAATAGATGTAATTCAGAACGACGCCCTGTACATTCTCGTCCTCGAACACAGCTTTTATCACTTCCCCGCACACGTCTGGATCATTTGCTACGAAGCCCAGATCAACGGGATTGGTTCTTATAGTGTAGGGCGGGAGGAGTTTGAATATCTCTTCCTTTGTCTCCTTTGTAAACTCTACAAGCTTCAGTCCCGTCTCCTCGCACACATCTGCTGCAACCATTCCTAAGCCAGCCACCAGAGAGACGACAGCAACGTTTCTGCCTTCTGGCGGGTTCTGAAAAGCAAGAGCCTTTGCTGAAGAGATGAGTTCAATCAAATCCTCCACCACTATAATCCCCGCCTGCCTGAATGCAGATTTGTAGATTGTGTAGTTTCCAGCAAGGGATCCGGTGTGAGATTTCGCCGCTCTGTTTGCTGCTTCGAACCTTCCGGCTTTATATGCTACTATCGGCTTTCTCTTCACAACTTCTCTTGCAACCTCAATCATCTCCCTCGGATTGTCAATGCCTTCCACGTAGAGTGCTATGCTCCTCGTTTCCTCATCGAAAGCCAGATATTCCAGCATATCAGCGAAGTCAACATTGAGCCTGTTTCCAAGCCCCACGATTTTGCTCAGGCCTATTCCTTCCTGAATTGCGTATGGAAAGAGGAGATGGCAGACTCCACCACTCTGGCTTATCAGAGCAATATTCCCTTTTTTGACTTCAGAAAGGACTGGTGTGAAACTCGCATTGAGATTTGCGTGTGTGTTGACCATGCCGAAGGTGTTGGGGCCGATAACCTTGATTCCTGCGCTATTAACGAGTTCAGCAAGCTCTCTGTGAAGTTCACTCCCATCTTCTATCTCCGCCTCCCTGAAACCGGCTGTCACTATTACAAGAGCTTTAACTCCTTTTTCTATGCATTCCTTAATCACATCAAAGAGCATCTGTCTCTGCACGACGAGAATTGCTAGGTCCACTTTTCTTGGAATGTCTTTCAGGGAAGGATAAGTTTTCAAACCAAATAATGTGCTGTAGTTGGGATTTACTGGATATATGTTTCCCGGAAAGTTTCTGATGAGACTCTTCAGCACATGGCACCCCATCTTTTTTGAATTGTTTGTTGCTCCAACAACTGCAACACTCTCTGGGTAGAAGAGTGGTTTAAAGGCTTCAGAACTCTCTTTGTTTAAATCCATGTTTCAAATCTGAATCGAGTAATTAAATAATTCTTTTGATGGTTGCCAGATTATTGTCCAGATTATTGCCAGATATTCAGCAGAACAAATTCCAGAAAATTTTATCCAACTTCTGCAATCTGTTTTTACTTTAACTCTTCAAGCACTCCTTTAAATTGGGCAACAAGATCCCCTCTTTCTCTTTCCTCATCTATTGATATAACTGTCATGACTGTCATAACTGTCCCATCGAAATTTTGGCTGATTGAGTTTATTGACTCCACCGCACACCCTCTTTTACAACCACTTATACCCACTACCACATCAGCCTTCTTCAAACCTTCCAAATCTCCAGAAGAAATATGGAAGAAATGGGCTTCCGGGAAGCTCTCTCTAAGGATTTCCTCTATCTTTTCACGCCTGAATGCTGGATTGCATCCTCCACAGTACTTTATACCGATCTTGACTGCCATCAAATTCAGCCATTCTTTATCTTTTTCAGCATCTCCTTGAAAAACTCCTCCTCACTCTTCCCCACTATCTTTCTGAAGTGCTCGTCCTTGCTAACCCCTGCAATAATCTTGGCAAGCTCTTTCTTCATGTCCACGCTGCCCCTTCTCCATATCATTATTTTCTGAGCCTGCGGAGATCCTGCTCCGTGCATGGACTCCGGCAGCTGAGCTCCAATTGCAAGATTCTCAACCAGCCTGAACATCCTCAGCCTGTGCTCAGTTTCAACACCATCAACGCCTTTCATGTACTTCTCAATCAGCTCTCTGGTCTCAGGATTCCTCAGATCCTTCTCAGAAGGCGTGGTTATTACGAACCCACCAGCAATGTCTTGGGCGAGCCTCGACCACTCGTAGGGGAAGCGAGTCACATTCAGTTTTGTCACATTTGCAAGCATTGGGTTCGGCACGTAAGCCCCCGAAGGCGTTTTGTAACCTTCATAGGAGCATGCTAGGGAGCAGCACCAGCAGGTTTCGGCCAGATGAATCATCTCCGTCAGCTTGTCGACGATATGCGATGCTTTTGCAACTCCATTATATTCTGCCAGATTTGCTGTTGCGCCTATCAGCACATCAGCAACACCAACCTTGCATCCGCCATAGTTCTGCCTGTGGAAGGTTGCAAATGTTTCAACAAGCTGGGCTGCAAAATCGTATTCGCCACACATGAACACCCTTTCCCAGGGAACAAAGACATCGTTGAAGATCATCAGAGTTTCTCCACCCACTATGCCGTACTTTGCATTTCCGCAGTCTATGTCTCCATCCAGTCTTCTGGTGTCGTTTGTTTGTCTTGAGAATATATTTATCAACCCTTCAGCATCTATGGGTACAGCAAAGGATACAGCATAGTCCTTATCTTCAGGCCCCAAAGCTCTTGTTGGCATTACAATGACCTCGTGGGAGTTCACGGCTCCAGTCTGATGTGCCTTCGCCCCTCTGACAACAATTCCATCCTCCCTTCTCTCGACGACATGCACATACAAGTCGGGATCCTTTTGCTGATGCGGTCTAAGACTTCTGTCACCCTTGACATCGGTCATAGCTCCAACACACATCAAGTCGTTCCTCTGCACGTATTTTAGGAAGTCCACAAACCTCTGATGATAATCTGTGCCGTGTTTCTTGTCAACATCGTAAGTTGTTATATAGAGGGCATTCAGAGCGTCGAAGCCTACGCATCGCTGGAAGCACGTGCCGGTTTTCTGGCCAAGCAATCTCATCATTCTTACTTTCTTAACCAGATCATCCACGCTTTGATGGATGTGAGTGAACCTGTTTATCTTCTCCCCAGTCAGATGCGATGTTGCCGTCATGATATCTTCATATCTCGCATCATGGGCAAGCTCATACGTCATAGCAGCAGCATGAATGTGGGGGCGAAACATCGGCTCGTCTGCAACGCTTTCAATTTTCCTGCCCATGAAGTATATTGTCGGCCTGTATTTTCTCAAACTCTCAATATACTCCTTTCCGTTCATCATCATATCTCCTCCTTTTTTGATTACGTTTATCCTTCTAATTATCTCTCATGACACCTCCGATCTGCATCCCAAACCTTAATCCTTGAAAGCTGGCAGTATCCTGTTAGCAAAAACATCCATGACGTATTTCGGATCGGGACCCATGTTTATCAGGATGAAGTGCTCAACCCCTGCCTTAACGAACTCCTCAACCTTCTGCAGGCAGTCTTCAGGCGTTCCAACTATTGAGAAGTCCTCAACAGCTTCGTCCGGCACGTATTTCCCAAATTCCTCGTATTTTCTCATTCCATCCTCTCTGAGGGTGATTTCAGAGTAGAGGTTCTTCCCAAGATGCTCCGGGATTTCAACGTTGTAGCCTGCCTCCTCGATGACCTTTGGGAAGAAAGCCACTATGGGCTTTATCTTCTTGAGCTGTTCAAATGCATCATCATATTTATCTGCTACAGCGGTGTAGATGTAGATTCCACACTCGAAATTGTTCAGGCTTCTTCCAGCTTTCTCTGCTGCGTCTTCAATCTCCTTCAGGTGCTTTCTGTAAAGCTGAGGAGGTCGAGGGGTGGGCAGCCACCCGTCAGCAATCTCTCCTGTCAGCCTTCTGGTTCTTGGACCATTAGCTCCGAAGTAGATTGGTATGGAGCTCCTCACAGGTTTTACCTGAAGTAAAGCATCTTGGAATTTCCAGAATTTTCCATTGTAGCTAACCCTTTCCTCTTTCCAGAGCATCCTGACAATCCTTGTAAACTCCTCCATTCTGGAAACCGGCTTATCCCACAGTATACCGAACTGATCCAGATTCATTGCCTCTCCTGGACCCAAGCCTATGATCATTCTGCCATTGGAGATTTGATCCATGGTGGCAGCTTCCTGAGCAAAAACGGCCGGATGTCTTCTGTGAGGGTCTGAAACACACGTGCCGAGCTGAATCCTCTCTGTAACTGTAGCAATTGAGGTAAGCAGGCTGAAAGCCTCAGGAACGATTCCCGTAGGAATCATCAGGAGGTGATCTGGAGCCCACACTGAATCGAAGCCAGAATCCTCAATCCTTTTGGCAATTTTTATCAGGTTGTTTACGGGCATTGCAGGTATGGGCAGCAGAAATCCGAATTTGGTCATGTTATCACTCTCCTCTGTAACGACCGTAACGTCACTCCAGAACAAATTCAACCCTCTTTGCCTTGAACTCGGTCCTCTCAAGGCTGTTGGGTGGAAGTATCTCAACTTCAACCCTGACGAGCAGAAAATCTCTCAGAGCCTTTTTGACTCTTTCTTTCAGCTCCCCTACGTTCTTCACTTCAGTAGCAAGCTCCGCAAGAACCTCAACATTGGTTACTATGCCAGTATCCTCGCTCTTGGTCACAACAATCTTGTACTCATTGCCTAACTCCGGGAATGATCTTATGACTTCCTCTATCTGACTTGGGTACACATTTTCGCCCTTGAAAACGATCATATCGTCAGCCCTACCAAGAATGCCCCCAACAGCCCTGATGTGAGTTCTACCACATCCACATTTCTCGTCTTCAAGCTTGACGATATCGTTAGTCCAGTATCTTATCATTGGCGTACCCTCTCTGCTGAGATGGGTTATAACAAGCACACCTTTCTCTCCCACTGATAAGGGTTCTCTTGTTTCTGGATCTAGAACTTCAATCAGGTAGTGATCCTCCACAAAATGCAGTCCAGCCTTTTCTCTGCATTCAGCTGCAAAGGTGGGGCCAATTTCTGCCAAACCATAGAAGTCGTAGGCATCAATCCCTAACCCATCCTCAAGCCTTTTTCTGGTAGCAGGATTCTCAGTGCCGGCTTCGCCACCAAAAGAGCCAATTCTGAGGTTTATATCTTCTGGTTTAACTCCCTTTTCTTTAAGCTTCTCTGAAATGTACAGACCAAAAGAGGGTGTTGCGAATAAAACAGTTGATTTTGCGTGCTGTAGGTAATAAATTTGTCTCTCAGATGACGTTGCACCGATTGGAATGACAAAGGAACCTATTTTTGCTGCGGCATAGTGTACAGCTATTCCAGCAACCCATAATCCGTAGCTGAACCCGTTCTGTATCACATCCTCTTTCCTGACACCAAACCCCCAGATGAGTCTGGCTGTGTGGTCGGTGATTATTTCCGTGTCTCTGTAAGTCCACAGGGTGTTTACGGGAACGCCTGTTGTGCCTGTAGAAGGATGGAGTTCCCTCCAGTCTGATGGTGGAGCAACAGCATATCTGCCAAAAGGAGGATAACTCGTTTGCTCCTGCCGCAATTCACCCTTTGTAACAACGGGGAGTTTTGAAATGTCGTCGAGAGATTTTATATCTTCCGGCTTAACCCCTACCTTCTTAAACCGCTCCCTGTAAAACTCAGAGTGCTTGTAGACCCTTTCCACCTGCCATTTCAGCTTTTTCAGCTGAAGTTTTTCAAGTTCATCCCTTTTCATCGTTTCAACCTGTGGGTTCCAATATTCAGCCTTCGCATTTTTCACATTTACACCCCCGCTAACTAGCTGAATGCCAGAAATCGCTCCAAATCCTGCCTGGATAACTCATCCATCTTTCCGCTGAGCTTTATCTCCCCCTTGTCCATCACATAAACCCTATCGGCAATTTTTTCCACAAAAGGCAAATTTTGGTCAGCAACCAGAAGAGATACGCCATATTCCTGTATGGTTTTAATTATCTCGGCTATATTGTGAACGATCTTTGGTGCCAAACCTTCTGAGGGTTCGTCAATGAGGAGGAGATCAGGATTAAGGAGGAGACCTCTGGCAATGCCGAGCATTCTTCTTTCTCCACCGCTCAGCGTTCCTGCTACCCTCTTTGCAAATTCTTTAAGCTGAGGGAAAATTTTGAAGATCTCTTCCATATCGAAAATTCTGTCTGACTGTCTGACTGATTGTTTGATGGAAATTTTCAGATTCTCCTCCACCGTGAGGTTCGGAAAAACACCACCATAATCGGGAACGTATCCCACACCATGTTTTGCAATTCTGTAAGGTGGCAGCTCTATCAGATCAACCTCTTCCCTGAAAACTATCTTTCCAGTTCTCTTAGACACCAGGCCCATAATTGTTCTGAGGGTTGTTGTCTTGCCAACGCCGTTTCTCCCGAGAAGTACTACAACTTCTCCTTTATCCACTTCCAAGGAGACATCAAAAAGGATGTGGCTCTTGCCATAGTAAGAATTCACATCAGAGAGTTTCAGCATTTTCACGCTCTTCATATCTCGACCCCCTTAAGGTAAACCTCTCTGACCGCTTTGTCATCCTTAATTTCCTCTGGCGTCCCATCTGCCAGAATCCTCCCTCTGTTCATCACCACTATTCTCTCAGCCATTTTGAAGACAACATCCATGTCATGCTCCACTATCACAATTGTAAGCTTCTCCGTCTCTTTCAGCCTCATAACGATCTCTAGGATTCTGTGTTTTTCAGCAGGATTTACGCCAGCTGTAGGTTCGTCCAAAAACAGGATTCTGGGTTTTGTGGCAATAGCCATGGCCATTTCCAACAGTCTTTGGTCACCGTGGGAAATCTCTGAAGCAAGAGCGTCTTTTATGTCTTCAAATTCGAATACTTTCATTAGTTCTTCCAGTTCACTCAACGCCTTATCTCCTCTGCTGAGAAGAGGGATGCGGATGTTTTGAGCAACCGTGAGGCCGGGAAAGATGTTAGAGATCTGAAAAGTTCTGGAAATGCCCATAAGAACCCTTTTATGCGGAGGAAGGTGGGTGATGTCTTCACCATTGAAAATTATTTTTCCGGTGTTTGGCTTCAGAAGACCTGTACAGAGGTTAATGAACGTCGTCTTTCCCGCACCGTTGGGCCCGATGATTGCAGTGATAGACTCCTCCTCGAAGCTAAGCGATACATCATCCACTGCTCTGAGTCCTCCAAAGAATTTTGAAAGGTTCTGGGTCTCGAGTATCACAGTCATCACCTCCCTCTGAGATATCTTTCAACGATGCCCACAACTCCGCCCCTGAAAAACAGAACCACTGCCACAATTGCCACTCCGAATATGAACTGCCAGTAGAGGGTGTATTTTGTTATCAGATCCTGAATTATGACGTAAACGATTGTACCCACTGCCGGGCCGATGAAGCTCTGTGGGCCACCTAAGAGGGTCACAATAACCGGTATAGCTGAGAAGGTCCAGTGGGCAATGGTAGGTGTCACAGTTCTGTCTAGGAGTGCCCATAAAACTCCAGCTACCCCAGTAAACGTTCCCGAGACTATCATTGCGTACAGCCTGTATTTGAGGGTAGAGTGACCGGAGAACTGGACTCTGGTCTCATTCTCCCTTATCCCCTCCAGTATCAGGCCTATATCCGACTTTACAAACCTGTACATTAGGTATGAACAGATGACCACCACCAGCACTGTGAAGTAATAGAACCAGAACATGGAAAAGCCACGTGGAAAGCCTGTTATTCCATCTTCTCCGCCTGTAACATCCCTCCATTTCATCACTATACCCCAGAAGAGCATGGAGAAAGCCAGAGTGACCATTGCGAAGTGTATCTCCCTATGTCTGAGGGACAGGGTTCCGACAACCGCAGAAAATAGTGTCGCTGCAGCTATGCCCAAGATGAATCCAACAACAAGCGGGTAGTCAAGCCGGGCCACAAGGATGGCTAGAGTATATGCACTACCTGAAAAGAATAGTGCGTGACCGAAGCTCAGCAATCCTGAGTAGCCAAACAGAACGTTAAAGGCTATTGCATACAGAATCAGTATCCATATCTTGGTGGATAGATACAGAGCATACTTGTTCCCAGTAAGCGGGATGAGGAGCGAAGCTGCGATAACTGCTATTACAGCTATCAGCGATTTTTCCATTGTGGGAACTGTTTCAATTGTTTCGACCGTTGTTTCAACTGCTCCTCCTTCTGACATTTCCTCAGACTTCACCGAAGATCCCCTCCGGTCTCAACAGCAGAACTGCGGAAAGGGCTATGTATGGCAGAGCTATCGCGAGCCAAGGGACGAAGAAGGCTCCAAGAGCTTCAATAATTCCTATAATCAGGGCTGAGATGAATGCACCCTTTATGCTGCCTAACCCACCTATAACCGTGACTATGAATGCGTAGATTATGATGTTCTCACCCATTCCGGGAGCCGCAGAGCTGATTGGCAGTGTTAGACCCCCTCCAAGCCCTGCAAGGAAAGCGCCGAACATGAATGCGGTGGCGTAGAGGAATGAGGGGTTGAGGCCGCAGCACATGGCCATTTCAGGATCAGCAGTAATCGCTCTTATCTGCATCCCCCAGTAAGTTCTCGAAAGCACGTAGTACAGCAGCAGAGCAATCAAAACTCCGGCGATTATGATATAAATGGAAAACATGGGAAGCGTTCTGCCGAAGACTGATAGCGAGCCTGTGAACTGGGCCATCATCATCCTTGGTACTGCTCCCCAGACCATTCTGACCATGTCCTCGAATATCAAAATTAAACCGAAGGTCAGGACGAGCTGGAATGGTACAGGCAGATGATAGATTTTGGATATGAATGCCCTTTCACAGCCTGCCCCAATCAATCCCACAAGTAACGAGCCGACCAGCAGCGCCACCATGTAGTTTCCGATGACTTCAAAAAAAGTAAGGGTGAAGTATGCTCCCAGCATGTAGAATGCTCCATGTGCGAAGTTGAGTATTCTTGTAACTCCAAAGGTAAATGTGAGGCCTGAGGAAACTATCCAGTAGAGCATCGCTGTCGCTATACCTATGATTAGCTGAAACGCTATCGCTCCCGGGTCCATACCTGATCTTCCCTTGCTATCCTAATTATCCAGCTGCCTATTTCGTGAAGGGTGGTACCTCATCAAAGGGTGGCTTCTTGTAGTACATCTGGGCTGGCATGGCTTTGAGGTTCTCAAGCACCGGTATCGGATAGTTGGGATCATGCTTTACTTGGCCGTAAGGCACCTCGTACACAGCCTGATGATCTTCCTTCCTTATCAGCCTAGCACCAGCCGGTGAATAGACCACCATGTCTTCCAGTGCTTTGATGTGGGTGTCTATGTCTAAGGTCTGGGTTAGCTCGATGAGCTTCTTGATGAGGTAAACTGCAGTGTAGGAAGTCTCTCCACTGTATGCTGGATAGTGCCCCCACTTGTCCAAGTGTGCCTTGACAAACTTCCTGTTGAGGGCTGTGTCGGGATATGGCCACACATACCTTCCAGAAATCCAGCAGCCTTCTGGATATTCAGTTTTGAGAGCCTCCATTGCGTCGATGGAGTAGCCCATGGGGTTTATCCATGCATATCCTCCATCATACTTTACTGCATCAAACAGACCCATCTGTTTTGCCTGTCTTACGAAGGTGAAGAGGTCAACTCCCCATTCTACTGTATGAATGCCGTCGGGCTTCTTCTCCATTACTGAGGAGATATATGGTGTGAAATCTGTTGTCCCTATCTTGGCCCACGCCTCAGCGACGAACTCCACATCCGGCCTGAGCTTGGATAGTGTTTTCTGGAAGAGTTCCCATGATGCATAACCGTACTCGTAATCGGGGTGTACGGCAGCCCACCTTGTTGCTGGAAGCTGAGCTGCTATAAAAGCTGCCATTATACCATCCTGATATACCGGGACAGCAAGTCTGAACACTTCCTTTATTCCTTTCTTGTAAACCAGATCTTCTGTCAGACGATGTGTGGCTGCATGGGTAACAAACAGCAGTTTGTTGACTTCTGGCATCACCTCTGCAACGCCCAAAACCACACCGCTTGAATCTATGCCGATAATAAAGTCGCAGCCCTCGTTCTCTACAAGGCTTCTTACCTGCTTTACAGCCTCTGCCGGCTTTGCAGCAGAGTCTCTGTAGATTATCTCAACTTTGCTGCCCATAATTCCTCCAGCAGCGTTTATTTCTTCCATAGCGAGCTGAGAACCTCTTTTCTGCAGCTCGCCATATGTTCCAAAAGGTCCGGAGAAAATTGCTATGTGTCCTATTTTTATTGTATCTTTAAGCTTCTTCTCCCCAACCACTGGAGCTTCCTTTGGTACAACCTGAACTTCTGGTTTTTTGAGGCTGTACCCTACCCCTCCTCCAATCAGCAGCCCTGCACCAAATGCTGCAGTATATTTCAGAAAATCTCTCCTACTAATCTCTTCAGGCGGCATCTTCTATCACCTGTTTTGTAAATGATTAATTATTGGTCAATTATTCACTATAAAAGGCTTTCGATAGGTATCTTTTTAGATTAATTAAAAATTTTTCTAAAGTTTTATTGCATTGAAATCTACCACTTTTAGAAAAATCTAACTGAATTATTGTATAAATTAAATAAATTATTTAAAAATTTAGCAAAACAAAAAACCCAAAGTTTAAAAACTGTTTTCGGCTTAATATTATTTGCTCATGAATAATGACTACTGGGACCCCAAAATCGAGCTGATGAGCAGAAAAAACCTTCAGAATTTGCAGTTAAAACGGTTGAGGTGGCAGATAAAAAGATGTTACGATAACTCCTTATTTTACAGATTTAAGTTTAAAAAGGCCAATGTAGCTCCGGAGGATATAAGAAGACTAGATGATGTGGAGAAGCTCCCCTTCGTATTCAAGGGTGAGCTCCGAGAGGAGCAGAGAAGGTTTGGCGTTAATAGATACCTTGTTACCAGAGACAAGCTTGTGGAAGCCTATCCAACTTCTGGAACCACAGGGGAGCCAGTTCTTAATTTCTGGACTGAAATGGACAGGGAGTATATAATCGATGTCACAGCGCGAACACTCTGGAGTATGGGGTTGAGGAGCGAGGATGTGGTTCACAACGCATTCAAATATGAACTCTGGGCAGTGGGTATGGCCATTCATCGGGCCGTTCAGAAAATTGGAGGATTTGTTCTGCCAATTGGCGATGGGAAGTTGATGAGACAGATAGAGTTTCTGGTTAAGATGTCACCAACGGCCATTCTCTCAACACCCACTCTGGCACTTAAAATAGGAAGCAAGCTTCATGAGCTTGGATACAGCGGCGATGATCTAACCTTAGAATTCGGGGCGTTTGGTGGTGAACCTGGGGCAAGCATACCATCCACTCGAAAAAAGATAGAAAAGCTGCTGGGTATCGATGCTTACGATTACTACGGGCTCATGGAAATCGCACCCACCTTTGCGTCCGAATGTACGGAGAAGGCAGGCCTTCACTGGAGTGAAGATTATCATTTGGTGGAGGTAGTTGACCCGAAGACTAGCGAGAGAGTTGAAGAAGGGGAAAAGGGTGTGGTGGTCATTACACATCTATCCAAAGAAGCCACACCCATGATAAGGTATTGGACTGGAGACATAGCCAAGCTCGAATACGATAAGTGCTCCTGTGGCAGAACTCATGCTAGGTCTCCGGGTGGAATAGTCGGGCGAACTGATGATATGATAATTTATCACGGAATAAGCTTTTATCCTAGCGAAATCGAAGAAGTTTTGCGTCTTTTCCCGGAAGTTGGCACTGAATACACAATTACTCTAACTGACCAGGATAAGTGTGTGGTAGAAATAGAGCTTGACCCTAATTTCGTTTCCCAAAGAAGAGATGTGTACTCCCTAAGGCAGGAGATTTCCGAATATCTTACCAGCTTCTTTGGTGTTCCCATTGAGGTGGAGATAAAAAATATCAATTAAGGTGGTGGAGAAGCGGAGAAGAAGGAAGCTATGACTAACTCGGTTAAGCCTGCCTCCTCCACCCTCTGAGCTTATAGTATTCCTCAAGCATAGCTTTAAAGCTCCCCTCGTCAACAGCAAATTCCTTGTCGTATTTTCTCAGAGGTTTGAAGAACGTGGATGGGAGCCTCTCATTTACAACTCCCTCTCTGAGGTTGAACTCTCTTGTGAGATTGTGAATTCTTTCTCCGGCTTTTTTGAGATCCTCAACACTTGTTTCTCTGCCGGTAATAATACTCAACAGCTCAGCAATTTCCTTCCAGCCCATGCCTATCACTGGCAGACACAAAAACCTGCAGAAGACTAGCGAATCTACCACGCAGTAGAAGTCCTCTAAGTCTTTAACCAGAGCAGCCTGACCCTCTGGAGAGAATCTATCCAGAAGTCCTGTGAGGTTGGGGCGATAGGCACAGCTTCGCATGTGGCAAGCTCCTCTTTGTGACGTTACATATGCTAAAGCCATTCCATACAACCCTCTGGGGTCATAACCTGCGGGTTCAAGCCCTTTAACGTGAACCGGCTCTGAGGAAACGTTAAGCAGTTCTGCAGCTCTCATAACTCCTTCAGCCAGTATATTGCCTATACCCTCTCTGAAAGCTATTTTTCTAAGCAACTCCAGAATTGCTTCGCCATCGCCGAACTGAAGCCTCTCATCAACCTCGCCGCTCTCGTTGCATGCCATCAAGAATGCTATGGTGTTGCCAGCAGAAATTACATCCATCCCAAACCTGTCGCATAGATCGTTGGCTTTGATTATTGATTCCAGGTCGCTATTGTAGCACAGAGAGCCGAAAGAGAAGAGGGTTTCATACTCTGGGCCTTCCACTTCTACGTCTGCAACCTTGCTTATCTTCCCGCATGCAACAACGCAAGCATAGCATGCAGTGTTTCTTTCAACGTATTTCTGCATAGCCTCAGCATTTATACTCTCGAACCCATCAAAGCTCCCTTCCTGCCAGTATTTCGTGGGTAAAACCCCGGTTTCATTCGTCAAGGCCATTATGCCGGGTGTACCGTACTTTGTCATTCCCTGCAAGTTATTTACTACATTTTGATTCAGCCATCTTCTGAATTCCTTCAATTTTTCGGGTTCAGCTACTTCAATCTTCTTGCTACCCCTGATGACTACCCCTTTCAGATTTTTAGAACCCATCACCGCTCCAGCTCCGCCCCTTCCAAACTGTCTCCCCCTTCTATGGTTTATGCAGGCAAACCTGACCAGATTCTCACCTGCTTGTCCTATTGAAAGCACTTCACCGTCCTCATCCTTTCTAAGAATATCTTCGGTTTCATAGCTATCCTTTCCCCAGAGATGGGATGCGTCTTTTATCTGGACGTTCTCATCTTCGACCACGATGTAAACTGGTTTGTCGGCTTTTCCAGTGATAAACAGGAAATCTATGCCAGCTTTTCTCATTTCATAGGCTATGAATCCCCCGCACTGAGATTCACCGTATCCACCAGTCATAGGTGATTTAAAAACGCAGGTCATTCTCGTCGCTCCAGATAGAGCTATTCCATTGAGTGGACCTATTCCGAATATTAATGCATTCTCTTGGTGGAAGGGATCTATTTTTGGTGGAATCTCGAAAAGAAGTTTTGTCGCAACACCTTTTCCGCCGATGTATTCTTTCTCCCAGCTTGTTGGTAATTCGGAAATTCTAACAATGGATTTGGACAGATCAATTCTTGCTACTTTCATCTTCTCCCTCCAGTGATTGCAGATTATGAGGGTAGCTTTCAGTATGATTATCCCTTATAAATTTTTGGTGGGATTTGAGTGTCTTTTAATAACTCTTTAATAAACACTTTAATAATCATCTTTTTAAAAACGATCCATCATAAATTCTTCATGCCAGAGTTACTGGAGCTCATTGATGATGCCATAAATTTAATGCCAAAGGAAAGGATGTTGCATATCTATGATAAACGATTTACTGTTATTGGAGATGTTCATGCGGATCTGCAAACATTCAAATTTCTTGAGAGAAAGATTGAAGGTGTGGCAGTCTTTCTTGGGGATTACGCTGATAGAGGAAGCTTTCCTGTTGAAACATATTCAAGAATCCTCAAACTTTTTGTTGAAGGAAGGGCTATACTGTTGAGAGGAAACCACGAAAGCACCGGTGTTTTTCCCCACGAGTTACCATATCAGCTAAAAGAGGAATTGGGTGACGGCTCCGAAGACCTATATAAGGGGCTTCAGAAGCTGTGGGAAATAATGCCAATCTCTGCTATCGTCGAAAATGAGCTCTGGCTTGTTCATGGAGGAGTTCCTACGAAGAGATGCAGAATTGATGAGGAGGGTATAGAGTTCAGAGATGTGGCAAAGCCTGATGAATATGCAATTCTGGAAATGCTCTGGAATGATCCATGGGAAAAGCAGGAGTGCGGGGAGAACTACAGGAGAGGTGTCATGTATTTCTTTGGCAGGAAAGCCACAAAATGTTTGCTGGATGCACTCGACGTCAGGGTGGTTGTGAGAGCTCATGAACCCTTCAAGGTTTTGAAGGTGGAGCAGGATGGAATGGTGGTAACTCTCGGCACATCTCCAGTACCCTATGGGCTTTCAGAGGCAGCCATTCTAAAAATTGAAGTGAATAAGGGTATCTCAGATGGCTACGACTTGGTGAGAAAATTCGGATACGTTTTCTCTGTGGTATAACTGCTGAATTACATGAGTCAACCAGAGCGGTCTTTTATCAGAAATTTTGAAGGTCTTGAAGGTTCTGAAGCTCCACCATTCTCGTTTCATTGAGATAGTAAACTCTAGCATAAGCGACTCTCCTCCTGAACTCCAAATCCGCAGCAAGCTTATCGAGGAAGTGGACTATGACGTCATTTGACATAAGACTGTAGCATGCATTGCAGACACTGTTTCTGATATATTTCTCAGGCAAATGTTGTCCCAGATTACCTTCTTCGATAATTGAGATCAGTTTTTTTGGCCCCCAGATTCTTATGGCATGGAGGATTGAGTTGAGTTCAGCCCTATCAAATATTTCTTCCAGAGATTTCTCTCTCAAATTTCCCAGCATGAGTGGATGACTGGATTTCAGGTCTATTACTGGGCCGATACATGCTATCACTCGCCCATCAGGGAAAATTATAGGGGAGCTACCGGCAGAGCAGGCGGAAATAGGTGGTTTTGTAGTCGTCTGGTATTTCAACGCATCAATTTCTTTCAGTGCTCGCCCTGCAGGGAAGGTGATGGCTGTTTTAATCATATTGTCCTCAACTATCTCTCTGAGTTTTTCCAGTATTTCTTTGTACTCTTCGTCATCCTCATTTTCGGTGCACACGGCTATGTGGTAAGGTATTCTACACGCTTCGGCAGCAAACACTGCATTTTTTACGTTCTCGAAGGGAATGGATTCCTGATGGTGGACATCGGTGCTGATGGCTAGCATTTTGATTGCAGGTAATCTCCTGAGAACTCTGACTGCTTTCTCCGGTGTTTTTGCCCAGTAAGCGTTTGTTACTGCTGATACAATCAAACCGCACATCTCTCCGAATTTGGCTATCTTTTCTAGGGTAAACAGGTTGTAAAATGGTTCACCACCCGTAAGGGAAAGAACCTTGACATAGTCATTTCTATAGCTCGCTATTTGCTGAATCCAGTTAAATGCATCCTGAAGTGTCAGCTCCTCGGTTCTGTGAGGCCCTGCTTCAAGTATGCAGTGGGGGCAGGTTACCTGGCATTTGTAAGTTATAATAAGCCCAACGTTCCTAAGAAAGGGCATTTCGGGGAGATTATCTTCGTCCGACATATTTGATCTCCTGACAATAAATTTCGAAGCCCTACCCGTTTTGGGCAGGATTCGTAATTTCAAACGTATTCTCAAATCATCTTATCGAAACTCTCTGGGTACCAGCATGATATCAAAATCATCCCTCAATTTCTTGAGCAGATCGGGTTTTAGCAGGAATTCAGGCACCGGAATGCCGATCACCCATGGATGCCTTACAACAATTCTTACTTCCTTGTCAAACTCTCTTAAAAGTTCTACCGGAATTCTAATGGATAATTCGCCCCTTTCCATGAATTTCACCTCCTTTCGGTAATACATTCGTTAATTCGTTCTTCTTATTTAAATCTTTTTGAATCTATATTAACTACAATCATATGTAACTTATTAGATAGATTATTATATTCGTTGAACTAAAAGTAATACGCTGAATTGATTCACTATGCTGAAAATCACTTATATTAATGAGGTTCCAGCCTATTGTCAACGCAATAAAAGAAAACAACGGATGGAGATCAGATTTATCACCTGAAGAGGCAGCAAGGCGTGTTTTCATGGTTTTTCTGGAGGATTTCAAGCTCGATGTTGTTACTGTAAAAAAGAAGGTTCTCCGTGTTTTTCCTGAGCTGGAAGGTGTGATATGAGTTTAGAGGAGGTGGAAGCTTGACCATCCACGAGCTTGCCGAATCCGGAACCTGCCTTTGTGGCGGGAATTTTGAGGATAGGGGAGACAGGCTGGTTTGTGGGAAGTGCGGTTTGGGGATTTTGCTGGATCCAAAGAGTGATGCCTGATGCCGGCTACATTGTGTCCACATCCACAGGACCGTTATTGTGGCCACAGTCCAGAGATCTCCCTTTTGTGGTCACAACCTCCTGGTTACTGTGTCCACAGGGTGGACGTCCACCTTGTGTCCACAACACCGCAGCTGCTGTTGTGGTCACAGCTCGAGGATCCAGGGTATTGTGTCCACAATGGACCTGTGTGGGGGGTTGAACCATGTCCGTGAAGATAGAATTTGAGAAGGTCTGGGGAGAGGGCTGGTGGGCGAGAGAGAAGAAGGTGGGAAAGCACAAGTGAAGGCTCAACGGCGGGGAGTACGTCAGCCCTCGCATCGTTCTCAGCAGCGATTACAACCATTTCATTGGCAAGAACTTCGAGGTTTACCAGGCTAAAGGGACCATTACAAAAGAGGAGTGGAGCCAAACAAGAGAGCGCACCGGAACCTTCCTGATCCTGTTCTTCCCGGATGTCCAGGTTGAGGAGTTTGAAGATGAGGAGGAGTTCGATGATTTCGATGAAGAATTCTGAGGTCCATTGTGGTCACATGGAGCTCCCTGTGTCCACAGAGGTTCCAGGAGATTGTGACCACAACAGAGGACCATCAAGGTCTCGATGCAAGGTCTGCCAGAAGGGCCTCGCAAAGCAGGTTGAGGAGTTGAGGTCCCAGGGTTGCGGGTACAGGACCATCGCCAGGAGGCTGGGATGGAGAGTCAGCTACCAGACAATCAGGAGGCACCTGCAGAACTGTAACACACAGTTTGAGGATTCAAGCCCAGTTGGAAGTGGTAAAGAGGTGTTACAGTTTGGGGAGGTCTGAGAGATACAATGGCCCGACATTCGAACAGGCCTTCTGGCTCGATGTTGCTGTGATGATTAAGCTCGCCCAGGTGGTCGGGCAGGTTTTAGCTGAGGTGTGGAGAAAGAAGCTGGAGGAGTTGAGAGAAGATGATGAAGCAAACCCATGAGATTCCGGATGTGCTATATA
>MTMY01000042.1 GCA_002010215.1 Archaeoglobus sp. JdFR-37
GCTCCCTGTCGTTGAATCTGAGCTAGGACTTGACAGATTTTATGAATGAATAGGTGTAGCTACCTGTGTAATTCTCCTTCTCCATCACACTGATAAAGTCAGAGTTCTGACTCATGAGCCATATCTGAGCTTTGAAAGACATTGTTAAATCCCCTAAAGGCAATCAGAGAATGGGCCAGAGTAGTCAAACTTGGTGGAAAGGTTGTGGCAATTGACGGAAAATGGTTGAGTAATGGAGTTGACAGGCTTAAATGGCTGGTGGGCAATATGGTGGTGGCAGCCTATGAAAGACGAAATCCATGGAGAAACAGATATAGAAAGGATGTGTGCAGAATGCTCCTGTTCTACAATGGATCCAGCCCCGAGAAAATTGTGGAAATGTTTCGGGTTGCTGGCCTCGCGGTAACTTCTGTCAAGGACCTCATGTGGCTGAGGGAAGCGCAAAGGAGGAACATGCCTCCAGTTTACTGGCTGATATGGGGTTCAAAATCGTACTACTTTGTGGAAGGCTTTAAGGGGATTAAAGTAGATATGTAGATTAAGGTAGATTGAGGTTGGATTTAGATAGTTTTTAAAAGATTTTTAGAGAAGCGAATAGCGATTACATCACAAAAACGGCAGCCGCGACGACAGTTGTATAGCCATCTTTTACCTTAGCTTTCTTCGTCACATTAAATGTCTTGAAATCGTCAATGCCGAAGGCTGTGCTGAGCATGTAAGCGGCCATTTCTTCTGAATGCTTCCCAATCTTCTCTTCGCTCTCATTTTCATCACAGTAACCGTAGTATTCTGTCAGATATCCGTTGAGTGTCGAGTCTTCTGGTATGGCCGCTCCGATGCTGGCGTATATTTGCTTGCCCTCTTCATTACTGCTAATCTTGGCCATCACGCAGAATACTATCTGGCCTGGCATGAGCTCACCCAACCCCTCCTCAACCTCTACTTTCTCGCAGCCAGGTGGGTAGATGCTGCTCACTGTAACCAGATTGAACTTCTCTATCTTGGCATCTCTTAATGCCAGCTCGAAGCTCACCAACTCATCCTCATGCCTGCCAACACCGGTGGTGAAGAATATCTTTTTGGGGAGGAGGGGATTATTTGCCACAAACATCTCCATTCCTATTTTCCCAGTTTTTTCTGCAGTTTCCTTTGCTCTCTCTGTCGTTTCTCCCGGCATTCTGTTATGGCATGTCTGGATGAACTTAAAAACTTTTTCCAGCGGGTTGACTTCAGGGCTTGCTCAGGTTTGCTTAGGGCGTTTCAGTGTCGCTTCAGGCTTCAGAGCTTCAGCTTTATAAACTGTGATGAAGAAAAAGCCTCTAATGAAGTATCTCGCCTCAGCAGCCCTTGCAGTCTTCACAGTAATGCTGGGTGTTGGGATAGTCTCACCAATCTTACCAATCTATGCCACCAATCTTGGGGCGACAGGGATCTGGATCGGGCTAATCTTCTCCATATTCTCCTTTTCACGGTTTCTCTTTCTGCCAGTTTTCGGGAAAATTGGGGATGATGTGGGAAAGAAGAAGGTAATTCTCATCGGTCTCCTCTTTTACGCCATGATGTCTTTTGCCTATATACTCACCTCAAACCTTCTGGAACTGACGGCTGTAAGGCTCCTCCATGGCATTGCTTCGGCAATGGTAATTCCGGTAGCGCTTGGAATTGTTGCAGAAAAGGCCAGAAGAGGGAGTGAAGGATTCTCCATGGGCGTGATGAACCAAGCAATCTTTCTGGGGATGGCTGCAGGTCCTCTTGTGGGGGGAGTGATTGGCAACATCGCCATTGAGCTCAGCTTCGCGTCCATGGGTATTCTGAGCCTTATTGCATTAATCCTCGTCCTCTTCACGTTCCCTGCCGATACTGGAAAGAGAGAAACGAAATTCAGGAAGGTCATCGAAAGCAAAATTGTTAGAGCGGCAATCCTCTTCAGAATTCTGAATGCCTTTGGCAGGGGTAGCGTCATGAGCTTCTTCCCAATTTATCTGGCACTGCTGGGATACGATTTATCCTTTATAGGTCTCGCAGTAACTCTCACTCTCCTCATGTCTGCAGTCATGCAACCCTTTGCCGGAAAACTTGCAGACTCCATCGACATGGTGAAGCCTGTTTTTCTGGGAACCACCCTCACGTCTCTCCTTCTGTTTGCGATAGTCAGGGTTGAGAGCCTGATGGCAATATTAACAGCATCTATAGGCTTGGGGCTGGTGAGCGGAATTGCACTGCCAGCAGTCAGCGCAGCAGTGGCCATTAACAGCAGAGGGCACGAATCTTCAGCCATGGGGCTGTTGTCAGCATCAAAAAGCTTGGGTAGGATGGTAGGGCCTCTGACTATTGGAATAATCTACGATTTGGCTGGAGGTGGTGTGGAGGCGATACGCACCGCATTCCTTTTCGCTTCCGCCATGACCTTTCTTGCCGGAGTGATATTTGTCAGGATGGCTGGTAGGGAAGAGATTATGGTTGATATTGATTGATTTGGGGTGAAGCATCTGAAAGCGGGTATAATGTGGAGCGGCAGAGCTACGATGTTGTCACCAAAAATGGATTCAGGTTTAAGTGGGACAATGAAAGCTCTGGGTATTATATCGACAGCCATCATCTCCACCCTGTTAATCATAGGCTGCACCCAGCCGATTGAAAAACCGGAAAAGGCCCCACAAATTGAAATCTTCCCGTCTGCAGGTTCATATCTCCCAAAATATGAACGATTTGCAACGGTTTATGATAAAACAAACCTTCTGCTTATCAATTTCAGTGTCAGGGTAACCAAAGCGGAAAAAGGATACGGTTCCACAATGGACAGAGAAAAACCATATGAGATCATGCCTGGCGACCGGATTATAGTAATAGAAGGCTGGGTCAGGAATGAGGATGAAGAGACAGAATACTTGGTTCTGACAGCAAGGGGATACGATTCTTCTGGAAATGAAATAGTCAGGTCTTATGGTTTGGGGGCTCCAGGAACCGCTCCATGGATGGGAGATTATTTCAGGCTTGGAAAGGGTGAGGAGGGAAAGTTCAGGCTGGTTTTGAAGCACAATGACAGGATTTCTACCATCAGAATCTTCGCAGATTTGTATAAAATGCCTATACCGTGATAATTTTAATTATACGTGCACGTTAAGTATTTTTCAGTTTGTCAAGATCGTACCTCCCTCTGTTGGTGCGACCATAATCCCAATCTGTTAAAAATTTATTCTGATTTGGAACAGAACTTTTTCCCATGTTTATTTTTCAAGTTAAGAGACCTTACTATTCTCATTCCCGTCATCCAGCAAACCGCCAGACCATTTTTCTTTGCCAAGGTAATTGCTTCAGCCCCCCTTCATCCAAAAATGCCGGGAGAACTTTGGCAAGTTCTCCTTTCACCTCGTTGGCGATAATAATCCAGTCCTCATCCACATGTTTTTCCTTCAGACTTTCTGAGTGTCAATATATTTAAATACAATTACGTATACGTATTAAACATGAAAGTGGTGCCGGTTAGATTAGATGACAGAAAATTGAAAGATTTAGACCTGCTCGTAAAAGCTGGCATATACAAGAATAGGAGCGAAGCTTTGAGAAAGATAATTGAAAACGGGATGAAAAAAGTCGAAGCTGAAATTGAATACCTTAAAAAGATTGATGAGATTGTTGACAAAATAATCGACTCCGAGCTCAACTTTGGTGGAATGCTGAGGAAATCACTGGAAGAGGTGAGAGACAGGTGGTAGTTTACGTTGATACGAGCGTAATAGTGGCAGCCATCGATAGAGGTGATAGAAGAAACAAGGAAGCAGATAAATTCCTTTTAAGAGAGAAGGAAAAGATAATATCCCCTCTCGTGCTGGCAGAAGTGTTTTCAGTAGTTTCAAGGAATTCTGATAGATTAATGTCTGGATTTGACGTGGAAATTGACGAAGAAGACCTACCTGCAGTCATCGCAAGATTGAGCATGAAAAAGTATGGGTTAAATGTCATCTATTCCTTCGATAAGGAATTTACCATATTTGGAGAGGTTCCGGCTGAGATTAAGCTGGCAATCACACTCGCACCAAAATTAAAGCTTCGAACCCTAGATTTGCTGCACTTAAGCAATGCATGGAATCTCAGGTTGAATGGATATGACGTTGATGAATTCGCAACCTTTGACAGTGGAATTCTGGAAAAGGCCGTAGTGGTTGGGGAGCTGACAAATATTAGGGTAATTGAGCCCTGAGCCCTGAACCGTATGTGGAGAGGATGTCAGGGTGGCTCTACAGGGTGTCTCGGTTGTGATGTTGTAAGTTTGAGTTATGGTGGGCGTAAGTTGTGAGGGGGGGGTTTTGAGTCCTCTTACCACCCTCGCCAGACTTATAGAATTTGCAAGCTGCTAGTTTTTATATCCGATAGCTCCTTGTCTTTCTTAGATATTTCACCTGCATTGAGTCTTCCCAGCTCCTTTCGGCATCCCATCTCGTAGTCTATGCTTCTCCAGCTATCCATCGGTATATAACCGGTTGATTTTAGAATTTAAACCCTCTAGGTTTGTTAACGTGCCCAAAACCTTGTTATGAGGACTCATACCGTGATCAATCCTTAAACAAGATTTGTGAGCTTTGAAGATGCAATCTCCATGGCTCTCCTCATTTCTGTCCCGCTCAATCTTCTTGCGATTTCAGGGTAGTCGTAGGCTTTGAACGTGGGGTAGTATTGAAACATCAGGTTGAATCGAACTTTTCTGCCAAGGTTCTCTGCTATCCACTCTACAATTTTCGCTGTACAGCACTCGATGTGTCCGGGCATTACTAGGTGCCTTATCAGAAGCTCTCCCGTCCTGTTTGCCAGCGTAAAGTTACGGGTAACAACCTTCCAGTAGTTTCTGACGTTGCTGTAGTGCTTAGCACACTCATCGTTCCCGTACTTGAAATCTCCAAGCCAGACGTCAACAATATCTTCTATAACCTCATGTAGCTCTATGCTGTGGTACATGTTAGAGTTCCAGACCACAGGTACGTTCGACTCCACATTGCCAAGGATTTCCATAATGGTGTGGGCATGCTGATCCGGATTTCCGCCAACAAAGTTCACATTTCTGCTTCCCTGCCTGAACCTGACATCTATTACTCTACCAAGCTCTTCAGGGTCAACTCTGCCATCGTTCCTGTAAACTATATCGAAATTCTGGCAGAAAACGCATGCAAAGGTGCATCGGTTGAAGAAGATGGTGTGGGATGGAACCAGCTCCGGCTCCTCGCCAAAATGAAGAAATTCGCTGCTGTAATAGCTTGTTATACCGCACTTGCAGAAGCCGGTCTTCTCATATCGGTTAACTCCACATCGCCTCTCGCAGAAGTTGCAGTTTTTCAGCATCTCTTTTAGGAGAGCTAGTTTGAGCTGGAGGAAGGAAGGAGAGCCAGGAGGGGTGTCGAGGAAGTCGGGATTGTTGCCCTCTTCTTTCAGTAATCTACTGAATTCTTTTTTGTACTGTCCGTGCAGCTCCCACAGCTTCTCCAGACGCCCTTCATCGCTGTCCTGCTCCAGAAAATCCTCAACTTCCATTCTCCTAGCTATCTGGAATTTGGCTATGGCCTCGCCACGGTTTATGGCTTCGTATCTTTCCAGCCCCCTGACCACGAGAATTTATTGGAGCTGAACAGGATAAAGTTTTCTGGTATTTCTGGTAGCTGAACAGGATAAAGTTTTCTGTGTTTGGTGAATTCTCTTGATTGAACTCTCTTGATATTAGCTAACAGTAGTAAATTTTATTAATACAAAATTGTAATACAGATTATGGAGTACGTGACAATCTCTGCAAGAATCAGAAAAGAGTTGAAAGAGGAGATGGACAAGCTCGGAATTAAACCTTCGGAGGTTATAAGGGAAGCTGTGGAGGAAAGCATAAGGAGAAAGAAAATGGAAATACTCAAAGCAAGGCTGAAGGAAGCTGAAGAAATACTGAAGAAGGTTAGTGAGGAGGAGTGGGTTTCTGCCGTTAGAGAGAGCAGGGAGGAAAAATGATGAAAAAGCTACTCTTTGACGCTTCAGCCATAATAAACCTCTGCAGCAGGGGAGAGGTGGAAAAGCTTGAATGTTATACTTCAAGCTTGGCAATTTACGAAATTGGAAATGCAGTCTGGAAGCAAGTTTACCAAAGGAAGAATCTCAGCGTGGAGGAAGGAATAAAAGCACTAGACGTGCTACATGAAGTTCTGAAAAACCTTGAGAAACTCGAAATGTCAGAGCCAGAAAAAGCTTTCAAGATGGCAATTAATGAAGGTTTAACTTTCTACGATGCTTCATACCTTCATCTCGCCTTTGAAAACGGTTTGGCTCTTGTTACAGATGACGAGAGGCTTTACAGAATTGCAGAAAAGCACGTCAGAGTGTTGAAGAGCAGAGATTTGTAAACGAGATGTACGCATCTTACCTACCTCTTTTCCGCAAACCATCTTTTCCTCAGCTCTCTGATAATAGAGGGCATATCTATCTCCATGGGGCAAACTTCCCTGCATTTTCCGCAGAGACAGCAGAGAAAGACTTCAATGCCGATGTTACGAGTGATGATGTAGCTCAGCACGAGCCCCATGGGCCCGCCGTAAATGCTTCCCCAGTAATTTCCCAGCATCTGGAAAACCGGACACTCCGTCTGGCATCTCCCGCACCTTATACATGCCAGCTGCTCTCTGGCGAATTCTGGAGCGTCTTTTCTTCCATTATCCAGAAAGACAACATGTATTTCTTGGCTGCCCGGCTCATTGATGTTGATGTAGGATGGCGGAAAGGTGCCTGCAAAGGCTGATTGAACCAGCACAGACTTCAGGCAGAGTTCATCACTTGGCAGCATCTTATCTATGCTCACGATGGCAACGTATTTCTCCGGCAGGGTGGTTGAGATCCTTATGTTTCCCTCATTCTCCACAAGAAAGATTCTTCCGGTCTCAGCCGAAAAGGCGTTGCAGCCTGAAATGCCGACATTGGCAACGAGAAACTTCTCTCGCATAAATCCTCGTACACCTTCTGCCAAATCCTCAACAGATTCGCCCCTTATACCCACCTTTTCCAGTATCCTAGCTGCCTGCTTTTTCGAGTAGTGGATTGCGGGGGCTATCAGGTGCATTGGCCTGTCATTTGCAAGCTGGACAATAAAATCTCCGAGATCAGTTTCCCAGACTTCATTTCCAAGCTCATGAAGGAACTTTTTTAGGCCAATCTCTTCTGAAACCATGGATTTGGCCTTGACGATTACTTTCCCACTCCTCACAACCTCCCCAATAATTTTCCTCGCATCTTTCTCATTTTTAGCATAGTGAACATAGCATTTGCTTTTGGACCTGTTAGCTGCATTTTCAAAGGCTCTCATGGCTTTATCAATCCAATATTCGTAGTTCGAACTAACTTCCATCTTTGCAATCTTTACTTCCTTCGCATAATCCAGCACGAAAGGGTAGGTTTTAATGACACTTTCAACTGCTCTCGAAATATTTTGCCATTTCCTGAGAATTCCCGCCCTTATTGATTCGTTATTCAGGGCCTTATAGAGGTCTTTCTCCCTCACTTTCCACCTCCAGAATAACAGTGAACTTTCTGGGGCCGTGCATCCCCCAGATTAACTTCCCCTCAATATCGGCAGTTTTGGAAGCTGACGAAGAAGCGAAAATGAACCTGGATTTGGATGCTGCCAACTTATATGCCTCCACCGTATCTCTACATACAACATCTCGCCTCACAATTGCGATGTGGTGTTCTGCCAGCGCTGCTTTTTTCCTTTCATCAAAACCTCCAAAGAAGATTATGCCTGTGTCAGCAGCGGCGCTAAGAGCTTCGCTCACGAAACTATCTGGATCCGCATTCAGATTTGAAGAAAAAATGACATTGACAAAATTCCGTTTCAGGGATTCTACAAAGATTTTGAGCAAATCATCCAATTCAGCTTCGGTCATGTGCTCTCCTCCTAGCCCTCCACAGCACTTCAGCTATGTCTTTAACATCTCCCGAGACTCTAAAATTCCCCAGACATATGGGGCATGAAGTCACCACGTCACATCCAATCCCTTTCATTTCCATGTATCTGCTTCTGGAAATCTCCATGCTCAGCTTTGGTGAAAAACTCTCAATGGGACCTCCACAACATGATGTAAGCCTTCCGGAGTTCCTGATGTCTATGCACTCTAATCCAAATTCCTGTAAAACTTTTCTGGGCACTTCATGCATTTCAAGACATCTTGCATAGTAACATGGGTCATGAAAAGCAACTTTCCAACTTTTAGAATCTTTGTTCTCATCGGCCTTCAAAACTTCAAGATAGGTTTTGACCTCAAAGCTGATGCCGGTGAATTGTGGGTAAAGAACCTTCAGAGCGTAGGTTGTGTGGGGGTCTACTGTTACCACTTTCCTGACTCCCTGCTCCTTAAGCCTTTCGGCAACGAAAGATGCATATTCTGCAAAGCTCTCATCGTCGCCCATTTCATAGAGGAGAATTCCAGAATAGAAATCAAGCTCTGGGTCATAGAAGAACTCAACTTCTGAATCTATGAGGAGTTCTGATATTTTCCAGAGAATGCTGTTGAAGTACTGTTTATCCCGATCATCTACTTTTAAAAATCTTGAAAAAGGACTTGAAAATGTACTGACGACTGAAACAAGCTTCTCTGCTCCGCTCCCCTCAAATTTATGCATTATTTGGGTTAGTTTTGTTATATAAGGCATCATCTGGTACATCAGACCGGTGTAAAACATGATATCACTGCCATCCTCGTCACTCCACCAGGTGTTGATTTTTGAAGCTGGAATACCCAGAGGAGTCCATGTCTTTCGGATATTTCTGGCTATAACTCTTGCAAGAGTGTGGGGAGGATACATCTGTGTAACATTTGCTTTAACTTTTTAAATGCTTCACCATCTTTGAGCTGCTGAGGTTCATCACAACAAATCGGTATGGATAGTTTTAAGGCTGATAGAAACACTCTGAATCCTTTTTCCCGGTAAAACAACCGAAATAATTAAATACGCAAATTTTTTTAATGATTTTTGATGATTGAAACCCTCTTAAACCTCATAGTGAGCGGCATTCTAATAGGCGGCCTTTATGCTCTCGCTGCTCTCGGTCTTACAATTGTTCTGGGGGTTATGAGGATAATAAACGTCTCACATGGAGCCTTCTATACGCTTGGAGCCTACTTCACTTTTCTGTTCTCAGTCATGCTTGGGATGAATTATATTGCCGCATTCCTTCTTTCAGTGGTCATCGTATTTGCTGTAGGCGTTATATATGAGAGGGCCCTAATCAAACCGATACGAAAAGAAGAGCTGAATGTTCTGATTTTAACCTTTGCAGCAGCCTTCGTCATAGAAGAGATTGTGAAATTCACCTTTGGTCCGAGATACCGAAACATTCCACCCTATCTCAGCGGAACAGTTACCTTCTTCGGAGGCTCTGTTGATGTGCAGCGAGTATTCTCCTTTGTCATAGCAATTGCCATTGTTACCCTCCTGATTCTGGCCTTGAGGTTCACGAAAGTGGGTAAGGCCATGAGGATGGTGGCTGAAGATGAAGAGGTTGCGGGGCTTCTGGGCATAAATGTTGAGAGAATTCAGATGGTCTCCTTTGGGTTTGGTGCTGTGCTCGCTGCTGCTGCTGCAGCACTGCTAAGCCCAATCTATTTGCTTTACCCGGCAATGGGGTGGGATCCGTTGCTGAAAGCTTTTGCCATCGTCATCTTTGGCGGAATGGGGAGCATAACTGGCACAGTTCTTACAGGCATCATCTTTGGGGTTGCTGAAGTCCTCACAGGCTATTACATTTCTCCCACTTGGAAGACTGTTGTGCCATTCATTCTGCTAATACTGATCATTTCTGTAAAGCCCACAGGATTGTTTGGAGAGGAGGAGTGAAGAGGAATGAGGGGGATGAGACAGGGAATGGGGCAAGTGGGGCAGGGAATGGGGCTGATGCAGCCCAAAAAATTTGCTGTGCCTTTAGTTTTTGTGGCGATCGCTACCATCATCCCATTTATAGCTCCAAGTGTGTATCTGCTTCATGTCCTCATTCTGGCTCACATTTTTGTCATATATGCGGCAAGCTGGGACATCTTGACAGGTTATACGGGACAGCTAAATCTGGGTCATGCAATGTTCTTCGGGCTAAGCGCATATGTGGTTGCTATAACCAATACCATGTTAAAAACTCCCCTCTTCCTCTCTGTGCTGATGGGGGTAGCTTCAGCCTTTATTCTGAGTGTTGCAGTTGGTTTGCCCTGTCTGAGGCTGAGAGGGCCTTATCTTGCAATAACTACCTTCTCTTTCTCTTGGGTTCTTTTCCTGCTGGCAAGCAGTGCCATGATATGGCTGAGTGGAGGGGAAGAAGGCGTCAGGGGTGTGAAAACCTTTATTGTAGGGACAATTCCAAACTATTACCTCTCTCTGGTGTTAATGCTGATCTCTGTTTATATACTCTACCGCATAGCCAGTTCTGAAACCGGATTGATATTGAAGGCAATAAAAGAGGATGAGGATGCGGCGATGGCATGTGGTATAGACACTACAAGGTATAAATTGCTGGCGTTTCTGATGAGCGGCACATTTGCTGGTATTGCTGGAGCTTTTTACGCCCAATACATGAGAATCGTTACAGTTGATGTTGTGACGCTGGAGCTCTCAGCTTCAGCCATAGCTTTCTCTCTTGTTGGAGGCATAGGCACCATAATCGGCCCAGCAATGGGGGCGTACATTCTCACAATTCTCTTCGAAGGCTTTGCCTGGCTTGCCGATTACAGAGTTCTAATCTACAACCTGATAATCGTCTCATTCGTCCTCTTTCTGCCTGGAGGCCTGATGAGCTTAAGAGACCTGTTGAGAAGAAGAGAGGAGGAAGGAGGAGGGGTGGGTGGAGCATGAGTAGGAGTGGAGAGTTCTTAGAGGTCATTAATCTGAGCAAGCACTTCAAGGGTCTGAGAGCGGTTGATGATGTCACGTTCTCTGTAGGTAATGGCGAGTTTCTCGGCATAATCGGCCCCAATGGTGCAGGCAAGACAACGCTTTTCAACCTCATTACCGGATTCCTAAAACCCACTTCAGGAGAAATCCACTTTGTGGGGAGAGACATAACTGGGATGAAACCTCATGAGAGAGTGAAGCTGGGAATTGCCAGAACTTTTCAGGTTACAAAGCCCTTCAAGAAACTTACAGTCATGGAGAATGTGATAATAGCAGCGTTGATTGCCAGAAAGCAGGGTAAAATAAAGGAGGATGAGAAGAATTTTGCTGCAGAGGTGCTGGAGAAGGTAGGACTACTTCACAGGAAGGATATGGCTGCAGAGAATTTGCCTCATGGCGAGGTGAAGAAGCTTGAGATAGCAAGAGCCCTTGCAACGAAGCCTGAACTGCTTTTGCTGGATGAGCCCTTTTCTGGCCTGACAGGTGAGGAAGTAGCCTCGCTTCAAGAAGTCATCAAAAGCATTCATGAGGATGGTATCACGGTAATTCTGATTGAGCATGTTTTGAAGGCTTGCATGGCATTGTCAGAGCGAATAATTGTCCTGAATTACGGGAAAATAATTGCTGACGGAACTCCTGAGGAGGTGTGCATGGATAAGCAGGTTATAGAGGCCTATCTAGGAAGAAGGGGGTTAGAATTTGCTTCAGGTTAAAGAGCTGACGGTTCATTATGGAAAAGCCCTTGCTGTTGAGAACGTGAGTCTTGACGTGAAGGAAGGAGAGTTTGTTGCTGTTATAGGCCCTAATGGAGCAGGCAAGACAACGCTGTTCAAAACGATTTCCTCGGTGATAAAACCATCGTCTGGTGAGATATATTTCGAAGGAAAGAGGATAGATACGCTGCCACCACATGAAGTTGCAAAACTTGGAATTGCCCACTGCCCTGAGAGGAGGAGGCTGGCCTACCGCATGACGGTCATGGAAAATCTGGAGCTGGGGGCCTATCTGCGTGATGACAGAGAAGGAATAGCCGAAGACCTCAACTATGTATTTGAGTTATTCCCTATCCTTAAAGAGAGGAAAAACCAGAAAGCAGGCACTCTCAGCGGTGGAGAGCAGCAAATGCTAGCGATAGGCAGAGCTTTAATGGCAAATCCTCGCCTCCTTATGATGGATGAACCATCTGTTGGTTTAGCACCCCTTATGAAGGAGAGGATTTTTGAGGCAATTGAGGAGATAAAGATGGAGAGGAAGGTAACAATTCTTATCTCCGAGCAAGATGCGAGCCTTGTTCTTCCTATGTCTGACAGGGCTTATGTGATGGAAACGGGAAAAATAAAGATGGAAGGAAGAGGAAAGGAGCTGATGGATAACGATTATGTGAAGGTAACTTATCTGGGGCTTTGAAGTAGATTCTGGTTAAGCAATCTGAGAGGTTTATGGCAAACACTCTTACAGTCACAAATACCACAAAACATATAATTGAGTTATATTGCATTATTAATCACTACATTTTGGGGGTGCAAAAAAGTGTTTATTCTGGACAGAGGTGTGACCCGCAGGGGTTTTATGAAGGGGGTTGCAGTGGGCGCAGCCTCTCTGATGGCTGGCAACTCACTTCTCGGCTGTGCCCAGAAGCCTGAGGAGAAAAAACCGCTGAAGCTGGGAGCTCTTGTTCCCCTCTCAGGCCCATCATCAGAGGGTGGGAACAGGATGAAAAATGCCTTTGAGATGGCAAAGGAAGACATAAACAAGGCAGGAGGAATCCTCGGAAGGCCGGTTGAGCTGGTTTACTACGATACAGCCGGAAATGCGGAGAAGGGAGTTACAGGTGCAAAGAAGCTCATTGAAGAGGACAAGGTGTTTGCTTTAGTTGGAGTGTATACGAGTGGTGTGGCACTGGCAATAGCAGATGTGGTGGCTGATTACGGGGTTCCGCTGATGGTAACTGTTGCTGCTTCGCCTAAGATTCCGCAACTGGTCCGAGATGACCCAGAGAGGTACAAGTACATGTTCAGGACAGGAGCAGATGTTACCCACTTTACCCTAAACACAGCCCCCTTTGTTACAGATATAGTGGGAGCCAAGACGTATTATTACGTTGGACAGGAGGCTATATGGTCAAAGGCTTTGGATGGAGTTTTTGAGAAGTTTCTGAAGGAGAAAGGCGTTGAAAAACTTGGCAGCTCTTTTGTACCGAGAGGAACCCAGGAATTCAGCTCCATAATTGCGGACATAAAGAGTAAGGACCCCGATGTTGTTGTGGCTAGCACAGTTTCTGCTGAGGGTGTGCCTTTTGCAAAGCAGTATTACGATGCGAAGATACCCGTGCCTTTCATAGCAACTGCTGGCATTCTGACCTTCGAGGACGTTGTGAAGGAGATGGGTGAAAAGGGTAACTATGTCTGCTTCATGAGCTGGTGCTGGGATGTGCCATTCACCTCAAAGACCCAGGACTTCTACAAGAGGTACAGGGAGACCTATGGCTATGCCCCAACCGGCTATGAGGATGTCAGGAGCTATGACGGGCTGATGGTGTTTGCTCAGGCAATCAATAAAGCCGGAGAACTGGATTATGACAAGATAAAAGAGACTCTTGAAACAAACAAGTTTGAGAGCGTTGCTGGCTACTATGAATTTGACGATGGACATCAGGCAAAGTGGGGTGAAGGGTTGCTAACGGGAGTTATTGGCGAGTGGTATAATGGTGAAGCAAGAATACTCTGGCCTGGCAACGTCAAGACAGGCGACCTCATCAAGGCGCCCTGGTGGAGAGTTTGAACGCTGAGAATGTGAAATGGTGGGGAGGGTTGTGATTGGATAAACCCTGGCACAAATTTTATCCTCCTCATGTTCCCCCCTCGATAGACTATCCTGTTAGACCGGTGTTTGAAAATTTGAAGCTTGCTGCTGAGAAATTTCCTGAAAGGGCTGGCGTGATATATCAGGGGGTGGAATACTCATACGAAAAGCTCTGGGGCCTCGCTGCGAGAATGGCAAATGCCCTTCGCAATCTAGGTGTGGAAAAGGAGGATAGAGTTGCCATATATCTGCCTAACGTCCCACAATTCATCATCGCTTATTATGGCATCCTTGCATGTGGTGCCGTTACAGTTGCCTGTAACGCAATGTACAGGGAAAAGGAGATAGAGTACCTGCTGAAAGATTCAGGAGCGAAGATAATCATTACCCTTGATGAACTGAAGCCGGTAGTGGATGCCGTCAGGGATAAAACTGACATTGAACAAGTCATAGTAACGTCGAGAGATGAAGCACTGTCGCTTATGTCCGCAGAATCTGCCGAATCTGCCGTATCAGAAGAGAGTATGGCAAAGCTGCTTTCAGAAAGCCGTGCAGAGCTATCGAAAGTGGATTTAAATCCAAAGGAGAATCTGGCTGTCCTCCAGTACACTGGAGGGACGACAGGGACGCCGAAGGGGGCCATGCTGACCCACTACAACCTCATTGTTGATCAGGTGC
This sequence comes from Archaeoglobus sp. JdFR-37, assembly GCA_002010215.1. Lineage (GTDB taxonomy): Archaea > Halobacteriota > Archaeoglobi > Archaeoglobales > Archaeoglobaceae > JdFR-37. The sequence continues at coordinate 14,377 of MTMY01000042.1, forward strand.
AGGAAGCAACATGGTTCGAGTTCAGGGAGGGGAAGGAGACTGCCATAATATTCCTCCCCATATCCCACATCTACGGCATGAACTGGTGTATGAACACCATGATTCTTGTTGCTGGTACCATCGTTCTGATGGAGAGGTTTGAGCCTAGCAAGGTTCTTGAATATGTCAACCTCTATAAACCAACCATTTTCTATGGAGTTCCCACTGCATACATTGCCCTCTTAGACCATCCAGATGTGAAAAAAGCTGATTTCTCAAGAATGAGGACGTGCTTTAGTGCTGCAGCACCTCTTCCGCCTGAAGTGAGGCGGAGATGGAAGGAGGTTACGGGTGCAGACATCATCGAGGCATGGGGGTTGACAGAGGCTGCACCTTGCCTGACATGCACACCTCTGGGGATGAGCGGAGATAAGCTGATTGGGGTGCCGATGCCTGATACAGAGGTGAAAGTGGTGGATATAGATACTGGAGAAGACCTGCCGCCTGGAGAGGTAGGAGAGCTGGTAGGAAAAGGCCCGCAAATCATGAAGGGTTACTGGAACAAGCCTGATGAAACGAAGAATGTGCTGAAGGATGGCTGGCTTTTCACCGGAGACCTTGGCTATATGGATGAGAACGGCCTCTTCTATTTCATAGACCGCAAGAAAGACCTGATAAACGTTGCGGGATACAAGGTGTGGCCGGATGAAGTGGAGAACGTGCTATATGAGCATCCCGCTGTAAAGGAAGCAGCAGTAGTGGCATCTCCAGACCCTCAGAAGGGTGAGGTACCAAAGGCTTTCGTTGCGTTAAGGGAGGAGTATAAAGGGACAGTGAGTGAAGAGGAGTTGATAAAGTTCTGCAAGGAGAAGCTTGCCCCCTTCAAGGCTCCGAAGAAAATAGAGTTCGTTGATGAACTACCCAAGACACCGGTGGGGAAGATTTTAAGGAGGGCGTTGAGGGAGAGAGAGTGGAGTTCCTGAGTGGTGTGATTTGTAGTTAATAATCTCATTGATTCTCTATTTTCTTATATTTTCTTATTTAGCGAGTTTGCAACTGAGTTTGCAACTCCCTCAGATATCTTGTCTCTTTTGTCTCTCGGATAATTCTACAAACGACTTCGATAGCATTTTTAACTAAAAGGAAAATATCGGAGCCATGAACTTAAGGGAGGCCTTTGTAACTGGACTTCTAGTGTTGGTACCTATTGCAGCAACGTTTCTCATCATTTACTGGGTGGTCTCGCTTATAGAGCGAATGATTTCCCCAGTCATCTCAACAATTTTTGGATTCTACTTCCCTGGCCTCGGTTTGGCTCTGCTTATATTAATCATACTGCTGACAGGCTTTTTTGCTAGAGTTACGTTATTCAACAGGATAATATCTGTGTTTGAACAGGTACTGGTGAAAATTCCGATAATAAGGACTGTTTATGCTGGAGTTAAAGAGGCAAGCAGATCAGTATTCTTCAGCGAGCCGGAAAGGTTGAAGGGGGTTGTGCTGCTTGAATATCCGAGAAAAGGCGTGTTCGCACTAGGTTTTACTACAGGGGCGGAGGTGGAGGAAGCATGCGAAGCTACCGGAAAGAAGCTGATAAACGTGTTCATTCCTACTTCTCCAAATCCGACGTCAGGGCTGGTTCTCATGGTTCCTGAAGAGGAACTAATTTACTTGGATATGAGCGTGGAGGACGCTATGAAGGTGGTAATTTCAGGCGGATTCTCAAAATAGAGAGGGTTTAGTGATTGATCAGATGTCAATCGTACTCTCTCCATGTCTTCCCACATTTCGTGCATCTGAAGAATCTCACTTCACTCTCGTCAGCAGCACGAAGCTGGCGAAGCCACCAGTACGCCTCTCTATTCCCGCAGGCAGGACATAAAACTTCGGTTGTGGGCAGCGTCTGTATATTATCTCCTTCTATCACTGGAATCTCATCTTCATTCCTCTTCGTGACGATAATCATCTCGCCATCCTCAGCTTCCTTCTCATATCCGCATTTTCTGCAAACTGCCTTGTTGCCCTGATACAGCATCAGGCTTTTACATTTCGGACAGAATTCCATGCAGAATCACCTCCGCATCTCTGATCATCCTCTCATGGTCAAAGGCCAATCTGGGGAGCCTGTTCAGAGGAAATATGGAAACATCCTTTGCATCATCTCCAGCTTTAAGCTCCCCGCCTTCTGGAAGTACCACAAAGCATATGGATACGTAGTGCCCCCTCGGATCCCTCTCAGGCTCCGAATAAACTCCTACAAGCTTAAATATCTTTCCTTCGATACCAGTCTCCTCTTTCACTTCTCTGAGCACAGCATCCTCAACTTTCTCACCATACTCAACTATCCCACCTGGAAGGGCATAGAATCCAGCAAAAGGTTCATTTGCCCTTCTGACGAGAATCACTCCATTCTGGTAGGGGATTACAGCATCAACCGTTAACGTTATACATTTTTTCAAGAACGAACCTCCTTTATGAACCTCCCATTTTTCAGGTATTTTGATGAATTAATGCACCACTCTATCTCCCCTATTCTGTCTGCTGTGTGGGCATCGCTTCCAAAGGAGTACCGGAGTTTTCTGGAGGAGGCTCTTAGCAAAAACTCTGTTGTAGGGCACGTATGATAGGAGTTGAGTTCCACAGCAACATCGTTTTCCACAAGAAGGTCTATGATCTCTAGGTCTCTCTCCTCCCTCCATCCGTTGTTCATGGAAAAGATGGTGGATTGGAAGTGGCCAAGAATGTCGAATTCACAGTTTTTAAGACAAAGCTCAACCCTCCTGTAATACTCATCTCCATACACGAGATCATGGATAGAGGCGATTATAACATCAAATTTGAAAGATGGTAGGGATATTTCCCCTCCTGCACCAATTCCACATTCGACACCACTCAGAATTTCTATATCATACCTATCTATAGCTTCTTCAATCTCTCTCTGCCTCATTGCAGCCTTTCTTTCAGTAAGACCGAAGCGATGCTCTGTGGAGTGGTCAACTATGGCTATTGCCTTTAAACCCCTTTCCTTTGCCTTCTTTGCAATCTTCATCACACTCATACTGCCGTCAGAGTAACTGGAATGGATATGAAAGTCATACACGTAAAAAATTGGTTACCAGAGTATTTAAATGTGTCTGGATTCCCTGATTCTGCTGCAATTCTAGAGCAATCCTAAGAGAAAAAAGAAGAATTCAGAAAATTAAAAAATTCAGTCGTAACGTCTTTCTGTTTTCATCCAGAGCGGCGGTTCATCCCATGGAGGCAGTAGTTTGACAAAGATTGCCAGCAGTATGAAGGGTAGTACCATTATTGCCAAAGCCAGCGTAAGGCTTTCTGGACCGAAGAGGGGCATGATGTAGTATCCATAGCCTCTGAACGTCTTTGAAAGTATCTGACCCCCTATGACCACATTCCACCTCATTGCAAAAACGCCTATCAGTGTAAGCAGGGATGCGGAGATGTAGAAGAACTTTCTTACCTTCGCTCTGAACAGCCCTGTCTTTGACAGCACAAGTAGCGTTATTGGAATGAGCGTACCGAAGAATATCTGGATGATTATGAAGGAGACAAAGAGCTTGTCGTTTATCAGTATAAGAATGGCGTCAATCCCTTCCTCCTGTGTATACAGGAGATGAGCTATCTCCATGAACTCAAGACCCAGATCCAGTATGTAGGTATACAGCAGGTAACCTGCCAGTGTATCAACACACTCCATGTCCATCTCTTTACCTCTCAGCTTGGTGCTTGCCATGTATATGAGCAGAACTAGTGCAATTCCCGAAACCATAGCGGAGAACAGGAAGATGATGGGCATCAGTGGTGAGCTCCACCAGGGATTCGCTTTAACGCTGCCAAATATGAAACCGACGTAACCATGCAGGAAAGCAGCAGAAGGCAGACCTATAACTGTTATTATGCCTACGAGCTTCTCATCTTTCTTGAGAGTCTCCTCGCTTATGTCGTAGTCGCCCATTGTCAGAATGCGGTAGAGGAAACCTCTGAAACCGGTAGCTGTCTGAGCCCATTTAACAACATCTTTCCTGTAGTCATAACCCAGTTCGAGGAGCAAAACGATCAGAAGGTACCATGCATAGACGAAGCCGAAACCTGCCATTGCAGAGGTGAGATGAGGCGTAAACATGATTTCAAGGGCCCTTTCTGGATGTCCAAGGTGAGCTACAAGGGGCAGTGGAGCCGCAAGCAGGAATGCTAGGGCTGTGAGCAGAGCGAGCCTGTATGTAGGCTTGACGGCCTCAACCTTGAAAACCCTCTCCAGTGATGCAACAATGAACGCTCCAGCAACAAGACCAGTGATATAGGGGTAGAGGGCTATGAGCACGCTCCAGTTCACTTCAACCTCGTTGGGGTATATGAATCCTTCAATGTGATTCAGGACTTCCCATAAAATCTCACTCATTTATCGCACCTCCGTATCAATTCCTATGTAGAATACTTTGGGCTTCGTTCCCTGTTCAGGCTTTAAGACAGATATACGGTTCTCATCCAGTAATTTGTGAATCTCGTCGTTTGGATCCTTGAGATCGCCAAACTTTCTCGCACCTACTGGACATGCCTCGACGCACGCAGGCTTCAGGCCTTTAGTTATTCGGTGGTAGCACCATGTGCACTTGTCAGCAGTTCCACGCCTGCTTTTTCTGGGACCGTTAAACGGATAGAGGTATCTTGCCCCATACGGGCATGCCTGAATGCAGTATCTGCACCCTATGCAGTATTTTTCGTCAACCAGCACGACGCCATCCTCCGTTTTGTATGTAGCACCAACAGGACACACCTGGACGCACGGGGGCCGATCGCACTGATTGCAGAGCTTGGGAACGAAATAACTCTTTCTTATGGCTTTCTCATCGTATATAACCGGGAACCCTTCAAATCCACCATTTGGAGAATCGACGTAGGGCTCTTCCTCCCCTTTGAGCCAGATATAACGCTCAACCCACGTTCTGAAAAAGAACGGTTCTAAAGGTACTTCATTTTCCAGTTTACAGGCTCTAACGCATCTTCCACACCCAATGCACTTTGTCGAGTCCACTACGAAACTGTAATAGTGTTTTGACCAGTCATAGTACTCTGTCGGTTCGGCCCTTGAAGTCTTTGCAGAAACTCCGGCAGCAGTAGCGGAAAGGAGACCAAGAGCCTTCAGGAACTTTCTTCGGGTTATCATGTGCTACTCACCTCCAAAAACCCATGGTGAGTGGGGATTGTGGCACACTACACAGAGATTTCCGTTACCGTGGGTGTCCATGTCTATTTGCGGGAAGTCTGCTGGGCGAGAAGGATTCTGGGCATGACAGAGTCCGCAGAACTCTCTGCTATTATCAACATTGGCAGAAACGATTATGGGATCTTTTGTATGGGAGTATGAGGGCCCATGACACGATTCACAGCTCACTGTGCTGTGGGCACCACCACTCCAGAGATCGTAACGCTCACTGTGACAGTCTTTGCACACTGTTGCGTTGGCATGCTGGGGAGGCAACTCCATAATCTCCCTGACTGAATCGCCACGATACCAGTCGTATTCACCGAATGTGGGTGGGACGACGAAGCTCCTGATTATCAGGAACAGTATTGCGGCGGTTATGTACACCATTGCCACTCTAATATGTATTTTCCTCATATATTCTCCCTCCGATAAAAATAAAGCCCAAGCACACGTGGATGTTGCGTATATTAATTTTTCGAATTATTTTTTCAAAGTTCTCGATTAAACGTGGTCTGAATTTAGTGCTTATTAATATCACACTCCTGAGTTTTAAATAATGTAACTCAATTATTTTTAATCAAAATTGTTCCATCTCGTTTACTTGTTTGAATGTTCACCTGTTTAAAAATGGAAGTAGGGCAAAAGCTCCCGACAATCCAAATAATATTAGAAATCCCCATAAATCTGCTGAAAAAGCCCTGTCAACGGCTATAGTCATTAAAATCAGGGCTAAAAATTTGGATATCAAGTGTTTTCTATTCGAAAATGATTCCGTAGATTGTGAAGAAGAGCACCGCTGCAACAGTTATCACCCCCAGCAGGACAGCAATGGGCCGCCTTTTTAGATTTACTTCCGGATTTCGGTCTATGAATGGAACCAAGAAAAGCAGAAGTGGGAACAGAACCATAGAGATAATTATTCCCAATGTTTTTGCTTTTAGTGGTCCTATATCCCAGGTCCAGAACTTAAGGAATCCGTAAACGTAAAGGAAGTACCATTCAGGAAATATTGGTTTCGGCGTTTCAAAAGGATTTGCTGGCTCCAGAAGACTTGCAGGGAAAAGAGAGGCCAGCAGAAATATGCTGGCAGCTGTTGTAAACATTATGACAACTTCTCTCAATAGGAAGTTGGGAAAGAAGGCAAGACCTCTGACTCTCATTACAGATACCTCCCGGAAATTCCGTGAATTCTTACTAGGATGAAATGTATCCCCAACAGCAGAGTCAAGGTTATGGGAAGGACTATTGTGTGGATAGCGTAAAACCTGGACAACGTGTTGGGGCCAATTTCATTTCCACCCATCAGAAGTTTCCCGATATAGGAACCCACAATGGGAATTCCGGAGTTTATCTGAATGCCGATGGTTGTTGCCCAGTATGCGAGCTGATCCCAAGGAAGAAGATAGCCGGTGAAGCCAAAAGCCGTGGTGAGAAGGAAAAGGAGGACACCTATAACCCAGTTAAGCTCTCTTGGGGGTTTATAAGCTCCAGTGAAGTACACCCTTATCATGTGAAGCATGACTGCTGCAACCATCATATTTGCCGCCCAGTGATGCACACTTCTGATGAATGCCCCCATAGGCACTTCCTCCATGATGTATCGGATGCTGTCATATGCTTCATCAGGGGTTGGTTTGTAGTACATGGCTAGAAACATGCCTGTTACCACGAGAATTATGAAGCAAAGAAAAGCGATTCCTCCGAGACAGTAAACAGGGTTCGTTCTAACACCATCCGAAACATGGGGTGGAACTGGATGTTTTGCAATAGAATCCCAGTATTTGCTAAGCTTTGTTCTTTTGTCAATCCACTCATAAAGCTGCCTCCTCATTCTTCACACCTCACGCATACATAGACAGCGACCTCATGTACTCCACATCCTCCCAGCCAACCGCATATACCCCGTCATCCCTCTCCTCAATCTTTATTACAGGAAGGGG
>MTMY01000008.1 GCA_002010215.1 Archaeoglobus sp. JdFR-37
AACCCAAACATCCAGACTGTAGCTTACGATAACGGCACAACGGTTCCTGGAGAAGAAGCCCATGCCGCAGTAAAGCCGAGATGTCTGGACTGCCATTCAAAGACCAGCATTACTTTAGCCAACGGCAGTGTTGTTGCGGTGGCGAAAGCTGATGCCTTCGGCGATGCTGGATACGGGAGCGACTATTCTGCTCATAAGAAGTTCGTGCAGGATGCTCTGAACTTTGATATTGGTGTGGGAGAGAATGAGGCGTGTTTGAGTTGTCACACTGATTTCAAGGTGCAGATAAAGTTCACACGACCGCTTTACTACGACTTCACAGTAGATGCATCATGGAATGTAGTTGTAAACTCGTATGGGGTAGATAATACCACCACTGTCTTCAAAGATGGTAGCGGTTCAAAACATATCTGGAAACCCCTCAATCAGATAAAATGCGAGGACTGTCATACTGATGTATGGAGCGCGATAAATCATACTGAATCCAGCCTTAATGGGGAGACACCAAATTCCTCACATGTTATCTGGTACTGGCAAGGGACACGTCCACAGCCACGTCAGGCACCAATCCACGACATCAGTTATATCGGCACAGCGTACGGAAACATCAGTGATTACTGCTTATCCTCATGCCACAATCCAACAATCGCTTCGGGAGCACCACCTCTCGAATTAAATGAAACCGTCCACGTTGCAAGAAGACTATCCTGCTATAGCTGTCACACTAACTCATATACTTTCACTGTGCTCGATAAAACATCTGGTAATCCTGCAACCCCCACTTGGCCAAATTCTGACACGGGAGACATGGATAACTTTGATGTCAACGTATTCAACATTCCTCTCTCTATCCACGCCGATACATGTATCTCATGCAAGAGAGCTGGTGCACCAAGTAGTGGAGATTTCAGGACTTATAGTGAACCTAATAACACTGTTTACTATAATAACAATCTCGTTTAGTGTTTTATTTCATGAGAAAACATTCAAAATTAAGGGATTTCACGATAAATTTGCGACAACAAAAATTTAAACCCCACTCGTAAAGCCTTACCATGCATACTATGCACACCTTCGACATCACAAAAAAACCCTTCATAATCTTCTGGGAGCTTACAAGGGCCTGTATGCTTGCCTGCAAGCATTGCAGAGCTAAAGCTCAGCGTAAGAGACATCCAGATGAACTCACAACAGATGAGGTTTTCAGTACTCTTGATCAACTAGCAGAATTCGGGCAGCCATATCCACTCATCGTATTTACAGGCGGCGATCCCCTGATGAGGGATGATATCTTTGAAATTGTGGAGCACGCAACTAAAAAAGGCTTCAGAACAGCAATAGCATTCAGCGGAACAAAGCTTGCTACAAAGCAGAGGCTTGAAAAGCTGAAGGATGCAGGAATAGCAAGGATTGCCATAAGTCTTGATGGCAGCAACGCTGAGATACACGATTTCTTTAGAGGAGTCACTGGAACTTTCGAAACAAGTCTTGAAATTCTCAGAATTGCAAGGGAACTTGAAATTTCCACCCAGATCAACACAACCGTCTCAACTTACAACCTTCTTGATCTCCCAAACATCATGAGGATTGGTATAGAGAATGGCGTCATCCTATGGGATGTCTTTTTCATCGTTCCGACTGGAAGGGCAAAAACAGAGTATATGCCTTCTGCCCAGGAGTTTGAGGATGTTCTTTGCTGGCTTTATGATGTGGCCAGAGAAACACCACTTAACGTCAAGAGCTCAGCGGCAACTCATCTGCGAAGAGTAGAGTACATGAGGGATCAAGACAGCTATGATATAGAAACTTGTGAGCTTTATCAAACCCTCAAAAATAAACTGGATGAGATAAAGGAGGAGATGGGATTCGGTAGCAGAACCGGTGAGACCACTGAGGGTGAAATCGGTGAAATCAGTGAATCTAAAGCTGTTGTTGCAGGAGCCCACGGCAGAAGCATGGCCAGAGATGGGATTAGGAGGATGATGGGAATAACCGATGGCAGGGGAATGTTCTTCATCAGCCATGTTGGAGAAGTATATCCCAGCGGATTTCTCCCGATAGTTGCGGGGAATGTAAGAGAGAATACGCTGAAAAATATCTATATGACCTCGAAAATCTTTGTTGAGCTTAAAGATCCAGATAATCTGAAAGGGAAGTGTGGGAGGTGTGAGTTCCGCTACCTATGTGGAGGCAGCAGAGCGAGGGCATATGCCATGACAGGAGACTACCTTGCCGCTGAACCCCGATGCATCTATAAACCGAGGGGAGGGGAGATAATCATTCCATAACAATTAATTGTTTAGCATTTCTTCCAATTTCGTTAAATTTAGTAAACTTTATTAATTACGGATTGTTTCCATCGTCTATGGACGCTGAGGCCACTGCAATTTTGATAGTATCCGTTTTTGCGGCCATCTCATCCCTTGGAGTATTGCTGGCCAGAGATAACTTCTATGCATCCATCTATATGTCTGTCACCATGCTCCTCATCGCAAGCATATTTGCCATGCTTGGTGTGCACTCGATGTTTGTCATAATTGCCTTTATCTTCGTTGGGGCGATAGGCCTCATCACTGTGGCTCTGGCAGCGACATATCGCTATTTGCCACCCTCTAAACTGTCTAATATATGGATTCTACCAGCAATCATCACAGCTGGAATGCTGATATCCAGTGTTTATGGATTGTACAGCTACATTCAGCTTACAGACACAATTTCTCAGCTTGCAGAAAGCTATCCAGAGATTGTAACATTGCTGTTTGCCATGATGGTTTTGATGATGCTTTCAGCGATCCATATGATAAGGAGGGAGGTTCTGTGATTGCTTACATCCTTGCTTTATCCGTAATAATCCTGTTGATGGGGTACCTTTCTGCCATTTCTGCCAGAGATGTTGTGAGGTTGTTAATCTCTCTGGAGCTCATGTTCGGGGCAGTCTTTCTTTCGCTCATCCCCCTCTTTACAACCCCTCTTGCTCTTGAAGCTGGAGGAATGGCCGTCATAACAATATTCACTAGTGCCAGTGAGCTCATGGTATTGATTGCAGCCATCATAATACTAGACAGGAGATTCAGAAGCATTTCAATTGATAATGTGAAAGCTGGAGGTGATTCGCTTTGATCTGGGTTTTACTGCTCCCTGCTCTGGCAACTGTTGCCGCTCCTTTCCTCAAGAAAAGAGAAGCCATGGTATTGTCATTTTTGGCTTTCTTTATACCTTTTCTGGTTTCCTTTTACTGGTTATTCACAGGTTATACCTTAGAGGTGGCAATTCAGGATGTAGTAGGACCCATAGGGAGGATATACATCTATGGTGACTCTTTAAGCCATGCATTTGGCTTCACAATAGCTTTGATTTCTGCCATGGTTGCCGTGTATTCGCTGCCTTACATGGAGCACAGGTTCCATGAGATGGGGCTTGATGTGGGGAAGGAGTTCAGAAAATATTGGCTCTTTTATAATCTCTACGCTGCATCCATGCTCTGGCTGGTTTACGCCGGAAACTTCATCCTGCTCTATGTTTTCCTTGAAATCTCTCTCATTGCCTCATTCCTTCTCATTTATATGTATGGATACGGCAACAGGCAGTGGGTTGCTCTGCTCTACTTTGTATGGACCAATGTTGCAGGAGTTCTGGCACTGATAGGCTTCATCCTGATAGGGATGCAAAACGGCACAATGGCCATGGATGCAATAAAGGCTGTTGGCATGACTGCTTGGTTGCTGGTGTTTGTGGGAATGCTCATAAAGCTTCCAGGATTTGGTCCCCATATCTGGCTTCCATGGGCTCATGCTGAAGCCCCCACTCCAGTTAGCGCTTTGCTAAGTCCACTCACAGTGGGTCTAGCCGGGTATGTTATATTGAGAGTATATTTCATAGATTCTTCCTTCATTGAGTCTTACAGAATTCCAATTCTGGCTTACGGAATCTTTACCAGCATTTATGCTGGTTTATCTGTTTTCAGGCAGAAAGATTTCAAGAGGCTCCTCGCCTACTCAACTGTCTCCCAAATGGGTTACATGCTGATAGGCTTCGCCGCCGGAACCTTTGGAGTTCTTGGAGTTGTCATTCAGTACATCTCCCATGCATTCGGCAAGTCGATTCTCTTCATGTCCGCAGGAGCTATAATAGCAGTCTATCATGGCCTCAGAGATGTGGAGAAAATGGGTGGAATGCACGAGTATGTACCGACAATATCCAATGCAGCTCTTCTGGGCTTCATGACTCTCAGCGGAATTCTGACAGTTGGTATGTTTGGGGAGTTCTTCATCCTTAAAGGGATTGCAGACATCTATGGTTTGAGTTTGACTGCTATCCTTCCAGTCATTGTAGTATTCATAATCTCTGGACTTTACAGCTTCTACACCATGAAAAACATATTCTATGGAAAGCCAAAAGGATACGAGACTCCAATTGTCAGCAGATTGCTGGACACACCCCTCTATGTGATTGGAATAATTTCGGTTCTTCTGATACTCCCTCCTCTAGCAACACTATTCCTTGCCGGTGTTAAGATTGCATTTGGAGGTGTTCTGCCATGAGTTCCGCTGTAACTTCTACCATGGCTTCGGATATGATGCCGCTACTTGCAGCCCTCTTCCTGACTCCAATTCTTGCTTCCACCCCCATTGCTTTTGCATGGGCCTTCAGGAAAGACGCTCCATGGGCCAGAAAACTTCCAATCCTATCTGTCTTTGGTCTCTTCGTATCATTTCTGATTACTCTATACATACTCTTCAACGTGGAGGAAGGAACGAAATACGTTTATCCTTGGCTTCCTGCCTTTGGGATAGATTTTGTATTCATATTTGATTATCTCAGCAAGTACATGGGTGCCCTTACAGGCTTGATAGCATTCCTCATCGGAGTTTACGGTCTTGAATACATGAAAGACGACTACAGACTTGGATGGTACTGGTTCTGCTTCAATCTATTCACAGCTTCAATGCTCCTTGTTGTCTACAGCGACAACCTCCTTATGCTGCTTATCGGATGGGAAGGTCTGGGAATAGCCTCTTGGGGCCTTATAGGGCACTGGTTCAGGGATGATGATGAGCTGAGCTATGTGGGCAACATGGGTAGAAAGGTTTTCGGCCTCAATTACTTCTGGTCTCCCAGCTTCGGAGGATGGAGGGCCATTTCGACTATAAGAGTCGGAGACATGCCCATGTTCTTTGCCGTTGCAGCCATATATGCCTTCGCCGGAAACCTCAATATATCCGAGATCCACTGGGAGACGCTTTTTGAGACCCTTGGAGCAGCAGGAACAGCGATACTCCTTATAGCGTTTCTGATGGGCCCATTCACCAAATCCGCCCAGCTGCCCTTCAGTGAATGGCTGATGACCGCTATGACTGGTCCCACCACTGTCAGCGCTTTACTCCACTCAGCAACCATGGTCGCTGCTGGAACGTATCTCTTCATGAGAATAAGCTGGTACATCGAGCCATGGGCATTCTCTAACGCTGGAATGGATGCTGTTTATGCTTTTGTCCTGTTCCTTGGATTGATTTCCTCCTTATATGCTGCACTGCTGGCAGCTGGAATGTGGGAGAGGAAGGTGTTGCTAGCATCATCAACTATGTCAAGCCTTGGCCTCATGTTTGCTGCAGCAGCAGCATCCAAGTGGCTTGGAGAGTTTGCCGTAGAGGTCTCATTCTGGTACCTTATCGTCCATGCCTTTGCCAAAGCGACACTCTTCCTTGTCGCTGGACACCTGATACACGTAACCCACGACAGGTTCTGTGGAGGAGACACTGAAGTAGCTAAGAAGATGAAGCTGACGTTCTTGGTTACAGCGTTCGCTACCATAAGCTTGGCGGGTATCCCACCCTTCACCGCTTATTGGGTGAAGTCGGCTATGGATGAGGTGATGCATGGTCTGATTGAACACGGCATGGCGTTACCGCTGACCTTGCTGATAACGATCTCCATCATCTACTCAGCCTTCTTGGCAAAATTCCTGAGCCTGAACTTTCTCAAGGGCAAGAAAGTTCACCTCCATCTGCATGGAGGAGGATTGATGGGGGCAGCCTACACAGTAATGGTTTCAATGCTCCTAGTACTCCTCTACCTGATAATGACTGGGCAGGAGGAGGTGGCAGGAGAGTTCTTCCATGAAGGGTTCGTTTCCACGTCTCTTGCAGTAGGTGCTGCAGTAACTGTATCTTACTTCTTTGCCCTGATAAAACCCAGCATTCCCCAACTGTCCACCGTCGGCAGAGTGCTTTCGGACAGGCTTTACATGCCATTTCTAAATGACCTCATCGTACCTAAAATCGGATGGGTTCTTGTGGCGATAGTGGATGTCTGCAACAGAGGAGTTGACTTTTTCTTCCATCAAGCAATTCCGGCATTTTTCGAAAGCGCTTCAAAATCCATAAGAAAAATCCAGAAAGGTTATCTGGCCAGTTACATGAGGGTGACTCTTGCGGCAGTAATGGTATTGCTGGTCATATCATCTATTGTGGGGTGGTGAAGAATGGAACTGATAGCCTCTTTACTGATAATCTCTTTGGCATCCATTGCATCCCTTAAATACAGATGGCTAGGGTGGGCTTCATTGGTGGGGGTAGTGATTCTAGTTCCATCTCAACCGGCAATACTCCTCTTGGCATTTCTGATAATACTCAATATGCTTTCTCTAGAACTAATGAAAAGGAGCTATCTTGCAGGTGTGGATTATGGGTTGGTAGCCTTCATGGCCGCCGCTACCATATATGCTATATACTCAACAGACCTCTCTTCTTTGGTTGCTGCATTTGTAGCAGTCTCAGTTCCAACCTATATGCTCGTCATGGCCAGCGAGGAGAGGGCAAGGACAGACACAGGCATCAAATACATCACGTTCATGGTTTTAGCAACTGTCCTCTTTCTGATTGGAGTTGCTCTTGCAGTCTTCGCGAGCCAGACAGGTGATGAAACTCTCTATGCCATTGCATTCGTTGCCATTGTCGTTGGCATCGCAATTGAAGTAGGTGTAGCTCCTTTCCACCAGTGGGTTCCCGATGTCTTCGTTTCAGCAGATGCGATACCAATCTCCATTATAGCATCTCTGGCAAAATTTGTTCCATTCATAGTTGCTTTCAAGATTTTATCTGCTACGTATATGGGGAATGGTACTCTTATAATGGTTGTCGCCTTCTTGGCAATTATTTCAATGTTTGCTGGCAATATTGGTGCTCTTACGTCTAGAGAACACAGTAGAATCCTCGGTTATTCAACTGTGGCAAATATGGGCTATATTCTTGCCACCTTCGTAATCTTATCAAAGCCCGAATTCCTGTGGATTGCCTTTGCTGGTGCATTGCTGCAACTCTTTGCAAACTCATTCGGGAAAGTGGGCTTCTTTGCAGCCATCAAGGATGGCGGTTCATCTCCTGCACTGACCTACACATTAGCTTTGTCATTCATCGGAATGCCACCGCTCATGGGCTTCTGGAGCAAAGTACTGATAATCTCCAGCTTAGCTTATTCAGGCTTCATATGGCTTGCAGTCATCATGGTGATAAACTCGGCAATATCCGTTCCATATTACATCCGTCTGGCAAGGGAGCTAGGGGCCAAGGACATCAGAGGTCTGGCAGGACTGGTTGTTGCCCTTACTGTAATTGCCACACTTCTGACGCTGCTTCCGGGATGGTTCATTGACTCAGCAAAAGCCCTCACGGCTTTCATAGGTTTGGGAGGGGTGTGAAATGGAGGAGATAATAGTCGTTGGCATTGTGGTTGTTGTTTGCCTGCTTTTAGATGGCATCATCCTTGGGTTAGCAAAAGTCCTCCCAAAGAAGAACCCAACCGACCTCAAGTATCTGAGGTATGAAGCAGGAAACATACCTCTTGGCGTGCCGAAATGGACGCTGCCGATGCAGTATTACGGGTTCATGGTAATGTTTATGGCTCTTGAGCCTGTAGTGGTGCTGTTGCTCATTTTCTCTGTTTTCCCATCCATTAGCTCTGCCTTCCTGTTGGCTATAGCCCTTGTCATGTTCCTCCCTGCTATATACCTCGTTTACGATTATGCTGTCAAGATTGCGAACAGGAGGGATGTTTATGAGTGAAATGGTTAGGTTTCTCCATAGCGGTCCATTAGCGCCAATTAAGAGGTGGGGAACCAAGTGGAGCCTCTGGCCAGTTCATCTTGTCACTGCATGCTGTGGTGTGGAGTTGGCTCATGCTTATGCAAGTGGCTATGATGGTGAAAGGCTTGGGAGCCTCAACTACGGGATTTCTAGGCAGACCAACCTGATAATTGTTGAGGGTGCCATTACAAGGAAAATGGCGAGAATCCTCAAAATGACCTACGAGCAGATGCCCGATCCGAAATTCGTAATGGTGATGGGAGCCTGTGGCCTTAAAGGTGGTCTATTCTGGAATGGTTACCATATGGTCAAACCTTCAGATGTTGTTCCAGTAGACTTCTTCATTCCTGGCTGCCCGCCAACTCCTGAAGCAATGCTGAGGGGGATCAGGGAGCTTCAGGAGAAGATTTGGAGTGGAGAACCGAGGAACAGCATATCTTTCAACAAAATCGACATGTTGAGGATAGGGTCTCCCCGTTTGGCCCCTCCAAGCCCAAAGAAAATAGCGAAAACACCCCTCGTTAAGGTAAATGTTGATAGATCAGAAAAGTGGAAGGAAGGCGGAATTATTGTGAAGGAGGTGTCGGATCTTCTAGGTGAACTGGCCTCATCTGTAACAATTACTGGCAGAAACAGGATATGTGTCTTTGTAGAATCTGAAAATGCAGTTGAGGTTGCAAAGAGGTTGAGCAGATTATTTGACCACGTAAAATCCGTCAATGTAATAGATGTCCCACATGAGAGCTCCTTCATCATTGAATACGTTTTCTCCAGCTACTCTAACAAGAAATACATGCCCATTCTGCTTACAATGGCTTCCAGAATTGACAGGGAGGAAGCAAAGTTCCCGAGCTTAGCGGAAATCTTTCCGTCTGCGGACTATCTGGAGAGGGAAATGCACGACCTTTTCGGGGTCTGGTTCGAAGGTAACCCGGGTATGGGGGTGCGTTTCCTGATAGCTCCAGATACACCAGAAAATCCTCTGAGAAAGGATTTCAGGCTTGAAGAGGAGGTTTACACCGGAGGTGATGGCAGATGACCGGGATGAAAGAAGTGAGGGAAATGAGCATTGAAGTTCCGGTGGAACCTCCAGCAGAATACGAATCCCTCTTCATCCCTGTTCCCAAGGAGTTTGTAGAGGATGCTTACAGGAAGGATGATTTCATCGTATTTATCGGTCCTCAACATCCGGGAAGCGGACATATGCGAATAATTGTCCGCCTCAAGGGAGATTTTATAGTTGAAGCCATCCCTGATCCTGGCTACGTCCACCGTTCAATGGAGAAGCTGGCGGAAAACAGACTCTATGTCCAGAATATACCCCTCCTAGAAAGACCAGCCATCATGGACTTTGGAAACTACAACCTCGGTTATGTCAGGGTGATAGAGGAAGCTCTGGACATAGAGGTTCCTGAGAGAGCCCAGTATCTCAGAGTGTTACTTGCCGAGCTTGGTAGAATTGGAACTCACCTCTACGATGCCGGCATTCTTGCCGTTTTCATGGGTCATACAACCGGATTCATGTGGCCATTTGCTGTTCGAGAATTCATAGTTGAAGCCTTGACACACATAACTGGGGCGAGAATAACAGGCTCTTTCATAATACCTGGAGGGGTAAGGAGAGATGTTGATGAGAAGGTACTTAGAATGATTGGACGAATTATTTTCACAATAGAAAACAGACTAGAGAAGTTTGAAAGAGTTTTCATCAGGAACCCAACTGTTGTGGCTAGGTTGAAAGATGTCGGAGTGCTGACGAGGGAGGAGGCAATAAAGTACGGTGTTGTAGGGCCTTTCCTGAGAGCGAGTGGAGTAGAATACGATGTCAGAAGAGTTGAGAGCTATGAGGTATATGACGATCTCGATTTCGAGATACCTGTGGGGGATGACGGTGATGGGTATACTAGGTTCCTAGTGAGAGTTGAAGAGATTGCCCAAAGCATGTCTATAATCAGGCAGGTTATTGATAGGATTCCGGAGGGAGATGTAATTAGTAGCGATATTGAAGCAATTAGCAGGAATGACATAAGGGGGAGTTTCTATGATGCTTTGGCCAAAATAACTCTACCTGCTGGAGAATACACAACGCTTACCGAAGCAGCAAGAGGCACTTTGCTTTTCAGCGTTCTAAGCGATGGGGCGTCCAATGTCCCTTATAGGCTTCGCTTCGTTACACCGGGATGGATGTATTTGAAGGGCTTCATGGAGAGTTTGAAGGGCGAGAGGCTTGCAGATCTCCAAGCCATTTATGGGAGCTTTGGATACTTCCCGCCTGAGGCAGATAGGTGAAAGAATGAAACACAAGAGGTGGTAAAATGCCTGGAATGCTGGAAATAATGGTGCAGAACATGGTTAACATTCCTCTGATACAGCCTTTGGTTGATGTTCTGCTTAAGATACCTGTTATTAACTACATCGTCGCCCTGATACTCTGGAGACCAATCTTTGCAGTGCTGATAATTCCAGGGCTGGGAGCTATAATGCTTGTTTTGATGATTATCGTCTGGTGGGAGAGGAAGCTGACAGCGAGGGTTCAGTGGCGAGTTGGACCCCTTGAAGTTTCCCGCCCCATCGGCGGAGTCATGCAGGTCATGGCAGATGGTATGCGTTACTTCTTCCAGGAAGTAATAGTTCACAGAAATGCTCATGCCATATACTTCATCCAGCTACCTATTCTGGCTTTTCTCCCGGTTCTCCTTCCAATACTCCTGATTCCTGCTGGCCCGGTTTATGCAATACGAAGTGATTATGCTATTCCTGCCATCGTTGCCCTGATAGCCCTCATCCCGGTAGTTATAATTGCTATGGGCTGGGCATCTAACAATCGTTTTGCATACATTGGTGCGATTAGAGAAGCTTTCATGTATTTCGCCTATGAAATCCCTCTTATCTTCGCTGTTTTAGCCATGATGGTACTTTACGGCAGTGGAGACCCCTTCGTTATTGTGGAAAAGCAAACTGTTCCAGGGATACTGCTCAACCCTGTTGCAGCCCTCACCTTCATCATAGCAACTGTCATGGCCACATCCCGTTTACCCTTCGAGATTCCCGAAGCTGATCAGGAGATAGCCTTTGGCCCCTTTGTGGAGTACAGCGGAATCCTTTTCGGGCTGGTGATGACCCTTGCATATGAAAAGCTCTACCTCATGTCGCTCCTACTCACAATCCTTTTCTTGGGAGGGTGGAATGGCATAGCAATTCCGATACTCGGCGATTTCATGCCACCGTTCTGGCTCTTCCTCAAAGCATTTGTGTTTATGCTGATAATATCTCTCCTCAGGTCAATATATGCGAGATACAGGCTTGATCAGGCCCTCAGAATTGGGTGGAGTTCCATACTGGCCATTAGTATAATCTCTATTGCCATTAGCTACGCGCTTGTATTAACGGGGTGGTTGCCGTGAAGAAGATTAAGGCAGAGAAGCTCGGTCTGACGGAGAGCGTCAAGCGGCACCTTGAAGCCATAGGAGTTGTTGTGGGGGAAGTCATCGTTCCCAGCACAATCACAATCCACTATCCAAGGGAGAGGAGAAAGCTACCTGATAATTTTAGAGGGCTGATACTCTTTGATAGTAAAGCCTGTATCAGTTGCTTCCGCTGCGCTCACATATGTCCTGCTAACGCCATTGTTATGGAGCATCGCATAGCATACTTCCCCTCCATTGATTACGCGAAATGCATTTTCTGTCACTTCTGTGTCGATTCATGCCCCACTGGAGCACTTAGACCTACTAAGATTCACGATTTCGTTTACAAGGATATGGACGAAATGGTGGTTCACAGCGAAGAAATGGTGGAAACACCTGAGATTGTCAGGGAGGATTCCTTCACAGTCGAGTATGTATTTGACGGAGACGTACAGCTCGTGAAGAAAAAAGAAAAAGAAGAACTTGTTCCGGAAGTTAAACCACCTGAAAGACCACCAAAAGTTGCTGCAGCACTAAATCCAGAGAATTGTATCTCCTGCAGACTTTGTGTTGCAGCCTGTCCGACTTTTGCAATAAGTGCAAAAGAGGAAAAAACTAAAATAATTCTTGAAATAAATGTTGATCGCTGCACTGCTTGTAGTATATGCAATAAAATCTGCCCAACTTCTACGCTGGGACTTGTTGACAGGTGATTGGTTTAGGTGATTGGGATGCAACAGAAGTGGGAGGTCACAAGACCCGAAAGATATGTGGAAGGAAAATATTTTGCAAGCCTTAAAGCAAAGGTAATAGACCCAGGCATATGCAGTCACTGCGGCACGTGCAGTGTCTGTCCTGTAAAGGGAATAAGGGTTGAAGACAAACCCATTTACTTCCCCAACTGGGAAGAGGAATGTATAGATTGTGCTGCATGCGTCCGTGTTTGCCCCAGGTATGATTACGTTCCGCTTAACGGAATGGGTGAATATATTGAAATTCTGGCAGCGAAGTCAAAGCGTTTCAAAGGACAAGATGGAGCAATGGCCACTGAATACCTCGTCTCCGCCATTGAAAAAGGGCTGATAGATGAGGCGATCTTTGTGGGCAGGGATGAAGACTGGAGGACTACAGTTCACAGAGTCAGAGATGCTGATCAGGTCAACACTCTACTAACAGGAACCAAATACAGCTTCGCAGCTGTACTGCCCGAGATGATCCAGTCAGTAAGAGAAGGAAATAATGTAGGAGTTGTTGGTACACCATGTATGGTGTCTGGCATAAGGAAGATGCAGAGAGAGATCAGGCTGTTTGCGAAGAGAGTCAAGCTTGTAATCGGTCTCTTCTGCACTGAGAACTTTTACTGGCACCAGCTCTCAGCATTTCTAGCTGAGAGGGGCATAGATCTCAGGAAGGGTATCAAGACGGACATCAAGAAGGGGAAATTCATAGTGGAGTATGCAGATGGTGAAAAGGCTGAAATCCCCGTTAAGGAGTTTGACCCCATCATCCCGTCAGGATGCAAGGTATGTCAGGATTTTGCTGCTGTAGAGAGCGATGTCAGTGTTGGAAGCGTTGGGAGCAAGGCTGGGTTCTCCACACTCATCATCAGGCAAGAAGTTGCAAAAGACCTTCTGGACTTCATGAAGGAGCAAGGGACTGTTGAGGTGATAGAAGAGGTCAAGATGAAGATTGTGGAGAAACTGATTCACCATAAAATGGAGATACACCCGTATCCACCTAAAAAATAAGCCTCTCCATATCTTCTCCACCATAAAATACTTCCTGAATCCCGTCATAGATGTCGTCCATACCGTATCCTGTCTCTGCCGATACGGGAATGAGAGGTCTGAATATACCTGCGTCTCTCAGCATATGGAACAGCTCTATACTCAGCCCTTCTCCGCTCAGCTCGTCATACAGCTCATCGGGATCGTTGCTCCAGTTAACCACTCTCTCTACCTCTTCCTCCTCCAGAATGTCAACTTTTGACAAGACGGGTATCTGAGGGAGTTTGAGCCTGAAAACAGAGGATGCAGACATGAAAAGAAGGCTCAGAAATCCTGATGGAGTTTTTGAAACAACCGGATCGAAAAGATACACAATCATGCTCCTTTTTCTGTCAAGCAGGTCTATCAGAACCTCGCTGCTTCTCCTGAGAGTAAATAGCTCCATCTGACCGGGGGTGTCAATTATGATGTATTCAGCGTCATACTGCTCTATCTCATCCTTGATATCTATTGCCCTTGTGCTTATGAGGTCTGCTCCGATTATCTGGGCACCGTTAGGCCCCACGCCATAGTTGAGCATGATGTCTTCCAGTGTAAACCACTCTCTCACATCAACATCGGGGCTGTACGGCAGAGTTTCCGCTCCAGGATCGAGATTTACAATTATGTTGTTCAGCCTCTTAAAGCTTAACCAGTCTGAAAAAGCTTGAGTCAGATAGGTTTTTCCACTTCCCGCTGTGCCGATCATATAGATGTATATTCTGTCCATGTTCTCTCAGTAACTTCTCTGGATATAACTCCTTTCGTGAAATTGTCACTATAAATTATCTGTTTTGACTGATATTGAAAAAACCCAGAAATACTTTTTATCAACACGATTAAGGTAATTATGGTGGTAAAAATGGGAAAACTGGCAATGGTTTTGGCGAGTGGAGAGCTTGAAAAGCTACAGGCGGCAAGCATAATTGCCAGCGTTGCCTCCACTGTTGGAATGGAGGTATTGCTGTTTGCCACTATGGATGGGTTGATGGCATTCAGAAAGGATGTAGTGGAGGAGAAGGCGTGGAAAACCGGAGAACTTGGTAAGGGGATGCTAGAGAAAAATGCGCCGCTATTCATTGACACTCTAAAACAGGCAAAGGAGGTTGGAAACATTAAAATCTATGCTTGCGGAATGGTAATGGATATGCTGGGTCTGAAGAAGGAGGACTTTGTTGACATCTTTGATGATGTGCTGGGAGTTACAGCATTCCTTGGCATGGTAGAAGGAGCTCAGGTGCTCTTTATCTAAGAGTGCCAAGAGTTTGTGAGGAGGTGCTGGAAATGCAAGGAGAAGCTGACAGGGTGATAGATGCAAGAGGAAGCTACTGCCCAGGCCCGCTTATGGAGCTGATAAAGGCGATTAAGGAAGAGGATGTTGGTACCGTGCTGGCAGTGCTATCAAGCGACGCAAGTTCCGCTAAAGACATTCCTGAATGGGTGAAGAAAGCTGGCCATGAGCTGGTAGGAGTATTCGAAGAAGATGGCTACTGGAGAATAGTAATCAGGAAGAGCAGATAATCAAATAACTTCTTTTTTTGAGGTGATGGATTTGAAGAACATAGTGGTTATAGGTGGAGGAGTAGGCGGCACTCTCACAGCCAACTACCTCGCATCGAAACTCAAACCGGAATTGAGGGAGAGGAAAATAAAGATCACACTGATCAGCGCCACAGATAAACAGCTCTACGAGCCAGGTTTGCTTTACTTGATATTCAACAAAATGGAAGAATCGGAGATAATCCGCGAAATAAAGTATCTTCTTGACCCTGATATAAACTTGGTAGTTGACACGGCAACTAGAGTTGACACATCCAATCAGGTGGTTGAGACAGAAAAAGGCAGCTATCCATACGACTACTTGGTTATAGCCACCGGCTCTAAAGTCGCTCCGGAGGAGATTCCGGGGCTGAAAGAGGGCGGTCACTGGTTTTACAACTTGGAAGGTGCCAGGAAGCTCAGAGATGCTCTTGCAAAGTTTAAGGGCGGCAAGATTGTTGTCGGCGTCATGGGAGTTCCCCACAAATGTCCAGTAGCACCTATAGAAGTGTCCTTCATGCTTCACGATTTCTTCAAACACCTTCAGATGAGAGATCAGGTTGAGATTCTCTACACCTACCCCATCAACAAGGTTTTCCTGATGGACAGTGTGGCAGAACTGGTGGCAGATCTCTTTGATCAAAAGGGGATTGAGTATAAGACCTTCTTTAACCCCATCGAAGTTGATGCGAAAAATAAGAAGATAATGACGCTGGAAGGTGAGGAAGAGCAGTATGATCTGCTGATAGCAATTCCACCACATAAAGGGAGCGACCTAGTCATCAATTCTGGCCTTGCCGATAAGGGAGGCTGGGTACCTACAGATAGGTTCACCCTAAAGGTCGAGGGCTACGACAACGTGTATGCTGTTGGAGATGCTACAAATCTTCCAGTTAGTAAGGCTGGGAGTGTTGCTCATTTTGAAGCTGAGGTAATAGCAGAGAACATCGCAGCAGAAATAAAGGGTCTGCCACCAACAGCTAGGTACTACGGAAAGACTATGTGCTTTATCGAGACAGGCTTTGATGAAGCCACATATATCTGGTTTGATTACGAAACTCCACCAAAACCCGTGATGCCGAGTCGCTTTATCCACTGGACAAAAATAGCTTACAACAGGCTCTACTGGCTGACGGCGAGAGGTATTTTGTAGCGAGCTGGACAGGTGGTAAACATGGCTTCCGACACTGCTGGTAAATCAATTGAACTGGAAAATCTGAGAAAACTTACAGAGAGCGGAGATGTTATGGAGGCTCTTCTTTCAACTGTCAAAGTTGTTATGGACGCGCCAACCGACACAACTATCGCATCAGTCGCTTCGACGCTGGAGAAATTAATGTTGATAGCTGACACTGCTGCAAAAAATAGTGAAGAGATCGTTTCAGCGATAAACAAGCTTATCTGGCTTGAGAGAAGTGGAACGCTTGATGCTCTCATTTCCGCCGGAGCTCTGATAAAGATAATGCAGGATTCTATAACCGACGAAGTTGTGGCAAGGAATGCTGAGATGCTGGCAAATCTTGGCCTAATAATGTCGAAGTTCTCGGATGAAAAGGCCATGAACATGCTTAATGCTATGGCTGATGCCATCTGCAGATGCGAGGGCGATATAAAACCTGCCGGATTTAGAGAGCTTATCAAAGCTTTGAGGGATGAAGATGTCAAGAAATCACTTGGGATGCTTCTGAACCTCGCAAAAGAGCTTGGCAGAAACATATGAACTGAAACTGAACAACGTGGATCTGGGAATTCGAGCAAAAGATATATATTCGACTCAACATACAAATTTTTTTGATGTTCATATATCCGAAGGAGATCATAGCAGACACGTATCTGAGCAAAGTGGGGGGATTTAGCAGCGAGCTTGAAAACTCCGAGATAGGAATAAATGCAAAGGCTCTTGAGATAAATACGTCCATCATATCTAATGAAACGAAGGCTAGTATAAAATTCCTAGATGACAGAATCATCCCGTACTTCCTCAGACGAAGGTACACGGTTGTTGGGCTTGAGGAGCACATGGAGGGTTACGAGTACTCTCAGCAGGGAGAGGTCGTTTTTTCTACAGAGCTTCGAAAGGAGTTCTCTGAAAAACTTGGTAGAGATGTCATCATAAATACTGTTGAGAGTTTCAGAATAGACGGGGACTTCACGAAGGTAATTAAAGCTCTTAAACAGGAAATGGTGCCATGGGGTTCAGGGAACCGCTGGAGAAAGAATTGAAGGTTATTCGGAAGGCGCTGAAATTTTTTGGATTTAAATTTGAATCTGTGTCCAGACTTGATTTTGAACTCTTGATTCATCAAGAGGATAGCGTAAAGGAGGTTTATGCTTTAACTCCCGAACTAGCAGAATTCTTGAAAAATACAGGTGTCAAAGTTGTATCAGCCGGAATAAAGGTTGGAGAAGTGGGGAAGAGGTTTAGACTTACTCTCGAAGGGGCGTTTTTCTTGGTAAAGGCTAAAAAGAAGAGAATTTACGTCAACAGAAAAGGTGAGATGCTTTTCCTCTACGGGCGGGATATTTTTGCGTCCTCAGTTATGAAAGCTTTACCGGACATCCGAGAGAACGACATCGTTTTTGTATGCAATACCAAGGGGGATATTCTTGGAATAGGTAAAAGCAGATATGATGCGGAAAGAATCCGGAGTGTTGAGGAAGATAAAGTAGTTATTGAGAATCTGGTTGACCGGGGAGAGTATCTGAGGAAGGAAAGGCTCTATAGGGCTTTTTAGTACATGCTGCACGCTGCACACATCATATTGACACGTAGATAAACCACCCTATGAAAGATATGATACCAAAAATAAGGCCTAATACCGACAATTTAATCCAACTGGATTTTTTCCGTAAAGATAGATGGTATAGATGCTCGATTTCGTTAAAACTCCTCTTTTTCTCGAAGAAAACATACTGGGTGAATTTGGGATAAAGAAGGAGGAGTGAGGAAACTACTGAGAACAGTATTGAGGTTATGGGGACGAGAACAAGCAAAATTTCCACAGTTCCGAGTTTATGGGGGGCGAAGGCAATCATGAAAGCAACAATACCCACCACTAACGCCAGAATTCCGTTAGAAGCTTTGATAATAATGTCTGTCTTATCGTCAAGTGTCTTCAGATGGTTCAACATAAAGTTTACTTGGAGTATTTCATCTTCGCTGAATCTGCTTTTCTCATTCATCCTAATTCAAAAAGAAAAGAAACAAATAAAAAATTTGGGGAAGCTCAGAATTATGTTGTTTTAACCTCTCAAATTCCAAACTTCGGGCTTAAGACATCTTAAAAAATTCGAAAAGGTTAGGGGAAAATGGGATAAATTCAGTGGTAAACTCTTCTCCAATGAGCAGAGAGCTCGTCAGAAAAGGTGGAAGTTATGAAGTGAATGTCTGTGCTACCTGTAGGAGGGCTCTGAGCAAACTAGAAGGCTTTCTTGATGCAATTGAGGAGATTATAGCCTCGTCTGGCTGGACAGGTGAAAAACTCATGTCCCACTCTCGCCTCAAGATAGCAGCTTCAGGCTGCCCTAATGCGTGCAGTCAGGTTCAGATAAAAGATTTGGGGATTATTACATATATTAAGCCAGAGCTTGTGGGTGATTGCAATTCATGCGGAGATTGTGAGAGAGTTTGCCGAGAGGATGGAGTCAGGGTAGATGATGTTGCTATCTTTAACGAAAACTGCATAGGCTGCGGTGATTGTGTAAGGGCGTGTCCACAGAATGCAATAGGGGGTGAGGTGAGGTTCAGAGTCCTGGCAGGTGGGAAATTGGGCAGACATCCCAGGTTTGCAGAGGTTGTGGCGGATGTTTCAAGTCTGGAAGCGGCTCTTGAAATAATAAGGGCTGGCATTCAGATATCGGCAATCAAAAACAAAAGATTCAGCGAAATTGAAAATGGAATTGAAAAACTCAGGAAAGTGGTAAAGTTAGAGCTTAATCAAATTCCCCAAGAATTATCTTCCTGATATGCTCCGGAATATCTTCGTCACCCTCGTACTCTATTGCCTGATCAACTGCATGTCTGGCAGCATAGCCAGCTATGTGGAGAATCGTTTCGTCATATTCGTTATCTTTTTCCATGCTTCCGGTGCAGGGGAAGCTGTGGTGCGCTTCCGCAACTCTGTCCCAGAGTTGTCTGATATTTTCGAATTGAAATTCCCTGAGTCTTATTCCGATAAACCATGCACAGCCGCAGGGTTGGCTTCTTAGTATTCTCACAACATCGAACTTACTCATCCCATTCTTTTCTGAAATCTCAAACTCGAAGGCTGGATAACCAAGCCCCATTTCTCTAACGAATCTTGAGATGATGGGTTTGTTTTTATCCTCTCGTAGTATGCAGAAAGGCTTCGGTGCTGCAAATTCTAAGCCCAGCTCTTCACACTTCGCTTCAAGCTGCTTTGCTAACCCGGGTGGACACCATCTGGGCTCTTCAACAGGCACTATCAGCGCTTCGATTCCAGCTTCACTCAGCTTTTCTGGAAGAGCTGCTAGAACGTCCGGATGAGCGTTTATGACCACACCTATGTCAGCTTCAGGAACTTGTCTGGGCAGAAAGTCCTCGGCATCCTCTATGAACTGAGGCATTGTGGTAGGATCAAGCATGCCGAAAGCTGCTACAATGTTCTTGGAAAAGCTGTAAACGTTCTCCTTACATTGAACGCATGCATCTATCCCACACGCTCCGAATGATGGGCAGGAGTTATGATAGTTCATGAGATTTGCTATGAACCTCTCTCCAAAAAATCCATGATAGAATACCACGAGTTTGAGATCGGAAGTGAAACTAATCTGCCCTTCCTCTTTCATGGCAGGAGTGTAAAGCTGAAAAATATTAAGACTTCGGAAATTGGAAATCTAGGAGAATTGAAAATAAGAATTGTAATGTGGAGAGATAACCTCTATTCCAGGTGACTCTTATCGAGAATCGCAGGGCAAGTTCTCTCTGTGAAGCAGGACGCTCCTTGCGTGGGCAAGGGCAGTTCACGCGGAATTATGTAATCTAAAGAGTTCAGAAGTTCATAAACTTCTTTTGCGTAGAGGAAAATGTCGAAAATTCCTGATAGGTATATTTTGGAGATTTTTCGTCTCTTCTCTTTCAACCTCTCCACTTCTGTGAGGAGGGATGCAAGAGCTGGTAAATTGTCGTGACAGTTAGAAGCGACATCAATCTGCATGAATCACACCTCCACAAAATTATTTTCAATATTTTAAATTTCAGTGAGCTTGTTTAGCCTTTGCGCCGAAAGTATTATTTTCAAAGCCATAAAAATAAGATGGATGCGGGTGCCATGGAGGCGTGTGGCTTCCTGGCACTGTGATGCATGCGGAAAATGCTGCGTGGAGTATACTCCCAAACTAACATATTATGAGTTTCTGAAGCTCAGAAATACAGGATTTGTTATAGAGAAATCGGGAAGATATTATATTAGAAAAATTGGCAAACACTGCCCTTTCCAAATGGGAAGGCTCTGTAGACTTCAAAATAAATTGAAACCCCTTTCTTGCAGACTTTTCCCTTTCTCAATCTATAAAAAAGGCGAAGAAGAGGCGTTATATGAGTACATGGGTGAAGAGTTGTTTGTTTATGTCGACACTTTCTGCAGAAATGTAAAGTTTGGGAGAGCGGGAAAGAGTTTCAAAGAGATTGTAGATGATGCGGTTAGTATAATATATGGAAAAAAGAAATTTGGGAGACTTACCGCTCCTACTCTTCCTACTCCTGTTTCCCAATCCCCTTCTCAGCCTCCTCCTTCAAGACCCTCCTCAGGATCTTTCCGACAGCAGATTTCGGCAACTCATCCCTGAACTCCACCATCCTTGGTACCTTGTATGCAGCCATCCTCTCCCTGCAGAAGCCTATTATCTCCTCCTGGCTGACCTTTCCTTTGTATTCAGGTTTCAGGACTATGTAGGCCTTTACCGT
>MTMY01000009.1 GCA_002010215.1 Archaeoglobus sp. JdFR-37
GGCCGAAGAGGGCTGCATTCACAAAAGGTATCTGATCAACGCCTATGGCAGTAGCCAGACCTAGACTACCCCACCCCAGCTCCTCCATTATTATGTATCTCTGCAAAGGTGTCAGATCAGGCCCTTCGTATTCCGGAGTCAGGTGAATTCTGTGATATCCCAGCTTTTTCATCTGCTTTATCACTCTGAAGTATGGTGAAGATGGTTTAATCCTCTCTTCCGGTGGCATTCTGTCCAGTTCTATGGATGCTGGCCTGATGACTTCTGCAGCGAATCTGTGCACCTCTTCTTTCAAAAGTTTGTCCTCTTCAGCCAGCTCATCTAAATCGAGAAATTTCATATCTTCCTTAAACATTCATCTGATTTAAACGTTACAATTGTTTTTCTACTATATTGTTAGGAGCAAATTAGCAGATAAAGCAGATAACAAAACTTTGAGTAATACCAAAGAACATATGTAAGCCGAACGTCAGGTAAAATTAGACAGGAGGAAGCGAGATGAAAGTTGTTGCGTTTAATGGCAGTCCCAGAACGGATGATGGGAATACAGCTTTAATCCTGAATCCATTTCTGGAAGGGATGAGGGAAGTCGGAGCTGAAGTGGAGCTTTTTTACACCAGAAAGCTGAAAATAAATCCATGCACCGGAGAGTTTCACTGCTGGTTAAGAACTCTGGGAAAATGCTACCAGAAAGACGATATGGAGATGGTTTTGGCCAATGTAAGGGATGCAGACATACTGGTTTTTGCAACTCCCGTCTACGTTGATGGAATGACTGGCCCGTTGAAAAATCTGCTGGACAGGCTAATTCCACTTGCAGAGCCATTTTTTGAGCTTCGCGATGGTCACTGCCGCCATCCCATTCGTGATGGTGTTAAGCGGGGAAAGGTAGTGCTGGTTTCCAACTGTGGGTTCTGGGAGATGGACAACTTCGACCCTCTGCTGGTGCACATGAAAGCAATGTGCAAAAACCTGAACTTGGAGTTTGTAGGAGCCCTGCTCCGCCCTCACGGCCCGTTACTGAAAGAGATGATGGAGAGGGGTATGGATGTTGGCGACATTACTGAGGCAGCCAGAGAAGCAGGAATTCAGCTTATCAGAGAAGGCAGGATTTCTGAAGAAACCCTGAAAACTATAAGCCGTCCACTGATGCCAAAGGAAGCATATGTGAAAGCCACCAATAAATTCTTCCGGAAAATCCTTCAGGAAGTTTCAGAATAATTAAGCTAATCTTTTTCTTTTTTCTAATGATTCTTAGTAATCTCACCCACCTGCCCCTCTTCCATCCCGAGGCTCCTTCAATTTAAATTTTTAGTTTAAAATAATTAAAATAAAAAATTAAATTAGATCAATAACTCTCCCTGAAGTACTCCACCACTTTCGCATAGAGGTCTAGATTGTCCTTCAGAATCTTCGGCGATACTTGGAAATTCATGACGATGTGTCTACATCCCACCTCGTAGTACTTCTCGAATCTCTCTATAAAGTCGTCAACCGTCCCGAAAACGATGGGTGACTTCTCTACCACCTCATCTGGCAGTTGCTTTGCAGCTTCAAACCAGGCTTTCGCATCTCTGGGGAACACGAGCTTGAATGTCATCTCGAAATCGTAAGTTGGTGGCTCAAAGCCCATTGCTTCAAGAATTCTTGGCCTTGTAAGCAGCAGCATCTTGGCAGGGAGCATAACTCTCTCCCTTGCCTCATCGCTGCTGTTTGCTATGACGCCGTACATGAAGTGGGCCATGTCTATTTTCTCCGCATCCCTTCCAGCGTCCTTGGCAGCCTGCATAACGACCTCTCTACCCTCTTTATACTTCTCAACAGACAGATTTGCTGGGAGCCAGCCATCACCGTATTTTCCAACCATCCTCATGGTTCTTGGAGAGCTTCCTGCCACGTATATGGGATAGTGGGGCTTCTGAACGGGCTTCGGCTGCAGAAATGCCCGATTCAGTTTGTAATATTTACCCTCGAAGTCAACGAAGTCCTCATTCAGCAGTCGCCTTATGACCTCAAGAGCCTCAATTGTCCTTCCTACAGGCTTGTCATACTCTATCCCATAGGGAACGAGATTCATCGCTTCGCCTATCCCTATACCCAGAATAGCTCTGCCTCCGGATATTATGTCACACGTCGTAGCCTTCTGGGCCAGAACTGCTGGATGATAGCGATAAGTATCGCTGACACCGCTTGCAAGCATGATTTTCTCAGTCAGAACTGAAAGAGCGCTCAGCGCCCCCCAGGCTTCTATTGCATCCCACCTCTTCACACCAGTAGCAACTGTGTGATCTGGCATCCAGTAGCTGTCCAGATCAAGCTTCTCAGCATAAAGGACGATGTCCTTTATAGTCCCCCACGGAGCATTTGGTCCTTCAACTCCAAATTTTATTTTTTCCGGGTCAATATTCATCCAATCACCTCATTTACCCATTTACACTATTCTACGGACCTGAAATACACCTTCCAGACCCCAGTCTCATCTTGGCCAGTCTCAGCCTTAACCTTCATTCCCACCTGGGGCAGACTCACCTCCCCTTCTTTCTCGCTTACAAACCACCCCATTATTCTGAAATCTCCAAAGCTAGCAACTGCTATGACGTAAGGCTTACCGGCAAACTCAAATCCCTGTGGAAAGCTGTAGAGCTGGGTGAAGCACTCTATAACCCCTTCCCCGCTTATCTCCACCCACTCCATATCGCTGGAGTAGCAGTAACTGCAATCAGCCTGAGGTGGCGAGAACTTTGCACCGCACGCTTTGCATTGGGTTCCGTATATCTTTCCTTCCTCAAGCCCCTTCCAGTACTTCTCAACTCTGGCAATTGGGAGCTTGTGTCTCAAAACGAAAGTTCTGCTCTCCATCACTCCTGTTTCTTCTGATCTGCTCATCATTCACACCCCCAGAATGTAAACCCAGCCAAAATGGCCCGTGCCTCCAATATTGTGTGTAAGACCCTTGTAGTTCTTCAGCTCAGCCTGCAAATCTCCTGCTTCTTCGCGGAGCTGCTTCACGATCTCATATATCATGGCAACACCCGTTGCACCCAGAGGATGCCCTTTGGCCTTCAATCCTCCAAAGGTATTCACCGGCAACTTGCCGCCGAAGTCGGATTCACCTTCCTCGATGAACTTCCCGCCTTCTCCCTTCCTGCAGAAGCCTAGGTCTTCGTAGGCCATTATCTCGGCAATTGTAAAGCAGTCATGCAGAGCGGCAACATCAATCTGCTTCAACGGATCATCTATCCCGGCCATCCTGTAGGCCATTTGGGATGCTTCAACACTAGCCTTCAACCCCGCATAATCGGCCCTTTTCGGCATGTTTGCGGTGTCGCTGCTGTAGCCAACACCCTCAATCCATACTACATTATCGATTCCAAGCTCCTTTATCTTCTCTTCACTGGCCAGAACAGCGGCAGCAGCACCATCACTTATGGGACTGCAGTCAAAGAGACGAAGCGGGTATGCCACATATCTTGAACCCACAGCCTTCTCCAGCGTAATCTCCTTCCGGAACTGGGCCTTGGGATTCTTTGCGGCATTCCTGTGGTTCTTGACGGCCACCATAGCCATCTGCTTATCTGTGGTGCCGTATCTTGCCATGTGGGCTGCTGCAAGCATGGCATAGTAGCCGGGGAAGGTTGTGCCGTACTGATGGAACTCCCACAGGTAGCTACCGCTCCTGCCACCAACGGCCAGTGAAGTAGGCGTATCAACCTCATTCATCTTCTCAAATCCTATGGCCACAGCAAGATCAGCTATTCCGGCCCTGATGCTGGTATAAGCAGTATAAACAGCGGCACTTCCAGTGGCACAGGCAGCCTCGACCCTTATAGGACCTTTCCCGGCAAAACCACAGTATTCGTTGATTGGAACAGCAGGCATGAGCTCATAACTCCTCGTTCCTGCAGTACCAACAACACTCAGCTGTATGTCCTCTCTCGTCACTCCAGCATCCTGCAGAGCCTCTCTAACAGCCTCAAAGGCTATCTCCTGTATTGTGGCATCATCTCTAACTCCAAATTTTGTACATCCAACTCCAATTATTCCTACTCTTGTTTCACTTCCCATTCCCATACCTCCTAAACACCATCATAAATTATTAAATTTCCTCAAATATCGATTCAGACATTCGCATTTCACACATCACACGTCAATCCCCAAAGGTTCGGGATTCACATTTCAGAGGTCGAAGAGGTCATCCACCTCATCATTTAGCTTCGGCATTCTTCCGTGTTTCTGCAAAAACTCCTGAATAAGCTCACTTTCTCGCATGGTGTACATTTCATGCTCTTCGTAATCAAAATAGGCTGCTCTGCCAACTTCTGAGTGTAATTCCTCTCTGAGATTTGGAGTACCCTTTATATAGACAACTTCCATATTCTCATCATAAAGTCTGAAGACTCCAGGAGAATCAGGAAGAGATGCTACACTTTCAGGTGTGAGCTCTAATGCCTCTGTCAGCAGAGGCAGCTTCTTGGCAACAATTGAGTCTCTCCACTTATTGCTTGCTTTCTTTTTAATGTCCCTCACCACTCCGGTGGGGCATATTTCAACGCAAACTCCGCAAAACTTGCATCCTGATTCTACGTCAGTCTGTGCAGTTCTCCCCACAATGACGTTTCCTGCACTGCTTTCAATCACAAAACCAAGCGCGTTGGCCTCCCTCACTTCCCTACAACCCCTCACACACCTTGTGCAGTTAATGCAGTAGTTCCAGTCCCACTTGTACAGCTTCTCCTCCACCACAGGGAGGCCCCTATACATATATCTGGGGGTTTCTGGTGGTATTCCGATGTATTCAGCAGTGAAGCGAAGTTCGCATTTGGAAAAGAGGTCGCAGCACCTCTCTTCAACAGGATAGCCAAAGGTACACTGAATTCTGTCACAGCCATTTCTATACTCACACGTTATGCACACATGGGGGTGGGTTGCAAAGATTCTTACTAGGTTGCTTTTTCTTTCCTTTATTGCCCTTTCATCTCTGGTATCAACCTTTAATCCATCTCTGACAGGAGTATCACAAGCTTTGACAATCTCACCATCGGCAATTACAAAGCAAAGGCCACAGCCTTCATACTCTCCTTCCACACCCTGATACCTCTCCCCGTTTCTGTACACAATCTCGTCAGCTATCTTTCCGGGAGCTGGAGAAACATTAGGATGGTAGCACAGATTCGGGATGTAGATGTTATTCTTCAAAGCCACTTCGAGAATAGTCTTGCCTTCCTCTACGTCAAGCTGCACGCCATCTATGGTTATTCTGACCATCCTTCCACCTCTGTCAGATTCCATCCCCCTAAAAAAGGGGAGTTATTTCTTGGATTTAATGTAGAGGGCCCTTCCGAAGAGGGCTGCACCTATGGCTCCAGCAAGCTGAGGATCATACTTTGGTTCCAGAGCTTTAAGGCCAAGCTTGTCCTCTATTCTCTTCACAACCCCGATATTCTTGGAAATCCCACCGGTTATGGCGAACTCGGGTTCGACTCCTACTCTCTCCAGCAGCTCCACAACCCTGCTGGCTACAGCGTTGAAGAAGGCTGCAAGAATCCTTTCCTTACCCCAGCCTTTTCTGATGAGTCCCAGAATCTCAGATTTTGCGAAAACCACACAGGTTGTGCTGACAGGTTCAGGCTCCTCATCCACCTGCAGTGAAAGCTGCCCCGCTTCAGTAATCGGAATAGAGAGCAGATCACACACAACCTCAATGCCTCTACCAGTTCCGGCAGCACACTTGTCGTTCATCAGGAAGTTTATCACCTTGCCCCTGCTGTCCACCTTTATTGCCTTCAGATCCTGCCCGCCCATGTCAAGAACAGTCCTCACCTTGTCTCCGTAAACGTAAACAGCGCCTCTCCCATGGCAGGCAATTTCAGTTATGGTCTTCTGGGCAAAGGGTATGCTCACCCTTCCATAGCCAGTACCGACAATATAATGAATGTCGTCCCTTTTCATGTCTCCAATCTTCTCCAGCATGGCATTTACGGCCTTTTCAGCACTTGCAGCACTGCTTGTACCGGTTCGCATATTTGCATAGGCATAGAGCTCACCATCCAGCATCACAACTGCCTGAGTGCTGACCGATCCCAGATCAATTCCACAGCTTATTACTTCAGCATCCTGCCAGTTCTTAGACTCATCAACCCAAATGCTCTCGGGCCATCTCCAGTATTCGCTTTCTTGGACCGTAACCATATTTCCACCTCCATAAACCCTACATAAACCTAAAAGCTAAAGGGCTGAAAGGGCAGCCCCAATGGCTGGAATCACCTCTGGTGGGTATTCTTCGGGCACGTAAACTTCTCTTCCAAGCTCTCTCTTCATGGAATCAATGAAGCCGATATCATATGCCAGACCACCAATAAGCAGCACATCATCCTGTATATCTAGACGCCTAGCTATTGCAGCAACTCTATCTGCGATAGCGTCGTGGATTGCTCTGGAAATCTCGGCCTTTGGTACATTTGAGTGTAGAAGCGAGACAACCTCGGACTCAGCGAAGACGACACATTGCGCATTCATAGGTATTGCTCTTGTAGCCTGCAGCGCAAGCTGTCCGAACTCCTCAGGTGTCACTTCCAGATACCTTATCATGGCGTCAACGAAGGAGCCTGCACCGGCAGCGCATTTGTCTGCCAGAGCGAAGTCCTTAACGTTACCGTTCTCATCCAGCTTCACAGCCCTGCTTTCCTCTGCTCCAACCTCAATAACCGTTCTGGTGGTGGGTCTGACATAGTATGCTCCTTTGCCAGCTGCCATGATCTGTGTGAGTTCTTCATCGGCAAATGGAGCAGATATTTTTCCGAATCCGGTGGCAACAATCTTCTTTATGTCTTCCCTTGCGACACCTGCTTTCTTCAAAGCTTCCTCAAAGGCCTCTTCTGACGTCTTTTTGTGATCTGTGCCAGTCCTCATAACCACGTATGAGAGCACCTTCTTATTCTCACCCATTATAACGACCTTCGTTAACTTTGATCCCACATCAATACCAGCTACGGGCATGGATCTCACCTCACTCACGTTTCATCACATCTCATTCACTCACGCCAATTTCTCTATCCCAAGGCTCTGCATGAAGGAGTCGATGACGTTGAAGGTTCTGGCTTCATCAAATTCCCTGGGGTCAGCCATGTTACCTTCATATGTCGCAACAGGCACATTGTTCTTCACCAAATAATCTCTAACTTCAAGTGTTGACATGTTCCAGAGCTCACATCCTCTGTTGAGGTGCATGATTATGGCATCAGCTTTCCAGTCCTTCACCATCTGCAGAGTTTCCTGCTTTCTTATCCAGTGGGAGTACTCGTGCTGCCAAGATGCTCTATACTTCAGATTGAACATGGCTGTCCACCAGAGGGCACTTCTTCTGTCGTGGATTTCGTAACCTGCCTCCTCAGGAGTTGGAGCAGGTTCCCAGATCCAGTTCTCACCCTTCTCGTCCATACCAATCCAGGATGCACCTAGTCCGAAGGTGTAGATGGAGCCAACAGAAACTGCTCCGTAGGTCTGCTCTAGATAGCGGTAAACCTTCAGGAAGGGCCACGGTGGTGGGTTATCCGTTACAAACCTGAACTGCTCGTGAGTCAGAGCTCCAATTCCTCTCTTCACCCTGCTCTCCACCTCATCGTAGAGCTTCTCGTAGAGCTTCACGACCTTCTCATCACTTCTTCGAAGCAGCGTCATCACATAGAAGGAGAACATGGACTTCTCTTCCATGGGAGCCGGAACAGCCTGATTCAGCTTGCATATCTTGCTCCACAGAGTCATGGACTTGGCTTCATTCTCAACTGCCTTGATGAGCAGCTCGTCATCGTACTCCCTGCCGGTAACCTTTTCCATCCATGTAACTGCATCCTCAAGCTGCCTTACAACATACTCTATTTTCTTGTCATCCAGCTGGTAGCCGGGGCCGACAGATATGTCCACAGCATAAGTTGGCACTCCGCCTTCCAGCTCAGCAGCATAGTGATACCATTTCGCATGTGTACAGCATATGTGGATGGTGAAATTGAAGTCTGGCTTGGGAAACGGCTCTATTTCTGTGCCATCAGCCAGCAAGTATTTGTCCATTGCAACGCTTCCCCAGTAATTTCTCATGTAACCGCAGAGGTCTCTGGCAGCACCCTTCCTCTCAATTGTCTCAAGGGCTCTGACAGAAAACTCCCTGAAGAAGGCTGCTGTAGCACCATAGGGTTCGCCTGTCAGGGGATATACATCCTCTCCCAGTCCTGCTGGAACAGGGTCAAAAGACCAGGCAGAGCCGGCCCATCTTATTCCGCCCTTATCCTTAGCTTCCAGATAATTTTTGTAATACTCTATCCTGTAATTCTTGAAATCATCCCAGCAATCAAACGGCCTAACCTTAACCTCCATTTTTATCACCTCTGAACATCAAGAACATCAGATAAACAGATCCTCCTCTCCCATAGCCTCAATCATCGCTTCCACTCTCGTCCTGAACTGTCCCACTGGTTGAGTGAGGTCGAGCTCTAGGTGAAGATGGGTGACGCCCATATTGTCAAGCATCTCCCTCAAAGCAGGGATGTCCAGCTCGTGGGGATCGCAGAACTTCATCTGAGCAATTATGACTGCATCAACATTGTAGTCTTTGATAACCTCCTCTATGAACTGGAATCTTCGCCTTCCGAAGAAATCTCCTCTGGCCCAGTCTTTTGCCGGGCATGGGACTCTATAGACATACCTTTTTGCCAGAGCCATCAGCCTGTCATCTCCATTCTCCACAAGACCCCAGAAGTATCTTGCTCCGGTGCAGTTCTCCTCGAAAACGAATGTTGCAGGATAATTCATCCCGTATTCAATGAGCTCGAAAAGCTCCTTGTCGTAATCCTCACTTCCAATAAGCATGAGGCGTGTGCCAATTTCTCTATCATTCTCCACATCCTGCAACTCTTCCACAAAACCCTCCAACACTTCATTATGCTCTGCCTTGTCAACCACTTGTGAAGAAACAACCATGTACATGGCGTGCAACCCAGTTATGGGTGGGTTGTCTGCCTTCCTCATTTCAAATACCTTTGTCATTAGCTCTCTATTCTTGTTGTATACTTCAATAGCTCTGTCAAGGTCTCTGTCAGTTATGGTTACTCCCAGCCAGTCCTCAACAGCGGCCTTAAAATTCTCAAACTCATGCTTTGCAAAATCAGCAGCATAAGGATTGGTAACACCGTGGGGGAAGGGCAGATAGTAATCCCACTCTATATTTGGGACTCTGTCAACAAAGCTGAAGTAGGACTGCCTCATGTGTAAACATGACTGGGCAAGTGTAACACCATCAAGGTAATCGTATCTTCCTTCCAGTCCTTGGGCAAGGGTGTCGTGACAGAAGGGGCAATACATGTCGTGCAGATACGGGCGTGTGATGCTCTCAGGCTCATGGGAGCCCAGAATTCTTACGGGCAGCACACCGGCAGCGTAGAGTATCTCCTCTGGAACATAGGTGCAGTAGTAGCCCACCACTTTTCCGCCAGTTTTCTTCTTCCATTTCTTGGCATACTCATGCCTGTTATCGAACCATTCCTTGAACTGCTTAAGCTGAGCTAAATCATCCACATTCTTTCCCATTTGTCCACCTCCAGCGTCATGTTGTCAAGTTTTAACCCCTTGTTAAAGAAGTTGCGTAAAATTAGTATAAAAAGTTTTCTGAAATCTGGTTATAAGAGATGGTCTAACACTTTACATTGTTTCAGACGACCTTAAAAGGTCTTCCAGAAGCTTCTCATCGAACTTGAATTTCAGTATTCTGTAAATTATCAGTAGGTTCAGATCCTGTATTACCTCGCCATGCCTCTTCAGGAAATTGTGAACCCATTTCGACACCTCTTGGAAGCTCCTGAATACCATTATGAACTTCCAGCGATGAGTGCCGTCTGTGATGAAGAATAGCATTACATTGGGGGAGTTTATCAGGTATTCGTAGGTTTCTCGCCAGTGCTCGGCGAAGTTCTGGTTGTTGAAGCTCAGTTCCAAGAAAGAGAAGATGAAGTAGTTCTCGTTGGGTATCACGGTCTCTCTGAACACCTCGGTCTCCTTCATCTCCTTGATTATCTCTGCAATTCTGGCATGGCTAAGTGTTATCCCGTATTTGTCCTTGAGAATCTCGCTGAGCTTTCTTGTTGTTATATTCGGGTCCTCGATTTTTTCACGGAGAATTGCTATTCTTGTCTTGTCAAGCCTTACAATCGGCGTCCTTAGATCGAAGTCCATGGGAATGTGTAAGTACAATATCTTATATAATACCTACGATGTATGATTTTATTAATAAATCATGTGAGCAGAGTGAGGTGGATGTGAAGCAAGGTTTTTTCAATCACATCCTCAAGTCACCACAATGGAAGTGCTGCTTGGCGCCATGCTTGCTCTGCTGGCCTCTTTTTTCTGGGGTCTCAACGGCATATTTGTCAGGAAGGCGCTGCTGGGTATCAATCCCATTGCCGGAACCCTTGCAATCCTGACAGTCAACACCCTCTGGTTGCTGTTGCTGGTAGTTCTGGATGGCACCCTCTCAAACCCACCGGATTTAACAGTCACATCAATCCTGCTCCTTGCAATTGCAGGATTAATCCAGCAGTTTATGGGCAGAACACTGACATATTCATCTGTTGCTATCATCGGCTCGTCCCGGGCGTATTCGGGGACATCCACCCGAATCTTCTTCTCAGCACTGCTTGGCGTACTTCTGCTTGGCGAAACCATAACAGCATTGCTAGTTCTTGGCAGTGCACTAATGATGGTGGGGTTGTATACGCTATCATCGGAGAAAATAGACGGAAGGGGGCTGGCTTTATCAGTTTTAGCTGGCTTTGCCTATGGCCTGGCGGCAATATTCATAAAAGCCGGAATGCTGGAAAGCGTGTCGTTAAGCAACCTGATATCCCTGATTTCAGGAATTGCTGCCCTGAGCATTTTCGTCAGGGCAAAGGGGATTAAAGTGGAAAGAAAATTCTCACCATACTTACTGGCTTCTGGAACCGTGCTGTTTACAGGAACCTATCTCTACTTCCTCTCCCTCAGCATGACTCCTGTTGTGGTGGCTGTCCCCCTCTCCAACCTCTATCCTGTCTTTGCAACCCTGCTCTCCTACTTCTTCATCCAGTCCTTGGAAGGAATAACCGGGAAGACTGTGGCAGGAGTTCTTCTGACAGTGTCAGGTGCTATTCTCATCATTCTGGGTTAATTCCTCATCCCCAAAATTGTCTTCTCCTCCCTTTTCCCGTATCCATATTTCTACGTAGCCGCCAGCCAGATAGCAAACGTTACACTCAGAATTGCAGGTGGAAGCGTCAACCACCCTAACATCGTAACCCATGGACTGGTACAGCTCCACGTACTCTTCAGCTCTCTCCTTTTCAACAGTAAAGGCCTTTTTCCATCCTTTTTCAGCGGATTCAATCCCTTCCATATCTCCTATACCTCACCATGAGTGAGCTATGGCTCCCTTTGGACAAGCAGCCACGCACGGCAGTTTTTCAATATCCCAACCGGATGCAGGCTTGCATGGTGCGCAGCTGAACCGGAGCTTGTTCCTGTGGTCTTCCCTCACCTTTGCAACGGGCTCCTCCCTGAAGGGATCTATCTCATCCTCCCCAACTTCAAAAACTCCACTTGGGCAGGCTTCAACGCATTTTGGACTGTCAGCATTAACGCAGCCGTTGCATTTCTCGGT
Organism: Archaeoglobus sp. JdFR-37; assembly: GCA_002010215.1. Classification (GTDB taxonomy): domain Archaea; phylum Halobacteriota; class Archaeoglobi; order Archaeoglobales; family Archaeoglobaceae; genus JdFR-37. Next base: position 11,678 of record MTMY01000009.1, read on the forward strand.
GTCTATGCTTATGTAGTATACCCCTGAGCCATCCTTATATCCGTACTGCGCAATCATATTCATAACTTTACATTGTAAAATTTAAAGGTTTCCACATTTACCGTTGTAATTCAGTTGCCAGACTTTCGTGAGTTGCGTAGATTAACAAACTCCCCCAAACCATTTTCTAATAATCTTTTCAGCCCGCCCACCCGTCCCCAAGCTTCATACTGGACAAGTAATACTTCAAATGTATATAGATTAACTTAGGCAGGACAGAAAGATAAAATAAAGGAGATAGTTTTTAGAAACCATCACTCAAATATTATTCAGGCTGTACAACTGAAACAGAGCCTAATTACGGTTTAGTTTGAAGTTGTCATGAGTAGCCGTGACAGGGCAATAACATCGAACAAAAGAAGATACAGTAAAGCTTCCGACAGATATGTTTTAACATCGGTCTTATGCTATCAATCCGTGATGGTGCCTCATCAGAGCCATTATTTATTTGGATGCAAGAAAAAAAGGTAGAAATAAATATTTCTGGACTCTTACAGTCATTTTTGGGTTACTAATGGGGTTTATTTCCGGGTTACTAATAATACTGATTTATTTGTTGTATCCAGATTATAGAAAGGATTTCAACGAAACAAATCACGGTGAAAGCGGAGACAAAGATAATAAAAGAACACACCTGTCAAATTCAGAATTGGAGGGGGTTCTGAAAATCTTCAATGAAAATGAAAGGAGAGTGCTTGAAGTTTTAATGAACGCGAATGATATATCGCAAAACGAAATTGCGGCAAAAACTGGACTGAGTTCACCCACAATTTCAAGGATACTAAATAAACTAGAGAATAAAGGCATCATAATAAGATATAGGGATGGAATGTCTAAAAAAGTAAAATTGAAGGATGACCTCTTCAAATGAAATACAAAGTACCAAGCTTTGTTTCTAAAGTTTGTTAGCAATCAGGGAATCTCCAGCTCCAGATTCAGCATAGTGCTTGAGGGTCTAAAGCCAGCCCCTCTGAAAAAGTCCACAAGTTGCCAGTTATCCCACTCAACCATGGTGAAGATTTTTGTGACGCCAGCGGCCTTTGCATTGGTGACGAATTGATCAAACAACTCCTTACCTATCCCTCTGCCGGCAAACTGTCTGTCAACACCAATAGTGGTAAGATACGCAACGCTTTCAGGGATTCCAAACTCTCCAGAAAATATGACTCCAGCTATGAATCCAACAACTTTACCGCCATATTCAGCAGCCAGAGAAGTGACAATAGCGTATTCTGATTCGAGAATTTCCCTCATCAACCTCTTATAATATTCTTCTCTCCTGACCCCAGTATATTCGGCATCTATTCTTATCACATCTTCGAGGTCCTCCTTTCGGAGGGGTCTTATAATCAACTTTTCCTGCGCCAAGGCCATACTATCACCATTTAACATTATAAAACTGAGACCACTTATATTTTTTGCTTATTTTCAGAAATTGGCGAAAATCTCAACGAATTATGAGGAATTGAAGGCTGTACTGTCTGTTTTAAAAACTATTCCCGAAAGGAATATATTTCCTTAAAATTTATCACTATTGATGATTTGGAAAAACCGTCACTGGACAGTTGTTTTCATCGGAATGTTGAGTATATTCGTTGGCCTTGGTCTCGCCAGATTTGGCTACACTCCGATTCTGGAGCCCATGCGAGACGCTTTACAGCTCACATACACTCATATGGGTATGATCGCCTCCGCTAACTTTCTTGGTTACGTTGCTCTTTCACCTTTTGTGGGCTATTTCGCATCGAAGTACGGCTCAAAGAGGGTTGCAGCCGTATCTCTCTTCTTCACAAGCATTACAATGATTCTTACGGGCTTCGTCAACTCATTTGTTCAGGCTGCATTTCTGAGGTTTCTGACCGGAGCGGGCTCTGCGGGGGTCAACGTATCCATCGTGGGCCTCGCCTCTAAATGGTTTGGAGTGGAACGAAGAGGTCTGGCTCTTGGTGTCATCAATGCCGGGTCAAGCGTTGGAATAATAACCGTGGGCTTCGCCATCCCTGCAATAGTTGCCAGCTTTCCTGAAGGCTGGAGAATAGGCTGGCTTTTCATGGGAGTTGTTGGACTGATTGTCACGATTCTCTCCCTTTTCCTAAAAGAATCTCCAGAAAAAGCTGTATCCAGTGCTGGGGTGCTTGGCATCACAGCAGTCTATCGCTCTTCAGCCCTCTTAAAACTGGGTCTGGTTTACACCCTTTTTGGCCTCTCCTACATAATTTTCGCTACTTTTTACGCATCACATCTGGTAAATCTCGGCTTTGATATTGCCATGGCCGGCTATTTCTGGTCATTTGTGGGATTTTTCTCAATTTTCAGCACAACATTCTGGGGAGCAGTTTCTGATAGAATAGGGAGACAGAAGGGGTTAGCGATTGTTTATTTTCTCCTAGGTACATCAATTCTGGTTTTTGGACTATCAAGCTCCTTGCCAGGCATACTGTTGGGGACAGTAATGGCCGGAGCAGTCATCTTCGCCATCCCATCCATCGTTCAGGCTTACTGCGGGGATATTGCCGGTGGAGAAGCTGCAGCTGCAGCCATTGGATTTGTAACGCTCTTTTTCGGCGTAGGACAGATGATTGGTCCAAGCATCGGTGGGTACCTCGCTGATCTGACCGGAAACTTCGTTGTAACCCTTAGCTTTGCGGGAGTTACAGCCATCACAGGCAGTGTTCTGACGCTTCTGAGGAGTGATTAGTCAGTAAACGATGTTGATATTTATATACAACTAAAATGTATAGATTTGTGGATACTGGGTTATACAACTGAGTCTTAATAATGTCTTTATAAAAGCTATTTTTATTTACTTCTTTTAGCCCACCCACCCGTCCCCAAGCTTCATACTAACAGCAATACTAATACTCTAATTGTGTTAAATTCAATAAAATGAAGCTAACGGGATGGAGAAGGGGTTGAGTAGGCGGGATTAAAAATAATAATAGAACAGTTAAACGTTTGTCTTTTCCGGCAGCTATGCAAAAACTATAATAATTGAATTATCCGATAGAAAATGGTTTTCTCCTCTTCAGAAGAGATGAGAAAGTACAAGACTGGGAAGAACTGATTTCGAGGCTTCAACAATTTCAAAAAAAGGTACAGGAGGGAAGCTTGGAATTTAATAGCAATTTTGCATTCACCCTTTCACTCATTTGAACATGTACAATATTGGAACCCAAAACTTTACTTTGTAAAACTCCTTTAAATAGCAATTCTTAAATATGTAGTGGGAAGAAAAGAACAGTATGGGGTTCGAAAAGATAGGATATCAGGTTGAGGAGGGGGCTGCATGGATTAAGCTTGCCAGCCCACCACTTAACGTTGTGGACTTGAAAATGATGAGGGAGCTGATTGAAGCCGTTGAGAAAGCTGAAGAAGAGGCGGATGTTGTGGTAATCGGAAGTGAAGGCAAACACTTCAGTGCTGGGGCTGAGATAAAGGAACACTTCCCAGATAAAGCTCCAGAGCTTATTTCCACTTTTACCGAGTTGATTGGTAAAATACTCAGATGTGAGAAGGTTACGGTAGCTGCGGTTAAAGGCTATGCTCTAGGTGGTGGCTTCGAAATCCCTCTTGCATGCGATATTATTCTTGCCTCCCAGAACGCAAAGATGGGTGTGCCTGAAATAACTCTTTCCCACTATCCTCCTATAGCCATTGCTCTATTACCGAGAATGGTGGGGTGGAAGAACGCCTATGATATAATTCTGACGGGTGAGGCAGTGGATGCAAACAGAGCTAGGGAGATGGGGATAGTCAGCAGAGTTTTCAGCGATGATACCTTTGATGAAGACGTGAAGAAGTACGTTAAGGGCTTGCTGGAGAAGAGTCCGGCGGCACTCAGAATTACAAAAAAGGCGATTAAGGCTTCTATCTCCTTACCATTTGACTCTCTGACGGATATAATCAATGACATATATCTCTCTCAGCTCATAAAGACTGAAGATGCTGTTGAAGGACTGAATGCATTTCTGGAGAAAAGAAAGCCGGTGTGGAAGAGTAGGTAACCCACCATCTCTTTTTATTAGGTCAGATTGGAATCCCCGGATTTCAAAAATCTGATTTCACATTAGCTTTAAGCTTTAACAATGTTTTTTAAAGGTTAAGACAATCTGATACCATGAGAGTTTCGGTCCTTGGTGCCGGAGCCATGGGTTCGGCTTTGACAGTCCCATTGACTGACAATGGCAACGAAGTCCTGCTGTGGGGAACTGAATACGATTTGGAAATACTGAAGGCTGTGGAGAGGGGAGATAAGCATCCCAGAATTGGTGTGCCACTTCCGGATGTGGAAATACTCTACCCTGAGCAGCTGAACGATGCGCTCGATACGGATATAATATTATTGGCTGTAAGCACTGATGGTGTTTTCCCAACTTTCGCAAAAATAAAGGACAGGATTGGGGACTCGATACTCATAACAATATCCAAAGGTCTGCTGGACGTGAATGGGAGAATAGTGACGATTCCAGAAGCCATATGGATGGAAAAGGAAGATTTGAAGGAGAAGACGGTTGCTATAACTGGTCCATCTATAGCGAGAGAAGTGGCCAAGAGAATGCCTACAAGAGTGGTATTCAGTAGCGTTGATGGAGCGGCTGCAAAAGAGGCTGCGAAGGTATTCAGAACCAAATACTATGGTGTGGAAATCACAGATGACATAAGGGGAGCTGAAATCACTTCAGCCCTGAAGAATGTCTATTCTATTGGAATAGCTTGGATTAGAGGACATGAAGAGCTACATGGTGGTATTGAGATGAGCAACGCTAAAGGTGTTATTGCAGCCATGGCCATAAGTGAGATCGGGCATTTCGTGGAGGATGCTGGTGGAAGGAAAGAGACAGTTTTTGGCCTCTCAGGCTTTGGTGACCTCATTGCCACATTCAGGGGTGGAAGAAATGGAATGCTGGGCGAATTGCTCGGAAAAGGTCTGACAACTGAACAGGCTCTAGAAGAGCTACGTCGAAGAGGTGTGGGAGTTGTTGAAGGATATGGAACAGCTAAAAGAGCATACAAATTGCTGAAAACCCTTGAAAGTCAGGGAAGAGCATCACTGGATGACTTTCCTCTTCTGACAGCAATATATGATGTCTTGTACAATGGAAAAATGGTAAAGGAAGTTCTTGAAAGGCTGATTACTGGATAACCGCTGATCACTGGGTTATACGCTGGAAAACCTCTGAATAGTAATCCAACGCTTCCCTAATATATTTTTCATCAAGGTCTCCTAAAGGAGTTGGCAATTCAAAGACCCTTCTCGGCACCTCAAGTGATTCGGGAGTGAAGCCGAGTTCCTTCTTAAGCCTTAACTTCTCATGGTATATTTTCTCTCCTGTCTTCTTTAATTCGTCTTCTGTAATCTCCACGCCTAGCGGCTGGAATGCTTTAACCACTATTTCGGGAGTGTAGAGACCTCTAGCGAAGAAGCAGACCACCAGGCTTGACAGAATTTGCCTCCACATCTCTTCCTTGATTAGGGCATCCACCACCTCCTTTGGCGAGTAACCTTTCCACTTTTGATCCATAGAATATCCTCCAGCATCCAGATGGCTGTGTCTCAGCCCAATCAGGTTCCCTACATATCCGGCATATCCTGTGTGATACCCTGCCATCTCATTCTTGCCAAAGCACATTGCGAACTCCTTTCCGCCATAGATGTTTGCAGCCTCCTCAGCACCTCTAGCTAAAGCTTTATAGAACTCATTGGGCTGCTTTACGATGAACTCAATTGCTTTCAGGTAAGACTCAACATCTCCGAACTCCAAGTCAACAATTGTCTCATCTTTCGTCACGATTCCCCTCTTCAACGCCTCCGTTGCCCATGCCAAGCATACGCCTGTGCTTATGGCATCCAGAGCGTAGCTCTCAACCCTGTGTATCAGCTTCAGCAGCCCGTCCCTACTTCCAATGCCAAGCATGGAGCCAAGAGCGTAGAGCAGTTCGTAATCATAACTTACCATGAGAGTCTTGAAGAAGTACTCCTCCTCCTCATAGGGCTCCCTCAGAACAGCTATATGGATGCATGCTGTGGGGCAGTGGTTGCATGCGATCCTCCTGCCAAGGTTGTACTCCGCAAAGGCTTCACCGCTTATCTCTTCAGCATCCTCAAACCTTCTGTCAGTCAGGTTCTTGGTAGGCAGTGCTCCCAGTTCGTTGAGGGGCAGAACGTTTGAAGCAGTTCCAAGAAGGTGGTACTTTTTCATTACATCTGATTCCACTGCAAGCTTGAATATCTCCCGGTACACCTCCCTGTATTTCTTCCTGTCGGCTGGCGTATATCTCTTCCTTCCCATAATAACTAGTGCTTTCAGTTTTTTGCTGCCGAAAACTGCTCCCAGTCCCAGTCTTCCGAAATGCCGGTAAGTTTCCGTTGTTACACACGCATATCTCACGAGCCTCTCTCCACCACCGCCTATTCTCATAACGGTTCTTATTCCTCTCCCCTCTTCCCGCTCTGCTATTATCCTGCCCGCTACTATGGAATCTTCTATTCCCCAGATGACCCTGCCATCCCTGAAATGAACCTTATCTTCATCAATCACAATATATATGGGCTTTCTGCTTACTCCCTTGATTACAATAGCCCCATATCCGGCGTTGGCTATGCTCGTGGCTGTTCTGCCTCCTGCATGTGTCTCTCCAAGATTTCCAGTCAGGGGGCTTTTGAAGAAGGCAACCGTCTTTGACGCAAGGGGATAGGCAGGCGTAAAAGGGCCGGTGGCGAAGACTATCACATTATCCTCGCCAAGGGGGTCGATATTGGCTGCATCGCTTCCAAACTCCTCCTTTAGGAGCTGTACCGCAACACCCACGCCACCAATCCACTCTTCAAAAAGGTCCTTCCTGTCCTGAATTTCGTATCTGTACCTTGACAGGTCTATTGTGAGTACCTTGCTTCTCATACCCGTGCTCATGCTTTTACCTCCTCAAAACCCAGTACTCCATGAGGACAGAATTCAACACAGTAGCCACAGTGGATGCAAACTGCAGGCTTCTCATCTTCCCGCATAAAGATTGCTTCAATTGTACAGGCCTTCATGCAGTTACCGCACGCAATGCACAGGTCTTCGTGGAATGTTACGCCCCCTTCCTTCCTAGCACTCATTGCACCTGTTGGACAGACTTCGCTGCAAGGTGGCTCTCTACATGCACGGCAGAAGATGATTGTTGCTCCCCTTTCAAAGCCACTAAGGCTAATAGCAAGTATTCCAGAACTGCTTATACCTATCTCTGGCTTATGAGCATTTTTTCTGGCACATGCATACATACACAGGCTACATCCCACACATTTCTCAATATCCTTTATCACCAGCCTTTTCATATTCTTCCACCCTCTATCAGCTTTTCAAAAGCCTGTATGAATTCTTCCTCTTTTCCTTTATCTATTACTGTGGCTGCGGCGATTTTGTGAGTTGCGTCGGCAAATCCACCCACTGCCTCGCTTGCTTTTGGAACGAGGATGTCTAGACCTAAAGCCTGACCGTGGAATATCTTTCTTTCAAGAGGTGTTGGAACTCTCCCGCTCATCTTGACGGCATTCCAGTCAATTTCTCCCAACTCAGGAATTTTCTTGGGTATATTCTGAAATCCTACTAGGTACTTGTCCTCCTCAACAAAGGTCATGTCCTTTATAAGCTGGCAGAATTCTCCAACAGCTTTGACACCCATTGGAGAAAACATGTCATGGAGGTGGAACCACTGAACGTGCTTGCCCTGATTCAAGCCTCCATCCTTGAGGTATTCTATTGCCTCCCTGAACTTTTCCGTCTTGAGTTCTTCAAGCTCCTCTGCTTCTCTCAGCGTCTCCTCATCAAATCCTTCAAAGCAGGCTTTTATCCCTTTCCTGTATCCCATCCTCTCGTAACCTACCGCCCCAAGGTTTGTCAACCTTCTTGCAACTTCTCCAGCGTACTCGCCGAAGAACTCGATGTAGTACCTCTCTCTGGTCCCTTCTATTTTCACCTTTACTTGTCTCATGTGAATGGCTTCATCCAATGCAAATCTGTCAAATCCAAGAACTCCACCACTTCGGTCGTGGTAGTCTCCTACAGAACCAACAACTGCCAGATATGCGTATCTGCACATCTCTCGCCTTATTCTTCTGCAAAAAATGTAATTGAGAGTTGATGCAGAAACAAAAATATCTCCTGAAATTCCGGCTAGCTCGGGATCGAGAACAAAGACGTGATCACTCTCAATGCTCTTTGCAGGATGGTGATCAATGATGAACACCACATTTCTTCCAGCATCTATCTTCTCAATCATTTCTGCTGCGAGCCCGCCGAGGTCTGTGTATATTATAACCCCTCCCTCCTGCCTTTCGTGTATCTTCTTAACTACGGCGGGAAACACCTTCTCTATACATATTAGATCAGCTTCGAAGCCGAGAGATTCGCACAGCTTGGAAAGAATGGCTCCAGAACAGATACCGTCAGCATCATTGTGGTGGACAATTGTAACCCTCTCACCCATGAATCTCTTGAGTTTCTCCGCTGTTTTATCCACCCACTCGAAGAATTCCTTGTTTAGAAACTCTTCCATGCCATTTCTAATGAATTAATCAAATAAATAAATTATGGGCAAAACAGTACAACAGCTACACTGCTTTTGGCCTTATAACCTTCTCAGGGCAGACTTGAGTGCAAACTCCGCATCCGGCACAAAGGGATTCATCTATCCAGACATTTTCACCATCGTATATTATGGCAGGGCAGGCAAAGGATGTCACGCATTCAAGACATTTCGTGCACCCTTCTCTGACTTCGAAAGGCTTAATCTTTATGCCTTTTCTCTTTCTCTCTCTGTTCCAGATTATGGCGCAGAGCTGTCTGGCAACTATTACTGAAACGCCCTCATGCTGCATGGCCTTCTTCAATGCCTCTTCCATTCTTGATATGTTGTATGGGTTCACAACTTCAACGAAGTCAACACCTATTCCCTTCACTACGTCCTCTATCCTGACGGTCTTGGCTTCCTCTCCGCAGCCTTTA
>MTMY01000049.1 GCA_002010215.1 Archaeoglobus sp. JdFR-37
ATGTGACTTCCGTATTCCACAACGTCATCGTTGCCCTCATTGGAACGCTGAAGGGTGTGGATGAAAACTGGAGTATTGCGGAGATAGAGGTTGTAAAGTGAGAACTAGGTGAGTATAAGGCGAGGTCTTAGGGTGAAACTCAGAAAAAATATTGCAGAAATCCCGGAATACGTTCCCGGCAGGAGCGTAGAGGAGGTAAAGAAAGCTTATGGTCTGGAAAGGGTTGTAAAACTCGCCTCAAATGAAAACCCGTATGGCTGTTCTCCAAAAGTGTATGATGTCCTTCAAAAGGTCATCGCCGACCTCAAAAACCTGCATATCTATCCCCCATCGAACCCTACAGACCTTCTGGAGATGCTATCTGACTACACCGGATTTGAAGTCAGCAGAATTGTTATCGGAGCTGGCATCGATGGCGTACTGGAAAATATCTTCAGACTGCTGATCGATCCAGGGGATGAAGTAGTTATCCCCATTCCATCCTTCCCCTATTATCATACCCTTGCCGCCATATCGGGAGCCAGAGAGGTCAGGATTGAACGGCAGAAAAATTTCAAAATTCATCCAGATTTGCCGAGATACGTGACGGATAAAACGAAGCTCGTCATTATATGCTCCCCCAACAATCCCACCGGAAATGACGAGGATGTTAATACCATCACAGAAGTCATTGAGAGAGCTTCGGAAGTGGGAGCAGCAGTTTTCATAGATGAGGCATATGCCGAATTCTCGACTCAAAACCTTCTGAGTCTGGCGAAATACGAGAACGTCATAGTCGCAAGAACATTCTCCAAGGCTTTTGGTCTTGCCAACCTCAGGGTTGGATATGCGGTGATGCCAGAATGGTTAAGAAAGGAATACATGAAAGTTTCCACACCCTTTCCTCTCTCAAGCCTAGCAATTGAAGGTGCGAAAGCTGCCCTCTTGGATGTAGAACACATGAGGTGGACTGTGGGAGAAATTGTGAAAGAGAGGGAAAGACTGTATTCTTTGCTGAATGAGATGGGTGAGTCAGTTAAAGTCTATCCCAGCAGTGCCAACTTTATATACTTCGAAACTGTAAAGCCAGCCAGCCTGATAGCTGAAAGACTCGCAAGAAAGGGCGTTATTGTGAGGGATTGTTCCGGCTTCATAGGATGTTCAGACAGAGCCATTCGGGTGAGCGTGGGCAGAGAAGAGGAAAACGAACTTTTTGTTGATGTGCTGAAAGAGACTTTGGAGGAGCTTGAGGTGCTGGATAAGCCAAGGAATTTGGAGGATGTATCATGATAGTTGCTTTAACAGGCACTCCAGGAACGGGTAAGAGCAGTGTGGCTGAGGAGCTGAGGAAGAGAGGGTACAGAGTTGACTCAGTGAATGAACTGGCGGATAAATTTGGCTGTATTGTGGGAATAGAAGATGACGTAAGGATAGTGGATGTAGAAAAGCTGGCTGATAGGATTGAACCCCTGAGGGCTGAGGGGTTGATTATCGTTGAGGGGCACCTCAGCCACCTTCTGAATCCAGATATGACGATTGTTCTCCGCTGTCATCCTGAAAAGCTAAAAAAGAGACTCGAAAGCAGGGGCTGGAGGAAGGATAAGGTTTTGGAGAATTTGGAAGCTGAAATAGTTGATTCAATACTGATGGAAGCAATGGGTAACAGAAAGCTATACGAAATTGATGCTACAGACCTGACACCTCAAGAGCTGGCTGATGTCATTGAGGAAATTCTGAAGGATAGGGAAGAGTACAAAGACAGATACAAACCCGGAAAGATTGACTGGATTATGGAGGTTGGAGACAGGATAGAGAAGTTTATGAGGTTTTAAGAAGTTATCAGGTTAATTGACATGAGTGTGGAGGTTATCTTCGAGTCAGAGGAGATGACGTAGTCATGAAACCAGAAAAAAGCGGAAAAGATGTAAAAAAACTCATTTCCGTCGTTAAGAGAAAGTTTGAAGTCCCAGAACCCGACAAACTGAAGAAGATCTACTACATGCAGATTGAAGAACGCTTATCTGGACTCTAATTTTTTTATTTACGTTACTCTCTACTCTGGAGTTGTTTGCCGAGAAAAATCGAAAGAATACCTCAGAAAGGCATCAGATGGTGAATTTAAGGTCTACACATCAATGCTGATGTGGGATGAAGTGGTTTATGTTGTAAAGAGAGTTGCTGGAGTTGAGGATAGCATTAAAGTTGGAAAAATTCTGCTTAAAATGCCGTTTTTGAAGTTTCTGGATGTTGATTACGCTGTTTGTGAAGGTGCCCAGAAACTTGTTGAGAGATACAAGTTCAGTCGAGAGATGCGATTTATGCTGCTTTTGCTTTAAAATACTGCGGTAGGGGATAATAAGCGGTGATAAGGATTTTGATGTGATTAAAGGATTGAAGGGGGTTTTCTGAGTGGCAAATGAGTTTTCTACAAAACGTTCACCCATAGAAAAGACCTCTTCAGTTAAGTGAGTTTAGAAAGAGATATGTCCAATCTATTTCTCACTCAATTACTAGTTAAACTGGACAACAAACTACTCACAAATATCACCCACTCTCCCTAGCCTCATAAAGCCTCTTTCTCAATCCTTCCAGCAACTCCTCTTCTCTACCAGCATACTGGGCGGCGCTCATGACCTCAACACCGTGAGATTTAGCAAACTCGATGAAATCTGACATCCTACCCCTCCATGCAAGGTCTCTGGTGAGGTGATGGTCCAGAACTATCACCTTAACGTTAGTTTTTATCACCAGCTCCTGAAGGTTTTTCTTTGAGTTTTCAAGGGAGGCAGCAGAGTAGCGATAACCAAGCATGTAGGTCATTGGCCCGTCAATGAATACAATTTCGGGATTCCAGTCTAAGAGAGGTTGAAGCTGCTCCTGATGGATGGGTCCTTCCACATCAGAAGTGTATGCAACCCTCTTTTTCCCCTCCATCAGCACTTCTACCACAAATCCAAGCCTGCTGTCCTTGCCATGAAATACTGGTTCGGAGAGAGTAATCTGAAGATTGCTTGCTTCGAAGCATTTACCATCAGCGTACTCAATTTCACAGATGTTCTTTATCTGTTGGATGAAAAATGCAGCCCTCTTTTTCTGACTGAAGTTTATCTTCTCGGTTGGATGCTTCAGCAAAACTCTCTTACCCCTCAGAAATTCAACATCGTTGGGATCATGGTGGTCGTAGTGGTAGTGGGTGATTATGAAAAGCTCCGCTTCGCGTGCATGCTGCTTTATCTCATCCCACAGCTCGTTCATCCTCTGGATTTCCAGCGGGTGTGGTGGTAACCCATATCTGCTTGGGCCCAGAGCGACACCAGGGTCAATTATTACCGTTACGTCACCCTCCCTCACAAGTGTGCACATGCTTCGTGCTCCGAAAGAATCGTAGGCAAGAGGAACAATCTCCATGAAAAAAGTTTAGATGAAGTTGAAAATAACTCTTGTTGTGGTGGCTGTAGATCAGATGATTCCCTGCTCCTTTAACCTTTCAAGCTCCTTTTCATCCATATTCAGGAGTTTGCTGTAAATATAGCCGTTATCTGCTCCCACTGGACGGCATACCCACTTAAGGCGTGGAGGGGTTTCGCTCATCTTTGCCGCAACTCCCTGAACAAGAACCTCGCCATAATCTCTGTCTTTGAACCTTAAAAGTGCCATCCTCTCGTACCAGTGCCTGAACTGCATTGTCTCTATGGGCTTCAACACCTCTCCGGCAACTGTAACTCCTTCGCCTTTATAAGACAGCCAGAGCTTCAGGATTTCATCTCTGGTGTGCTGCATAGTGAACTTTTCTATCTCCCTCGTCATGGGAATCCAGTTTTCAGGATTTGTGCGGTCCTTTATAGTCGAATATTTCTCCACCAAGTCTTCTCTCCCAATTATGCTGCACAATGCCTTCCAGTTGGGGTCAGTGTAGCCAGCAATGAATACCATCCCGTCTTTGGCCCGGAAGTAATTGTAGGCGTAAGCTGCAGGCTCAAAATTTCCGCATCTCTCTATAACTTTCCCGGTAAGGTGGTAGAAATGTAATGCATAGTTGTTTAGGCACATCAAGGCTTCGGCAGGGCTAATATCAATATATTGCCCTTCATTGCTAGCTTCTCTGTGAAACAAAGCTGCCATTATCGCCAAGGCAGCGAAAGCTCCGCCTGCGTACCACCCCATCCAGTTACCCATCTTCGTAGGGACTCTGGTGTGCTCTGGGAATTCTTCGTATTCTTCCGGAATTCCGGTTGTGTAAGCAAAGCCGCTCAGAGCCTGGGCAATTATATCATAGTCTCCAAAACCTGCCCTGTTTGCTTCATCAGCCAGTTTCCCTTTCTGGCCATGTGTATGAATAGCGCAGTAAATGAGGCAGGGGTTGACAGATTTGAGGCATTGATAACCCAGTCCAAGCTTATCCATGTGCCCAGGGGGATAAGTTTCAATCAGAACATCACTCTGCTTGGCCATCTCTCTCAGCATCTCCCTTCCTTTCTCACTTTCGATGTTTAGGGTTACATGATACTTATTTCGACCTTCTACGATGTATGCAAGTCCCGTATTTTCTATTTCCAGGCCTTCAGGGCTCATTTTCCTTGCGATGTCTCCTTCTGGGGGCTCAATGCGTATCACTTCAGCTCCAAACTCTGCCAACAGTGAGGAGGCGAAGAGACCAGCAAAGCTTCCGTGGCTGAGGTCGAGTACTCTTATACCTTCCAGAGCCTCAGGCTTTGTATGGGCGTTGGAAGGGTCGGTTATTTGTCTGGCAAATTCGGTCCATTTGATCCATTCTTTCTGCTCTGACATGCCCATCACCTCAGTAAATCGTCTTGCCCTCCTTACCTTCTGGTGGTGCCGTCGTCGGTATGCTGGCATCCCATTTTCCAACGACTCCTTTTCTGTAAAGCTCTTCAAGCTCATCCTCGGAAATCCCCAGTATTCTCCTGAAAACGTGCTCGTTGTCAAATCCAACCGGACGCATACTCCACCTTATGCTTCCTGGAGTCTTGCCAAGATGCAAGGCGAAAGGATAGCAGAGCTCCTCGTACAGCGGATCATAGTACTTCCATACAGCTCTTCTCTCGTTGAAATGCTCATTGCCGTGTATCTTGGCTGCATTCATTAGCTCTGCTGCTGCGAAACCGTAGGTGTATCCGGCCCTCACCACCTCGTCAACACTCTTTTTCGAAGCCCACTCCTCAATCACCTCGTATATCTTTCCGGCATTTTTTATTCGAGCATCATAATCTAGAAACTCAAGCAGATCATCCCGCTCCATAGCTCTACACAGACCCTGAAACTCATCCTTTTTGAAAGCAGCTATAGCAGCATAGCCATCTTCACACTTCACAAGGCACGATGGTACCACAGCCGGATCTCTGTTGCCGTATCGTTTTCTATTTTGTTGTTTAATAGCCATATAAAGCCAAGTCCAATCCATTGCCCTTATCAGAACCTCTGCTTGACTGAGGTCTATAAACTGCCCCTTCCCACTCTTATTCCTCCAGAAAAGAGCTACTAGTGTTGTGAATGCTGCTATGGTGCCGCTCAGAAAATCACCAATCCAAGCTTGCGACTTTACGGGCATAGCTTCTTCAAATCCTGTGATCTCAGCCAACCCGGTTATCCCCTGGGCATAGGCGTCGTAGCTGGGCCTCTCCCAAAGTTCACCCCAATTCCCGAATCCCTGCATGCTCACGTAAATCAGCTGGGGATTGATTTCACTTAGCTGCCTGTATCCAATTCCCCATCTGTCAAAGGTTCCGGGTTTGAAGTTTTCCATCAGAACATCGCATTTAGAGGCGAGCTCTTTTATCATCTCTCTTCCTTCCTCTTTTCGCATATCTATGGCAACAAAGTACTTGTTGGCATTGCAGCACATCATTCCCGGTGATAGATTGCGGGGAAAGACGCCACCAGGCGAGACCAGCCTTATAAGGGTGTCTCCGCTCCCAGGCATTTCAACATGTATCACTTCAGCCCCAAGCTGAGCAAGCAGTGTTGCAGCCCATGGGCCGTAAATTATGCGGGTAATGTCTAGCACTCTCACCCCTTCAAGTGCTTTTTCCTTCATGTTTAATTATTTTAGATACTTCCTCTTAATACTTTCGAACATGGTTTGAGTTTTTAATCCGCAGTTGCATATTGGCAAGGGTAATGTAGTTCAAGAGATGGGTTGACCGAAGACCAAAATCCCAAAGTTTATGTTTGTAGATTTCAATTTTCAATCATGAAGCTTGGAGAAGCCATGGTGAAGGATGTTGTGACAGTAGATCACACTATGAAAGTTCTGGATGTGTGTAAACTCATGGGTGAGAAGAGGATTGGAAGTGTTCTTGTCGAGAAGGAGGGAAAAGTGTTCGGAATTTTTACCGAGAGAGACCTTGTTTCAAAGGTTATACCACGGAATGGTCTGGAGGATGAAGTGGGAAAATTTGCATCAACACCCCTCATTACTGTCTCTCCCGATTACTCAGTTAAAGAGGCAGCGAGGATAATGGCAGACATGAAAATAAGAAGACTGGTAATAGTGAATGGCGAAAAAGTTGTGGGGATTTTCACTGCAGCAGACCTTGCGAAGGTGATTGCTGAAAGCCCGTTAGACTTCTGAGGTGAGATAAATGGAGATGAAGTGCAAAACCTGTGGCAGAGCACTCAAAACAGAGGATGAAGGAATAATCTGGAGAAGATGCGAGATTTGCAAGACTCCGGTTTGTTTCAACGATATTCATTATATGGGAACGAAAGTCAAAGGACTATACAAAGACTACATAATGGTAATCCCGGTTTGTGAGGATGAGTTGAAAAGGAAAAAATAGATTTATTTTACTGTTAATTTCTTACTCTGGAATTCTCTCTTTGACAATGGAATGTATTCTCTGCTTTTTGGCCCTATATACTGTGCTCTGGGCCTGATCAGCCTGTTAGTCTCATACTGTTCTATTATATGTGCAACCCAGCCAGCAATTCTACCCATTGCGAAGATGTTTATGAAGAGGTCGTCGGGGATGTGGAGGTTAGCATACACGCTAGCGGAATAGAAGTCCACGTTTGGAAGCAGCTTCTTGTATTTGTAGACTGCCTCCTCCACCGCCTCGCTTATCTTGAACCACTTGGGTTCTCCCTCCTCAGCCAGCTTCCTCGCCAGCTCTTTCAGCTCAAGGGTTCTGGGGTCCATTACGTTCTTGTACACCCTATGTCCAAAGCCCATTATCTTTTCTCCTTTCTCCAGCTTCTCCTTGACGTACGCTTCAGCTCTCCAAGGGACAGCTATTTCCCGCAACATCTCCATGACTTTCTGACTCGCCCCACCATGTAAGGGCCCCATTAGAGTTCCGGTTGCTGAAACAACACATGCGTACATATCCGCCAGTGTTGACGCCGAAATGCGGGCGGCAAAAGTTGACGCATTTAACTCGTGATCAGCATGTAGTATTAAGTCCACATCCAGTGCCTTCGCTTCTGTCTCTGTTGGTTCCTCCCCATGGAGCATATAGAGGAAGTTTGCAGCGTGATTGAGCTCATCATTTGGATTTATCAGCTTCTGGCCGGTTCTTATCCTGTGGAAGTACGCAACTATTGTGGGAATTTTTGCTATCAAACTCTTGGCCTTCTCGATGCTCTTTTCGTGGCTCTTGAAGTGGATATACTTGTCCATCGAGCCAAGGTAGGAAATTGCAGTCCTCAATACAACCATTGGATGAGTAAAGGGTGGCAGATGAGTCAGCAAGCCTATAATCTGTGGTGGCAACTCCCTCCTTTCTTTCAGTTCCTCGCTGAAAAGCTCCAACTCGCTTTTTGTTGGCAACTCGCCGTACAGAAGGAGATAAGCAACCTCCTCATAATTGGAGTTCTTGGCCAAGTCGTGGATATTATATCCTCTGTACTCCAAAATTGCAGTTCCTTCAATCAGCTCAATCCTGCATATTGTAGATGCACATGCAATTGTCTCCTTCAAACCCTCATCAACTTTAAGTTCACCTTTCAATTCACCCATATTTTCACCCCACACACCTTCATCATATCATCCTGTAAGACGGATATTTTTCCAGAATCATTCCGGAAACCAGAATCGGAGGCTCCTTCAACGCCAGTTCTATTGCCTGAGTGAGTTTCCATTCCTTATCAGCGTAAATTGTAAGAAGCTTGTCACCTGGTTTTACAACCTCTCCCTTCTTCTTATGAATGTAGACCCCTGCACCCTTATCCTTGGGAGCCCCAGCAGCTCTGGCAATTCTGACAATTCTTTTGTTGTCCACGTTTACAACGGCCCCCTCATATGTTGATTCAACGTGGTAAACCTTGTCTCCTATCGGAATGTCGTCAGATTTGACATTTGGGTCTCCTCCCTGGGCTTCGACCATCTCTCTGAATTTTTCGAGGGTCTTTCCAGACTCAAAGAGTCTTCTTGCAGCTTCGTATCCGTTAGCAGCTTTCCCCGTCATCTCAAGAAGTATCCCAGCTATGCCCATTGACTTCTCCAGGAGGCTTGTGGAACCCTTTCCTTCTTCCATAGCCTTCAAAGCTTCCCATGCTTCGAGGGCTGGCCCAACAGCCCTACCAACCGGCTGTCCTCCATAGGTTATGGCACATGTAATATTTAAGCCCAGACGTCTTCCAAGTTCTACAAAATCGTTGCTGAGTTCCCTTGCAATCTCCATAGTTGGAACCTTTGCCCCTTCGCCTGTGGGGATGTCGATGACCGCATACTTCGCACCTATCGCCCCCTTCTTCGCCATAACACTGGCAAGAAGCTGAGGTTTTGGATCGATGGATAGAGGATATTCAACCTGGATAATCTTGTCATCTGCCGGAGCAATATAAGTTGCGCCTCCCCAAGCGATAACTCCGCCAACCCTTTCTGTTATCTCTTTTATCTCCTCTACACCCAGATTCACATTGGCTAGGACTTCCATGGTATCTGCAGTCCCGCTTGCAGACGTTATGGCTCTGCTTGCAGTCTTCGGAATTAGCAAACCGCTGGCGGCAATGGTGGGAACAATCATTAGACTTATCTTGTTACCTGGCACACCGCCTATACTGTGCTTGTCTACAACGATTCCCCTCTCGAAAGTTATTGTCTCTCCAGTCTCGATCATGGCCTTTGTCATCCATTCAATCTCATCGAAATCCATGGTTTTGACGTAATTTGAAATTACAAAGGCCGCTATCTCCACGTCGGTCAGGCTATTATTTACAATATCCTCTATTATCTGGTATATCTCATCCTTTGAGAGCTTATGTCCATCCATCTTCTTCCTGATGTAATCAACAGAGGCAGGGCGGGGAAAAGGATAAATGCCGACCTCATCTCCTTCGTCTACCATCAGTTCTTCCATAACGCTGGAGTAAAGCCCTACCTCTCCTCTCTCAATAAGTCCTGTACCAATCTGCACATCTGCTGTACATGACTTCCCGCCGAAGGTGACCCTTACTCTATCACCTACAAGCACGCCTATTTCTTCAGCATCACCTTGATTCAGGATGACAGAGAGCCTTTCTATCTTTACCGGAATCTTCTTGACCCGAAATTTCATCCCAGATGACATCTTTTCCCTCCGTATTTAAGTTTTTTTAATGACATTGTATATCACTTATTGAATTTGTATTTCTTCGCATGTTTCGCCTTAAGAATTTCTATTCCCAGCTCCTCAGCAATGCCTGACAACATCTTTTTCACATCGGATGTGGTTGATTTATCGTCGTATATTATACAATCACTCTTATCAAGTTCAATAACCTTCGTGAGAAACTCTTTCGAGAGTCCCTGAAAGGTATATTTTGCGAAAATGTGGGAGAAGGAAAATACGGTTTCTAGGAGGAGTTCGGTTTGTCTTGGTGCGTAATGAGTTCCACCTATCCCCAGAGCAACCCTCCATTGCCTCTCATCCTCTATTGCTCTCAGCATGCTCTTTGCGACGCACATTGCAGCAGCCTCATCTTTCCACTCCTCTTCAGTAGATCCAATCTCATAGAAGGCTGAAGGGGTTTTGATTTCAGAGGGGCCGTGGTGAGTTGCCTCCATTGTGAACTCGTATCCTTCGAGGCCTATTATTTCATCTTTAAGCCAGAGAGCATAGTTTTTCATGGTGTTGGGTGCAGGCATTGCTACACTGTAGGGCTTCCCGCCAAAGTCTGCTGTTGAAACATTGCCGGTTGTATGGACGGTAAGGATTTTTCTTCCGTCTTTACTGCTGTGTCTGGATGCAAAAAGAATCTCATGGAAGTTCAGATACTTTGAAAGTCTTTCATCCACGAAATCCGCATAAATTAGCCTCTCTTTAATCTCCACAATACCGAACTTCCCACAATCATAAAATAGATAATCCCCTACCTTCTTTTCTTCATAATCCACCATAGAGAGGATGCAATTCTTAATATTCTGCCCTGCCAGGTCTTTTTCGCTGTAAAGGATGAGCTTCATGGGATAAGTTGAACTGCAATTTAAAAATCTTGCAGTAAGTTAACACATCGCTGAATTATTATTTTACATAGAAGCACTCTCCTGAAAAAACCCTTTTTAATTCTCCATCCTCTATCAAAAGCGCTCCATCTGAGTCTATACCCACAGCAATCCCCTCATAGCTCTTACCAGCAACAGAAATCTTTACTTTCCTGCCCAATGTGTCGGATAGCTCCACCCACTTTTCCCTAATTCTTTCCCATTCTCCTGAGATGAGTTGAGAATATCTCTGGGAGAACCTCTCCATTACAAGCTCAAATACATCCAGAATACCTACTTCATAGCCAAGCTGCCTCAGGTTGGTTGCAGGAACATCGTCAGGCACGGGATTAGAAACATTTATCCCAACACCTACCACAACCTTCACCCTCAAATCCTCCCCCACTACTTCACTCAAAATTCCACACACCTTTTTCCCGTCAACAAGCACGTCGTTGGGCCATTTCAATTTAGCATTGGCAAAACTGAGGGCTTCCGCTACTGCTACACCTGCTGTAAGTGTCAGTTTGGGGACTTCTGACACGGGTAGACCTGGAGATAGAGCCATGGAGAAATATAGACCCCCGCTTTCGCTCATCCAGTACCTGCCCAGCCTTCCTCTTCCCTTTATCTGCTTTTCAGCCATCACTACCGCTTCATTAAGTTCCCTAGCAATCCTGTTTGTTGAATCGATTTCTTTGAAGAACACAAATTGCTGAAAAAGCTGCGTTTCAAAAACGATTTTTGAAGCTCTGAATGGTGACAAGTCGGGCTCTGAAACTATTCTGTATCCTTTTCTGCTTTTTTCGACAGTATATCCCCATTCTTCCAGTTTTTTAACCATCTTCCAGACAGATACTCTGCTTACTCCAAGTTCTGCAGCTGCACTCTCTCCACTTGCTCCCTCATTAAGAAGCCTGATGAGTTTGAGAAATTTGTTGGAGAGGTCTCTGCTCAGGATGAGCTTCATAAACGGGACTCGATAAAGGTTAATATGAGTGTTTTGATATGGTCAGCATGGAAAGTGTTGAAAGTGTTGAAAGAATGGCGAGATTCATATTCGAGATGTGCTCCATGAAAAATGTTCCCAGATCAGGATGGTTTAAAGTTGGAATTGATAATCCTGAAAGCGTAGCTGAACACTCATTCCTCACAGCAATAATAGCTTACTTTATTGCCAGAGAAGAGGGCTGTGACCCTTTCAAGGCAGCCTTTGCAGCACTGCTTCACGACAGCCACGAAAGCAGAACCCTTGACCTCCACAGACTGGCAAAGAGGTATGTGGAGGTAGATGAGGAGAGAGCAAGGAGAGAGCAGACGAAGGGGCTGGAGCTCCCGGACTTCAGCGATGTGGAGAAAGTTGTCAGAGATGCTGATAAACTTGAACTGCTGGTTCAGGCAAAGATTTACTCCCGGAAATGCAAAGATGCCATGAAATACGTTGAAAACTTGGATTTTGAAACAGAAACAGGAAAAAGACTGGAGAAGGTTATAAGAGAGATAGATGATAGGTGGTGGCTGGAGTTTGAAGTTCATCTGTGACAGAATGCTTGGAAAACTCACAACATGGCTGAGGATTGCAGGTTACGATACTCTTTATGTAAGCGAGCTGAACATCTTGGGTGATGAGGATACTTACATGCTCAGAAATCACCGCGATAGAATTCTGATAACAAAAGACAGAAACCTGTATGCAAGGTGTCTTAAGGAGGAAAGGAAAGCGATACTGATTAAATCTGACAGGCTGGCTGGGCAGATGAAAGAGCTGCAGAAACTGGGAATAAGTTTCGAGCCCGTTATGGATAGATGCAGTGTGTGCAACTCCATGTTGAGGAAACCAAGCGCTGAAGAAGCGAGGAGAGTTATGGACAGGGAGGGAATATCTGAGGACCTTGCTGCAAAATACGAGCTCTGGTATTGTCAGAGGTGCGACAAGCTATACTGGATGGGAAGCCACTGGAGGAATATGATGAAGTTTTTGAAAGAGAACAATTTTATATCGTCAAAGGAAGGCGAGCTCATGGAACTCGGGGAGAACCTTACAAAGCTCTCAAAGCTTCTCCATCATTGGATTGAACATAGCAAAGAACACACTTCGAAGTACCTAGAGTGGGCCGAGAAGGTTGAAGCTGAAAACCCAGAAATTGCAGAATTATTACGAAAAGCTGCGAAAAAGTTCAGAGAGGGGGAGGAAATTTTCGAAAAAGCTCTTGAGAGAATTGAAGAGTGAAGGGTGAATGATGATGTATGAGCGACTTCTCAGGATAGAACTTTGTGGTATGAAAATGAAGAACCCCATGATGTTGGCAAGCGGCATCCTTGGTAGTTACGCATCATCTCTCACGAGACTCTCTGAACATGCCGGAGCTGTTGTTGCAAAATCGGTAGGAATGGAGGAGAGGGAGGGTTATGCAAATCCGACCGTTATAAACTATTCCCACGGCCTCATCAACGCTGTTGGCCTTGCCTCACCCGGAGCCGTTAAGTTTGCAGAGGAGCTATCCAAATACGAAGGGGATGCTCCCCTTATTGTTAGCCTCTTCGCCTCTGAACCTCAAGAATTTGCTGCTCTCACATCCTACTTTCCAATGGCTTCGGCTTTTGAGCTCAATCTCAGCTGTCCCCATGCTGAAAAGGTTGGACTGGCTATTGGAAGTGATCCAGAGCTGGTTTACGAAGTTGTAAGGGAAGTTGCAAAATCTACACAAAAGCCAGTCTTTGCAAAACTCTCTCCAAATGTTGACGTTGTGGAGATTGGTAAAGCTGCAGAAGAAGCAGGAGCCGATGCTGTTGTTGCCATAAACACACTTAAGGGGATGAAGATCGACATAGTGGCCAGAAAGCCAATTTTGAGTAATGTGAGCGGAGGGGTGAGTGGCGAAGCCATGAAACCAATCGCAGTCAAAGCTGTCTGGGATCTATATGAAGAACTTTCAATCCCCATCATCGGTGCTGGAGGCGTTACAAGCTGGAAGGATATTGTGGAGTTCATGATGGCTGGCGCAACGGCTGTGCAGATAGGTTCTGCTTTTTATTATTCAAATCGCTATTTCTACAGCCTCAAGGAGAGTCTAATAGCCTATGTTAGGTGGACTGGAGAAAGGCTTGAGGACATCGTTGGTGCTGCCCACTCTTGAAGGGGTAAAACTAAAAATAGGTGGATCTGATACTTATCTGATAAACCCGATAAATCTGATACTAATCTAATCTTAATCCCTGAAATAACGCTCCAGAATTTTTTTCTGACCCCTTCTCAAAATTTCTGAGAGAGTAGAAGGAGCAATGCCGAATATTTCTGACAGCTCTTCCAGTTTGATTTTTTTGGGATAGTCAAAATATCCTTTCTCTAAAGCAATCCTGAGAATTTCTTCCTCTCTATAGGTCACAGCACTCCTAGTACCCGGTTTGCCCTTGTAAAGCAGGTCAAAATCTATTCCTTCGTTCTCAAGAGTTCTGACCAGCTTTACAAAAGAGTCCTCGCTGCAAATCAGGTTCCATATCACACCGTTCTCAACTATATCTGCAGAGGTAATCAGACAACCGGACTCAAGTATTTTGAGGGCAGTAACGCATGTATGCTCCCTAACAAAAACCTTGGCTTCACTGCTGGAGACAATGTAGGCCTCACATACTGGTGGCAACTCCTCCATGGCCTTTTTGACTTCTTTGGCTTTTAAGTCAACAATACTGGTTATCGCTTTGCCGTTAAGCCTCGAAATATTCTCGATCTTTATCACAGCAGACTCCAGCACCTTTCTCAAGGCACTCATAAGGCAGTATGGTGGGAGAGTAGTTTTTATCTGGACTTCGATCATCACATCAACTCCATATTTCCAGTATTTAAGGATGTTCAAAGATACCGTTCAAAGATACTCAAAAGATGTCCAAAAATTTATAAGTTGTCGAGGATAGCGCTTGAAGTGTTCAGCCTGAAGGTTGAGGAAATAATAAGGCACAGCGAAACCATATCCACAATTTTCTTCAGCGGGAAGCTGAGAAGTTATCCAGGTCAGTTTATAATGCTCAATGTATTTGGCCTTGAAGAAATCCCGCTGAGCCTTTCTTCTCCCGACTCCGTTACGGTAAAGGCGGTGGGTGAAACAACGAAGGCTCTAATCTCCATTCCTACTGGCACTTTCGTTGGAGTCCGCGGTCCATTTGGCAGGCCATTCTCCCCTACAAACAAAAAGGCCCTTTTTGTAGCAGGAGGGATTGGCATAGCTCCTCTAGTCTTTCTCAACGATTTCCTAACTGCATGTGGAGCTAAAGTGAGGTTGTTATACGGTGCAAAAAGCAGTGATGAGCTAGTGTGGGTTGACAGATTCGACGAGGTTAGAATTTCCACTGAAGACGGAAGTGAAGGGCTGAAGGGGACAGTGTTGGACTTGCTTAAAGATGAAAACCTCAGGGATTACGACAGAATCTATGTTTGCGGCCCGGAAGCGATGCTCAGAAAGGTTCTTGAAATCGTGAAGAAAGAAGGGATGGAGAAGCGAACAGAGTTTTCAGTAGAGCGAATGATGAAGTGCGGAATAGGGGTTTGCGGAAGCTGTGTTCTAGAGGATGGGTTGAGAGTATGTGCAGAGGGGCCTGTTTTCAGGGGAGACGAGTTGCTCTGGTAGTTTTTGCTTTATTCATATCACTGTTCTTGGCAGGATGTGGTCAGAAGCAGGATGTTGTGATCTGGGATGCAGAACATAAGCCTGTGTTTCCTCCAAAATCTTTTTCCAGGTTCATTTCTTCCATGGAATCCTCTGGTCTGGTTGTTATTGAAGGCAGTCCAGATGATCTCGAAGGTGTAAAAGGTGTAGAAGGATACATTATAGCTGGGCCCACAACATCTTTTGAAGCAGACGAGATAAGCCGAATTGAGGAGTTTGTAAAGGCTGGTGGGAAACTGGTAGTTATGGTACACATCCCACCTTCAAATCTGAAACCGCTGCTGGACACTTTTGGCATTGAAATCTCATTAGAGCCTTTAAAGGGTAGGGATGTTAAAGCTATGCCCGCATACAGTCACATTCTTACCGAGGAGATTGACGAAATACTGCTCTTCGGATGCTTTAAGGTTAGTAACCCCATTTTCACTGTGAAGTCACAGGCAGGGATGGGTTTTCAGAATGGAGAGGCAGGGGGAGCAGAAGGGGTCGTGGGAGTTGTTGGTTTCAGGAAGTATGGGGAGGGGGAGATTCTTGTTATAGGGGATGATACCCTCTTTATGGACGACTACATAAATTCCGGCGATAACTTGAAGTTTGCACAGAATATAGCAAAGTGGCTGGGCCTCAGGAGCGTTTGAGAGGGTTTAAGTTGATTGAGAATTAGACAGGAATGTACTGGAAATCTCATCCGCCATCTTTTCAAAGTATTTCTTGCTGGGTGAGAGAAATCCCATTTTTGAGTGAAAGACTGTTCTACCAGCTAAAAATGCCTTTTTGAGATGACCATCATATGGGATGACAGCAAATACGTTCATAGCTGCGAAATACTTCAGTTCAGAACCCCTGACCATATTTACAATAAATCCTTCATGATTAATTTTGCTAGTTTCCAGAAGTTTAAGAACTTTCATTGCATCCATGTATGCTGGCCTAACATCTGCTGAGACTATGAAGACATGGTCGGAAAGCCTGACTGGGTAGAAAACGTATTTTGACAGTCCTGGAGCTGGGTCGAGAAGCAAGCAGTCATATCTGGTTTTTAAAAGAGATATGGCGTCGTTGAGTTTTTCGATGTTAATCTTCTTTTTGAAGTCCACTATTGATTCAGAAGGGGCAACATCAAAATGGGTATCTTTGACAAAGACTTTCCCGATGACCTCGTCAAGTTCTGCCTCACCGCCGAGATAATGGGTAAGCGTCGCTTCCGGAGCTTCATCCAGAAACATATGGATATTGGGAAGTGCAAAATTTAAGTCCATTACTAGAACTCTTTTGCCTTTCAGAGCGAGAGCTGCTGCCAGATTTATGGTTATAGCAGTTTTACCAACTCCGCCCTTACCGGAGGGGAAGGAAATCACTTTGCCGCCCTGATATCTCAGCTTCAAGTATTCAGATACGATTCTGTCGAGTTTTCTTCCCAGTTCAGCCAAGCTCTCTGCTGTCATGATCTATAGAATCCTTGGGGACTTTCCTTCCACCTTTTTCTCTCTGATAATTCTGTGTTTTTCTACCATTTGGTTCCTGAATTGCTCGAGCTCTTTGGATAGCTTGACTATGAGGCCCCTCACTTCATCGATCTCTTTTTCCAGATTTTTCAGATCCTCAAGATCAACTCCAGGGCTGGAAACACCGACATCGCTGATATTCTTCTTCAGTTCATCAATCTGATTGTACAACTCGTTTCTGAGATTTGAAATTTCAGCGTTCAGGGAGTTGTTGAGATCTTCCACCACAGATAAAAAAGAGTTTTTGATATCCTCTACATTCTGACTTTTTTCTGTTGTTTGCATTCTGATATCTGCCAGCTCTTTTTCAAAAACTGACATCCTCTGCTCTAGTTCGGAAACTTTGTTAGTCACTTCTTTTATCGATTTCTCAACTGTTGGCAGGAACTCCTCAACTACCTTCCTCAATTCCTCAAATAATGCATCCCACTTCTCAAGTCTTTTCTCAAGCTCCATTATTTTTCACCGTTTACCGCCTACCGACTTATTGCTGCTTACTGACCACTTTCAGCAGCCTATTGTTTTACCCTCAAGCTTGAAATCAGCAGTGCACCTCTGGCAGAGGCTGTTAGCGGGCTCTCAGGGCATCTGACAGTTATTGCAACTCCCAATGCATCTGAAATCTTTGTTGCAAATTTCTCCTTCAAGCCCGGGATCTCTGCCATTCCGCCTGCCAAGATAAATTCGGATTCCAATGCTTTCTTGTACATCTTGAAGTTGAATTCCGCCAGAGATGGCAGGAATTCCAGGGTTAAGAAGTCCACTAAGCTGTCAAGGTACCTTTCCACTGGCTTATTTACCGCTTCGTCAATCCTAAAGCTGTACAATCCTTTATCGAAGAGCTGGACAGTCTCTTGAACACTCTTCCACTCTTTGAGGTTTGCGTACTTTTCTTTATAGCTTCTAGCAGTTGAGAGGTCGATGTTTACTGCTCCTCTCGTCTCGTTCATTATCTCATTTTTGATCCATCTGTCTACAATGTCGCCAGACACTTCTCCGGTTACCATGCTGAATACGATTTCCCCCCTCCTTACAGCCACAACATCGGTGGTTGTGGAGCCAGCATTGATGACCACGAAAGTCTTATCAAGCATTCCAAGACCCTCTGGCAAGGCCAGAGCAGAGAGGAATGAATCATTCCATACTTCCTTGCCTACCCAGCCTAAAGGAACCTGACTTACAACTTTCTTGAAGAGGTTAACCCCTTCTTCCGCCTCTGTTGATGGAATTCCGTAGGTTACATAGGTATTTTCAGGAATACCATATTCGCTGGCAACTCTGGTCAGGAATATCTTAAGGAGTTCTGCTTCTTCCTCATTTCCCGGCAAACCACCCCTTAACATGTACACAGCCTCGTCTCCATAGAGTTCTGCAGCTTCGTTGCCTATTACATAGTCTTTTTCTCCAGTAATCGGATTCTCCTTCTCCTTCACACATGTTTCGATGATGAATATATCATTCCCTTTTGCGATGACTGTTCTCTGAGAACCGACCTTTATGCCAACCGGGACAACATTGCTTTCTGATTTGGTTTCGGATTCAGCTTTGGGTTCATTTATTTCAGCCTTTTCAGCCTCCCCCATGACAACACCCAGAATTGAGTGATATGAATTATATTTAAATCTTGTTAGTTTCTCCGTATAGTAACTTTATCCTTTTTTATTTTTTATAATTTATATTATTACATTTGACTTTTAATCGTTTCAAGAAGGGATATGTTTAAATGGGATAGAAACTCCTGACTCATGATTATCTCCCGTATTCTCCGCGGGTTTCTGCCACCAACCACCAGTATCCACCAATAACCAAGGATGTTTAAGGGATCATTGGGCTCTTTCTTAAACCCTCTTCTAACTATCTCTGTCCATTCCGTATCGGATATAACATGATCTGGACAATAGCCGGCAAGTGTGTCTGCAATTCTTTGTTTTAACTCCTCATCGAAAAATCTGAGGACGTTTTCAATCCTAAAAGTTCCGTAACTTGGAGTGGGCACCGCTCTCCTCTTTTGATGGCTGTCCCTGAACATCCTTTCTGCACTATCAATTAGCCTGTCAATTGGAGTTTCCTCCACGATTTCCATATTGACTCCGAGGTTCATCGCCATGGTGTGCACCCAGTTCAGCTCGTCGAGGAGTCTGAACCCATCCTCGAAGTTAATGTAGGATTCCTGACTTGGAACACCTACAAAGTGGTGGAATACTGGTTTCCTGTTCCCGCTCTTTCTCAAGATCCTCCCCAGCCTCTGAATCAGCTGAAGCCTTGTTTTTGATGCAGAAACATTTATCCCGATCTCCGCATCAGGAATGTCTATTCCCTCATCCAACATCCTTGCTCCTATTAAGACCCCGTGGTCAGCTCTCCTGAATTCGATTATCTTCTCATTGACATCTTTGGCAACGTTTGAATGGACAACAAACACGTTCGATACTTCCTCTTCAACTCTGCCGGCAATCAGGTCGCAGCTCTCGATGTCCATGGCAAACACTATTACCTTCTTGCTCTTACCATACCTCTTCGCAAGCTCTATGGCATTCTCAATCTTAGGAATCGACCTATGCACAATCCACCTTCTCTGCAAAATTAGCATCTGTAGTCTCTTCCAGTTTTCCGGCAATTCCATGCCTTTGAACCTTGCTCTCTCAATCAGCTTCACGAATTCGTGTATATCCTCTATTGAGGATTTTTCCCCGTTGGTAAGTTTGGAGATGGTTTCCGAATCGTTTGAAACGTAATTAAAGAGCTGTGTTATCTTTCTGGATATCTCTTTGAACTCCCTTTCTTCTTTTACCGAAAGCTCCACAGGATGCACCTTCCATTCAAAACTCGGTAAGACGCCTCGTTCAATAGCTTCCTTGAGGCCGAATCGAAATAGTACTGAAATATTCAGCCCTTTAATTATTCTGGACCTCTCACCCTCATCTGGAGATGCGGAAAGGCCCATGAACCATCTGTAATCAATGTTCAAAACCTTGCTGAATTCTGGAGCAGCTATGTGGTGGACTTCATCAACGATCAGAAGGTCGGCAGAATAGTTTTGTGGGCCACTTCTGATTACCTTCTGGATTGTTTCGAACTCAATTCTAACCCCTACACAGACCACCGGAATGGAGTATTCCGTGTAAATGTCACCGGCCAACCCGAGCTTATCTAACGTCTCCCTCCTCCACTGGTTGAGGATTGCCTTTGAATGAGCTAATACTAGGGCTCTGCATCTTTCACCCCTCTTCAAACCCTCTTTTGACAGCTCCTCAATGGCCATTAAACCCACGAGAGTTTTTCCTGTGGCTGTGGCCATTTCAACGACGCCTACTCTTCCCTTCTTTTTCCATGCCTCAAACGCCTGCTTTTGATGGTCCCAGGGTAAAAGCAATACAACCGGCCTTTTGATCAATTCCCCAGCTTTTTCAGGTTCCAAGGAAGACAGCTTCCTCTGAAACTTCCTGATCAGATTGAAATCCTTTAGCTGGGAATAGAGTTCGAGAAAGAACAGATCGCTGCCAGGCATAAAGATCCTGCTCAATCTAGTGGATGAGGTCAGCGTAATGTATCCTTTGTATTCCCGCTTCCAGCTCTTTGAGGCTAAGCCTGAAGGTGAGGGCTATAAGCTGAGCATCAAGCAGGGCGAAGT
>MTMY01000016.1 GCA_002010215.1 Archaeoglobus sp. JdFR-37
CTCAGAGAAATCAAGCCGGACATCATTTACCTTGCATTCTCAGCCTACGGCCACTTCGGGCCAAAAGCTAGGGAGTTTGCCAAGGTGCCTGACTCCAACCTGTTTGGCTTGGCAAATTCCGGGTACATGAACTCCTGCAAGGAGCTGCCCGAGGCGGGGGAGCCCTACAACCTGCCAACCGCTCCCGGCTTCTGGATGGCCAGTTATTTCACAGCTATTTACGCAGTTTCAGGTGTTTTCCTTGCCCTTCTGCACCGCAACAGAACGGGAGAGGGGCAGATGATTGATATCACGTCCACCGAGACAATGATGAAGATAACGGTGGAACTGCAGTGGATTCACTTCTTCAAGCAGCCCGTTGAAGTTGGCGTGTTACCCCTTGACGCTGGAGTCTTTAGCTACGCTTACTACGAGGTTAAGGACGGTTACGTCTTTGCATCAGGATATACTGATGATAACTTCAATGCGCTAGTCACCCAGATTGAAGCTCCGGAACTTATGGAGAAGTATCCTACGGTTTTCGATAGAACACCCTTGGAGAAGCAGAGAGAAGCTTACAAAGATATTCAGAAAGCCATCAAGAAGTTTACGTTCCAAGAGCTGGCTAGGAAAATGGTGGAATGGAAGGAGAGAGGCGAAAAAGGCACGGCAATCTACGCGAAGGTCCTTACACCCAAAGAGGTTCTGGAGGAGGATTTCTGGTGGAATAAGGCAGTTTTCAGGAAGTACAGGGATAAAAGGTATGGGGAGCTTGTTGTTGTGAACTCTCCCTGGAGATTCAGCGAGACGCCGCCGAAGTTGAAGTGGCTGTGCAAGAATTTGGGAGAAGATAACAGACACGTCTATCACACACTTCTGGGCTTGGGCGATGGAGATCTAGAGGACTTGAGAAAGAATGGGATAATTTAATTTTAATTTTTATTTAACAAAACAGCAATTAGGATACCTTCCTGGATCTGCTGATAATTCTTTCAAGGAACATTCTCTGTATGAATGGGATGATGGGCAACTTGATTGTCACTGCCATCCTCTCCTGATTCACCTCATAAATAAGCATTGACTCCTTTCCGTCGGCTATGAAAAGGTTTTCAACCCTGTATTCAACACCATCCACTTCTATGCTATCTTTGAACACACTTTTTTTAAACAGCTGAAAGACTTCACCTATGAAATCTTCAATCTCAACTGGCTCTATAACTTTTGCGTTACCCAACAGACCCGCCAGTTCGTTACGTTCATCCCCTATTACGCAAACAACATTCTTTTTGTAAGAAATCTCTCTGATTTTCCAGGCAACATCTTCCACAAGCTCTGCTCTAAAGCATAACACAATAAGTTCTCTTTCAACTCTCTCAATCAAATCTTCAATCCTGCTTTTTATACTCCAGTCTCCTTTCACGTACCATATTGGTGAGGTTTTTCTGACAGCATCCAGACTTAGCTTTTCAAGTTCCATCACTGCTTCCTGTGCAGTTGTTACAAAGTCCTCTCTGAGCTTGGATATAACCTTGTTTGGCTCTACAGCTTTATAGCTTATAGGTGTTCCATGTCTAACTTCAACAAAACCTTTCTTAGCCAGCCCTTCTAGAATATCGTAGACGCGAGGACGAGGAACGCCGCTGGCCTCGTGAATTTGTCTGGCAGTCCCTTCTCCAAGCCCAACAAGTGCAGCATACACTCTCGCCTCATACTCTTTCAGTCCAAGCCTCACCAACTTGGCAACGACACCTTCAAACATTGTTACTATTTCAGTTACAACAAATTTAAATATGTTTTTGCTAGTGAATAAACTGAGTATGGCGGCAAAGCTGGTGGTTGAGAATCTCACTGTCAGATACGGGGAGTTTTTGGCCGTAGATGGCCTCACCTTTCAGGTTGAGGAAGGGGAAATACTTGGAATGCTGGGGCCAAATGGAGCGGGCAAAACCACCACAATAAAAGCAATTCTCGGCCTTCTGCCCTTTGAAGGAAGGATTGAAATAGCTGGGGGAGTTGCAGGTAGCCTTGAAGTGAGAAGAAAAATTGGATACATGCCTCAGAGCTTCTCTCTGTACCAGAATCTCACGGTTGAGGAAAACTTGCGGTTTTTTGCAGCAATCTATGGAGTTTCAAAAGGTGAAGTGGAAAAGAGGATAAAGGAGTTGCTGGAAATCGTGAAGCTCCTAAACCGGAAGGATGAGCTGGTAAAGAACCTCAGTGGAGGGATGAAGCAAAGGTTGATGCTCATCTGCTCCATGATTCACGACCCTGAGATACTAATACTGGATGAGCCAACTGCTGGCGTTGATCCACCTTTACGAAGAACATTCTGGGAGCACTTCAGGGAGCTGAACGAAGAAGGAAAGACTATTCTCGTAACCACTCATTATATGGATGAAGCCGAGAACTGTGACAGACTCATCGTAATGAGAGATGGTACAAAAATAGCTGAAGGCAATGCTGATGAGATAAAAAAGCAGGCTCTTGGAGGAGAACTCATTATTATTGATTCCACTAAGAATCAGGAAGCATTACAGATTCTCAGAGATGTGGGTTTCGATTCGAAAATTATTGAGGATAAAATTGCTGTTATTGTTGACAACTCAGCCAGACGCTTACCGGAAGTTGTTGATATTCTCAAGAAAAGAGACGTATCAATTGCTTACGCTGAAACAAGAAAGCTCACACTGGAAGATGCTTTTCTCAGGTTTGTGGGTGAGGATGATGCTATGCAGAGCAACAGCGGGTGACGAAATGGGTGACGACTATGATGTCTGAGGTTCTGGCAGTATTTGTGAAGGAGCTAAAGGTAATTTTGAGGGAGAAAAGACTGCTGGCGATTCTGATAATGCAACCCATAATATTGATTACAGTATTTGGATATGCCTTCTCTGGAGAGATAAAGAACGTTCCTGCCGCGGTTATTGACGATGACGGCAGTTTTGCCTCAAAGCAGATAATCTCCGCCATAATCTCCACCGAAGTCCTCGATATAAAGTACTTTGCAGCTACAGCTAGCGAAGCTGTGGACATGATCAAGCGGGGAGACATTCAGGTTGCCATCTACATTCCTGAAGGTTTCTACAGAGAGATTAAGAATGGTAGGGGTGAAATAAGGGTTTTTGTCGACGAATCCAACTTCAATGTAGCCATTACATCCATCAATCTGATCGAAAGAATCGCATCCTCTTTTTCAAGAGAGTTAAAAGGAGGCATTGCCGTTGAGCAACGCTACATCTTTACCACAAAAACTAGAATGATTGACTTCATCGCTCCCGCAATCATTGGCGTCGTTATTCAGATGCTGGGTCTAATTCTATCAGCCAGCTCCATTGCGAGGGAGAGGGAGGAGGGGACACTTGAACTGATTCTGGCAACCCCGCTGAGAAGTGCAGATTTAATCGCAGGTAAATTTCTGGCCATTACCTGCATAATAGTGCTGGACATCTTCAACGTCATGCTTATAGCCCACTATCTCTTTAATGTGGAGGTGAGGGGCAGCATACTGCTTCTGTTTGCCGTTCAGCTGCTCTTTTTAACAGGCTCTATCGGTCTTGGCTTGGCAATATCTGCCGTATCTGCAACGCAATTGCAAGGAATTCAGGCCAGCATGCTGATGGCGATAGTTAGCATCTTTCTTTCAGGCTTTTTCTATCCCCTTGAGAGCATGCCCGAGGCTGCCAGGCTTATTGCCTACTTCATCCCCCTCACATACGCAAACTTGGCATTCAGAAACGTTATGGTGAAGGGCAATGGGCTAGATGTTGTTTTTCCTTACGTTGCCGTGCTGGTTTTCTATACCTTGCTCACTACCCTTTTAGCAATTCGTCTTTTGAGGAGAAAAATAGGTACAGGAGGTGTTTCCTGATGAGGTGGTTTATTTTTGTTGTTGTTCTTGTAATTTCAGTTCAGCTTTTAGCTCAACCCTCAGATGCAACATATGCATGGGATGAACCGGAAATTAATGCCTACGTTGCCGGAAGCAAAATTATTCCGGCTGGACAGAGTTACGGATTGCAGATAATTCTAGTTAACACAGGAAAACTTGAGAAAGTTAAGAGTGAGTATCCGGAGGAAGTAATTCTCAGCAATGTCTCATTGGTAGCCTACAATCTCACAGCGTGGCTTGAAGGTGATGGGAAAATTAAAGTCGTTTCAGACAGGGTTCTAATTCCTGTTCTGCCAGCCCGGGGTGTGCAAACTGTAACTTTCACCATCCTCACACCTCAGAATGCAACAGGAAAGCACACTCTTACGCTGCATGTAGAGTACGAGAGGGTGAGAAGTGTTTATGTTTATGATAACAACCTGACGAAGTATTACTACGAAAGAGAGGAGTTAGAATTTCCCATTGAAATTGAAATTGCACAGAAGACTGAACCCATTATAGGACTCTTCCCCACCAGATCAACCTTTTATACTTCTGAAATTGCTCAACTAACTATCAACGTGGTGAACGAAGGAAATGGGGTTGCGAGGGTTGTGGAAATTGCGCTCGAAGGTGATGTAGATATCCTCGACCCGCAAAAAGCCTACATCCCATCAATTCCTCCCGCAGGAATGCAGATGACATCTTTCAGCATAAAGGCTGACAGGGCTGGAAGCTACATTATTAGAGCCAACATAAGCTACGAGTACTTCAATGGCAGCCAGTGGGTAAAAGGAAATACTGTAGAAGAGTTTGTTGTGAATTTCCAGTCTCTCAGCGGTGGAATTGTAATAACTGCAGGAAACTACGAGTTTGAGAGGGGGGAAAAGGGAGTTCTGGATGTTTTTGTTATGAACAGCTTCAGCTATCCTGTTTCCTCTCTCATACTTCGACTCTCACAGCCCGAAGGAATCGATTTGAAAATTGAACAGCTCCCCCTTGGCCACCTCATGCCGGGTGAGGTGAGAAGCGTAAAGGTGCCGGTGGAGATTGATGATAACGCTGGATTCGGATTGCACAGCATTCAGGTCAGTGGATTCTACAGACTACTCTCTCCCTACCCTTCGGAAAGCCAGTTTTCAGATGAGATATCCGTCCATATATCACCTGAACCCG
The DNA here is from genome assembly GCA_002010215.1 of Archaeoglobus sp. JdFR-37. Classification (GTDB taxonomy): domain Archaea; phylum Halobacteriota; class Archaeoglobi; order Archaeoglobales; family Archaeoglobaceae; genus JdFR-37. The sequence continues at coordinate 5,024 of MTMY01000016.1, forward strand.
ACTTCGAAGCAGAGTGCAATCAGACCATCTATGCCGGAATAGACAATCAAATTGTTGTAGTTAGGCTGATCAACAAGGGGGATTATGCGAAGGATATTCACGCCACCGTAAAACCCTCTCCCGGGATACTGGTTAAGGTTCCCGAGTCATACATCCAGTCTTTGGAATCTGGAGAAGCTGGAGTCCTGAAATTCAAAGTTGATGTTGATGAAGACGTCATTACAGACGCAGTATACAGAATGGAGTTGAAGGTTACAGCTAAGGACGCCGATGGAGATGAGAAAAGTGAAGTGGTCTACTTTTACGTCACCGTAAAGGAGAGCAGCCAGCTGAGATGGGAGTATTATGTTGCTGCCTTCCTAGTTGCTCTTGTGATTGTGGCTGTGGTGGTGAAGGTGGTGAGGAGGGTTAAAAGGAGGGGTTGAAGGTTGTATTAGGAGATCTCATGTCTTAGAAGAGGAGTCTTAAGGATAGTTGAAAACTTTCGCTACAAAAACAACAAAGATGTAAAGATTAAAAACTCCGCATAGACTCAGAGGGCATGCAAAACTTCAGACTGCTACTTTTACTTGCTCTCGCAGTCTTGGCAATTTCATCTGCCGCAATTCTCGTTGTTCTGGCAGGAGCTCCCGGGCCAGTAACGGCTTTCTGGCGCCTTATTCTCTCTATCCCTCTTTTTCTCATATTAAGTCGCTCATTGAGCTTCCCGAGCGACCAAAAGGCACTCTTTTTCCCGGCAGTTGCCGGAATAGCTCTCGGCATTCACTTCGCAAGCTGGATGGAATCGCTGTTCTACGCTTCAGTTGCTGTCAGCACCACCATTGTCTGCACCCATGCCCTGTTTTCTGCCATCTTCTCCACCGCTCTAGGGGAACGGCCAAAGGCTAGACAAGTTCTGGGAGTGGTTCTGGCCATTGTAAGTGTCTATTTCCTGAGCGGAGCAGATCCAAACTCCAGGCCTGAAGGAATCATTCTAGCATTGATAGGTGCTGTTGCAGGAGGCATTTACTTCACGACTGGCAGGTTCTCCAGAAACAGGATTGATTTTGGAGCCTATGTCCTCCTGACTTATGTCACCGCAGCCATCGTAACCTTGGTAATCTCAATTATGAATAATCTCTCACTTTTCAACTACCGGCTGGAAACATGGGTTTACTTCCTTCTTCTGGCAGCGATTCCCATGATGCTGGGTCACACTCTGATAAATTACATACTGAGGCACATGGGTGTTGTTCCTGTCACAGCAAGTGTAATCGGTGAGGCTGTGGGGGCGACAATTCTTGCATACTTCATACTGGGCCAGTCGTTGCAGTTACAGGCCTATTTTTACATGTTTGTGATACTACTGGGGATTGCTCTTGCCATTTGGCATACTGAGAAATGACTGGGAAGGATGGCTCCAACCAAAACCTTCATGATTGCTGTTGCAGATAATGTGCAGTTTATGAAATGCTCCCTTGTCCTGCAGGGTTACGAGATGGGAAGCTGTCTGGTGGAATCTGGGAACAGAAAGCTCCCGGCATGCAAAAGCACTTACAGAGAAGATGACAATCTCAGGCTCATTAAGGCCATTCATCTCTCACGCCCAGAGCACTACCTTTCCATCTATCAGTCGGGATGCAATCTATCCTGCCTTAAGTGTCACTCTTGGTACTTTTCTAGGCGGGCAAATGGGATCTGGATGAGTCCTGAAGATATCGGAAAAGCTGCAGAAAGATACGTTGAGGAATACAGCATCATCTACGAGCCCAGAGAGAGGGCAACTTCATACCACGCCCTTGACCTCTGCAGAGGTTGTGGAAGCTGCATAATGCTTGGGAAAAGAAGCAAATTATGTCCAAATGCCATCAGTATTGATAAAATTGAACTAAGCGAGCAGGGATGGGGGCCAGCGAGAAACATTGTAGCCTTCACCGGCGGCGATATAGCATGCAAACCGGAGTTCTATGCAAGAGCATCAGAGGAAATCAAGAAAGCCGGCAGATTGTGGGTGCTGTTTGAAACCAACGGCTATGGTCTTACTCCTGAAAATCTGGATGTGCTTGAGGGCAGAGTGGATGCCTTCTGGCTGGACATTAAGGCTTATGACGAAAAAGTGCACAGGAAGCTTACCGGCGCTTCAAATAAACGAATACTTCAGCTTCCAGAGGAGATTGTTGACAGAGGGTTCGTTCTGGAGGTTCTGAGCCTCTACATTCCCGGGTGGGTTGAAACCGATCAGATAGCAAGGATAGCAGAAATCTTGGCATCTGCCAATCCATCAATCCCCTTCACAATACTAGCTTTCTTCCCCGAATACAGAATGAGGCACGTAAGGCCGCCAACCCTTGCGGAAATGGTTGAGGCTTACGATGCATGCAAAGAATTTTTGAAAAATGTAAGGCTGGGAAATGTGGGAGTTTTTGCAAAGTCGGATAAAGATTTAGAGTTTTTACTGGAAAACGGGTATAATTTCTGATTCAGCTTCTTCCTGTTTCGATTCTATTTACTCCATACGCCATACCTCAAACCCGTCTGATTTCCTCATACAGCTCTTCCAGCGCCTCCAGATAGTCGAGTTCTCCTCTCTCCACTGCATCCATCTTCTCTTCAAGTAGTCTGGTTCGATCTTCGGAAACGAAGCCACCATAATTTCTCCTAAGAAATTCGAAGACCTCTATGCCCCTCTTGGTTGGATAGATCCTTCCGTTTCTCTCGCCCACATAGTTCCTGACAAACAGTCTGTCGAGAATTGTGGCGTAGGTTGATGGTCTTCCGATGCCCTTCTCCTTCATCAACTGCACTACATCTGACTGGGTATACAGCGGGGCCTTTGGAATGCTGCGAATTTCAGCATTGACTTTAAATCTACCAGTCGGCAACGCATCCTTAATCCATACTGACCAGCGGTAAAGCTGGTAGGCCTTTCCTGAAGCCTCAACAACCCTTTCCTCATTGAATTCCTTTCCGTTGGCAGTAATTTTGTACTCAGCAATCTTCACAGCGTATGCCTTACACTGACTCGCCATAAAACGACGGAATATGAGGTCATAGAGGGCAAGATGCGCCCATTTAAGATCTTCAGCCTGTATAACCCCTTCGTGGATGAGCCTTTCCAGCGTGTTTCTGTCAACGGGTCTGGTTGGTCTTATGCACTCGTGGGCACCTTCACCTTCAACAGCCCAACTCCTTCCCTGATAATCGTCGCCGAGATAATCTCTTGCAATCCTCAGTCCCACCTCGCTTACGTGTGTGGAGTCAGTTCTGTGGTAGGTTATGAGACCTCTTTCAAAGAGATCCTGGGCTATTCTCATGGTTTCTTTCGCCGAGAGCTTCAGAATTGCGTTTGCGTCCCTCAGCATCCCATCTGTGGTATAAGGAGGGAGAGGATTTCTTTCTTCAACCCTCTCGTTCAGCAGGGAGATGTCGAGTTCAAGTTCTCTCTCATCGACATCCTCCAGATACAGGCTGAACTCCTTGATTACCGCTATCTTTCGTCGATCTCTACTCTCTTTAGCTCTCTCAATTATCCAGCCAAGCACCGGCGTTTGAGCTCTTCCCGCAGAAAGATTTGTGTCGTGGAAAACCTGCCAGAGTTTCTGACTCAAAACGAAGCCTATCCACCTGTCCTCGATCCTTCTGACTAGCTGCGCCTTCACGAGGTTCTCATCAATATCTCTCAGGTTAGTTAGAGCTTCCATTAACGCCCTTCGTGTGACTTCGTGGAATTCCGCTCTTCTGATCTCAGCACACCCGGAAAGGAGGTTTTTGATGTCCCAGGCAATTTTTTCCCCTTCACTGTCGGGGTCAGTTCCTATAATGACAAAGCCCGTCTCTTTAGCGAGCTTTCTCAGCATCGCTATTCTGCCCTTTGAGTCATCTATATCTCCACCACATTTCGGACAGGAATCACGTTCCTCTGTGAACTGGTAGCTGCACTTCCTGCAGCGTTTGATTGATGCATACACTGGCACGAATCGCCCACTTCCATCCCTGCCGTTTACTTCCACACCATGGAACCCTCTGTCGGTGATCAGGTCTGTGACATGGCCGAGGCTGGCAGTGATTATCAATACCCTTTCTGGAGTTGGGACTTCGTAGGCTATAGCTGTGGACTCATCGACTGTAAAAACCTTGATGCTTGGCTGTCCGAAGAATCTGGCTATTTGTTTGGCTTTCGTAGGGCTTTCGACAACGAAAAGAGTGGGTTTAATGATGTCAAACTCGCTTCGCTTTCTATAACGATTTCTGGTTTCGTCTATCTCTTTTTTCAACTCCTCAAAATCAACTTCCTGCAGGGGTTTGAAGTCTATATCGTAAAACTTCGCCCTCTCGACGAATGCTGAGAGAACGTCAGGGTCTTTTTCAAGGAGGAATGAGGCCCCCTTTGTTATGCCCCCTGCAAAGAGGCGGGAGGTTCTGCCAGAGCCTTGGATGTATGTTCTTATGTCTGGGAATACCACTTCATCCCCCTTAAATACAACATCCTTCCCAGAAGCTCCACTCTTTGACACCACAACCTTGAGAACTTCTCTGAGCTTTCCCATCTCTTCTGGCTTCCTGTCTATGGTTGGAAGGATTTGCAGAAAAGGTTTTACCTCTTCACTCTCTCTGAAAATGAACGCGAGGGTTTTGATGATTCCGGGAGAAGTTGAATCGATATCCTCTATCCTGACTCTGAAGACGGGTGCGCCGTAAAAAACGGCAAATCTTATCCTTTCTGGAAGATCAAGCCCTCTCACAAGGGTTCCGTAATAATAGGCGGTGCCGATGAGGTAATCTATCTCCCCTTTCTCAAAGAGTTCGTAATCCTTCGTTCTGCCTGACGTAACCAAGCCGATTTTTAGTTGGGGCTTCGAGATTTCTGAGAGCTTTCTGTAAATCTCCTCGGCCTCCTCACCATTTCTGGCAAATATGATACCTCCACTACCCATCTCAAACAGTATTTTGCGAAGCGTTTCCAGATTCGCCCCCTCTGCCTCCACAACAATGTCTTCTATGTTTCTCACAGCATGGGTTGTACTTCCCACGTCGAAGTTCAGAAGCTGCCTGAAAAGCTGAACCTTCTGACCCTTCTTGGCGGTGGCGGTGGAGACCATAAGACTGCCCTTCGCCTCACCTTCCCATCCTCTTGCAGTCTTCCTGAACCCGAGAAGCATCAGAATCCTGTCCACATTTCGGGAAGCTTTCAGAACAGCATCCACATCATCCACAAAAATGAAGTTGAAAGTCTTGTTTATGTCATTAAAGTGCTTCGCAAGGAACTGGGTGGTTGTAACAAGGATATGAAAGTCCTTTTTGAGCAGCTCGAAAAATTTCTCCTTCTCCTCTTTCTTCAGCCTCCCGTGATAGTGTAGCAAGATGATGTCAGAATTTTCATTAATACCCAGATTGAGGCTAAGTCTGACTGCATATTCCTGAATATTCTCAACAACCTGCTTAACGAGGAGTGTTGTGGGGAGGATTATGTAGCTTCTTTTGCCCTTTAAGGCCAGAAACAGTGACATGACCGCTCCAAATGACGTCTTTCCAATACCCGTTGGTGCTACAGCAGCAAAACTTTCTCCGTTCAAGATTCGTCTTGCCCAGAATTTCTGTATTGCTCTCGGAGTGCCAACCGCCTTCTCGAAAAATTCAACAAATTCTTGATAAAGGGATTCATATTTGAAGTGGCAGAGAGAAGTGTTCCTCCTGAAACATGAATGGGACTCAATCTCCTTACTGCCCAGGTCTCCTCCGCACGAGTGGCAAAGACCTGCGTAAATTACGTCTAGCATTAAATAAAAACTGAGGCAAAATGAATAAATTTGTTTTGATGCTTTGGCCCCTTCACATCCCTCTATTTTCCCAAACTTCTTGCTATGGTTTTTCTTGGCTTATCTTGGTTTATATCTTAGATGGTCGAGGGTTAGGTTGGAGGTTAAATGGGAGGTTGAGAGACAATAGAACCACAATAGAACAAAAAATAAACGAGAGTGGGCAATCAAATAGTCAGCCTAACTATGGAAGTCCTCAAGAAAACCAATGCCTAATTTTTATAAACATGCTCGTCTTTCGCCCAAGTATGGCTGAAATGACAGCAACAGAGATTGCAGAGATTCTCGTAGCAATGCGGGTGAAGTTACTGAGAATCGCCATAATCATTGCAGTTGTATGGGCGATATCCTTTGCTCGCATTGCCGACATCGTCATCTCAAAAATAGAGCAGGATTTACTCCCTGAAGGTGCGAACCTCATCTATCAGTACCCTCTTGAAGGTCTCGTTCTCAAGCTCAAGATCAGTCTGATTTTTGGATTTGTGGCAGCGCTACCTTATATGGTCAAGCTGGCATATGAAGCCCTCAGAGATCGCACAGAGATCCTCACAAACCTTGAGCTCACAAAAATGAAGGTAGTTAAGTACGTGTCTGCTTCCATTATACTCTTTTTGATCGGTCTGACTTACGGCTATTCTCTTATGCTCCCTCTTTTCCTCCAGTTCCTTTACCAGTCGGCTGCAGCCCAAGGTGTGCTGGCTTACTACTCCTTAGCTGAATTCATCAATTTCGTGGTGCTCATGCTTGCCGTTTTTGGTATCGTCTTCCAAATGCCGCTGGTAATGATATTCTTGGTCAGTAATGATTTGGTGAAACTTGAAACAGTCAGATATTATCGCAGGCACTTTTATGTGGTTTTCTTCATCATTGGTGCAGCCATAACCCCGCCGGATGTCTTCACCCAGGCCATGGTAGCTCTGCCCATGATAGTGCTCTTTGAGTTCAGTATCCTGATTAGCAAGATTTTTGAAAGACCTAGCCAGCACTCTGAACCTGATATGGCTTATGAAATATAACTCGGATATGGCGGTTAGGTAAGTTTGGATAAGTTAAATAAAATGGACTGAAATGATTGGAATAAATCGACTATTATAGGATTGAAACCTCGCAAGTCATTACTTGAATTTTCTTCCTCAATACACCCATCAGCAATCACCCCCAAACTTTATATAGAACTACCAATCCAGCGGTGCCATTAAAGGAGGTGTTTAAAGTATGGCTACATTGCAGGGCACACCCGTGCTCATTTTGAGAGAAGGAACTCAGAGAACGACGGGGAGGGATGCGCAGCGCCTTAACATCATGGCCGCTCGCGTGATTGCAGAGGCAGTTAGGTCCACACTGGGACCAAGAGGCATGGACAAGATGCTGGTTGACGGTTTGGGAGACATAGTGATAACAAACGATGGTGTCACGATTCTGAAGGAGATGGACGTGGAGCATCCGGCAGCAAAGATGGTTATAGAGATTGCAAAGAGTCAGGAGAACGAGGTTGGAGATGGTACAACAACTGCCGTTGTCATCGCTGGCGAACTTCTCAAGAGGGCAGAAGAACTGATTGAGAGCGAGATTCATCCAGCCATCATAAGCAACGGTTACAGGTTTGCTGCTCAGAAAGCAATTGAGGTGCTGGAAGAGATAGCCATTCCAGTTAGCAGAGATGACGATGAGGTGCTGAAGAAAATTGCAGCCACCGCCATGACGGGAAAGGGTGCTGAAGTTGCTGTTGGAAAGCTTTCAGACATAGCTGTTAAGGCAGTAAAGGCGGTTGCTGAAGAAGTAAACGGAAAGCTTGAGGTTGACACTGATAACGTCAAAATCGAGAAGAGAACAGGAGCAAGCGTTGATGAGACTGAACTCATAGATGGAATCGTTTTGGACAAAGAGGTCGTCCATCCAGGAATGCCAAAGAAGATAGAGAACGCAAAGATACTGCTGTTCAACGGAGCACTTGAAGTCAAGGAGACCGAAACAGACGCAAAGATTCGCATTACCGATCCAGAGATGCTCCAGAAGTTCATCGAGCAGGAGGAGAAGATGTTACAGGACATGGTGGACAAGATCGTTGGTAGCGGTGCAAATGTCTTGTTCTGCCAGAAAGGTATCGATGACCTTGCCCAGTACTATCTCGCTAAAGCCGGAGTGCTGGCAGTAAGGAGAGTCAAGAAGAGCGATATCGAAAAGCTGGCAAAGGCCACGGGAGCCAGAATACTCACAGATCTCAGAGACATCAAGCCAGAGGATCTTGGAGAGGCAAACCTCGTAGAAGAGAGGAAAGTTGGCGATGAGAAGATGGTATTCGTAACAGGATGCAAGAATCCGAAGGCAGTAACAATCATCGTCAGAGGAGGCACGGAGCATGTGGTAGACGAAATGGCAAGGGGCGTTGAGGATGCAATCAGAGTGGTTGCAGTAGCACTTGAGGATGGAAAGGTTGTAGCTGGCGCAGGCGCTCCTGAAATTGAAGTAAGTCTGAAGCTCAGAGAGTGGTCTCCGAAGCTTGGCGGGAGAGAGCAGCTGGCTGTTGAAGCTTTTGCTGCTGCTCTGGAGATAATCCCCAAGACACTGGCAGAGAACGCTGGTCTTGACCCGATAGATGTTCTTGTGGAACTCAAAGCTGCCCATGAGAAGGGACAGAAGACTGCTGGAGTTAATGTTGATACCGGCAAAGTCGTCGACATGAAGGAATCCGGTGTTCTTGAGCCACTCCGCGTGAAAAAGAATGCAATTGAGTCCGCAACAGAAGTCGCGGTAATGATACTCCGCATTGACGATGTCATTGCCGCAAAGGGTCTTGAGAAGAGCAAGGGCGGCGGAGAAGGCCCAGAAGACATGGACATGGGAATGGGTGGCATGGGCGGTATGGGCTTCTGAGCCCATTCAATTTTTAATTTTCGAGTTTTGAGAATTTCTTAGCGTTATACAGCATTATATGAGTGCACAAAACACTGAAATGGCTTCTTTATTACTTTAGCAAGATTTTACAATACCATACGGTAACTCTAACTCTTATTTATTGTTTTTATAATTTAGATTTTTTATTTAAGGTCTCTTTGAACTTGATGCACTCAATCTGGCCGTTCCTAATAAATCCTAAACCCGAAATATCTATCCTCAACGCACTTCTGTAAAGACTTGATAGATTGTTCTTAGCGATCCTTGGTTCTTCAGGTGTTAAGAGCGGGGCTTCACCTTCAATTTATTGGTAAAAAATTTACAGTGTTTCTTGAATAATCCCAATCATGAATGAAATGCAACATAGCTAAAACTGTGGCTTGACAAAATGTCCTTGCCCTCTTTGAAAAAGCGGTCCATAAACCAATTTTGGAATTGGGTATGTAATACCCACTATTTCCATTAAGCCAAACCTCCCGAAGCTTCCTTATTAAGCTCTTTCCCGAACTTTTCTCTGAAAATGCTTTCGGCGAGTTCTGAAAATTCAGGAAATCGTTCAGCAAATCGGTTAAATAATTCCCTCGCACAGAACTCGCATCCTCCATCTGCCGTGGCGAGAATCTCCAGAACTGTTTTGGCTTCATGGTTATCCATGCTTCTCGCCTCCGGTGAGAATCTCGTAGAGGAATTTGGGAACATCTTTCCCGCTTAAAACTTTCACATCCCCAGGGTATCTCCCTTTTGCTCTCCCTGACTTTACCTCGACTTTTACATCATCAGATATGGCATCTATTTCGTACCGGTTGCGGTAGTAATAAACCTCCCCGAATTTTCTGTAAAGATGCTCCTGAACGACCCACTCATACAGGACATCTTTTTTAATTCCCCTTTTTGCCCAGATTGCGTGGCTCCTCGCCAGCAATGGATCCCTGATTGCAAGCTTGCGCTCCTTCCTCGGGTAGATTTTCCCATCTCCGCCCATAAAGGGTATCTGGAGCAGAATATGCAGCCCCTCAAAAAGCTCGATGTATTTCCGGACTGTATTTGTAGAGACTCCAATTTCTCCTGCTATAGAGTTGAAAGATGTTGGAGAGGGGGCTTTATCTATCAGAACCCCAATAATTTCCCTTGCCATACCCGTTGAGCGGTCGAAATACTTTATATCTGACTTTATGAGGGATATGTGCTCCTCCACTTTTAGCTCCCCGTTGAGAAATGCTAAATATCCACCTGTCTCCAGATACCTGTCGAAGACCTCTTCCCCCTTCTCTTCGAAGAATTCTTGGTAAAAGAGGTGGTAGTAATCCCTGAAGGAGAGGGGAGTTATTTCAAGTCTTCTGCCACCACCCATCCTCCCAGCAAATGTTTCCACGTGTTTTCCTATGTCGAGAGATACGGAGCCCGTTATTGTCAAGATATCGTTTTTCAGGTATCCGCGGTCAATAATATACTTTACAGCTCTCCACCAGTCTTTAACAAATGTTATTTCGTCAAGGAAAATGAAGGAAGCTGCAATATCTTTCCTCTCCCTTATCTGGATGTATTCTTTAATGATTTCGATCAAATCTTCGTAATCTTCCAGGAGGTCGCAGCTGAAGTAAAAGATCGAGTAGGGGTTTTTACCTATCAGCGAGTTTATTAAAAGCTTGAGCCCCATTGTTTTTCCAACACGTCTCGGACCAACAATGAAGTTGAGGGAGAAGGGCTCAAGGGAGATATTTTTGATCCATTCCGGCACGATTTTGAATTTCAGCTTTTCAAATGATTCCATGTCCGGATCCGGTTCGTGAAACCACCAGGGATTCTGTTCTTCAATCACATTAATTAGTAGTGCAAAGTAGTATTTAAGTATTATGCAGTATGAGTGAAAATGAATTATTAAATAGTTTTCAATGACGGTGAAAAATAACTTGCAGCCTTCATCCAGAGCTCAATTGCAACCTTTATCTCTTTTAAAGCCTCCTTCTCAGTCTCTCCAAAAGCTGAGCAGCCAGGCAGCTCTGGAACTACAGCGATGTATCCTTCATCCTCCTCGCTGTAGAAGATCTCGATTGTGTATTTGTGCATCTCAATCCTCCTCAAGCAAATTATATTTCTCAATCACTTTTAAAAGTTGCATTGCTTTTAAGGGATAGGGCAAGAAAACAAATTTTAGGAACCTACTGTTGTGCATAATCCTCTTCAAGCCGTCCAATCAACCCACTTTAACAACTACCTCAGCAACTTCACCCTTTTTTGTATACTTCAGGACCTCATCCAGATTCGACCTCTCTTTGACTTTATTGTAAAAAACAATGCCAGAAGCGTAGTGTTTTACTGAATCAAGCATTCTTTCCCCTGAACTCTCCAAAGACTACGACGCTGTTCAACCTCACTACTCCAAACACGCATGCAAGGTTGTATATCAGGTTTATTAAAGAACCGCTGTCACAGTAATCGGCCCTTACAGCATG
>MTMY01000020.1 GCA_002010215.1 Archaeoglobus sp. JdFR-37
GTTGTTTTACCGCTCGCCGTCCCTCCAGCAAATATCAGGCTCTTCTTGTTTTCTATGCACAGCCAGAGGTAAGCCATCTGTTCCGCTGAGAAAGTACCCCAGGTGATTAAGTTTATGGGAGTTAGGGGCTCTTTCTTAAATCTTCTAATGGTGAATGTGGAGCCGTGATCCGTAATCTCCCTGCCTAAAGTCATCTGGATTCTACTCCCGTCGGGCATCGTGGCATCAACCATGGGCTCTGCTAGGTTGATGTGTTTTCCGCATTGCTGGGCGAGTTTCACAATAAATCTGTCAAGGTAGTCAGGATCATCGAAGATTATGTTCGTTTTCAGGTTTGTGTAGCGGCTGTGGAAAACATAAACTGGCTTTCCATGACCGTTACAAGAAACGTCTTCGATATAGGGATCGTACATAAATGCAGTAATTCGATCATACAGGACAGTTCGCTTGAGTATTTCGTAAAAAACCCTTGCATAAGAGTCTGGAGGGAGAACAAACCTAAAGTCATGGAGTATTTTGTCAACATGCTCCTTCAGCAACTCCTCTTTTGAACGCTCTGTAACTTCTTCAGGTGCAATGGGGACATATTCCAGCTTTTTTAAAACCTCATCAACAACGTTCCTCTCCTCATCGCTGAGTTCAGGTTCATGCAGATAATACATGAGATCCTCATCCTTGGCGAGGATATGAACGCTGGCAAATACATAATCTCCGTATATGGGGTAGCTGGTGACCTGTTCCCAGCCTTCAGGGGGCTGAAAACTCTTTTCAAGCTCTTTAGCCAATTCTTCAGTGCTCGCGTCAGTTCTCTGCAACTCCTCTTCGGGAGACTTGTGAAAAAGTTTCAACTTGTTAATCACAATCATCATAATAGCATTAAGAGAACAAAAATCTTTTGGTCAATGAGGCTTTCCTGAGAATTCAGAGCTGCCGCCTCACTCGAAAATCTCTACTATCTCCCCCATCCCTTTACTTCTCCCCTCCCTGAAAATGAACTTCTGGCCTGGCAATATGAACTGGGGATGGTACTTGAAGCGCATTCTCACTCTGCCTCTGTCTCCAGCTTTCAGATATTCCACATCCATTTCTTCAAAAACGACAGTTTCGGATATGGTTTCCAGATGGATTACGGGTTCGTATCCGGGCTTTATTCTGGTGGGGTGACTGAAAACGTACACATCAGCTTCAAACTCCCAAACTGTTCTTGGAGGAAGCTTGGTAACAACCATTCCTCTCCTCAGCTCATCGTATCTCACGCCTTTCACAGCCAGACCTACTATGTCTCCTCTCTCAGCCTTCTCAACCCTGTAATAGTGCATCTCGATGCTCAGAATCTTCGTCTTCCTGAAACTGCCATCTTGGAACGGGCCTATCAGTACTTCTTCACCCTCTCTAATGACTCCGCTCTTTATACTCCCGCTCACAACAGTTCCAACTCCGCTGACGCTATATATTCTGTCAATGTACATGATGAAGTCTCTTTCAATGTCTCCTCTTTTAGGCAGGCGATAGAGGAGTTCTTCAAGTAGTTGATAGCCTTCTAAGGTGATGGATGATACCTCTATAACAGGTACTATCAGATCTTTGCTAGCGACAAGCCGGGCAGCTTTTTTTGCATCTTCTCTGCTCTTCACAGCATACGGGATCCTTCCGACCTTTCTGAGGGTTAGCGTAACTTCGCTCCAGACTTTTTCCAGCTTCTCCGCATCAACCATATCTGTTTTAGTTATTGCAATTATGACTGGCAAGTCCATGGCCAAGAGAATGCCAAGGTGTTCTCTGGTGGTACGCATGATTCCATCATTTGCAGCAACTACCAGCAAACCGTAATCTATTTTCTGGCCCAAGAGGCCTCTGATTGTTGTGCGGAGCCAGGGCTCATGCCCGACAGTGTCGACAAACGAAACTATCTTGTCAGCATTTTCCACAATCCAGGCCTTCTCCGACTTGCTCAGCGGGTTTTTGAGTCTTATTGGTTTGCCATCTTTAAATCCAAAAACTGCAAAGCTGAGGTCAGCACTAAGACCCCGTTCAATTTCGTGCTTGAGTACGTCGAGGTATACTCTTGCTGCTCCATCTCCATCGTCAGGTTTTCCTGTCAGCAAACAGCCTACAAGCGTTGACTTGCCGTGATCAACATGCCCCGCTGTACCAACCAGAATGTGCTCTTTTGGCTTCGCCTTCCCGATTTCAACGATCCCGACAACTCCACCGTTTATTTCGTATTTCTCCACAGAAATAATTTTGGCACCAATCTCTATGGCCAGCATTTCAAGAACAGATAGTGTTTCATCAAAGCTCTCCTGACTTATCCCTTTCAGGCTGCCAGAATCGGAAACACCGACAACATATATCGCCCTGCCTTTCCCCATCAAAAGACGGTGATTCATCTGACAGGCCAGGCTCTGGAATCGCTCAGCCTTCAGATGGTGAGATGACAGCATCTCCTTGAACTCTACGTTCTCCCTTTCTCCCTCTCTGACTATTTCCAGTAATTTTTCCATTTTCAAGAACAAGTATGATAATGAAAATTTATAACATTTCCGATTTGGTGGACATCCGTTGATTCATGATCAGATTGAGGATTAATAAAAACAGAGTTACAGAGTCTGTCTGGTTTAAAACTCTAATAATGGGCTAGATGGAGGGTTAAAAGATAAAATTGACTAAAGGAAATAGAAGGAGTAAAAGGCTCCTGTTTGCTCATTTACGCCTCTTATCGGATCTTACATAGAGTTTTTGAAGTGGGAAGTAATTTCGAGAAGACCTAGTAAGCATTTAACCACAACATTTAAAAATCTCAGAGGTGCGGATTTGCTGCTTAGAAATGCCCGGGTGGTGTAGCCAGGCCTAACATGCGGGCCTGTCGCGGTTCACAAGTAAACCGCAGAAAGCCCGCGCCTCGGGTTCAAATCCCGGCCCGGGCGTGTCTCCTTTTGGTTTAACCTATTATTTTATCTATCTGATTTTTAAGAGGTGTTTCTGATGTCTGTCATCGATATTCACAACGAGTTAAATCTCTTAGGGTGGAAAGAGCACGATTATAGAAGAGTTTTACTGAAATATGTGCGACTGTTAGAGCTGACAAGAATGAGAATTATAAACTAAAAAGAGAATTGCAGCTGATTTTCAGCCTATTCATAAAAATTCACAATTATTAGTCAATAGTATTAAAAAATTTTTTGAGACGTGTAGTCTAGTTCATTTGGTGAAGGGTATGGCGGATATTTCATCCATCATCAAAAAGCTTGAGCATCTTAAAACAAGAATCGTTTTTAATTCAAGATACCCGATGCTGAGCTTACTATTTCATTATATAGTTCCTTGCTTTTCCTCAAAAAGGCAGATATTTGTTGTTTTCTCCGATACGATGTGTAGAAGGCTGGAGACTGCATACCTATCGTTCAAAGAAGTGTCTCCGATAAAAGAAGTTCTCAAAAATGCGCACATAATAAAGGTTGGTTTGAGTGAAGATGTGCCGTTTGGCGTGCTATATGCGCAGATAACCTATGAAGAGCCAAAAGAAGTGCTCTCGGAGATCGAAGATGTGTTGAGCAAGATGAAAAACGAAGACCTAGTTGTATTTTATGGAGTGCACTTCATACCTGCTCTCTACGGTGCCGATGTTTTGGGCAACATTTTAAGAATATTCGACGTTTTGCCTAAGAGGATCACTCTATTCGCTCCTGAACCCAACAACGTATATGAAAGACATGTGGACAACCTAATACAGAGATTCTATGATGTTGTTCTGAGAATCAAGAGAAGCGAAGATTTTGTGGGGTTCGGTGAGGAAACGTATTTCATTGGGGTTGAGCAGAGCTACGTCTGGGGTATTCCACCCGGTTTTGCGAGGTTCTGTATTGGAAAGGATGGCAGATTAGAGGAGGTTTAGAGGTTTAAAGTACAATGACGAGAAGTTCTTTGGCAATCTCAACTCTAACGTAAACCATTTTGCTTTTAAGGCTTTAAACCGAGAATAAAACTGCCGCGTGAGGATAATCAAATAGTCGCTGAAGAGCAGACTATTCAGAAGATAGATTCTTTTAAGTAGCAAGACAACGAGTCTGCCATAGAGATATCCCGGAATAATTTCACTCTTCAAATGGCTGCTATAACCCCCATTGAGTGATTTCTTTCGTAGCGAGCCCACTTTCTCTACCTCTTTTTGTTCATGTCCTCCTCAACTAATCCATTGTTTACCAGGAGTTCATAGATTGTGTTGTGGGGGATAAGCAACATATGAGCTTCCCCTATCTTCTTTCCGAGATACACTGGACTTAGATTGTCTATGAGCTTCTAAGACAATCTTCTCTGTGTTTTGATCAATCTCCTAGGGTTTTCTTCCTGCTTTTTGAAGGAATAGGATTTTACGGGTTTTCTTGAACTTGTTTATTATCTGGTGGATTCGTTGTTTTTGTATCTCAAAATTAGTTTCTTGTTTTTTTCAGATATTGGGCTTTTTTCCAAGCAGCCTTAACTCGTTATCCAATCTCTTATGGTAGTCGATGGATCTCCATTTTCTCATGTCCACCCGCTTCATTACTAATTTGCCATTGCTGTCGATATTTATACTCTGTAACTTTGTCCCCGTGCGTCGGACTTCCAAAATAGTGCGCCGGCCGGGATTCGAACCCGGGGCAGGGGCGTGGCAGGCCCCTGTGTTAGCCAGGCTACACCACCGGCGCGTAAGATAAGGCTTGAATTGTTGTTAATAACCCTTTCGCTTAGGGCACTAGTTAGGCCTGAATAAATTTTAGTAATCTTAGTCAAGTCTCAGTTAGGCCGAAAGTAAGTTAAAAAGACATGCCGAGAAAACTCAATAACTATGATTCGCGAAAGCGAATCAGGTAATCTGATAATTCTGGTGGTTGGTCTGCTTCCCTACGACTCAGGGAAGACCACTCTGGCGAAATCTTTGGTTCTGAAAGCAAGAGAATTAGGCATAGATGTGGGAGTTTCAAAGCCGATCACAGCGGTTAGCGGATGGTACCATTATGAGTCTGTTTTGAAGAGTATCGAACTTGGAGTGCTTGTGGGAAACGATATTTACTCTCTCCATTCCGCCGCAAGCAGTTCTGATCCTGTTGAGGTGGAAAGTGCCGTAGTTTCCCTTCTCATGCCACCGGATCCTGAAAGAGTTGGCTGGCAGAGCTCAGCATATACGGCTTTCAGCCTCCTCGATCAAGTGGTCTGCATGCGCGTCACAGGGATCGGTGCAGAAGGTGTTAAAGAGACTAGGCATTTCTATGTCCCATCGAACATTCAAAAACTTCCACATACATTGAAAAACGAGATTAAACGACTTCTAGACTCTCTTCAGCCAGAAGCTGTGGAAGTGACTCAGGAGCAGGTAGAGAACATCCTACTTAACTCATATAGGCTGGCAGACGACTGTTTGAAGTATGTGACTGAAAAGCACCGCATTGTTGTTGTGGAATCTTATAGTAACGCTGCGGCACCTACTCAAAGCGCTCTGAAAGCCACAGTTGTAATTGCCGTTGCTCCCGGCAAGGTTGCAATCTATGATGGTAAGCTCTACAGAAAGGCTTTGATGGCAATTTCGGACATCAAAGAGCCTTGGCTAACCACAACAGATGAAGTGATAAGACTGCTGAAACCCGTGTTAACCCTTGAGTTAAAACCTGTTAGCGGGATAAAGAGTAGAATAGAGAGAATTGACGGAGTTGATAGAATCCTCAACACAATTTTCGAATCAGAGCTAATTCATTGATGATGGTCGGTGTGGTGGGCATTGTGTGATGTAATACCTTTCGCCATTCTGTCACAGTTCTGAAATGTATGGATTTGCTACCGGTAGGCCTTTCCCAATAATCTTAGCCCTCTTGGCAGCCTCGATTACGTACAATCTTGCTTTTCTAGCAGCGTCGATGACAGATTCTCCTCTCGCAAGAAAGCAAGTGAGGGCTGAGCTG
The DNA here is from genome assembly GCA_002010215.1 of Archaeoglobus sp. JdFR-37. Lineage (GTDB taxonomy): Archaea > Halobacteriota > Archaeoglobi > Archaeoglobales > Archaeoglobaceae > JdFR-37. The sequence goes on from MTMY01000020.1 coordinate 5,937, forward strand.
TAGATGCAACCGGTTCCGTGGATGGTTATACTTCCCATTTCAGCCTCGACAAAATGAACCTTTCCGTCATAAATGACATCAACTCCTCCAAGACTCCCACCTGTTACAATAACCTTCACATTCGCTTCCTGATGCAATTTCTCAGCGGCTATAATGGCATCATCCACAGAATTCACCGCAATTTCGGAAAGAGCTGCAGCTTCATGAGCATTGGGCGTCACAACGTCATATGAGGGCAGCATATGCTTATAAACGTCTATTTTAGATAGTTTCCCACCCACACTTGCTTCAATAACTGGATCAAGCACTTTCACCGCATCTATATCTTCAATGCCTCTTTTAACCTCTTCTGCAGCACCCATACTATATATCATGCCTGTTTTTATGCCAACTATTTTCAGATCACTCTTGATAGTCTCTATTTGCCTCTCGATCTCCCCAGTTAGATCGAAAACCCCTTCCAAGCGCTGAGTATTCTGGAATGTTACGGCAGTTATTACTGCAGCAGGATGAAATCCCAGTGATGCGACGGTTCGGACATCTGCAACTATCCCGGCACCGCCACTCCCATCTAGTCCTGCAATTGTCATTATGGAAGGTGTCAGGTGGGATTCCAGATCAGCACCCCCTGCATCATTTTAACCATCAGAAATACGGAAATGAAGATGAAAAATAAGTTTGCTGTAAGGCTGTCGTACTTAACGTGCTTCGCCACTAAGGGCAGCGAGTACCTCTTTTTTGAGAGAGGGTGGTAGAGCGGTACACCACCTCTGGTGAGAGAATCCAGAAACAAGTGGCTGAGAATCCCGATTGCTGCAGAGAGCCACGCAAGTTCGTATCCTTTAGGTGAGGCCACATACAGCATTAAAGATACTAAAAAGGTGAAGGACAGAGAGTGGGTGAAATCCCGGTGCTTCAGACCAATAACAGTATCTAGATCGCTTAGAACGGCAAAAATACCAGTCATCACTATGTATTCGTAACTCCTTAAACTCCTGAAAACTAGTGAGGCAATTGCCATTCCAAAGAGTGCATGAGTTTTTTTGAGCATGATATATATTTGAACACTTTGCATTTAAAGCTTCTCGATGGACTCCATGAACTCCCTGATGTTTTCTACCAGCTTTTCATTCTCAGTTCTGCTTTTCACAGCTATTCTGAAGTGCTCCCTACCAAGACCTCTGAAATCCCTGCATGTCCTTATCAAAATCCCTCTCCTATAAAGGAAATTGAAGAGCTCTTCAGCATCAAAGGATGCCTTTACAAGCAGAAAATTTGCTCTACCTCTGCAATCAAGATTCATTTTGATGAATTGCTCAATCATCCATTTTCTCTCCTTCGATATAGCTTTCCTTATCTGTCTAGAGAAATTCCTGAGGTCTGGAAGGTAGTGGAGGGCAACTTCCATTGCAATCACATTCACATGCCAGGGGAATCTGATGCGTTCAAACTTTCTGGCGAAGCTTTCAGGAAATCTGCCGTAGCCAAAGCGTAGCCCCGGAATTGCAAGAATCTTGGTTAAAGACCTCACTATAAAATTCTCGCCCTCATTGGGCGCCTCACCACCTTCAACAAAATCAATAAATGCTTCATCTATCAGAAAGGGTTTGCTGGCTCTGAAATCTTCAAGATTGAGGAGATCACCGGTTGGATTGTTGGGATTGCATATTACAGACACGTCAGCATCGTTACTGGTGAAAATGTCTGAGTAGGGGCGATGAATAATTTTAAGGCCGTATATTGAAGCGCATCTTTCGTATTCAGTGAAGGTGGGGTATGGGATTGTCACGGTCTTCCCCTGGTTAAACCTGAAAAAAGCATCTATAAGCTCTATTGAACCATTGCCCATGACTACTTCCCGTCCATCGCATCCCAGATGCTCCGCAACCATTCTTTTCAGCTCAAGATAACTGCTCTCCGGGTAATATCGAGCCTTTCTGGCTGCCCTAATAATGACTTCCTCAAGATCACTAGGCGGAAACGGATTGATGTTTGAAGCAAAATCGAGTATTTCTTCAGGTCTCATTTCCAGCTCTTTTGCTGCTTTTAAAATAAAATCACCGTGCACAGTGATGGCAGGAGTGGAGATTAGAAATATTTTACTCTATTCTGCTCTTTTCTAATATCTCCAAATATACAAAATTCTGTGATCTACTCCATAATTTCGCCCTGAATGAGTTTCTCCACAAGCTCTGCAGTGACGACGTTGTGATGAACTAGCCCGCTCTTATCAACATCCATACCCATTGCAATGGCTAGGAGCTGGATGTAATGTATCGCAGGGACATCATAGTCTTCTCCTCTCTGTTCTCTCAACTCTATCTGCCCCACATCGAACTGATGGAGGCAGAGAGGGCATATTACGACGATGGCATCCACCTCTGCTGCGCTTATAGCATCCATTTTCAGATTCAGAATGTCGTTGGCAACCTCTGTGGCTGCCGCCCTCACTCCCCCTCCCCCGCCACAGCACACAAATTTATGCCTGTAGCTTACACTCTCAGCCCCTATTGCTTCCACGAGTTCATCCAGCATTATCGGCTTCTCGGAATCCATACCTTTGCTTTTGCTAGGTCTGAAAAAATGGCAGCCATAGTGAACTGCCACTCTTATTGGTAGCTTCTTGACAACCCTCTTTTTTATTTCTTCAATGCCAACTTCTCTGTAAAGGAATTCTGCTACATGTCTTACATCCACACCATTTATCTTGGAGCTGGCCTCCAGAAGTGTTGTAAAACATCCGTTACAGGCAGTCAAAATATCTTCATCACTCAGGCTTAGATTTCTGCTGGCAAGCTCTATCCAGAGTTCCTCGCTTATAGATTTCACCACTCCAGGGGCTGGACAGCACGATGAACCTTCGAGGGGTGAGATTTTTATTCCAAGTTTGTCAAAAACGTAGTAAAGGGATGCCTCAATTCCCGGATATCTGTTGTGGATCATGCATCCCGGGAAAAACTTCATATCAGCCCTCCGATGTGTTTCTCAACGATTTTGCTTACCTCCTCTCTAGCATCATCCCTGAACTGTGCTGTGTACAGTGTGAGCCCAAGGTCCTCCCTCAGCTTCGCATGCTCATCCTTTGCTGGGACTAGGCTTCCCGTTTTCAAAAGAGCCTTGAATGCTTTGTCAAGCCTGCCAGGGAGCCCCTTCTCCTTGACTAATTGTCTTCTGGCTTTGAGAAGGATGTCTGTTAGGGGAATATTTCTGGGACACCTTTCAGTGCATGCGTAACAGGATGTGCAGAACCATATTGCATCATTCTCCTCAATCGGTTTTCCTTTAGCAATAAATTTCATGAGGATTTTGCGAGTATTCAGAGCGGTAAACCTGCCAGAATAACAGCTTCCAATGCATGTTCCGCACTGAATGCAGGTATTGAGTGCTTTGATGTCCTCCCTGCTAATCATCCACCAATGCTTCTTTTGACATATAATTAAAACTATCGTCATTGTGTTATGAAAACACAAAGCTCTCTTGGGGCTTCTCTATTTGGGCTTATAAATGAAGGTGAATGGAAAGATAATATATTTGCTCTATTTTGCTACCCTATATTGTCCCCGAAACTCTTACCCGAGGCGTTTTTATATCCATGTGCGAAAGTGAAATGGAATGAGCCAGGGAATGAGAAGATGTGCCAGTTGCGGAAGTGAGACAGAATGGGATGTATGTGGAAAGTGCTACATGAAGAAGCACTCCATTATTCAGTTAGATGACATAATCAAACTCAAAACCTGCCCGAAATGCGGTTTTTACCAGATTCAGGGGAGATGGAGGAATATTTGTTTTGATGAAGCCCTTAATTCTGAGCTTGAGAGGTCTCTGCATGTTCATGAAGATTTCATGGTAGAAGAGATCGAGCTTGCACCACTGGGTGGCAGTAGCTATTCGATAACCCTTTACGGAACCTTCAGAGATGCTCCAACTGAAATCAACAAGTCATTTGAAGTCAGAATTGCAAAGGAGACATGCTACAAGTGCAGTAGAATCTCAGGGGGTTATTATGAATCGATCTTACAACTCAGGGCTGATGGGAGAGATCTAGAAGAGTTAGAGGTTCAGGAAGCGAAGAGGATTGTGGAAGCAGTACTCCAGAAGGAGGTTGAGAATCCCAAGGCATTTGTGAGCAAAATTGTTGAAAAGAGAGCCAGTCTTGACATTTACTTCGGTGACAGGAATCTAGGCAGAAAAATCTCCAGAATGGTGGCTAAAGAGCTGGGTGGTAGTATAAGCGAGAGCAAGAAGATTGCTGGAAGGAAAGATGGTGTTGACTTTTACCGCTTTACTTATTCAGTAAGACTCCCCTGTTACAGGGTTGGGGATGTGGTGGAGGCCGAAGGCAGGATTTTATTGGTAACTAACAAGAAGGCGAGGAAGGGAGTAGATGTAAGGACAGGTGAGAGCGTTACCATTGGAAATGCAAGGTTACTGGCTAGAAAAGAGGACATCAGAGAGAGTGTGGTCATTTCTGGAGACGAGTTCGCTATCGACATACTGCATCCTGAAAGCGGTAAGGTTATTACCACAAGGAAGCCGGCTGCGAACCTTAAGCCCGGGGACGAGGTTCTGGTTGCCATCTCCAGAGACGAAGTAATTGTCATCCCCAAGGGACTGATATGAAGGCCGTGAGGATTCCCAGAGTCGAAGCTGAGAAGGTCAGAAGGCTGGCTGAGAAAACTGGAGCCAAAGATAAAAACAGACTAATCGTAACAAGAGGAGAATTCGTTGAAATACCCATTTACGATGGTTATGAAGAGCTCTTCAGTCAGTATGAGATAATTCAACAGGAGAATCCTGTTTTCAAGAAAAAGGCTGACCTGCTTCACGTTCTCAAACCACTGATCCCGGAAAATCTGCACCATCTCATTCCGAGAAGCTACAAAATAGTTGGTGATATTGCACTGGTTAAAATACCTCATGAGCTGGAAAGCTTTGCAGAACTGATAGCTGAGAAGATAATGGAGATCCATCCACGACTCAAGGCAGTATGGAGGGATTTTGGTAAAGAAGGGATGCTCAGAAGACCTCACCTCCAGCTTCTTTCTGGAGAGGGAAGTGAAACTCTGCATAGAGAATTTGGATGTGTTTACAGACTTGATGTGACCAAGGTGATGTTCAGTCCTGGCAACCTAGGAGAGAAGATGAGGCTCGTCAGGCTTGTGAGAAATGGTGAAACGATTGTGGACATGTTTGCGGGAATAGGCTACTTCACCATTCCGCTTGCCGTGCACACAAAGGCCAGGAGAATTTATTCCATAGAGATCAATCCCGACTCCTATCACTACCTGCTAGAGAACATCCAGCTTAACAGAGCTGAGAACGTGATAACCATTCTGGGTGACTCCATGAAGGTTACTCCTGAAGGTGTTGCAGACAGGGTTGTTATGGGACACATTTTCTGCCACGAATTTCTCCAAGTGGCCATATGCGCTCTGAAGCCTGAGGGAGGTGTGATACACTACCATGAATCCGTACCGGAAGCTGTCATCCAGAGGCCGGTAGAGAGGGTGAAGAATGCAGCTGAAAAGGCTGGAAGAAAAGTTGAGATTACTGGTTTCAGGAAGGTTAAAAATTACTCTCCAGGCGTGGTTCATGTTGTTGTGGATGCTAAGATTGTGTAATTGGGAACTTTGGTAGATATTTTCCTTTCTTTGGTATCTCTTTTCAGTCTCCCCACTCAGCTTCTTCCGGGAGATTCATAGTAACACACTGGTCGGCAAGAAATCCCCAGCTTCAGCTTGCAATGAATTTATCCAAAATGAGCTAGCAATTTCCCGCTTTCAGCAAGCAGCATCATAATCTGTGCTTACCCGATTTAGTAAAGATGATTTAAATTTAGTCTGGAGAGAATGTAGCAAATATTAAAAAATTGTTATTTTCTATTTTATTTTTTAAGACGAAAGATTTATTAGGAATGGAAACTTAATTGCAAAATCAATAAAAGGAGGTGATAAAATGCCGGTTCTTTACGTTATAAAATGGGATATTCTACCTGACAAAATAGAATCCTATACTCAGTGGACACAGTCTGCCATACAGCGGATCCTTGCCGTTCCTGGAGTCATTGAGTTTCGTGCATACCGGTCAGCCACTGGCTCTTCTCAAGCCGTGGTCACCTATGAATTTGCAGACATGGCTACTTGGGCAGCTTGGTATTCCAACGAAGAGGTGCAGAAAGTTCTGAATGAGTTGCGTACATTCGCTACCAACATCAGTATGGAACTCTTGGGCCCCTCACCGATTGTGCCCGAGCCGGTTCGTCCAGGTAAGTAGTTAGAAAAGGTGCAAAATGGCAGAATATACTTATCCCAATTTTTTATTTTCTTTTATCTCCCAGTTGCTTGCAAGACCCCTTGCGAAGCGATGGGTGATTCACTTATGCTAACCTGAAGAGGGTAGTGATGGTTGGGTAAAATTGTAGAATTTGTAGAATAGTAAATGAGATTAAAGAAACAAAAAGATAAAAATTGTAATTCACTTAATTTAATTACATCTTGGACTCGACGACCTCGTAGTAACTCCTCTCAACCTCTTTCAGAAACTCCTTGCTGCTCATACCTCTGGCATAGGCCAGCAATGTTGCTCCACCGGCTCCAACGCCTTCCTTCACGAATCCCTCTGCATAGGCTCTCAATCCGAGCTTCGATGAATTACCTAGCATGGGATCGGCAGCAATTACTGGCACATCAGGTGAGATTCCCACCATGTCAGCAGTTTCATCCCCAGCAACATATGTGGTGGTAGCTATGGCAATGTCTGTATCCTCATCCAGTTTCCTGATGATCTGGGCAATTGCCGCCATTTGCGTTCCACCAGCCAGCAGTACCGGCTTTGTAGAGCCAATAGCCATTCCGGCAACTCCAACCATCACGGGATCGCCCACCGCAGCCACAACATCCAGAGGGTCACTGCTGTCAATCCCTTCCACCCTCTCAACAGCCTTTGAAATGACCTCTTCCTTTATCTTTACCGGATTATCTGGCATGCTGGATGACACTGCTGCTTTAATCCCAAAAGCCTTGAGAACCGCTCCTGCTGTAGTTGTGCCAGCAGGTATACTCTCACCTATTATCAGGACATCAGAGATCCTTGATAGCATCTCTCCAAGCTTTTTAGCCCTTTCAAAAGCTTCTTTGGCCTCTTCAATCTTCATGGCTGGCTTTTCAGCTATGTTTTCACCAACTGGTGCTGCTATATCAAAATATGGAATATTTGGTTTTGTCATGAGACCACTATCTACAACGAAAAAGGGAACACCAGTAGTTCTGAGGGCGGTGTAAGTTATCAAAGCCGGGGTTGGTTTACCATCAGGCGTGGCTGGAGGAAACGGGATTATCTTGCAGTGGCCGTAGTGGAGAAGTTCAGCATCGGCAGGAGGGGTGAATTTTATCAGTTCAGGATTTGCTCCAGCAACAGTTATTCCTGGAACTTCAGCAGTTTTTGTGTTCCCGATTGCAAAGGCAAAAACTGGATCACCTTTGAGCAGCTCGATAAATCTTTCTGCGTCTCCTTTTTCTCCCTTTAGAACTTCCCAAGACATGGATTGAAAATGTGGGAAGCTGATGAAATACCTTGTTTTTGTATTACATTTGTTATACATCAAACCTCAGCTATTTGCCCTTTTTGCCAACCAGAGATAAATACGCAAGATATGCATCGAGCTGTATCCGCTCATGGGCACCTTCCGTCAGCCTGAAGTCCACCTCACCTAGTTTATCAATCAGCACAACTTTCAGCTTCTCCTCAAGAGGTGATGAGAGAATTTCTCTGAACAGTTGAGAAACTATATCTTCTCCAGCCATGCCGTATTCTATCATGAGCTTGTTGAGCATCTCTCTTGCTTCCATGAAGTTCCCATTCAGGGCAGTTTCCAGTAACTTGCCCAACTCTTCGGGACGGGCGGTAGCAGTAATCTGGTAAATTGCCTCAGCATCCACAATTTCTCCAATGGCAGCGGCGCCCTGCAAAGCGTTTATGGCCTTTCTGAAGTCACCATTGGAAACGTAGATCAGGGCTTCAAGACCATCTTCGGTTATATTTACACCTTCATTCTCGCATATCTCTAACAGCCTTTTTCTCATCGCCTCCGCAGGGACTGGCCTGAATTTGAAAACAGCACATCTGCTCTGGATGGGTTCAATTATCCTACTCACATAGTTACAGCTCAGGATGAAACGGCAGATTTTGGAATACATTTCCATGGTTCTCCTCAGCGCAGCCTGAGCATCGGCAGTCAAAGCATCTGCTTCATCCAAAAATATAATCTTGAAGGGAGCATCACCTATAGGAGCCGTTCGGGCAAACTCCTTTATCTTGTGTCTGACAACGTCAATTCCCCTTTCATCGCTTGCATTCATCTCTATGAAGTTGTCTCTCCAGTTCTCACCGAAAAGGTCTCTGGCAAGAGCTATTGCTGAGGCAGTCTTACCAGTTCCTGGTGGACCAGCGAAGAGGAGATGAGGGATGTTTTTTCTCTGCACATATCCCATGAGCCTCTGCACAACTTCTTCCTGCCCCACTATCTCGCCGAGAGTTTTGGGGCGATACTTCTCAACCCAGATCTCGCTGTCCACTGGCATCGATTCATCTTTTGAGAGATTAGTATAAAAATACTTGCCATCCCAGCATTGGTTACAATCGCAATGATTAATTTTTAAATTCTCTAAAAACTTTAAAATTTAAATAGATTCTTACATTCAGGTTGCTTAGATCCAAGGTCGGTTTCAAGATTAACCAATCCAGATTATTTAAGTTCTAAAGCAGGTGTCAGAAATGGAACCAACACAAGTCACGCTATCTACAGGGGAAGAAGTCGTACTCAGAGAAGTCAGAGATGATGATTTACTCAAGCTAATCGAGATGTATACGACTCTCAGCGATAAATCTATGAGATTTCTTCGCCCTTACAGATTTACAGCTAGCGAAGTTAGAGAGATGCATGCAAGAGTTGACAGAAAAAAGGTATTCTCGATAGTTGCAGAAAATAAGGATGGGAAGATAGTGGCAGAGGGTAGACTTATACGATACTCCAACTCTTCAGCGGAGTTCGGGATGATTGTTCACGACTCATATCAGAATAAAAAGCTCGGTCAGGCTCTTCTCAGGGCAATTTTAAATCTTGCAAAGAATGTGGGTGTGAAGAGGCTCATCGGTTTCTGCAGTGTGGAGAACAAGGTTGCCATACACATTTACACAAAATTTGGGTTCAGGATTGAGAAGGAGTTCAAGCCAGAGGAGTCTATACTTGGGAGAGAGGAGGGTGTGGTGAGGTTATCTATTTCTTTATAACAACCGATTTGTGCCTCTTCAGAGCCATTTAACAATCACAGGCGGGGACCCCCTGCGAAGCGTAACGATTAGAGCCCACATTCACTCCACTCTCAAGATATATATTTATGATAATGCAGATCATAGATTGAATAAATATATCACAAAACTCCTCACAGGTGAGTAAATGCTGATCAGCTATAAATTCTGCATTTATCCCTCCCAAACAGTTCAAAATATTCTGGAAGAGCAGCTTGAGCTGTGTCGCTGGCTCTACAATCGCTTGCTCTCGAAGGTGAACAGAGCTGGGAAAGTGAAAAGATGTTAAAGATGTGGTATAGAACGGAAAATCAACAACCCTCAATCGGGCACATTCACGATTCCTCCTGGTCAAAATTCGTGAAGCTACTGTGCGAGAAGGCTGAAAGAGCTGCTCGCACAGCAGTTAAGGTTGACCCTGCAAACACTTCAAAGAGATGTGCTAAATGTGGCTATATTGTCAAAGAACTGAATCTGACTGATCGAACGTTCACCTCCCCAGAATGCGGATGGGAGGCGGACAGAGACTACAACGCCTCCCTCAACATTCTGGATGTGGGGCTGGGACGGTCTCTGACTGTGGAGGGAGAACCTCTACCCCTCGTGATCTCGTGTAGAGAAGTGATCGAGGGGCAAGTTCTCTCGCTGAA
>MTMY01000005.1 GCA_002010215.1 Archaeoglobus sp. JdFR-37
TACCTTGGCCTTAAAGGCAGCATCGTGACGCTTGCGTATATTCCCCACCCTCCATGCCTCCTTCTAGACTCACGCCAGACTCTACATGCACCTTATTGCCCCGTCCAAATTTTGGGGGTAATTATAGCCTTCTTTGGCCAGGCCTATCTGCTTGTGAGAGATTCCTCCACTTAAGGGTATGTGATAAGGAATTATTGAGGCTAAGGAATGCATGCAGATAGTACAGGACTTCTTGGGATTAATCTTGTATCGCCCTTCTAATATCACACTATCCCCAACCTTATAAACCGGGCAATTGCTTATAATTTCTTTAACAATTAAGCCCATAACTCCCTCAGTAAAATATCAACAATCCTTTGCGTAGCCTTACCATCGCCATAGGGATTCATAGCCTTGGACATCTCTTCATAGGATTTTGGATTCTCTAAAAGCCTCTGTGTTTCTTCAATAATTCTATCCTTATTAGTTCCTACCAATCTCACTGTACCAGCTTCAACGCCTTCTGGCCTTTCTGTGGTGTCTCTCATAACTAAAACCGGTTTACCCAGAGCTGGAGCCTCTTCTTGGATGCCCCCAGAATCGGTAAGGATAAGGTAAGATTTACTCATAAGATAGACAAAAGGTTCATAGTCTAAGGGATCAATCAAAAATAAATTTTTCTGGTTTTTCTTTATTTGGTCTTTTCGGTTTGTTTGGGTGGGACCCAGAATTTCATAAACAGGCTTCTGGACGTTTGGGTTAAGGTGAACGGGGTAAACAATAGTGACATTAGGGTTATTTTGTGCTATTTCTCTGAGGGCTAAGCATATATTTTTAAACCCCCCTCCAAAGCTTTCTCGTCTGTGCCCCGTGACCAGGATCAGTTTTGAGTTGTTAGTGTTAGTTCCACTATCAGTGGGCAGTGTTAGGTTCCATTTTTCTCTAAAATATTTATTCAATCCCTTTTGCCTGGCTACTGACTTTTGACTCCTGACAACTGTCAAGAGGGCATCGATCACCGTATTTCCAGTAACCCATATTTTTTCTTCAGGAATGTTCTCTTTTAACAGATTATTCTTCGCCCATTCCGTAGGGGCAAAATGATAATCAGCTAACACTCCGGTTAAATGCCTATTCTTTTCTTCTGGAAAAGGATTATATTTGTTATACGTTCTTAAACCTGCCTCCACGTGGGCAACAGGAATTTGCATATAGTAAGATGCCAGACTGGCCACAAATGAAGTAGTAGTGTCACCTTGAACAATAACCAGGTCTGGCCTCTCCTTTTCCAAAACTTTCTTCAATCTCTGTAAGGATCTTATAGTAACATCGAAAAGATCCTGGTTATTAGTCATTATATTTAAATCATAATTTGGGGTAATCTCAAATAGATTTAAAACCTGGTCTAACATCTCCCGATGCTGAGCCGTTACACAGATAGTAGCTTTCAGCTTTAAGCTTTCAGCTTTAAGCTTTTGAACAAGTGGTGCAAGCTTTATAGCTTCAGGCCGTGTACCGAATACTATTAGAATCTTACGCATTGTTATTCGTTATTTGTTATTCGTTTTTTTCTTGCCGAACAGATAGTTTATGTGTCCATTTAAAATCGTAAAGAGGTTATTTCGCATTCTTTTTCACAGATAACTAGTAACTGATAACTATTCCGTTACCTGCTCCCGCACTGCAGAAGAACTCCCAGGTGGAAAGTCGGCACTTTTTTCAATATTTTCCCAATTATCTTTAAACCACTGAATGGTATTTCTTAAACCTTGCTCAAAAGGCGTCTTCGGCTCATAACCCAAAAGCTCCCTTGCTCTATCCACAGATGCCAAAAGACGACTCTTGGTATCCCATTTTCGCTTACTAACCATTCTTATCCCCGCTTTATTTCCAACAAGCTCATTAATCATATTCGCCAGATCTCCGATCTTGGTTTCATGCTCTGATGCCAGGTTCATCTCTTTACCTATTGCATTTTCAAAATATCCTGCACGGAGTAAACCGTCCACCAGATCTTCAACATAAGTAAAATCTCTTGTTGCTTCAGCGTCCCCCGTTATGGGCAATGGTAATCCTTTCATTGCCCAATAGATGAAGTTTGGAATTACGTTTCGATATTGCCCTGGCACCTCACCAGGGCCATAAGAATTAAAGAATCTCGTTTTTACCACTGGTAAATCATAATGATGATAAAAGAAGTTGCAGTATAGTTCCCCTAACATTTTTGTGATTTGATATGGACTCGAAAGATCCATTGACATAAATTCTTCTTTTAGGGGCAAGGGAGCAGCACTACCATATATAGAACATCCAGATGAAGCATAAATAAATCTTTCTACTTTACATAATTTCGAATATTCTAACACCTTCAAGGTGCCAAAGCCGTTTACATGAAGGTCTTTTTCTGGATAGTCAATAGAATTTTGGTTTGCAAAAAATGCGGCAAGATGAAAAACATGACTGGGCTCTTCATTAAAGACTCTCTTCAATGAAATATCATCTGTAACGCTCCCCTTAACAAAAAGAATATTATGCCTAGAAGGAATGTTCCATTCATAAGAAGCTGACATGTTATCGAGAATGATAATAAGCCCCGCATCTAAATCAGATAGTCTTTTACAAAGATTCGAACCTATAGCACCTGCCCCACCAGTGACGAGAATCGTTTTGCCTTTGTAGAAATCTAAGTATTCTGACATATTTCCTCCTTTCTTTTTAGTATCAGTTTTCAGTATCAGTGTCAGTTTGCAATAGCTTGTTCCGTAGCCCGTGTAAGATGCGCATTTCTTCATTCAGTAGCCCGGATAATGAATCAATATCCTCATTAGATACATAACCAAATCTTTGCGCCAATTCCATTTGAGTATCAGGTTCACCACAAGATCCCAAAGCTATCGAAATAAATTGCCTAAACTCGTTTTTTGAATTCCGAAGTTGACTTTCAGCTAAATTCGAAGGAATTGAAACTGCAGAACGCCGCATTTGAGAGGTCAAACCATAAACTTCTTCCTTTGGGAATCCTTTTGTAATCTTATAAATCAGTTCGCATATCTCCATACCTTTTTGCCAGGCTATTAAATCCCTATATCCTTTACTTTTCTCTTTATCTCCCATTTCTATTTTCCTTTCCGACAGTCCGTCTGTTCTCTAACCCTAACACTGATACTATCTACTGACACTGACACTATCTGTTATAAACCTTCTTCATCCACTCAATATACCTCGGTATTCCCTCTTCAATAGGCACCTTAGGATCATGTTTTAAATCCCTTCTTGCCTTCGAAAAATCTACCTTTTTTACCTTGGTAGTAAATGGTTCAGCTTCTTTATAGGTCACCAATTTATCACTTTTACCAAGATATTTTAAAATCAGATCAGATATGTACTTAATGTCTGTTATCCATTCTTCCCTGCCACCGATATTATAAACTTCACCAGGGATAAAATTATCCACAATATTGGCAAGCGTTCGACATGTATCCTCAACATAGTCAAATATACGTTTGTGACCCATATAAACCGTATAGGGCATATCCATAAGGGCACGGTAGACAAAAATCGGAATGACCCCTCTATAAGAACTATAATATTCATGGGGCCCATAGCAATTTAGAGGCCGAACCCGCACAGTTTCCGTGCCAAACATCTCCGCAGAGTTTAACACCTGCAATTCTCCGGCCCATTTAGATATGGCATAATCATTCATTTGCTTGATAGAAATCTTATCCATGACATCTTCACTCATGACACCATCATAATCACCATAGACTTCGCAGCTACTGAAGAATATCTGTCGGAATCGATATTTCTCCTGAAGCCTCAGGATGTTTTTCGTTCCTATAACATTGGTTCTCCACAGATTCTCATAATGGTCTTCCCCATTCCATCTGCCATACTCTGCTGCCAGATGATATACATAGTCAAAGGAATGTTTTTCAAATATCCTTTCCATTTGCCAGTAACTTGCCACATCTGCCCTTATATGGATATCTTCTTCACCATGAAGAATGTCACAAGTTATAACTTCATGCCCCCTTGACCTTAATTCAGCCACAAGATTTGTTCCTATAAATCCTTTACCACCAGTAACAAGAATTTTAGCCATATTCTCCTCCGATTTAGCTTTTTCAACTAATTTGCCATGCCCCGCCCGCCAAGACCGAGCGGGGCACCCTCGATGGATGAAAATAGGTATAATGCGACATCAATCTCTTATCTCCGGGATTAAGAGGTCGCGTATCTGTTGGTGCTGCAAAGCCCGCAACTAGTTCGACCCGGGCATCCTCAAGGCACCCTAGATTGTTGCCATAGAGCACGATAAATAAACTCTTCCCACAAAAGGACGCCCCCTCTCGGAGATAACACACGGCCCAAACCTATTTTCTAAGTAATAATCAATAACTGTCACTATTTTCTAACACTGTCAAACTGAGACTCTTTCCCTGTCACTACCTCGATCTCATAACCTCATAAAAAAGCTGTTCGTATTTTGGAATCTGAACCTCCGGCGCTAAATGCTGAAAATAATATTTCCTTCCCGCCGATCCCATAGCTTCTCTTTCTTTTGGAGACATAGCATAAAGTTTTCGTACAACACGAGCAAAGTCAACTGGGTCCATTGAACGCACTGCCAGACCCGCTCCAGCCCTAACAACTAAATCCGCTGCATCCCCATTTACCGATACAATTATTGGTTTTCCGCTTAATAGGCAGGATTGGGTCTTACCAGGCACAGTAATCTCAAATAATGGATCATCAGTAAGATGAACCATCACAGCATCTACTAACGCATAGAAAGACGGCATCATTTCCATAGGCTGACGTGGTAAAAATTTTACATTTTTTAATTTTCTTTCCTTTGCCATTTTTTCCAATCTATCACGATCTATTCCACTACCCATCAACACAAACTGCAATTTTTTAATGTCGGTTAACAATGATGCCGCTTCAATTACATTATGAAGTCCTTGGGCCGGTCCCATATTTCCAGAATAAAGTATATTAAAATAACCCTTAAGATTCCACTTTTCAGCGAGAGATGGATCAGGATCAGGTAATGTAAATTCTCCTTCATATGCCCAATTATAAAAAATGTGAATTTTTTCACTTGAAACACCTTTCGCTTCCAAATTTCTTTTAAATCCTGCTGATATTACTGTAATGGCAGAAGCCTTTTTATATGTAAACATAGCCAATTTAGCTAAAACTTTTAACATTAACTGACTAGATATCATTCCTGTTGCTGGTAAAGTTTCTGGCCACATATCTTGGATTTCAAAGACAAAAGGTATTTTTCGGGGTAAACTAATGATGCATGCAGGTATTCCCAAAGTTATCGGAGGGTGATATACCATCATGACATCAACTTCACCACAGAAAAGGGGACCAAATATTGTTGCAGACATGGGAAAACTTAAATAGTTTAGCGATCTTTTAACCACTGAATGGCTTCTGTCAGGATATAATGGCAACCTAATTACTTTTACACCATCGATTTCCTCTCGCTGAAAAAGCTTCTGCCGATAACCCGAATATATTTTCCCTTGGGGGTAATTTGGAAATCCGGTTAAGACTATCACTTCATGGCCACGATTAACCAGACCCTTGGCAAGAATGTGCATCTTGGGGTCGGGTTCGGGAATATAGTTCTGGGCTAAAATCAAAATCTTCAATCTCTTCCCCTCTATAAGTCAGAGCCTAATCCTAAAACGCTCCGGTAGAAATCTTTGTGTCTTTGAGCACATATTTCTAAATCTAATTCTCTTAGAGCTACAATACGTGCCAGCTTCCCAAATTTAGCCCTCAAATCCTCATCTTCGATGAGAATACTTACCTTTTTAGCAAGCGCCTCAACATCCCTCGGTGGAACTATGAAGCCATTCTCGCCGTCTCTAATAAATCTTTTTACATCTCCAACATCCGTCGAAACTATGGCCTTTTCCATAGCCATTGCTTCCCAGACAGCCATCGGGCTTGCCTCAGTTTCAGAGGTACATACATAAATATCAATAGCCTTTAGAATTGATGGAATATCGTTACGGGCACCCAGAAACAAGATGTTATTAAGCCTATAATACCTAACCAATTCCTTCAACCGTCTCATATACTGTTTTTGGCTATCTAATTCAGGACCCACTATATAGAAACTCAAGTTCTCATTTTTCTTCCCCAAAATGTTAGCAACACGAATAAAATCCTCTATTCTTTTTGTTGGATTTATAGTGCCCATAGTCACAATCTTTATTTTTTTATCTTTTCCTATTAGTTCATTTCTTACTACGTTTTCAGGGCTCAAATATGCAGTATCCACTGGAGCCTGAATCTCGATAAACTTCTTTTTTTGTAATCTGTTACCATTGAGATAAAATTGGTAAACTTTACTTCCTGCTACGATAAAACCATTACACAAACCTCCTATCATGTTAAAAATGACTCTCAGAATCCATGGTAGCTCGGTATCGTTTAAATGCCATACCACCTTTGCACCAGCCATTTTGGCTGCTAAAACACCTTTCATCTGCCATGAGGCGTTGCAATGAACTAATCGAATCTCCTCTTTTTTAATGTAATTATACAGAGAAAGTACTTCTGGAATGAACAAAATGGCCCAACTAAAAAAATGTGGGGTGTGCCTTGTCAGTCTATGTAAGCTTAATCTTTGGACACGAACATTCCTTTCAAGTAGCTTATAATAAAAAATTTCCGAATCTTTTCTGGGTATGATGACGACCGTTTCAATTCCATATCTTCTTAATCTTTCCGCTACCTGAAGAATCCGGTTTTGTGGGCCACCAAACCTACCATCTAATATTATGTTGGCTACTTTTAAAGAAAGACCATCCATTAACGTAATTGTTTTGAAGGCTTAAACATTTTTTGATTAATTATATTTAAGTATAAAGACTGATACTGGTGAGCCATAATATCAATAGACCACCGTGAAGCAATCTGTTCAGCTAAACGAGCGCGACATAACGCTGATCCTTGGTCAGATAGTGTATATATAAGTGCAGCAGCAATGTCTTCTGGGTTATTTGGATTAACAAATACAGCAGTTTCTTCATCTAGAAATTCTCGATGTGCTGGAATGTTTGATACAACCACAGGACATCCACAGGCCATAGCCTCCATGACAGTATTTGGACAGCCTTCGTAAAAGCTGACCGAAACAAAAACGTCCGCACTTCGCATCCAGGACCAGATGTCTGATATGTAGCCAGGCAGAAATACACGATTTTCAATTCCAAGTTCTTTTATAAGAAACTCTGCTTTACGCCAAAGCGGACCCTCACCACACAAGAAAGCGGCAGCTTGGACCTTAGACACAACTTGGCCGAGTGCCATGATAAGATTTTCGATGTTTTTTTGCTTCTCCAAACGGCCAGCATAAAGGATTATCTTGTGATCGGGAGAAAGTCCTCTTGTTTGCCATTTGAACTGAGGCGCAGAAGCCACATCCTCGATCGGGAGAGCATTGGGTATAACGTAAACAGGTACAGTACCATGGATTTGTGATCGCCAGTAATCCGCTCCAGCTGACGAATTGGCAACAATCACACTGGCACGGAAAGCAAGTAAGCGGCGCAGATAATTCTTCCACGTTGGCGAATAAGCTGGTGCAGAGTTACGCTCACTCAATATCCAAGGTACTTTCGCTAAGCTACAAGTAATTCCGCCTAAGACATTCATCATTGGAAGCCAAGTCTGTACAAGCCCCGGCTGAACCTCACGTATTATTGAATATAAGCGTGCCATTATAATAGGATCATAGTGGCTACGGCAAGGAATACAGTGGACTTTTACATCATTAGCGATTAAATTTTCCAAGTTTGCGCCTCCCGATAACAGCGCAACATGCACATCCCAACCATATGTAACTAGCCCCTTGCATAGGTAGGTTAACTGTCGTTCAGTCCCACCCCCACCCATGCTGGCAATACAGTGTAAGATGCGTCTGAGTCTATTCATGCATACTATGGTTTTGGTGGCGAAATATTTTCTTTTTCGACCCATGCCGCTAGCACTTGCAAGGTCCAAAAACGAGACCAATTCTGCCCAGAAGTGAATCGTTGTTCCACAGTCCGAATCGCCTCATGATCCAGACCCAAGTCCACTTCTGTTAAGTCTGCTACCCTAAGACCATTTCGGAGCCAGCGATCATAGGGTAATGCAAAACCCTGCTTGGGGCGCTGTGCAACCTTGTTCACGATACTTGACCCCACAGCATCAACCAGCAAAGGCTTTTGGCGATGGTGAGGATTCACCTTAAGATGGGTCGGCAATGCCACAATTTTTTCGACTAAACGATGGTTGACGAATGACGAGCGTAGCTCTATTGAGTTTGCCATGCTCATCTGATCCCCGTCCCGCAAAAGCGTATTCCGTAAATAATGTGTAAGTTCTAAACGTGATAACTTACCGAGCGGCGTCGTGCCTCCCTGGTCACGAATGAACCGCGTTTGAGGTAATCGTTTCTCTCCTCGCAATCGCTCAAGCCCCCTTTGTGAAAAGACTGAATGCTGGGCCAAGTAAGCTGCTGCTAGTGGCTCATGGGCACCGAGTGTCTGAAAGAGCTTCTCATACTTTGTGTCATGCAAACGGGCCCAGTGTGCAGCCAAGGTTGATAGAAGATAACGCAACCAACTAATTGGTAAACTAGCCAGAAAAAGCAGCCAAGGGAAAAGAGTTTTTTGCCAATAGCCTAAGAAAAGTTCGTCTGCACCTTGCCCTGAGATAGCTACCTTGATGCCAGCCGAGCGAATGGCACGGCACACCAAGTAAGTATTCACCCCGTCAAAACTTGGTTGGTCCATAGCTTGCACGGCCTCAGGCACCCAACTGTGAGCCTCATTTTCCCCTACCTCAATTTGATGATGACAGGTTTGAAACTGACCAGCTACTAATGAGGACCACCGTTCTTCGCTGAAAGTTTCGTCGAAACCCTTAAAGATTACGCTGAATGTCTGAAGGTTACAAAATCCCTGCTCGCTTAGTATTGCCACATTAGACGACGAATCGATCCCGCCAGACAGTAAAACAGCCACTGGCACATCGGAAACCATACAAAAGCTGCAAGACTGCCGCAAAAGCATGCCGACCGTTTCTAACGCTTCTCCACGTGTGACAGGCACCCTCTCCTCCGGTATATCGCGCAGAGACCAGTAAGCTCGTGCTACAATCTGTCCCTTATGTAACCGTAACCAATGTCCAGCTTCCACTGCTCGAACATCTTTAATCAAGGTGAAAGGGTCGGCCACACTACCGAATGTCAAATAAGCATCCAATCCGTCAGAATCCATACGTCTTTCAACAACACCAGATGCCAAAAGTGAACGAACCTCTGAAGCAAAAAGAAATCGGCCATTTTGAACCGTGTAGTATAAAGGCTTCTCACCCATTCTATCCCTGGCTAGCCAGAGAGAGTGATTCCTTCGGTCCCACAGCGCAAATGCAAACATACCGCATAAGCGATCCAATGCCCCGACCCCCCATCTGTGCCAGGCATAGAGGAGAACTTCAGTATCTGAGTTGCTGCGAAACGTATATCCATAACCTTCTAATTCAGCCCGCAGTTCGCGGAAATTGTAAATTTCACCATTGAAGGTAATTACTAATTGATTATCGGCAGCAGACATCGGCTGGTGACCCGCCGGGCTTAAGTCCAAGACAGATAGACGACGATGACCAAGCCATATCACACCTTCCGGGAGTCTATCTTCCCAAACGCCTTCGCCATCAGGCCCCCGGTGCTTAAGGGCATCTAACATGGCGGCACGGTTAATACCCGTTGGATCACCAAGAAAACCACATATTCCACACATGAAAATAATCTATTAATTGGGAATGACTGCTATTTATCGCCGTTTTGCAACGTCCGTTTGAACTTCGCTGAGCTAAAGAATCGGGCACGCGTTATCCTATAACGAAGGCATCGTGCGCCAGCCAACAGCACACGATGAAGCAAGCCTAATCCAAGAATGGTCCACCCTTTAAGCGAAACTGGATTCATTGAGAGATACCTTAGCATATAGTAGACTCCTGCCTTACGTTGGCCCGCAACAAAATGCCACAGACCTGCTGTCCTTATGATTACTGCGAACAGGTTAGGAGCGTGCCGTGCAATTGCCTGACCATGTTTCCGTAATATTTCTTCTGCCTGCCACGCCCAATCAGCAGCGTAACGGAGTAAAACTTTTACATCTTTGAAAGCCTTAGTGCGGGACTCGGTGTTGTCTGCATCCGAATACTCAATTGCTATTATATCCGGATCAATCCTTTGTTTAGTGCATTTTGCAAGATCCAGTTGAAATATCGCATCACCTTTTCTTCGGTGTGCAGGCCACGAGACACAAACATCATAAAGTTCCCTTCTATAGCAACAGAGAAAATCAGTACCGCCTTCTTGATCAACCCATTTAATCCGTCCAACATAATCTATAATGCCTTCCGGCACGAATGAGGGGGTGATTTTTCCTGTATCCCAAATATAACGAGACCCAATTACACCAACGTCCTCCGGAGCATCATAAGTTCTCGCGTATAAGTTCTCTAATGCTCCTGGAATCAAAGCGTGATCACTATCCAAAGTAATAATCCATTTACCGATCGCATTGCGAACGCCAGTATCACGAGCAGCACAGAGCCCCTGGTTGCTCTTATGGCAAATAAGTTTAAACCGACTATCTGTTACGGTTTTTAGAATCTCCTTAGTTCCATCGGTTGAACCATCGTCAACGACAACGACTTCAAAATCATCAAAGGATTGCTTAAGACAACTTTCTACACAGCGCATTATCATGTTCGCCCGGTTGTATACTGAGATGACAATACTAAACCACGGAGAGGAATTGCCCTTTTTTACAAAAGCCTGTAATTCTCCTTTGTTTTGCATCTTTTCCTCTCCACCTTTTTTGAAATTGTACTGTGTACCGTCCCCCATTTTGAAACACTTTTTAGCACGCCTGCGCCCTTAAGGAATACCAAGCGTAAAAACTGTTGAGATACTCCCTAGAACTCATATAACCCAAAGGCTGCATATTTTTATGAAACCGGCCACCCCAGTCGTCACGAGTGTGTGCTAGAGTTCGTTGAAATTTAGGGGTGGCTCCTCCTAGAATAGGTCGACCTATTGTAAAGACTATCAAAAGGAGGAGCCACTGATGGTGGAGAAGGTATCATGGATAGGCGGCAAAGGGAAGAGGACGAAGCGGGTTTTGAGGATACAATTTGAGGAGTTGGATGTGAGGGTGGCATTGATTCAGGCGTTGATTCCCATAGGGTTAGAGGCAGTGGCGGAGGAGCTTCAAAGGGAGGTAGCGGCTTGCAGGGCCAAGGTATAGTCGCCATGGGGGGGATTGGATGGGCACTATCGATGGGGAGCGGAGCGACGTTCCATCCATCTATTTTGCTGACCAGAAAATGGCGATTCAGGTGCCTCGTGTGAGGGACTGTGTTGGGAACAGGGAGGTTTTATTGGGGACGTATGAGCTGTTGAGTAGTCCCAGGGCAGTGGATGAGGAGCTTTTGAGGAGGATCTTGCTGGGCATTTCATGTCGGGATTATGAGCGTTGTTGCAGGTTGGTGCCTGAGGCGTTTGGTTTGTCTCCCTCTACGATCTCGCGCAGGTTCATTCAGGTCAGCTCTCGCAAGCTCAAGGAGCTGATGGAGCGGGACTTATCTGTGTATGACATTTCGGTTTTGTTCATAGATGGGAAGAGCTTTGCCGAGGACGAGATGATCATTGCTTTAGAGGTGACCTCAGAGGGCAAGAAGGTGCCATTGGCTTTTATCCCGGCTGCCACGGAGAACGCCACTGTGGTAAAGGACTTCCTTTGGGGACTGATTGAGCGTGGGTTGAAGATTGATAGGGGAATCCTCTGCGTGATCGACGGCGCCAAGGATCTTGTAGCCGGCATCAAGAAGGTCTTCTCCGACAGGTCGCTGATCCAGCGGTCAGTGGCACAAGCGGGAAAATGTGCTTGGCTATTTGCCCAAAGTGATTCGCCCCAGCTGGCGCAGGAGGCTTCAGAGGGCGCCTATGAGAAGCCCACTTATGAGGGGAACCAAGGCGGCCTTGATGCGTCTTAAGGCTGAGCTTAGGCTGGTGAATGAATCGGCCGCAGCAAGCCTTCAGAAGGGGCTGGAGGAGACGCTCACCTGGGCTGGCTACGATCAAATCTGACACTGGGTTAAGCCCAGGGGGTTTTCACTGGTGGTAGTCACGGCTATCCTTTCTGGGGTTAGAGCCAGACAAGGAACCGGAAAGGAGGAAGCCATGACTACCGAGGAGAAGCTTATCAGAAACAAGTTGGGACTCCTAGAGTTGGCTGCATATTTGAAGAACGTCTCGGAGGCCTGTCGGGTGATGGGCTACAGCCGAGACACGTTTTATCGGGTCAAGAGGGCCTACGAGGAAGGGGGTCTTGAGGCGCTCAAGGAGAAGAGCCGCCGGGTGCCGAACATCAAGAATCGGGTGTCTGAGCATGTGGAGAGGGCTGTTGTGGAGTTGGCCTATGAGGACCCCTCCTTAGGTCAGAGGCGTGTGAGCGACGAACTAAGGAGAAGGGGGCTGTTCATCTCGCCTGCTGGGGTGCGCTGTGTGTGGTTGAGGCACAATCTGGAGACCTTTAAAAAGCGCCTCAAAGCCTTGGAGGAGCGTGTGGCCAAAACCGGCGAGGTGCTCACCGAGGCTCAGCTTCGGGCCATGGAGAAGGCCAAGGAAGAGAAGATGGCCTGGGGGGAGATCGAGACCGAGTCCCGCCGGGGCGGGATGGGCTATCTTGGGGCTCAGGACACCTTCTACGTTGGCACCCTTAAAGGGGTGGGAAGGATTTATCAGCAGACCTTCATCGACACGTATTCTTCGGTGGCCTTTGCCAAGCTCTACACCACCAAGCACCCCATCAACGCCGCAGATCTGCTCAACGACCGGGTGATTCCGTTTTTCGACGAGCATGGAGTGCCCCTCCTGCGGATTCTGACGGATCGGGGGACGGAGTTCTGCGGCAGGGCGGATCGGCACGACTATGAGCTCTTTTTGGCCCTCAACGACATCGAGCACACCAAGACCAAGGCGAAAAATCCGCAGACCAACGGCATCTGTGAGAGGTTTCAGAAGACTGTGCCGGATGAGTTCTATCGCATTGCCTTTCGGCGGAAGATCTACCTGAGTGTTGAGGAACTGCAGCAGGACCTGGATGCCTGGTTGGAGAGGTACAACACCCAAAGGCCCCACCAGGGGAAACGTTGCCAAGGGCGCACCCCCATGGAGACGTTCTTGGATAATCTGCCCTTGGCAAAAGAGAAGACATGGAGTATTAAGGATGAGATCCCTCTGACAGCTTCAACTTGATCATACACCCAACCTCAGAAAGGATAGCTGTCAGATCGGATCGGAGCAAGCACAGCTCACTCTTCATCGCCTTGGGGTGTTTGATAAGCTTGGCATCTCCTTAAATGTCTTCGTTACCTCTCCACCGAACCCCAAAAGAGATTCTTTTTCTCCAATCTTACCAATTTTAGGTGCTTTTGCTATATACCCAACTGGATTTTGAAGGCTTCTCCAATTCACATAAGGTAAGATGGTTTCTTCCTTAACCCTATAGCTATATCTTTGAACAATATCTAATAAAGATTCAAGAAGTACGTTTGAGAGATAATGAGGTTTTAATCCAAGGTCTAGCAATTTTGTGTGTTTAACATTATAGTAATGTTCTTCGGCTTCTACTCGTGGATTAGGTGGCTGAGAAATTTTAACATTTAAGTCCTTCTTTTTTGCTACCTTTTGTACCAACTGTGCTAATTCGAAAATGGTAAACCATTCGGTGATTTGATTAAACACCCGATATTCACCCTCTTTTGGAGGATTTAATATTGCAAGTTCTATGCATCGCATAGTATCACGAATATTAATGAAACCCCTCGTTTGCCCTCCCTTCCCATAAACTGTAAGTGGATGCCCAATAGCTGCCTGGACGCAAAAACGATTGAGCACTGTTCCCCAAATACCATCGTAGTCGAACCGGGTTGCTAATCGTTCATCTATCTGAGTTTCATCGGTTTCAACCCCATAGACAACTCCTTGATGAAGGTCAGTAGCTCGTAATCCCCACACTTTGCATACAAACATAATGTTTTGCGAGTCGTGAACTTTAGAAAGATGATAAAAAGAACCAGGCTGCATGGGATAGGGTAACCTATCCTTACGACCATTGTGTACGATTTCAATAAATCCTTCTTCGATGTCTATATTTGGTGTACCATATTCTCCCATAGTGCCTAATTTAACCAAGTGGCAATGTGGACAAAATTCTTTTATTGCATAAAGCAGATTCAATGTACCAACAATATTATTTACCTGCGTAAAAACCGCATGTTTCCTATCAATCATAGAATAAGGAGCACACCTCTGCTCACCATAATGCACGATGGCTTCAGGTGAAAAATTCTTAATAACATTAGCAATAAAATTATAATCAGTAATATCCCCAATAAACATCTCTATTGTTTTTCCAGTAAGCTCTTTCCAAGCGTTTATACGCTCATGTAACGAATGGATAGGAATTAGACTTTCCGTACCACACTCTAAATCCCACATTCTCCGGCTAAAATTATCTACAGCCCCAACCTCATATCCTTTATTAGAAAGGTACATTGTCTGGGGCCAACCCAGATAACCGTCAGCACCAATTACTAATATTTTCATTTCTTCCTCCTACTATGAATTTTGTGTTATAGAACACAAAAATTGAGACTGCTCAATACGACTTTATTGGAGTGAACCCCTGAAGCTGGGCATTTTATGTTAGAGTATCTGGCAGGATCTGGGCCCCAAAGTTGGGGAGAAAGGATCTTGTCATGAGGAAGCAGAGGCGATTTTCCGTTGAGTTCAAGCGCCAGGTGGTAGAGGAGCTCCTCAGTGGTACTTCTCGTCCTGCGCAGCTTTGCCGCCGCTATGATATCTCCTCTGGACTTCTGTATCATTGGAAGCGCCAATATATTCGGGGAAGATT
>MTMY01000014.1 GCA_002010215.1 Archaeoglobus sp. JdFR-37
TACGCTGCATAAACATCAATTCCCGCCTCAATAGCTCCTCTTGCAATAGCCTCGTTTCCAAGCAGGAAAACCCTCTCACCTGGAGAATCCTTGATGACGTCATTAAGCATGGGGTTAGCCATGAAAGCAGACTGAAATATTTTGCTATTTTGGGATTTTTTGGTAATGGTTTCCTCTGACTGAGAGTGTAACGACAATTTAATATCTATGTACAGACACAATTTTCCTGTCGGATGGAGATATCCCATAAACTTAACAATATAAGGGTGTTATTATGCCCGACTCTTATGTAAAAGAAAAAGTTTGGTTCCCCTGCTCGGGGTCGAAGTGCAGTGGAATCCTCTACAGGCCTGAAGGCGTAAAGGGTAGAGTTCCAAGCATCGTAATGGCCCACGGGCTGGGTGCTGTGAAGGAAATGCACACCGATGAGTATGCCTCGCTTTGGGCCAGTGAGGGCCTCGCTGTTCTGGCTTTTGACTACAGGAGGTTTGGGGAGAGTGGGGGAGAGCCCCGGCAGGCTTTATACCCAGAGGAGCAGGTGGCAGATTACAGATGTGCAATCTCCTACATGAGGAGCTTGGACTTCGTGGACCCGGACAGGATAGGCGTGTGGGGCACCAGTTTCAGCGGGGGTCACGTTCTGACGCTGCTAGCTTTCCCACCTCCAGGCGTGAGGTGTGGAATTGCCCAAGTGCCCAACCTCTACAGTTACAGGACGGTCCTCAAGTACTTCGGTACCCTTGACCCTTTGCTGCAACTGGCAGAATACGGAAGAGAACAGTGCTGCAGGGGCGAGCCAGCCACCATACCTATAGTGTCTGAGGAAGGCGGGCCCAGCATAATCATTGCAAAGGAGGCGGTGGAGTTCTACACCAAATATGCATCTCAGTTCCCTACATTCAAAAACTACCTAACCATGGACAGTCTCGACAGGATACTGGCCTACAACCCGGGCTTCTACGCCGAGCTGGTTTCGAGACCAATCCTTTTCGTGGTAGCCGAGAAGGATGAGACCACGCCGCCTGACGTGGTAGATGAAGTCGCCTCTAGGATCAGAACCGAGGCGAAAATAGTTAGGTACCCGGTGGGTCACTTCAAGGTCTACGAGTCTCCACTGGTCCACGAGATTGCCAGAGTGGAATTAGAGTGGTTCAAAAAGCACCTCGAGGTGTAACCTGTGGCTGGCTGGAAGAACTGGAGTAGCTGGGGTAGCTGGAGCGGCGGGCTAGTGGAGGTAGCAGAAATGATATATGCTTACATAGACTCTGAGGGCACCTGGTTCAAGAGCAACTCCGGAGCCATTGCTGGAGATGAGTACACAATCCTGATTGATACCCAGTACAATGCCGACAGAATGCGTGGCCTGCTCTCAGCCATGGAGAATAAGGGGCTCCCTGACCCGAGAGTGGTTGTTCTGACACACCACCACGGCGACCATGCCTGGACAACTTACATGCTCAAAAACGCCGTGACGGTGTGCCATGAAAGGACAGCTCGCATGGTTGAGTCGATGTTGGGCTTGGATCCATCCATGTACAAGGCGATATTCCCCGACCTTGACTTCATGGGCGCTAGGTACACAATTCCAGACGTGGCATTCAGCGGAGATAAGCTTACACTGAAGTCTCATGGAGCTCCTAAGGCTGAAGTAATCCCTGTGGGCCATACCCACACTCCCGGCGACGCGATAGTATATGTGCCTGATCACAAGGTGGTGTTCACGGGGGATCTGGTCTTCTACAATGTCACACCTCTGGCCATCGACGCCCACCTGGCTGGCTGGATTGATGCCTTAGACCAGCTCCTGGATATGGATGCCGATACTTACGTGCCCGGCCACGGTCCTGTGACGGGGGAAGAGGGAGTGAGGGAGGCCAAGGACTACCTTGAGATAGTGTTGAGGGAGGCTGAGAGGCTCATGGGTAGCAGTGAAGATCTTTTGGAGATGGCGAAAAAGGTAAATCTGGGTAGGTTTGCTGAGTGGAAAGACCCAGAGAGGATAATACCGAACCTTGAGAGAGCCCTGATGGAGATCTCAGGCATTCCGCCGGAGCAACCCCTTCCCAACGTCATGGAGACAGCCATGAAGATGGGCCAGTACAGGCAGTGGCTTCAGTCCAAATAAATTGTTAGAAATGAAAGTTTTCAACTGACTGAGAAACCAGGCTTAAATGCTGAAATTACAGCTTTGATTGAGATAACACTACCTCATCATCCTGCTATTCCCTGAACTTCTCCACAATCCTTTCAGCCTTCTCAATCACTTTCACCTCATCCATGGTGAGAACTTCTCCATCCTCCACTATCAACTTCCCATCCACAACTACATGCCTGACCTCACATCCAAAACTTCCGTACACTATCGCGTTGATAGCATTGTACATCGGTGTGAAGTTGTGCCTTCTGCCATCCACAACCACCACATCTGCCAGCATGCCTTCTCTAATCTCTCCACCATTCAGCCTGTAGGCAGCGTATCCATTCCGAGTAGCCATTTGAAGGACTTCCCCGGCTTTGATTATGTCAGCTCTGCCAGTTCTAACCTTCTGAAGCAGGGATGTGAGCTTTATTTCTTCAAAGAGGTTGTAGGTGTTGTTTGAAGCTGCCCCATCGGTTCCGAGGGCAACATTAACACCAGCCTCCACCATATCCGAAACCCTAGCAATTCCTGAGGCAAGTTTGAGGTTGCTGACGGGACAGTGCACAACACTCACTTTTCTCTCAGCCAGAATAGCTATCTCTTCATCATCCAGCCAGACGCCGTGGGCAATAACAACATTCCAATCTAGGAATCCCACATCATTCAGCATTCTGATGGGAGACTGGTCATACTGCTTCTTTATCTCCTCTACCTCCCATTGCGTCTCTGAGACGTGGATGTGAACACTACATCCAATCTTATCTGCTTTTTCCTTCACAAGCTTCAAAAACTCAGGTGTACAGGTGTAGGGGGCGTGTGGGCCGAAAATTGCCTTTATCCTACCTTCAAAGGCATCATCCCACTCTCTTATAAATTTTTCACCTATCCTCAGCTCTTCCTCAGCCCTTTCCACATCTCCTCTATCTGCCATTCCATAGCAGAGTACTGCCCTTATCCCTGTCCTACCCACAGCTTTAGCAACTTCGTCCATATGTATGTAGAGGTCTGAAAAGCCTGTTGTTCCGGTTTTCAGCATCTCAAGAATGCCTAACATCGAACCCCAGTAAACATCTTTCGGCGTAAGTTTTCGCTCAGCTCTCCATATTTTCTTCCTGAGCCAGTCCATCAGGGGCATGTCCTCCGCAAATCCTCTGAAGAGAGTCATGGCAAGGTGCGTATGGGCATTGAATAGACCGGGCAGTACAAAGCTTGAAGAAGTGTCGATTTCTATATCTCCCCTGATCTCATCTCTCCCAACGTAAACAATTCTATTCCCCCTTATTCCAACATTAGCTTGAACGAACTCTCCATTTATGAAGCAGAGACCGTTTTTGATGGCCACATCGAACATGGAAGAGAGTAATGCCAGATGCTTAAATGTATTCCGTAATACATATGTATGACAAAAGGGAGAGTTAAGTAGTTTGTTTTTCACCAATTTTTATGGCATTCAGAAGGTACGCATGCGATGCAGAGAAAGGTGGCCTGACCCATTACGTTATGAGGGGGAGCAAGTCCCCCTTCTGATTTTTTTATTTCAAACTTTTTGGAGGTGCTAGTATGTGGATTGAAGAAGCAAAAGTATTCTACGATGCTGAAAGCGGGTTTTACTGGTTTGATAAAGATATACCGGATTTTTCTGACATTAGGGATGATCTGGTAGAGGAGATCAGGAAGTACAGGTTCGAGAAAGATCTGAAATTTGCCTACCTAAATGTTACAGAATTATGTAACGCCAAATGCCCTTACTGCTATGTTCCAGATGAGGTGAAAAAGAGAGGTAGAAGTTTTAGTAGAGATGAACTTTTTGAAATTCTAGGGAGGCTGGAAGGGGCAGGGATTGAATGGGTACTATTTCACGGAGTGGAGCCACTGCTGGAGAAAGAGTTGATATTTGAGGCCATGGACACCTTTGACTTCAATTACGGCATTCAAACCAACGGACTGCTGCTGGAAGAGGAGGATATGGACTTCATAATGGAGAAAGAAGCAAACATAGGCTTGTCTCTGGACGCTCCTAAAAGAGATGTAAATGATTTTCTGCGTGGCAGCGGAAGCTTTGATGCAGTATGCTCTGCAATGGAATATATGGATGATTATGAGGGTTTGAGCATCATAACGACCATAAACAGGTTCAATGAAGCATTACTCCCAGAAATGGTGGACTTTCTTGCTGGAAAGGTTGGAACGGTTTTGATGAATCCAGTGAGAGGGACTTCGAAGGGTGGCAGGAACCTTAGAGCTGTTAACCTAGCCGAGAACTTTTTGGAGGCAGTTGAGAGAGCAATGGAGCTTACAGCTATGGGAGAGAGAATAGTGATAGCAGATTATGCAAATATTCTCCTTGGTATCCTAGCCCCTTCAGCCAGAGTTCTGCAGTGTGACGTTTCACCATGTGGAGCAGGCAGGAGGTTCATATCCATAACCCCCGACGGCGTGTATCCCTGTGGTGAGTTCATAGGAATGGCGGAGTTCAGGAGCAGACTTGATGAGGCATTGAGTTCGAAGGCATTTGAAAGGGTTGTCGGAAGGAAAGTGGAAGATATAGGTGAGTGCAGGGACTGCTCCTTCCGCCACCTATGTGGAGCACCATGTCCCGCTGAAATCTATGCAGAAACAGGAAAATTGAATGAAAAGAGCCCCTACTGTGAGTTCTACAAAGAGGTAATCATACATGCCTTCAGAACCATCAGGGAAGGGAAAGAAGGGTTGGTTTTGAGGCTTGAAAACCTTGCTGAAAAGCACACCATAGAGTTAAGATAGCCAGATTTTTTACCTTTTCTCTACTTTTACCTTGCACGCAACGCCACTTCAGCAGCATGAGCCCTCACGATGTCCGAACGGGTAATTATGCCAATTAACTTCCCGTCTTCCCTTGCGACGACTGGAAGCCTTCCAATATTATGCTTTGCGAGCCTTCTGAGGACTTCTTCCAGCGTCTCATCTGGATGCGCAATTATTACTTCCCTAGTCATAGCCTTTTCCACGGATGTTTCATCCCTTTCATCAACCGGAACCTTCATCACATCGTTGAGTGTAATGATCCCCACTAACCTCCCATCCTGAACCACTGGGAAGCCTAAATGTCCGGTTTTATAAATTGCCTGAAGTACTTCCGAAACAGTACTATGAGGTGAAACAGTGAAAACCTTTTCAGCAGGCGTCATTGCCTCGCTCACATGGATGTTCTCCAGCACATCAACCGTCATCTCCATCCTGTGGGCAGGGCTGTTAATCCTGCTCTCAACTTGTTCGCTGTATATGGAGATGTCCCCGCTTGCTCGGTAAGCCACTATGGCAGCCAGCGTGAGAGCTGGAAGTAGCGAATAGCCCCCAGTCATCTCCAAAACCATCATAATTGCAGCAATAGGTGTTTTTGCAACAGCAGCCACAAATGCAGCCATACCCACAAGCACATAGCTCTCTGGCTGTGTTACAAGGAATGGCATTAGGTCACTAAAGAGGTACCCGATCGTGGCCCCAACCATGCTCCCTATGACAACTGAGGGTGCAAAAACACCTCCACTCCCACCGCTGCCGATGGTGAAAGAAGTTGCAAGAATCTTTGCAACAAGAATTATCAGTATAGTCTGAAGTGCTATATTGCCATCAATGGCCATCTGAACGTAACCGTAGCTCATTCCCAGGGCCTGAGGAGCAAATATTGCTATTATGCCCGTAAGAATGCCTCCAATAACTGGCTTCATATACGGGGTGATCTTTAGCCTCTTGAAGAGGTTGTGGATGAAATAGAATACTTTAATGTATCCTATGGCTATGCCTGCTGCTACTAAACCGAGAAGGAGGTAAATGAACATCTCCCAAGCAGAACTTATACTCATCTGGGGTGTGGAAAATATTGTATGGCTTCCAAAAGGTGTTCCTGTTAACCTTCCGAATATGACCTCAAATACGGTATACGCCACAATTGACGACGTGAAGGCGGGGATCATTGCTTCAACTTCATAATCTCTCTTGTAAAGTACTTCAATTGCGAAAATAGCCCCGCCAAATGGTGATCGAAATATGCTCCCTATGCCTCCAGCCATCCCACATACTACCAGCACTCTCTTATCTCTGTCTGAAAGATCGAACAGTGAGGCAAGAAATGAGCCAAAGCCTGCACCGATCTGGGCTATTGGCCCTTCTCTTCCAGCACTTCCTCCGCTGCCTATTGTAACTGCTGTTGCAAGAGCCTTTACAATAGGAACCCTACCCCTTATTTCCCCCCTCATCCTATGGAATGCCCTGATGACAGCATCAGTACCATGGCCCTCAGCCTCAGGAGCGAGACTGTAAACCAGAAGACCGCTTAGAACCCCTCCTATGGCTGGAAGGAGATAGAGGGGGATAGAGGCGTAATCAAAGTGTACCTCAAAGAGAGCCAATTCTCCGCCAGGCTTCGGTGGAGTGTAAGTATCGAGGCCCTCTAGAAAGAACTGGGAGGAAATGTCAATAAGGATATAGAGTGCAATAGCCCCTAACCCTGAAATCACTCCCACAAGAGTTGCCAGCAGCATCAGGTGCCTTGCTCGTAGGGGCGGTTTTTTCATTCGTAGCCAATTGGAATTTTAAGACTCAAAAACTTTTGCTTTTTATTTTATCTTGGAGGAACTGAACCCAAGTTGTGATTAAAGTAAATTATGTTTTTAATATAAATTTAGCAAGCTGATAATTTGACCATAGTCAAGGGTATTTTTAAATATTTTTTCAAATGATTAATTGTGGCGTTGTTAGTTTAGGCCAGTTTAAAAAATCTGGAGGTTAGAGAAGATGGCTCTGACAACCACTATGGTGATAGGTCTGGGACTTTTGATTTACGTAGTCCTTTACCTGACCTACGGAAGAAAACTGGAAAGAGAAATAGTAAAGGCAGATCCGAACAAAGAAACACCGGCGAAGAGATTGTATGACGGAGTTGATTACGTCCCGGCAGACAGACCAGTCCTCTTTGGCCACCACTTCGCATCCATTGCTGGAGCAGCACCAATAGTCGGGCCTGTTATGGCAATGGCCTGGGGCTGGCTTCTCGGCTTGGCTTGGATCTGGCTGGGAAACGTCCTGCTTGGAGCAGTCCACGACTACCTTTCTCTCATGGCATCTGTCAGATATGATGGGCGAAGCATCCAGTGGATCTCGGGTAAGGTGATGAGCAGAAGAACATCACTGACGTTCCAAGTGTTCATATATTTCGTCCTGATTCTGGTTGTTGCAGCCTTTGCAGCAGTTATAACATCCATCTTTGTGAAGACTCCCCAGGTGGCGACGGCGTCCATACTATTCATAGTGTCCGCACTGGTGGTAGGCTTTCTTATGTACAGAATCAGGATAGGAATGGTTCCATCAACGGCTGTGGGTTTAGTGATGCTGGTGATAAGCATTTGGCTTGGATTCCAGTATCCCCTTTCCCTGACGGCAAACCAGTGGTACGGAGTCCTTTTTGTCTACATAATCATAGCTGCATCTTTGCCTGTCTGGATACTGCTGCAGCCCAGAGACTATTTGAACGCCTGGATACTCTGGTTCGGTTTGCTGGCAGGTGGTCTTGCCTTCCTTCTTGTGAACAAAGAGATAACATGGCCAGCTTACACCATGTTCTCAGCAACTGTCGTTGGCGGAAAACCATCACCTTTCTGGCCAGTGATTCCTCTCGTGATTGCGTGCGGCTCTCTTTCAGGCTTCCACTCCATCGTGGCATCAGGCACAACATCTAAACAGCTTGCCAACGAGCTTCACGGCTTGACAATTGGATATGGCGGTATGCTTACAGAGGGCTTCCTTTCAACCCTCGTCGTGACATCCATAGCAGCATATGGAATGTCCCTACTGTCTCAGGCTGCATCCAAACTGGCAGAGGCAGGAATAGAGGTTGCAAAGCTAAGCGATCCCACATACATGGGTACAACGTATGTGGCTGCCATGCTGAAAAGCTTTGGAAAAGTAGGCATCTTCGCTCAGAGCTACGGCATGGGATGGCAGGATGCCTTTGGCGTAGATGTCACAGTTGGAACGGTTTTTGCAGGGCTCTGGGTTTCTGCTTTCGCTCTTACAACCCTCGACACCACCAACAGACTTGCAAGGTTTACCTGGAGTGAAATAGTGGCAGAAGTTGTTAAGGATGAATCCACGAGGAACATGCTGAGCAACAGGTGGGTGGCATCAATCGTTGCAGCGTTGATAGGTATCGGTCTTGCTGCCACCGGAAATTGGACGATTATATGGCCTGCCTTTGGAGGAGCAAACCAGATGCTGGCAGCAATTGCTTTGATGACTGCTGGTCTATGGGTTAGAAATGTCCTAGCAGTGAAGGGGGTGATGAGGTACCTAGTGCTTGCACCAGCCCTATTCCTGTGGGTGACAGTCACACTTGCCTACATATGGTTCATTGTCGTTGTGGTTCCTTCGCCTCCAGTGTTTACAATCGTTGCCATAGAGCTTTTGCTGGCTTTGATGCTACTCTATGAGTTCAGCAAAGCTGTGAGAACTGAAGTGCCGGAAGTTGCTCCAGCATAAGGATGCGAGCATAATGAACATGAGGCTACACCAAGTCATTAACAACATCCTCAAATTTTTTGAAGGTTTCAGCCAAGGATTCAAGAGCAGGTCAGTGGAATTCATCAAAATAGAGGAGAGAGAGCTTGAGAATATTTTTTCCCTTCTTTTATTTGGAAGTTATATCGGAATACCTGCCCCTCCTGCTTTTCTGAGCCTTGAATTGATGCCTTACGTTGCGAAAGAGCTTTATGTGCTGGGGATTACTGCTGAGAGGGCAGACGACCCCCTTGGCCAGATTGCAGAATTTTTTGAGTTATAATTTCAGAGGGCAGTGGAAGTATGAAAAAGGGATTTATCTTTATCGGGAAAGGAGGAGTGGGGAAGACCACTTGCAGTGCTGCTCTTGCCTTAAAACTGTCAGATAAGGGCAAAACACTAATTGCATCTCTTGATCCAGCCCACAATCTTGGTGATGTCTATGGAGTGGAGCTATCAGGGAAGCCAAAGATTATCAAAGAGAACCTTTACGCCATGGAGGTGGATACCGACCTCCTGACCAAAAAATATCTGGAGAGAACGGTCAGCAAGATTAAGGACATGTACTCTTACTTAAAGGTGCTAAATCTCGATAGATACGTTGACTCACTTAAGTACTCTCCTGGAATAGAAGAATACAGCATCCTTGAGGGTCTGATAAACCTCATTTCTGAAGAATATGATTACATCATCCTGGACATGCCTCCCACCGGCTTAACGATAAAGGTTCTAACTCTACCCTACACTGCCCTTATCTGGATAGAGAAACTCATGGAGCTGAGAAAGGACATATTGGGGAGAAGGAGAGCAATAGAGAGCATAACCGGTAGGAAATGTGTGGTGATCGAAGGCAAGGAAGTAAGCATTCCAGTTGATGAGGAAGAGGACCCAGTAATGAAGGAGCTGGAGGATAAGAAGGAGAAGATGGAGCTTGTAAAAGAATTTCTGTCCCAGAAATGCTCCATAGTCCTTGTGACAAATCCCGAGCCTCTCTCCTTGTTCGAAGGGCGGAGGGCAATTGAAGCGTTGAAAAGCTTTGGGCTGGACATGTCAAGGATAATCCTGAATAAATTCTCAGGAGAAAATGAGGTTACAAGAGAGATAGAGAGTATGGGTGAGGCGATCAGAATTCCGCTCCTCGAAGAACCTCCAAGAGGTGTGGAACAGCTGAAGAAGATATCGGAAGTGGTTGGGAGTGTTTTGAATTAAGAGTAAAAATGAAGGAAAGTTAAGAAAGCGTTAAAGAAAAAAGTGAAAATGGTGAAGGTGAAATCGTGAGAGCTGATGTGAAGGCTGAGGAAATCCTTGAGCTCCTGAAAAAAGTTGAGGATCCTGAAACTGGATCCAGCATAGTTGATCTTGGGCTAGTCAGCGGGGTTGAAGTTCAAAGCAACGGCATTACGGTTTACGTCAACTTCAACAAGGCCATGCCAAGCTGCAAGGCATGTGCACCAATAGCCTGGATGGTAGTGGGAGCGATTATCCGGAGGATGGAGAGGGTTCTCCGCGGAACAGGTATGAAGTACAGAATTGTGGAAAGCTCCACCAATCTCATCCATGGGGAGGGCTAAGCGTGGCTGATTTGTTTGGCCTGTCATTTTCCTTTGACTTGTCCAACCTGTTTGCCATCCTAGTGATTTTTGCGGGAGTTGCAACCCTTCAGTTCTTCTACGGCAGAAAGCTGAACTTAGTGCTGATGAGAAACGTTGCAGAGACACTTGAGGAGGTTGTAAAGCCAAAAGATCAACTTTATACGTGGCTTGGAGGATATATTGGGTTTAAAGTTGAGTATGAAGTTGATGACCCCATTGTTGAGAAGATTGAGGCAACGCTCACTCTTTTACCTAGACACAGCATAATGTACCTTCCTGTATCTAAAGTTACGCTTGGAGGAGACAGGCTTTTTCTTGTAGTCAGGAGCCGCCATGCTGTGAAGGGGGATGTTCATGCAATCAAAAAAGGGACGTACAGACTTAGCAAGGGCATAGATAATGAGATAGAGTATCTCAGCGAAGTTGTGGCTATAAATGGAGCTGAGTTTCAGGTTTTCTACAAGAAAAGGAGGGATAAGGATAAATTGCTAAAACACCTCAGCGGCCTTCCGGTGGATAAGGTAAAGCACATATCCGTTACTCCGTCCACCAGAGTGATTTATGCCTTTGTGGTTCCTGATAAAAGGGTAATTGAGGAAGTGATCCCGAGATTGCTTCAGATAGCCAGGGAGTTTACTGAATTCTGAATCATAGGTTTTAGCTCCTATCTCAATTTAATAAAATTAAAAAAATCAATATCCTTTCTCCTTATCAACCACATTTATAAGTTCCTCACCCCTCAGAAACCTCCTCAGGTTCTCAGCGAAAATTGCCGTAGCTCTCTCCCAGTAGTAGGGCGTTGAACCCGCAACGTGGGGAGTTATGATGACGTTGTCGAGCTCCCAAAGCTCAGATGTTTTCGGCAGCGGTTCAGTTTTTGCAACGTCTAAAGCTGCGCCAGCAATCCACCGCTCTTTCAGGGCCGTGATTAACGCATCTTCATCCACAACCTCTCCTCTGGCAATGTTTATCAGGTAAGCAGTCCTTTTCATTTTCCTAAGCTCTTCTCTGCCTATCAGGTTGGTCGTTTCTGGTGTCAGGGGGACGCAGAGAACAAGGTAGTCAGACTCTCTCAGCACTTTCTCCATGCCATTTTCACCGCCATTCACACTGTCCATACCATACACTTCATCCACATGCTCCACTTCTGAGGGGTTTCTTTTTACGCCTATAACTCTCATACCGAAGCACTTTCCCTTTCTGGCTATCTCTCTGCCTATTGCGCCTAAGCCAATAATGCCGAGAGTTTTCCCTTTAAGCTCGTCAAGAGGGTCAAAGGGAATGGGGTGCCTTACTTTCCACACCTTCCTCTTCTGGTCTTCCAAGAGCTCTGGAAGCTTCCGGGCGAAGGCGAGTATGAGAGCAAAGACGTGGTCTGAAGCTTGAGATGCGTGTATTCCTCTGGAACAAGTTACGATGACCTCACTTTTCTTCACTTCTTCTATTAACAGCGAATCGACACCAACATAGGGGGACTGAATCCACCTGAGCTTCTTAGCCTTACTAAACAGCTCTGGAGTTATTTTGTTGCTGAAGAGAACTTCGGCATCTTCTATCTCCTTCAGAATTTCATCGGGTTCTGTGGCCTTTACCACATCGACGCCACTTATTCCCTTTATCTGCGCCATGTATTTCTCATCAAGGGGGAAAGCAACCAGAACCTTAACCATGGTCTTTTTCAGGCAAACCAACCTTAAATCTTACGGAAATATTGACCTATTGTGATAAAAAAGAAATACTGAACAATAGGCATTCAGCTAACCTTTGACATCTGAACCCCATCTCTCGCCCAGTTATTTCTGTCTGATTCAATTAAATTCAGGAGTATATCTCTCCCGCCAACTTTTGTGTGCCTGGCGATGATTTCTGTAAGTCTGCTGAACAGCTTTTCCTTCATCTCATCGCTCCTTCCGGAAAACATGAAAATTTCCACAAATACGAAATTTGCGTCACAGCTTTCGTGAACCCACCGAGTGGATGCTGAATTGCACACCATCACATAGACGTGTTCCTGACTTATACCAAGAACGTCTGCAACAGCCTCATGAACATCCTTTGCTAACTGATCAGAGGGTTTGGTTTCAGGAGAAAGGTGGATTATTACAACCGGCATTTTTCGACCTCTACTTATAGATGATTTCCCTCTATTAAATCCTTTTCTTACTGTTTGTTATCTCGACAGCGGCTCAAACAAAAGGTTTAATGGTTTCCTTGTATATTTACACCTATGAAAGTTGCCATTATAGAACCGCTTCAACTGCCCCGGGAGCTCGTTTTGGAGAGATTCAGCTCCTTGAACTGTGAAGTTGAGCTGTACGACACCAAGCCCGAAAGCCAGCAGGAGGTTCTTGAGCGGTGCAAAGGGGCGGACATCGCGGTGCTGGTGAACACACCCATTACTGCTGAGGTTCTGGATAAGCTCGACAATCTAAAGATGATCGCAGTGTCGTTCACCGGCTACGACCACGTGGATATTGAGAAGTGCCGGGAGCTTGGGGTAACCGTCTGCAACGTCCCCGAGTATTCGACGCATTCGGTTGCGGAGCTTGTGTTTGGACTGGTTATAGCAGCCATGAGGAAGATTCTGGAGTGTGACAGAGCTGTCAGAGAGGGCAGGGGGAATCAGGGGTTGATGGGAAGGGAGCTTTTCGGCAAAACCATGGGCGTGATTGGAACGGGTAAGATAGGGCAGAGAGTCTGCGAAATTGCCCTAGCTTTTGGAATGAACGTCCTGGCATATTCCAGGACTGAGAAAGAGGAGCTGGTGAAGAATGGAGTAAAGTACGTGCCTTTAGAAGAGCTTCTCAGAGAAAGCGATATCGTCAGTATTCATGTGCCTCTAAATAAGGAGACCGAGAAGATGATTGGATCAAAAGAACTGGCTTTACTGAAAGATGGAGCAGTAATCGTGAATGCTGCAAGAGGGAAAGTTATCGACACTGAAGCACTGGTTGAAGAGCTTGAAAAGGGAAGGATAATTGCCTGTCTTGACGTTT
Organism: Archaeoglobus sp. JdFR-37; assembly: GCA_002010215.1. Lineage (GTDB taxonomy): Archaea > Halobacteriota > Archaeoglobi > Archaeoglobales > Archaeoglobaceae > JdFR-37. The sequence continues at coordinate 13,260 of MTMY01000014.1, forward strand.
TTGACATGGAGCCACCTTTACCACCAGATTACGCAATCCTCGACGCTAAAAACACGATTCTAACTCCACACGTTGGTTACTACACTCAAGAAGCTCTAGAAAGAAGACTTGAGGTAACGATTGAGAATATCAAAGCTTTCCTGTCAGGAAGTCCGAAAAACGTTGTAACGTGATCATCTATTTTTTATCCAGAAAAATAAAAAAGAGTGAGGATATTTAATAAACACCCCTTGTACTCAAAGCCCTCTCTCCCTCATCGCCACCCTCAAGAAATACGCTAGCCCTCCATAGAGCACTGCGAAGCCGAAGATGGCCATTGCAACGCTTTCGGCAGACATCAGACCACCTCTTCCTTAACTTCCTTCTCTTCTGCCTCTGCCTCTGCTGCTTCCTCATCTCTCCCCTTCAAAGAAAGCGCAGCAGAAACAAGCATTCCAGCAACTATCACCGCCAAACCAATTGCTAGGGCTCCAACTGGATAACCGCCGTAAGCTGTTTCGAGATTGGCCT
>MTMY01000010.1 GCA_002010215.1 Archaeoglobus sp. JdFR-37
AGTTGAGCACATAGTGATCTGGAACCTGACCTATTTCGGCGATGCCAGCAAGGTCAGAAGCTCCTATGCGCTGATAGATGAGGTGATTGGGCATTTCAGGTAGATGATTTAAATTTGCAGGCCAGGAATTGTAATTAAAAATAAAAAAGAATTTTTAATGTCAAAAACTCAAAAGGTTGGTGAGTATGGAGCTTAATAAACCGGTTAAGATAGCAATAGCTCAAATATCCCCAGAGTATATGGATAAAGAGGGTACAATCGATAAAGCATGCGATGCAATAGAGAAAGCCGGAAAAGAAGGATCTAAACTGGTTGTATTCCCCGAGACATTTGTGCCTGGCTATCCATACTGGAGAAGTGTCACGCCGGGATCTAAGTGGGCTAAATATATGGTAGAGTACCAAAGAAATTCGGTAAAGATACCTGATGATACGGAGAACTTGTGTGAAGCTGCCAGAGATGCAGGTGTAGTAGCGATTATTGGTGTCAGTGAGATGGACACTTTACCTGGGAGTACTACACTTTACAATACCCTCTTATTTATAGATTCAAATGGTGAATTGCTTGGTAAACATAGGAAATTGATGCCCACACATGGAGAAAGGATGGTTTGGGGGATGGGAGATGGATCGGATCTTAATACCTACTCAACTGATATAGGCGTTGTGGGAGGTTTGATCTGCTACGAAAACCATATGACACCTATAAAATCACTTCTTGCTCTAATGGGTGAAGAGATACATGCTGCAGTATGGCCGGGTTATTGGGTTGCAGAAAAACATACAGCAAACAAAAGACGTTTCGATCCTGAAAAAGACAAGCTTGTAGCTTGTGATATAGATTCTGCGATTCGTGAATTTGCTTTTGAGACCCAAACCTTTGTGCTCAGTGCCAATCTGTACCTTCCGTCTGACGTTTTACCCGAGGGTTCGTTCGACATCGCAGCCGGAGGGAGTGCAGTGGTAAATCCCTCAGGACTGTATATAGTCGACCCAATATTTGATGAAGAAACCATCGTTTACGCTGAACTTGATCCAGAAGAGAGACTGGCTACAAAAGCCTATTTTGATTGTATTGGACATTATAGCAGATGGGACTTGGTTCAACTTAACTTTAAAGCTAAACATATTACTCCATTGAAAATCTCTGAAGAATTGACCGATGTGATTTTGTCGTCTAAAAGATTTGAAGATCTTATCAAAAATTATGATATAAGGATTAAAAAAATTGAACAGCTACTTGAAAAATTACATAGTGATACATCTAGACTGGATGGGCTCTAAAACAAAACGTCATAAAGAGTTTCACCAAATGGCGCCTATCCAATCCCATTTAGATACCTCTATGTGACGTGAAAGTTTTAGCGAACTCACGCTCCCCTTACTTGCAAACTTCCCCGCTGCCAGACTATCGACAATTTGGACTATAGTTCTACCACGTTGCTATCCAGTCTGGACCCTTCTTGAATGCTGGTGGTTCGACCTTATCAGGCTCAAGAACAAGTTCAGGGTCTTGAATATACGGCAGCCCCCATCCTTTGGTGTCCTTCGCCACTATTCCCGGTCTCGCTTCCCATAGCACCCTGTGATCCTCTTTTCTCATTGTTCCATCACCGTAAGGCGTTGAGATTTTCCCAAGATTCTCCATTGCATCTCTTATCTCATCGTTTGTTGGAAACTCTCCCTTTTCTTCGTAGGCTTTTTCTATTGCTTGCTTCCATGCGTAGAATGTGGCTATTGCATCCGCCACAGCTCCAATCATATACACCTGATAATTGTTCATTAGATCCAAAACAATCTGACGAAATTCAGGAAAAGTGACAGATCCCTGATTTGCTGGCTGTGGATGTCCGAAAACCGGGATCTCTCTACCAATAGCTGGGTAGAAGTCCCAGTAGCCACAAAGAACGGTCTCCCCTCCAGTCCCCTTAAGAAGTCCGTAGGGAAGTAGCTGATCGATAAATCGCGTAAAATCTGTTCCCCAGAGGCTCGTAAAGATGAAATCCGGCTTCATATTTAGTAGTTCAGTTACGTAGGGCGTGTAGTCTGGAGTGAAGAGCTTTGGATATAATGGGTCGAGAATTTCTACGTCGGGTTTCAGTTTTTTTATCGCAGCAGTGAAAATCTCATAATTGTCGTAACCGTATGCATAGTCCTGATGTATCTGGGCTATCACTTTCACCTCCGGGAACAGCTCCTTGCAGAGATACGCCGCCTGCACGGCATGGGATGTGGTCGTGTTAGTAACTTTGAAAACCCAGTCCATTCTGCCCTTCGTTGGGTCTTCAGGGTCTTTCCATGCCCCATATGACGGTCTTGCTTGATTAATGAAGAACATGGTGCTGTTCTCCTCAGCAACCTGTGCTACGGCGAGTGCGTACGGGGTCCCGGGGATCCCAGATATCAGATCTACTTTGTCCTGCAGGCAAAGTTTCTTTGCCTTCTCAACTGTGTCAGAAATCGTGCCCTGATCTTCGTGTATAACCTTAATTTTCGCTCCAGCGATTCCTCCTGCAGCGTTTACCTGTTCAACGAGGTAATCAATGGTTTTGTGTGCAGGTTCGCCAAATGCAGCAGCTGGTCCGGTTCTGAAAGCTATATATCCGAGCTTAAGTTCCCTCGGTGCCGGTTTCGGAGTCGTTTGAACTGGCACAGGAGTGGGCTTAGGCTTTGGCTGCTGAACACAGCCACTAAACATTATCCAAGCAGCCCCTGCTCCTACGAATTTAAGAAACTCTCTTCTGGTGGGGTTGTCAACAAACATCTTAGCCACCCAATTTGTAATGAGTAATAATGATATTATATAACTCTTTCGTAGAATATGCATAACGCTCTTATTATTTTTCTCATTGTAATAAGGTAACAAGTCGCCACTGCTAAATTTCAGAAGAACATTATGATTTCAGGCACACTCAACATAATTTGGAAGGCTGTAGCGAGGATTGCTGGATGTTACCATGAGGCAATTTTTCGTATATTTTACATCGATTCCTTTGTGATTTCATAATATCCGAAATCTTTTAATATTGTTTTAATTAATGATTAAAAAGGTGGTAGAAAATGATTGTGGATTCTCTTCTGACAGACGAGCAAAGAGCCATTAGAGATGCTGCAAGGGATTTTGCAGAAAAAGAATTTCCAAACTATGCTGAAGAGTGTGACAGAGAAGAGAAGTTTCCTTTTGAATTATGGAAGAAGGCTGCAAAGCTTGGATTTATCGGGATAAATATACCCGAGGAGTATGGTGGTCAGGGATTAGGGATCCTAGATTCATGCTTGGTCGTCGAAGAATTCTGGCGAGTAGACGGAGGGCTCGCACAGATAACTTCAACGACATTTGGCTCAGAGCAAATAATAATGTTCGGAACAGAAGAACAGAAGAAGAGATATCTCCCACCTCTCGCAAAAGGAGAAGCTATCTGCTGTGCTTGCTACACTGAGCCGCATGCTGGCAGCGATGTTGCCGGCATAAAGACGAGAGCGGATAAGGATGGCGATGAGTACGTGATAAACGGCACAAAGATGTTCATAACCAATGGAGGTATCGCTGACTACTACATCGTCCTCGCCAGAACCGACCCCAATCCTCCTAAGAGGCACCACGGAATGAGCGTATTTATTGTCGAAAAAGACACACCCGGTCTAGAAGCAAGGAAACTGACCAATAAGCTTGGAATTCGAGCGAGCGATACTGCTGAAGTTGTGTTCAAGAATGTCAGAGTGCCTAAGGATAATCTGGTTGGTGAGGAGGGCAAGGGATTCTATCAGACTATGACATTCTTTAACGTCACTCGCATTCCTGTAGCTTTTCAGGCTGTTGGGATTGCTAGGGGCGCTTTCGAACTCGCGTTTGAATATGCGAAGAATAGGGAAGTATTTGAGAGCAAACTCATAGAGTTTCAGGTTACGCTGGAAAAGCTCGCAAAAATGCGAACAAAACTTGAAGCAGCAAGGTTATTAGCCTATCAAGCGGCTTATTTCCAAGACAGGCAGGGAATACCCGATCCCGGTCTTACTGCAATGGCCAAATATTATACAGCCAGGGTAGCCCAAGAAATAGTCAACGAAGCACTGCAAATCCATGGTGGATATGGGTTCATGGGCGAGCAGGCAATTTCCAGAATGTACAGGGACGTGAGAATTCTCGAAATATATGAGGGGACAAGAGAAATAGAACTAGAGATTATCGGAAGGTCTTTGACGGGAAGAATACCATCGGTTCTTGGCACTGTGAGGAGGCACCCACTAATGTAACCGTAAATATTAGTTTTTTAAATTTATTTGTTCAACCTAGGTATTTCTTAGAACAAAGTCTAAAATGTAAAATTTTTAGCTCAACCATTGAAGAACCGATACAAGCAAATCATTTTCTGAAACAATTCCTTTAAACCTCCCGTTTTCCACAACAATCAGGACTCTAGAATTCTTATCCAATAACTGGATAGCTTCGCCAATCGGTCTCCTACTATCGACAATCACCAAATCTGCACAAACCTCGCTAACCTTGCACTCCGTTCTCCCATCCGCAACAGCTCTTGCAATATGTTCAAGGGTGAGAATGCCAGTAGCATTATATTCCTCTACAACAACACCGCTGTAAACTCCCTGCTTTAAAAGAATGCTTGCAGCATCTTTGATGGTAAGTTTTGAGTCGATTAACACGAAAGGTGATGCTACAGAGCCTACAGCTTCTTTAGGATATGCAATCACCTGTTCAATGTCGATAATTATCTCATCCTCGCTAAGCCCAGAAACTGTCCCATCGATTACAAGTTGCTCTGCATAAACGATACGTATTCTATCGCCTTTCGACAAATTTGCTTTCTGTCGTAACTTGATTACTGCTTCACGTTTTTTTGGATCGCTTAAAGCAGTCAGGATTACCCTCTCAATTTTAACATTGCCTTTCCTACCTCTGATAAACACTTTTAATGCCTTTTTAAGAGTTCCTGAAAAGAGGACTTCATAAGCCTTGTATGTTGGCCTATACCCTCCTTTCGGCCCGGGAACGCCTTCTACAAGACCGAGAGACGTAAGGACTTGCATTTGAGATCTAACAGTGGAAGGAGTGCTGTTGATTAACCTAGCAATCTCCTCGCTTTTAACAGCTTCTGATTTTTCGGAGTATATGCCCACAACGGCCTGCAGTATTTTCGTCTGTGCTGGTGTGAGTATCGAGTTCATAGTAAATACCACTATATTTTATAATTATATGAAATGGTTAATAGACCAATTGAAGAGCACTCCAGCCGTTCCAGTATTCCTTACTCCGGTATTTACAGCCATTCTTTACTGTTTGTTGAATTTTTATTTTATTCCACCATTTTAGAACTGTAAATCATGAAAACCTGACCGGAAACAATTCTTCACCCAATCCCAGACATCTCCTTGCCTCACTTCACTACCTTTTTCCTCCTGAACATCTCCGTCATTTTTGCACTTTTGTAAAAAATTGTAGTTAAAGACTCATCTATACCTTCCATAAAAGGTGGGATTTATCGTAACACCACACTGACACACTGACAATCCCAACCCCTTATGCTAGCCGCTTGTTTTACGATTGCACTTCGATGAGGTTAAACCCTCTCGATTACCGTAGCTATTCCCTGTCCGCCCCCAATGCATGCTGTCGCCAAACCGTAATCCGCCTCGTTTTCATTCAGTATTCTTGCGAGGGTACCTACAAGCCTTGCTCCGGTCGCTCCCAGCGGATGACCTATTGCAATAGCTCCTCCTTTTACATTTACCCTTTCTGGCTCAATGCCTAATTCGTGAATGGCATAAAGCGTTACGACGGCAAATGCCTCGTTTATCTCCCAGTAGTCGATATCATTTACTCTTAACCCGGCCTTTTCTAACGCCTTTCTGCTTGCTGGAACTGGCCCCTTCCCCATTACTGCCGGATGGACTCCCGCCCAAGCCATTGACTTTACTTTTGCGATTGCTTCGAGCCCGTATTCTTTCGCTTTTCTTTTAGACATCAACACCAAAGCCGTAGCTCCCGCATTTAGTGGAGAGGAGTTCCCAGCAGTAATAACGCCGTCTGGCTTGAAAGCTGGGGGGAGTGATGCTAACTTCTCAAGGCTCGTGTCAGGTCTTATACTCTGATCCTGTTTTATAACGGCCCTGCTCCCGTCTGCCAATGTTACCTCTACAGGCAAAATTTCACCCTTAAAGTAACCCTCGTTGAGAGCTTTAGTAGCTAGCTGGTGACTCCTCAATGCCCATTTATCCAAATCCTCTCTTGTGAGGTATCCTGCTTCCTCAAAAAGCTTCTCAGCTGTCAAGCCCATGACCATGCCTATCTCCATCTCCCAATGTTTCAGTTCCGAATCCTGGAGAAACCTTAAATTGTATTCTATATGTGGATTATCGTGCATAGGAACGTGAGTCATGTGTTCAATTCCGCCAGCAATAACAATTTCTGAATTCCCCGTCATGATTTCCATAGTGCCAGTGTGAATCGCAGACATGGAAGACCCACACTGCCTGTCTACTGCCAGACAAGGTACATTTTCAGGGAGATTTGCGAGAAGACCAATTCCTCTTCCCCCATACATCCACTGTTCTCCAACCTGAAGTGCACATCCAAAGATGACCTCATCAATCTCCTCAGCTTTTATTCCTGTCCTCTTTATCAGTTCTTTGATTAGCAACGCAGCGGCATCGTCCATTCTCAGATTGTTAAATACATCTCTCTCCGGCTGTTTTGGTCTTGACCTTGAGAAGGCAGTCCTTAAATAATCGACTATAACCACGTCTTCCAAGATATCACCTCCCTTTAAATTTAGGCTTCTCCTTTCTCAGGAATGCGGAAATGCCCTCCCTGAGGTCTTCAGTCGAAAATACAATGCCAGCTCCAAAGCTCTCCATTTCCAGGCCTACATCCATTGGAACCTCGCCACCTTTGTTAATAAGCCTCTTTATAATCGCCGCAGCTATCGGAGCACACCTCTCGGCAATATCTCTAGCGTATTTCATAACCTCCTCTTCGAAACTATCATCGTCAAAGACTTTGTTTATCAATCCATAACGCTCAGCCTCCTCAGCCGTAATCCTTTCCCCTGTTAAAGCGAGTTGCATCGCCCTACTTATTCCTATAAGCTTAACCAGCCTCTGTGATCCGGTCCACCCCGGAATTAGGCCAAGCGTCACTTCGGGCAATCCGATAACTGCAGATTTTTTAGCTAGCCTGATATCGCATGACATGGCAATTTCAAGTCCACCACCCAAGGCATAACCATTTATAGCAGCAATTACTGGCTTTGGGATTTCACTGAGCCTCCTGAAAATCCTTTCACCCTTTCTTGTACGTTCTAGGAATTCGAAAACGTGGGCTGTCATGGCCGTCAAATCTGCTCCCGCCGAGAAAGCCCTGTCTCCGGCTCCAGTGACCACTATAACTCTAGTCTCTTCATCATTCCAGAGCAGTGTTATGGCCTCGTCGAGTTCTTCCAGCATTTCAGGAGAAATAGCGTTCAACCTTTCCGGTCTGTTCAGTACGAGCTTTGTAACCTTCGTTTCGGGATCCTTTATTATCTTTAAAGTCTTAAACCCCCCCTTATCAGACTTATTCTTACCAAGCATCTCCTTGAGTTTCCCAGCTTTTAGTGTTTCAGCGGGTTCAAAAATCCTCTTTCCAAATTGTTTAGCAAGTTCTTCGAGTCTCTTTACCATTTGCTCCTCACTTAAGTTCTTGGCGATTTCAAATGGTCCGGCGGGTCTGTTTAGGCCAAGTTTTACAGCCGTATCTATGTCCTCAGGAGTTGCCACACCCATTTCAACAAGCTTGACCGCCTCATTAATTTCAACAATTTGGAAGTCGAGTGGGTCTACCTTATCAGTTGCCTTGCTCAGATCAATTTGCGGCCTTCCAGTACTCCAGTCGTACCATCCCCTGCCGGTTTTTTGTCCAAGTTTATTCTCTTTAATCATCTTCTCTAAAGCCTCTGGCGGTTCGTAGTCGGGGCTGATCGTTTTGGCATAGTATTTCATTGCATTATAGAATACATCCACCCCAGTATAATCCATAAGCTCAAAAGGCCCCATCGGCAACCCAATTTTCTTCAGTTTGGCGTCAACTTCTTCTGGAGCGGCAATCCCCTTCTCAATTATAGACATCAGCAAAACTCCACCAGGAGCGGTCACCCTGTTTACAATGAAACCGGGGACGTCTTTCTCAACTCTCACAGGAGTCTTTCCAATTCTTCTGACAAATTCAACTAGTACCTGCATTGTCTCATCACTTGTCTTTTCACCCCTTATCACTTCCACCAGCTGCATAAGCACCGGCGGATTGAAGAAGTGTAAGCCGGCAAACTTCTCTGGTCTGTTTGTTGCTTTTGCAAGGTCTGTAATTTTCATAGTCGAGGTGTTGCTGGCAAAAATGCACTCTGGCTTTGCAATCCTGTCACACTCCTTGAATACTTCTTCCTTTATCTCAAAAATCTCAGGAACTGCCTCGATAATCAGGTCTGCACCCCGTATGGCCTCATCAAGTTCGGTAGTTGGTTTTATCCTTGAGAGGACATCTTCTGCACTCTTTATTCTACCCTTCTTTTCCAGTTTCTCAAGGCTCTCTTTAATCATTCTCATTCCTCTGTCGATGTATTCCTGCTTGATGTCCCTCATTGTAACATTATAACCTGCTATCGCACAGACCTCAGCAATTCCATGACCCATAACCCCTGCTCCGAGAACTGCAACATTTTTTATTTCATCAATATTCATAATAATTCACCCTCCATTTGGTATGTGTTCAGGCGGCCTAACGGCTTTCAACTCAATCGCTTCCTGAGTGCAGCCAACCACACAAACGCCACAGCCGAAGCATTTCTCAGGAATTACTTTAGCCTTAAACTTCTTGCTGCCCTCGGGCCTGTACATTTCTATTGCATCGAAGTGGCATCTCTCAACGCAGGTCTGACAACCCGTGCAAGCTTCTTCATTGACGTGAGCCTCATACCTGCTCTTTTCGAGCTGCACTCCCAGAGGTACATTCGCAGCCTTTGATGACAGGAAAAATTCACAGCAATCACCGCAGCAGTTGCAATTAACCGTTACAATAGGGTCTACAATTTTTGAGGTGTTTGCCCATGTGTGAACAAGCCCGTCCTTCTCGGCCTCGTCAATGATCCGAAGAGCCTCCTCAACCGATATTTCTCTGCCAGAACCTCTTGTGATAACGTACTCTGCCCCTCTGCCAAACTGAAGGCAATGCCAGGTTTTAGACTCATCTGTGAACTCACAGCCGTTGGATGCAAGTCTCGTAACGTTCCTACAAGAGCACGGGACTACTGCAATCTTTTCCTGAACTTTTACCATCTCTTTGATATTCTCGTACGGTAATACTCCTGGCAGGTCTTTTATCGCAGCATAAGCTGGCACAACTCTCCAGAATTTCACACCTCTCTCTGCTAATATCCTGCCAACTTGTGGGTTCATCTCCTTGTGTCCGAACTCTTTCCAGAGCTTTGCAAATTCTGGATCGTTCATGTGCTGTGAGGCAAGTGACGCGTCGTGAAGCTGAATAATATCCCTTACAAATCTATAATAGTCTCTTTTCTGAAAATCTTTTGGAATAACGACTCCTTTGTAGAAAAGATTCTCAAGAACCTCTTTAACCCTCTGAACATCCATCCCCAGCTTTTCAGCTATTTCTGAAACGCTTCCAGGTAGTGCAGCAACCACTTTTGACTCCTCCTCGCTCATGAGGTATTCGAGAATACTTCTAAGCAGCTGGGAATTCGGAAAACCAAGTTTTTCCATTAAAATTTCATAACTCACGATATCACCTCACTCCTTTATCCCAACGAGGTATTTCGCTATGTTCTTCCTCTTCTCGAAATCATAGCTCCTCCAGATGGCAATATCCTCCATCACTGGAGAGCCTCCTCCGTGGACGCCAGCTACAGCCTGAACTCCTCCAAGGGAGGAGCAGAGAATGTTTGATATCCCAAACAGACATCTGTAGACATTTTCAGCCGGAATGTCGGACCTTCTCTTTATGTACTTCTCAATGAACGGTCTTGTTTCAGGATTCAGGAAGTCCTCCGCAAAAGGCAGCGCTGCAGGCAGACCACCTGCCAATTCAGCAAGGATTTCCAGCTCGTGGTAGTAGTTAAGTCCAGCATGCCTTCTGCCGACGTTTGCGTAAATTTCGTTTGGAAGAAATGTCCCTGCCGGAGTCTTTGTTCCATGAACGGCTGATGCTACTCCTGCAGCGTAGACAAGTTCTGCGGTGGCAGCAAGCTCTACAAGCTTCTCCCTGATATTGTGTCTGTCGTAGACATTGTTGTATTCTGCAATCAAGGCCCCAAGGCCCATAATTATGTCAGTAGTGGCGGGCTTGCATCCTGTATAACTGTGTCTGTGGAATAGGGCGAAAAGGTGTGCTGAAAGCGTCGCATATTTATTTTCACCGCACAGGAAGACCCGATCCCACGGGACAAAGACATCATCGAACACGATGAAACCTTCATCATCTCCTATTTCGGCTTGGGGCATCTCTAGCCCTGGGGGAGCTCGCAGCCTGGATGTCCTTGAAATAATCTTTACTCCCTCAGCGTCTGCTGGCACAGCAAAGGCAACGCTGTAGTCCTTATCTTCAGGCATCATGGCTCTCGTGGGAACCACTATTATTTCGTCAGCAATCGCAGACATCGTTATACAATTCTTTGCTCCCCTCACAACAATTCCATCACTCCTTTTTTCAACAACCCTGACGTACATATCGGGATCGTCTTGCTGGTGAGGTCTCTTGCTGCGATCCCCCTTAACATCTGTCTGAGCGCACGCGGCTGTCAAATCTCTGCTCTGAAATTCTTTAAGATATTCTGTGAATCTCTTGTAATAGTCTGTCCCATGTTCCATATCTACAGCATATGTGGCCACCGATAGGGCATTGATGGCGTCACACCCCATACAGCGCTGAATGCACCCACCGACTAGGTGACAGAGACTCCTTATCATTTCCTGTTTTGTAAGCAGGTCTTCAGCGGACTGATTAACGTGGGTGAACCTGTTTATTTTCCTGCCATTAAGGTGAGACCTTGTGGTGAGGAGATCTTTAAAGTCTGGATGTTCAGCAAGATCGAAAGTCTTAGACATGACATATATTCCACCCTGAAGCCTTGAATCATCCCTGCCGACCTTCTTTCCGCCAATGAAAATATTGGGTTTCATTTTATACAGGTCGTTCCGGTATTCTTCACTGGTTCTCATAATCTCGAATTGTTAATGATTTTATTTAATTTTTTCGCATCCTATTCAAAAAAATAGGTATCGAAATCGTTAAATATGAAACAAACATGAATTTAGTAATGGTCAATAATTATGGATTGGAAAATCTTGAGGTGATATTATGCGAGATATACCCGAATTTATCAAAAACAGGTTTTGGATTGAGAAGTCATGGATAGATGGACTCCCCATCGACATTGAAATTCCCGAAATTCCAGTCTTTGAGCTTGTGGATAAAGCCTGTGAGAAATTCTCAGATAGAACTGCTATGATATTTTATGGAAGGGAAATCAAATATGGGGAGCTTAAAGATGCCATTGACAGATTTGCCACAGCACTTGCTGATCTGGGGGTGAAAAAGGGGGATAAAGTTGCATTATACATGCCAAACTGTCCACAGTTTGCAATTGCATATTATGGTGCGATGAAGTCTGGAGCAATAGTTACAGCGTTAAGTCCTCTATTCGTGGCAAGAGAGGTTGAGTATCAATTGAACGACAGTGAGAGTGAAACTATTGTAACGATTGATGCTCTCTACCCGAATGTTGCCGAGGCAAAGGATAAAACACGGTTGAAAAACGTAATTGTTGCAAATCTTCAGGGTAGGAAACCTGAGGTTGAGAAAAATGACGGAGTTTACTATTTCGATGAGTTGCTCGATACTGAACCCAATCCTCCAGATATAAGTATTGATCCGAAAGAAGAGCTTGCTGTTCTGCAATATACGGGTGGAACGACAGGATTGCCGAAAGCGGCCATGCTGACTCACTACAATGTCGTCGCAAATGTTTACCAGACTAAGGCTTTTTTGGACATAATGAAAGAAAGAGAGGGAATAGATGTCGTAAAAGGGATAGCCGTACTCCCATGGTACCACATATACGGTCAGACCGTCGACCTCACAAGCGGCTTGGCCAATGGAAATGTGGGTATTGTTTTCGCCCGCTTTGACCCTGTAGAAATCATGGAGGCGATTCAGAAATATAAAGCCCATGTTCTCATGGGTGCTCCTGCACTATTTGTAGCTCTTGTGAATCATCCGGATATAAAGAAATACGATTTAAGCTCTTTGAAATATGTAAACAATGGAGCTGGACCAATAGCTCCTGAGGTTGTCAGAAAATGGGAGAAACTGACAGGAACAAAGCTCGTTGAAGGATACGGGCTAAGTGAGACATCGCCGGTAACAAATACAACATCCCCTTATCGGGAGAGGAAAATCGGTTCTGTAGGACCACCGATTCCCAATACCTATGTCGCTGTGATAGACCCGGAAACGCTCGAATTCTTGCCCATTGGGGAGATAGGTGAAATCGTTATCAGCGGACCACAAGTAATGAAAGGCTACTGGAAGAGGCCAAAAGAGACTGAAGAGGTATTTTTCGAAGCTGGAGGAATGAAGTGGCTTAGAACCGGAGATATTGGGTACATGGATGAGGATGGATACCTCTGGATAGTTGACAGATTGAAGGACTTGATAAAATACAAAGGACACAGTGTTTACCCCAGAGAGATTGAGGACATCATGTACGAGCATCCAGCCATAAAAGAAGTTGTCGTGGTTGGAGTACCTGACCCTAAGGCAGGTGAAACAATAAAAGCGTACGTCGTTCTCGAAGATGGATATGTCGGAAAGGTATCAGAGCAAGACATCATCGACTGGTGCAGGGAGAGAATGGCGGCCTATAAATATCCAAGAATTGTTGAATTCAGAGACTCACTGCCAAAAAGTGCTGCAGGAAAGTATCTGAGGAGAGTTCTAAGAGATGAAGAGATAAAAAAGATGAAAAATGAGCAAGTTTGAATGGATATCAATGAAACCAAAAATCCTCTCCTTCGCCCCAATACCAGCATCGCTTCTCAGGCAGATGATCCTATCGGTGCCTGGCGTTTCGCAAATTCCCGAGTTTGATG
>MTMY01000006.1 GCA_002010215.1 Archaeoglobus sp. JdFR-37
TGCAAGCTCTTCAAGATTCTCGGGGGTGCACATCATCCTCGACACGCTGCCGTTGAAGATGAAGACTATCTGCTCCTCCCTTGCGAGTTTTAGGGAGTGGGTGAGGGGTATGATTTTCACAGTAAGAAATTCTTGTGGGAATTTTTAAACCTTGTGAGGTTCTCGTCATGAAGTTTTGCCCAGTCAATCTTTTGGTAGATGAATCACAATGATGAATCCCACAATAATCTACAATTTTCCACAATTTTTTTAATAAACTCTCGAATCATTGTTATGGAACTGTCTAAAGACAATGAGGATGATGGAACTAATAGACTCTTTCAAAAGTTAGAACTCATAGAAAAAATTTATTCTGAAATAGGAGAGCTCAATAAACACAAGAAACCAGAAGCATCCTCTGAAATCGTGGATAGCGGGTATAAAACTACCTTCACCAAAAGAATAGGTTATGCCGACGTCTATCTATTCTCACTGGTTTCTGGAGACTGGAATCCTGTCCATCATGATCCTGAGTTCGCAGAGAAGACGAGGTTTGGAAAGAGGATTGCTCACGGAATGCTTACATCAAGCCTTGTGTTTACGGCGTTAAATCTGATTCCAGGTACTACTATTCTTTTGAAGAGTTCTCAGGAGTATCTATGACCAGTTTACCTTGGAGACACAATTACTGTCGAAGCAGAGGTTGTAAAAAGTTACCGAAGAACAGATATTTGGTCGGAACAACATGTAAGAACCAGAATGGTGAAGTTGTTGTCAGGGGTGAGTGCATGATACTGATTCTGAAAGAGGGCTGACAATTTGGGGGGATGGTATGAAGAACTCCAGAATTATTAACCTACGGCTGGATGAGGAGATGGTAAAGAAACTGGATACTCTCTCATCCAAGCTTTTAATCTCTAGATCGGAACTTATCAGACAATCTCTCACCCTTTATCTCTCCTTGCTGGATAACATCGGCTTCTACTTCAAACCCTCAATTGCAAGGCTACCCCTCGACATCTATGAAGACCGGAATGCCATACACATAGATCTAGGGAGTTTTAATTCCATCTCTGTCTTCACAATTTCCTACGGTGGGGTAGGTGAGCTTGAACAGGATGAAATAAAGACTGACACGGATGTGGTGGTGAAAACTCTCGCCAGACAGATTGAAATCGAAAGCATATGTAACTTTACTGACATAAGAGCTGTTCTACTCTCTACAGCCAACTCTCTGCACTACTCCATGAGAATCATCAGAGAACTCAGGAAGGTGCTGAAGAAGCGGGTTCTTCTCTCCAGCTATGAAGGCATTGCAAGAACTAGGCAGACGGCAATAAATGTAACAGTTGTGGGGGTTAGAGATCTTAGCGTGAGGAACTCTCCGAAGAGGGGAGATAAAATTTACCTTTTCGGCAGACCTTTGAGCGGAACAGATGTAATTGAGAGGTTTGATGAGGCGGTGAGCATTGATAAGGTGAGGGAGTTGGCTGAAAGAGTAAAGGCGGGAGAGTTAAGCTCGATATTTCCGGTAAAGAGTGAGGGTATAGGTGCTGTTGCGGCTCATGCTGCTAGCCTTGCAGGTGGGAAAGCGTTGATGTTCTTGGACGATGAACTGGACGCAGGCTGTCCAGCCACTGCAGTCATCGTTACTGGAGATGAACTGGAGGAAAGGTTGGGTGAAGAAATGGGTCAGGGGCTAGATGAAGGGCTACTCATCGGAGAGATAATCTGATTTTGCTTTCGCGGCAAGGTTGTGGGCGAGTCTTATGGGCTCAGGCAGCTTTCCCCTCTTTATACATGCTTTTACAATTCTGAGAGAAGTTTCAGGGGAGATGTAGCTTCCGGGAGATATGAAGATGTGTTTGCAGCGTTTGCAGGGTCTCAATACATAGCCTATAATGTCTCTTAAATCTTCTCTGTCCAGCAGAGGCGAAACGTCTGCGTTCTGTTTGGCAACATCTCCATATAACTTTCTCTTAGTTATACCAACAGTGGGGATACCGGTTTTCACGGCTATGTATGTTGCTAGACCGCATCTTCTCGGATGGGCTATGCCACTCCCGTCCACTAAAACAACTGCATTCTCTACACCTTCAAGGGCTGTTTTAACGGCTTTTACCGCCGGATCACCCTCTCTGAACATCAGAAATGTTGGAATGTAAGGGAAGGTAACCTTATCCACGGTGTAATATTCCTTTACGGACTCTAAAGCTGGGAAACGCATGACTACACAGGCTGAAACAACGTAATCTTCACCACCTTTCTTAAAAAATGCCTGATCAACACCTGCTACATATTGTATAGATTCAAAAGGCAAGGAGTCTTTTAAAACAACTCTTTCTGAGATTTTTTTCTGAAACTCAATCAATTTCTCAATCTTCATCCACTTCAAACCTCACTGTGACAAACATTGGCCCTCTGACATCTATCTTTCCTCCATTGGAGGAGATAAAGCGCCTCACATTCTCCTGAAGTGTGAGGTTTATGTCAGAAAGTCCTTCCACTACTCTCACTCTAACCTCTGTATCCTCTCCTCTCAAGGCAGCAAGCTCTCCCTGTCTGGCAGCGAAGAAAGCAAAGGATTCGATATAGGTTATGCCGGTAGAAATACCCTCTTTGAAGTATTTCTCGTATTTCTCGTTTCTCGGGATGCCGTAAACACTGCTTTTATGTACGACTATCTCATTTAGGAAAGCTGGGCCACAGAGCTTGGTATTTGGCTCTCTCTCCACCACATAAGCTCTTATGGTTCTGCCATGTAGCTGTCCTTCAAAGGCCAGAAACTCACATGGGCTTTTAGCATTGCAGTATTCTTTTGCCGTATTCACTATCGCCAATGCCATTTTCATGCCAGTAGGGGTTTCTGGCACATCATTAAGCCTTATATGTCTTGCAATCTCCGCATCATCCAGCTGGACGCCGTTATAGAGATATGGATACACCATCTGCCTGACATCTGAGTAGCCATGCAGAATCATGGCCAGCCTTTCAACTCCAAGGCCGAGATTCATCACCGGGTATTCTATTCCGTATTCTGCAAGGGCAGAGGGAGAATATATGCCGAAGGTAGCGATTTCAATCCAGCCATCAGAGTACTTGGTTTTTGAACCAACAAGCTGAGGATGGAAGGCGAAGACCTCAGTCTGAGTGCCGGGAACGTAGTATTTACTGTTTTTGTCATCAGGCCTGAATCTGAACTTTGTGAAGCCGAACCTCCTCAGCAAAGCCTCGGCAACTGCTTTACCTTCTTCGATGCTTACGTCTTCATCCACATAAACACAGCTTGCCGAGAAGTAAGAGTAGAGGCGTGTTGCATCTTCACCCTGCTCTCTTCTGAAGCAGCGGTCAATGCTAAACAGCTTGATGGGCAGAGGCAACTCGTCGGCTATCTTGCTCAGAGTAATAAACCAGCCGGTGGTCATGTGGCTTCTGAGGGTAAAGGTGAGGGGGGAAGGCTTGAGGGCTTTGAATTCAGGGAACACTTCATCGAGAATTCTAATGGCCGTCAGAGCATTGGTGTTGAGGGCTCTGGCCACCTCATAGCTGAGATCATCGCCATCGATCTTTCCTTTCTTGTAGAGGTGGAACACGTTCCTGAGTTCCTCCAGCTCATTTTCTTTGACCATTCTCCCGATAATCTTTCCTATTAGCTCCACTCTGTCTTGAGAAATGCCGATGTTGGGTTTGGGAAGTGTTGCCAAATAAAAGCACCTATCGAGGACGGCCAAAGCTTCCTTCCCAAATTGCCTTCGGATGTGAATGTCTTCAACGATAATGGGATTAACAACCTCGTCAAAACCCAGTGAGAGGTAAGTTTCTCTGAGCATCTGAATCGTTTTGAAAAGAGGATGCTCTGTACCACTTTTGAAATGGAGCCTCGGAAATGTTCTGTTTGGGTCTCGCGGCTCTAACAGCTCCTTACCCATTATCCATGCCTTTTCAAAATCCTTCTGAGCCAGCTCTTTGAACAGCTTTACATCAAATTTCATGGGAATCACAGATAGGTGGGCGAGGGGTATTTACTTTTTATCCTCGCCTCTGGTTCGCCTGAAAATTTTCCCAATTTCTACATCCCAGCTGATTCTCGCATGCTCCTTTCCCAGGCTTTTCCGATAATCTGCTCTGATATTTTTCTTGAAGACCTCTTCAAGCAGCTCATCAGCTTCGTCAGGCACCTCTTTCCCTTCAGTTTTGCCCATGGCCTTAGTTGGGTTGAAGGGTTTAAAAGGGGTTTGCAGGTGTTGTTTGTTGCAAGTGTGCAATCCTTCAAGTCGTTAATATTGTCAACATACAATGACGACTTCTAGAAAATTATAGGATATAATCAGCCAAGAATCCTTTTTACAGTTTTTATTCCAAATTCCAGCAGATCTTCAGCTTTTTCTCTGCTCTTGGCCTCTGCAAAAATCCTTGCAATGGGTTCTGTGCCTGAGGGCCTAATCAGTAGCCACCCATCTTCAAAGTCGATTCTCGCACCATCAATGAAGTTAGCTTCGGTAAACTCTTCCCTCAGCCCACTCAGCAGCTTTTTCTTTTCTCTGCATTCCACCTTCGTTTTGAGCATGTGGTATCGCGGGATCTCCTTGGCTATTTCAGACAACGGTCTGTTCTCCAGTGCTATAAGCTCAAGAACCTTTGCGGCACTCATCACTCCGTCCCTCGCTAAAAGATGCTCTGGGAAAATCAGACCACCGTTTCCCTCTCCACCAAAAACGGCATTGACCTCTTTCATCACCTTCACAACTACTGGTGAGCCCACGGCAGTGTAAACAACCTCCCCTCCAGCTTCCTTCACAGAATCCTCCACACATTTTGAAGAACTGACAGGAGTTACAACGACACCTCCTCTATTGTTTTCCACGTACTTCTTGGCCATAAGGGCAAGCATGACATCTTCAGACACAAAATTCCCCTTCTCGTCAACGAATGTGGCTCTATCAGCATCTCCGTCGTGGGCGATGCCGAGATGAGCATCTGCAATTTTCACAACTTCCTTCAGTATGCCGACATTCTCCTCCACTGGCTCCGAATTTCTGGCAGGAAATCTGCCATCGTGGTGACAGTTAAGGCTCACAACATCGCATCCAAGCTCCTTCAAAAGCTGAGGAGTAACGAGACTTGCAGCTCCATTCCCACAGTCTATTACAACCTTAAATTGCTTAGCTGCTATGGCCTCGACATCAACCTTGTCAATCATTCCATCAAGGTACATGCGGAGGTAATCAGCTTCCTCAACTCTCCCAACTTCGTTCCAGCCCGCTCTCACGAATTTTTTGCTCTTGTAGACTCTCTCGCTCTCCTCATCCATTTCTCTTGTGAATTCAGTTCCATCGCTGTGAACGAATTTAATTCCATTGTACTCTCTCGGATTGTGGCTTGCAGTGACGATGACTCCTCCTGTGATCTCTTCAGTTTCCTTAACAAAATATTGCAAGGCAGGAGTTGGAGCAATCCCAATATCAACTACATCACTCCCAACAGACGCTATACCAGCGATAACAGCACATTTGAGCATAGCTGATGAAATGCGAGCATCCATACCTATCGCAATTCTTCCTTTTCTTAGGGTTCCGATGGTTCTGCCAAGATTGAGGGCCATATCTGCTGTGAGCTCTTCATTGGCTATACCTCTAACACCATTTGTCCCGAAAAGCTCGCCAGCACCACCTGCACGAGTCATATCAATGGTTTGTCCTTTACTTTATTTCTATTTTTTTGATTAGTTGTGGGGTGTTGCGGAATTTAAGATTGATATAGTCTTGAGGTACAGCTCCAAGGTCAATCCATCACAGTTCTAGTAAAATTTCTATCCTCTAAGGCATACTGCGAAATGCTGCACTGCTTACCCTATATCTACATCACATGCCAAAACATTTAAAATCTCACAGCGTGATTTTTTGGGATTGCATTGAAGAATTGAAGGGTTAGGCGGTGATGCGATGAAGGAAGCAAAACTTGTGGAACTGTTGTTGACTGCTGAAATATATAATAGGTATGATGAGCTTGGGGAGGATGACTTACCGAAGGAAATCAGAAAACTCTTTTATCAGCGCGGCAAGCTGGCCAGACCTCTTGTGGTCAGAAATGATCTTGCCTCACAATATGTGGGGGAGAAAGTTGAATCTATGATCAAATCTCTGCCTTTTATCGATTTCAACACCTTCAACAAGCAGCTGAAGATCACCTCCTTTGATCTTGCTACAAAATGGATGGCTGCGAAAGGAGTGGAACTGATAGGAAGAAATCCTGTTTTGGCATACTTCTATCAGAATTATGATTCTCTGCCCGTCTCTTACGAGGAGGCGAAAAAGAAAAACAAGCCCAAGCACAGTGATAGAGAATGGCTCAGGTCAGTTATCGATGAGCTGATGAAAAGCGAAGATACTGCAGAAATGCTTCAGCTCGTCAGAGTCTATTCGCCTGAGGATATTGAGGTCGGATTCGAAGACGTTGCTCTCGAAGACACCCAGATGGAAGAGATCAGGAAGATAGAGGTGGCAATAGAAGAGAGGGATTGGCTTAAGAGGGTTGGACTGATGGATATAGGCAAACTCCTTTTCATTGGCCCGCCGGGAACAGGAAAGACAACAACAGCTAAAGCATTGAGTAGGAAGCTGTTCCTACCGCTGGTTGAGGTAAAGCTCTCCATGATTACCAGCCAGTTTCTGGGAGAAACATCCAAGAACATAGAGAAGGTGTTCGAGATTGCAAGACGCCTAAGCCCGTGTATCCTCTTCATAGATGAGTTTGATTACGTGGCAAAGACGAGGACTAGTGATGAGCATGCAGCGGTTAAGAGAGCCGTTAACACCCTTCTGAAGTCTGTAGATGAAATAAGCCTCGTCAGAGATGGTGTCATTCTGATTGCGGCCACAAACCACCCCCACCTCCTGGATCCAGCAGTCTGGAGGAGATTTGACAAGATAATCGAATTTCCGGAGCCCTCCGAAAAAATCAGAAAGAGAATATTCCAGATGACTCTTCACAGAATAGAGGGAGATTACAACATTGATGAACTTGTAAAGCTCACAGACGGTTTTACTGGAGCAGAGATAAAGCTAGTTGTCAGGGAAGCAGTTCTGATGGCCTTGCTGAACAATGAGAAGTTCCTGAAGCACCATTATTTACTGGAAGCCATAAAGGAGGTTAAGGACAGGATAAAGCTAAAGGGAAGCTATTGAATGTAGTGAGGGTAAAGTGAAGGATAAAGTAAAGGAACAAAGGTAGGGAATGACGGTAATGAAGGTCACATTGCTGGGCACAGGCGATTCGCCAGGAACACCGGTTATAGGCTGTCGTTGCAGAACATGTCAAGATGCAAGAAAGCACGGATGGCAAAGAAGGCGATTCTCTGTTTTAATTCAAACGGATGGAAAGAACATCCTTGTGGACACCTCTCCCGACATGCGATCTCAGCTTTTGAGGCTGGATATAGACAGGATAGATGCGGTAATCTGGACACACTGCCATTACGATCATTTTGCTGGCTTTGGTGAGTTCTACAGGGTTCAGAGCAATGTAACAGTCTACAGCTCTCCTGAAGTCCATGAAGATATAGCCAGATTCATGCACTTTATGAGTTATCGCAGACTTGAAGTTGAGCCTTTTGAGCCTTTTGAGCTTTTTGGAGTCACCATAACCCTTTTCGATGTAACACACCCACCGCTCAGAAGGGCTCATGGCCTCGTGGTGGAGAGGGACGGATACAGAGTTGTTATATCTGGGGACACAAACAGGGGCATCCCGGCTGAGAGCATCAGACTAATGATGGATGCAGACCTTCTTCTGGTGGATGCCATAGCTCCCGAAGGATACAGACTGAAAAAGCACATGAATGCAGGTGAGGCGATAGAGCTATCAAAAAAGCTTAGGGCGAAAGATGTTTATTTTGTCCATCTTGGCCATTTCTATCCGCCACATAGAATTGCTGTGAAAAAATATCCGCTTGCCCACGACTTCCAGTCTTTCACATTTGGAGAGGGTTCTGATGACCTCAGCGCGTTCTTCTAGTATCGGTCTCGATATTGGCGGTGCAAATCTAAAGGTCTATTCCGAGCATGGATGGGAAATTCTGTACTTCCCTTTCTGGAAGGAATGGGAGAGGCTGAGTGAGGTTCTGGCAGAGATCAAGGATAAATACGGAGTAAATCGGGCTGGAGCCGTAATAACTGCCGAGCTGAGCGATGCCTTCCCTTCAAAAGCTGAAGCGCTGCTCTACATAGAAAAGACGCTTAAGAACATCTTCGATGAAGTATTCTTTCTGGATTTGAACGGAGAGCTTAAACGAAACATGGATAATCCCTTGAGCTACGCAGCCAGCAACTGGGTCGCTAGCGTAAAATTTCTCAGCGCAGATTTTGACGAATTCATTTTTGCCGACATGGGCTCAACCACCACAGACATCATCCCCTTCAAAGGCAGAATACTGGCCGGGAGAACAGATTATGAAAGGTTAAAGCGTAAAGAACTTCTGTACTTCGGAATGCTCCGGACTCCTGTATTTTACATATTGTCCGAATTCGATGGAGTTTCCTTGAGCAGCGAGTACTTCAGCATAACAGCTGACGTTATGCAAATCCTTGGATTAATTGACAGTTCTGCTTACACATGTGAGACTCCTGATGGAAGAGGGAATAGCATTGATGAATGCATGCAGAGGCTGGCGAGATCTCTTTGTTGCGATGTGGAAGAACTTGGCAGGGAGAACACTGTAAGGCTTGCAGAAGCTGTGAAAGAGAGGATGGTGGATAAAGTTGCTTCAACCTTTCGTGAAAAAAGTGAGGAACATGGTATCAGCCTTGTTCTGGGATGCGGGATTGGGGAAGCGTTGCTGAAAGAAGCAGCCGAAATGGCAAGGCTTGAATACATGGCAATTAGCGGCATTTATGGTGAAGCATCGCACCTTTTCCCTGCATTTGCCATGTGGAAGCTGGTAGATGGGCTAGTGGATGAAGTAATGAATGAACCGGTGGATGAGCAATGATCATCGTAAAGGTGGGTGGAAGCATTGCTGAATTTGCATGGAAGCTCTTTGAGGATCTGAAGGGTTTGGAAGAGTTGAAGAAAGCTGGGAAGAGGATTCTGGTAGTTCCTGGTGGCTGGATTTTTGCAGAAAAGGTTAGGGAGTTGTGGAAGAAAGGAGTCATAGATGATGAATCTGCCCACTGGATGGCCGTAGAGTGCATGGATGTCTATGGATACTACCTCTCCAGATTTGCTGACCCCGTAATTCCTGAAAATTTTCATGAGCTTTCGGAAGAGCTTCAGTATGGGGGTGTAAGGATTTTAATTCCCGGGAAGCTCGTCAGGAACTATGATGAACTACCTCACTCTTGGGATGTAACCTCTGATTCAATTGCCATATGGGTTGCCCGCAATATTGGCGCTAAGAATATCGTAAAGGCTACAGATGTTGAGGGGCTGATTGTAAACGGGAAAGTTGTTAGCAAAATATCTGCCTCACAACTTCGCAATGAAACATGCATCGATTCATATGCTCCCAAGCTTCTTTCAGAGTACAGGCTTGACATTTTTGTATGCAGGTGGGATAGGGTAAAAGATTATATATTGAGACGCGGTGCCATTGGCACGCTGATCGCTGGATCGGAGGTGTTGTAATGGAAATACACAGATGCATAAGCTGCGGTGCAAACTTGGTAGGCACGAACTACGTGAACTTTCCATGCCCGGCTTGCGGTGAAATGGTTTATCGTTGCAAAAGATGCAGGAAGATGGGTATTCATTATGTATGTGAAAACTGCGGCTTTGAAGGGCCATGAGGTGGTTATATGGGGAACGTGATTATGAAGCTTAGAGTAATGCCGGAAGATGTAGAGGTGGATCTTGAGGCACTGAAAGAGAAGATCGAGGCGGCAAAACCAGAGGAGGTTGATATAAGGGATACTGGAATTAAGCCGATAGCTTTTGGGCTCAAAGCACTGCTGATTGCTGCAGTGATGCCGGACAAGGAGGGGCTGACAGATAAGTTCGTTGAGTCTATAAAAGGGATTGAGGGCGTTGCGAATGTTGAAATAGAGTCGGAGGAGCTCCTCTGATGTCTGTGAAAGAGCCAATAAAAATCGTAACCCCGCCTCTGGCGGCAAATGTATATCTTATTTTGGACGAGAAAAAGGCAATCGTGGATACAGGCGGAGATGCAGCTTTTCTGATAAAAGCTCTGGGGAAATATATCAATCCAACAGAAATTGACTACATAATCCTTACCCACTCCCATTTCGACCACGCATCTGCTGCGGGCGAGCTTAAGGAATATTTGAAGGCTAAAATCATAATGCATCCAGTAGAGTACGAATTTGTGAAGAGTTTCAACTTCTCAAGCCCCCTTTTTGGCATAAACTTTAAGCCATTCACCGTCGATATTTCTGTTGAGGAGGAGAACGTAATAGAACTTGGAGAACTTGAGCTGAAGGTGTTCCACACTCCTGGTCACACTCCTGGAAGCATCTGTCTTTATGAGGAGGATAAAAAGTGGCTCTTCAGCGGAGATGTTGTATTTCCCCATGGAAGCTTTGGCAGAGTAGACTTCCCTGGTGGGAATGGAGCGGAACTTCTGAAATCCATTGAAAGGCTGGCGAAGCTGGAAGTAGAGAAGCTATATCCTGGCCATGACGAACCTGTGGGCAAAGCATCAGAACACATCAAACGGTCACTGATGTTTGCCAGAATGATGCTATAAGATGTTGTAGCGTTGTAATTCATAGGCGATGCTGGAAGTTATACTCGTTGAGCTTAAAATACCGGAGAATGTAGGTTTCATTGCCAGAGTTATGAAAAACTTTGGCTTCAAAAACCTCAGCCTTTACAGATGCAAGATTGATGAGAACAGCTATTTTACCGCTGCCCACGCTAAAGACGTTCTTGAGAATGCTAGAGTGATTTATGATCTCGAAGAATATCTAAAACAATTCGATTTTGCTGTTGCTACAACTGGGGTGACCGCTGAGAGTCAGGAAAGATACTTGAGGCGTCCTATTTTTACTCCGGAGCAGCTAAGAGAATATGTGAGGGGGAGGACAGCCATCCTTTTTGGCAGGGAAGATTTTGGATTGCTGAATGAAGAACTGGAACTCTGCGACGCTATAATAACCGTCCCCTCCAATCCCGAATATCCTGTAATGAACGTGAGTCATGCGGCAGCCATAATACTTTACGAGCTCAACAAGGGGAAATATGAACCAGAACCCCTGGACATAGCTTCTAAAAGAGATGTTGAGATTCTCCTTCAGTCTTTGGAGACGCTTATGAGGAAAACGTGGTTCCCGGAACATAGAATACGGAAAGGAATCGTCATGCTCAGGAGGGGTTTTGGCAGGAGCTCATTTACAAAGCATGAAATAAACATGCTTGTCGGCATCGTCAGGAAAACGTTATTATACATGGAGCATATAAAAGAAAAGTATGGAAAGAGCTAACAGATGGGATAGATGGTTGCTCGTTCTCGTAATCTCTGTTCTTGCTATAGTTATTCTGACTCTCTACTTCTTCTCCCCCCTTATTGATGGCATCGTAATGGGCGTTGTTTTTGCTTATGTGGGCAAGCCCATTAAATCCAGAATGGAAAAATATGTAGGCAGTTTCATGTCTTCAGTCCTCTCCACTCTTCTAATAACGATTCCCCTATTCGTTTTCTTCTTCTATGGGTTATTTCAGGGCCTCAATCAGCTTGTGTTCATTCTGACCAATCAGGAGGCACTGCTCCAAGGAATTACTACGATCTTGAGAGATGCAGGGCTAGAGGAAAGATATATTATAGAGGTTGAGAGATTTATTCCCACCTTTTACAGCATCGTTCAGGAGAACGTTAAGATCTCTGCCTTTGATGTCACCAAAAAGTTTGTGATGTTTGTTATGAATTTCATAATTTCTGCTATCGTCTGTTTTTACACACTTCAGGATGTAGACAGATTTATTTCGAAATTGCTCACTATAGTGCCTGATTCGAGGAGAGATGAGCTCAAGAAGTTCGTGGATGAGGTTGACAGAACTTTTGTAGGGCTTTGGTTCGGTAACTTCGTGGTTGCGATGCTTATTGGTATGGCCAGCATTCCATTCTTTCTGGCTTTCAGCATACCTTACACACCTTTGCTGAGTGGTTTGATGTTTCTCGCCGCTTTGATTCCTGTTTTCGCTGAATGGATGGTTCTGGCTCCTGTAGCGATTTATCTTCTTTTCAGAAATCTAGTTCAGGCAATCTGGTTTACGATTCTGGGCGTCACTTTTTTGTATTTCATACCGGAGGTTATCCTGAGACCGCAGTTTGTAGGATATACTGCGAGAATCCATCCCTTGGTTTTGCTCCTAGCATTTCTTGGCGGGGCTCTAGTTGGAGGGGTTAGCGGGTTTTTCTTAGCACCAATGGTTGCAGGAGTGCTCACGGCCACGTACAACTACTATACCTCAGAAACATCTGAGGTGAGTGAGGATTAACATCACATCAAAGTTCATCCAGTTCCAGAAGCTTCATAGCTCTCTCTGGGTCATCTTGATACGTGTGTATAACCTTCGCAACATCTGTGAATTTCAGAATTCCTCTTTCTGACATTGTTTCAAGTATTATCCTCCTCCTATCCAGTTCTTCCATAAGTTCTCTCTGGGTCCACCCCCTCGACATTCTTATGCTCTCCAATGCCTTTGAACTTCCCACCATGGTGTGCTTGTCGTTTACTCCATCCCAAGTGAAGACGGTAGTAGTTTTCAGCATCTTTGTATGGGGATCGAGGCCGACGATTTCAGCAATCTCTATGTTTCTCCTTACTCTTTTATCGCCTACATAGGTCTGGGACTGAATACTAATTATATCCAGAGCCTCCAGCATAGCTCGAGGCACATTAATCGGCGGGTTCTCAAGCCTGTGTATCGCACCATTCACACTATCAGCATGCA
>MTMY01000023.1 GCA_002010215.1 Archaeoglobus sp. JdFR-37
TTAGATAATACTTAAATATTTTGTTCAAGTTAACAGTATTGTTCGATTTAGGAGATTTCTGCTATGAATGTCCCTTTGGTAGGTGTGGTTGTTGCTTTGAGATTTAAAGAAAAGAAGGTGTTGCAGAGGTTGGCTGAGAATTACGTTGGTAAGAACCCTAGTTAGTTAAAAATTGACATTGATAAAAAATGATCTGGTACTTCATCCTTATTCTCTCTTTGTTCCCATTCAGCATCATTTGATTATTCCGAAAACACTGTGTACCGCCCATAGGGCACGACCGCTACTTTTGCATTTGAACCATACTCATTCATGGCGTCATTGAAAGCGTCTTGCAGTGATGTATAGGCCGCAATCCCTACAGCTTTAGCATCATCTATATTCTTTTCCAGAGTTATAACCTTAACATTTCTAGTAAGCATGGTTCTATATAACGGGTACCAAATGCAGCCTGCCCACAGCTCTCTCTCGCGGTTAAAGAAAGCTCTTAACACTTTTTCGTGATTTTCGCTGGACGGGGGCATGAATTCTGTCATCAGATCCATTAATGCAAAACCCGGCCAAGAGCCGTACCCGGGACATGGACTTGCATGAATTATTGTTCCTCCCTCTTTTACAATTGGAGCGCAATTGACTATCGCCCAGCACGTATGGAAGAACAGGTGATCTGTCGGTGCTGAAGTTCCTGTAATCACAACAT
Source organism: Archaeoglobus sp. JdFR-37 (assembly GCA_002010215.1). Classification (GTDB taxonomy): domain Archaea; phylum Halobacteriota; class Archaeoglobi; order Archaeoglobales; family Archaeoglobaceae; genus JdFR-37. The sequence continues at coordinate 701 of MTMY01000023.1, forward strand.
CTGCTTTTTCCAAGTTGCTGATGTCAAACTTATAGATGTTGTTGTAGAATTCCACTGCCTTTTTATGTGAAGCTACGGGGTCACCTGCATTTACATATATTACCTCAGATCTGTTGCTTACGATAACATTAATACCCATGTCTATTTCTGCAAGCTCCAAAGCCTCATATTTGTCCTGCTGCATTTTACAATCGTTGTTGCCCGGTTTGCAGTCGGGAGCCAATGCCATGATATGGTTTATTTCAATTGTTTCGTTTCCTGATACACCCGGAATCACCATTCCGGAGCCTCCATAGCCCCAGAGGGTCGCCTGAGTTGTACTTATAGTTATTACCGAATCGGCGGTTGCAACCTCTTTTAAAATCCATACCGGAGTTCCGTGAGAGGTGGTGCCTATGTAAACGTAATTCTCAGGTTTGGTTACGTCGTTGCAGTAAACTGGAATTCCTTTTTCAACCACCTCCGCCCCAACACGCTTTTTAATTTCCTCTGGAGATGGTGGTGGTACCTTACCGTTTGCTATCACCACTGAAACTTCTGAACCCGCAGCCTGAGCCCGTTCAACAAGGATGGGCAGTATTTTCTCTGCTGGAGCTGCTCTAAACTGGTTTTCAACCACAAAAACTACTTTTTTACCCTTTCCTATTAACTCTGAAAAACTATTGCCACGGATAGGATTCTCTATGGCTTTCTCCACTTCTTTGCCCAAGTCTACTGGATCAGGCTCTTTTGGAACAAAATTACCCAATAGATTCTCTTCGCGTATCTCCAATTCAAGATACACTCCCCTCTCTTCTGGCGTTTCATAGGGGATTTTCACCTTAGGCATACCACATCACCTGGTTTCCTCAAAGTAAATATTATTTCTTATTATTTAACTATTATTACTGGTGTTGCTCGGTAAAAAGAGTGGGAAGAACAGTTTCGACGAGGCCAGTTATTACCTCTTTTCCCGAAATAACTCCGGCAAGTTTCCCATTTTCTGCTACAATAAGAACTTCAGAGTCTTCCCCAGAAAATATTTGAATGAGATCCCATATCGTCATACTGCTGTCCACCACTGACAGACTGGGATCAAATATCTCTTTTACCGAGCACGTTAACTCATCCTCAGCAATGGCTTTGGCGATGTGTTTCAGGGTTAAGATTCCCGCGGGTCTTCCTCTCTCGGTAACTATTGCACAGTAAATTCTTTGGCTTGAAAGAATATTGGCAGCATCTTTAATGGTCATATCCGATTCGATTAAAACGAAGGGATGCGTTAGAATTGCGACTTCTATATTTGGAATTGCAAGCAGCCTCTCAACGTCAATAACAACCTCTCTCCCGACAGTCTTTAGAATTTTTCCTTTGATCAATAACTGCTTCCAGTAAATAATTTCTATTATATCTCCTTCAGAAAGCGCTGTTTCCTGATAAACTGTGAGAATCGTCTTTTCACCGCTTGAATTACTGAGAGCTGTCAATTTTATTCTTTCTACACCTAAATTGCGAGGCTCACCATTTACAAAAATCTTAACAGCCTTTTCAGAAAGTGCATGATTTAAAAGAAATTCGTACGCTTTGAAGGTCGGTTTATAGCCTCCCTTTGGTCCTGGTACCCCTTCAATCAAACCAAGGGTTTTAAGGAGCTGCAGATGGGATCTTACAGTGCTAGGCGTTTTTTTAGCAACTTGTCCAATATCTTCACTTCGGACATAGTTGGATGTTTTGAGGTATATGTCAACAAGCGCCTGAAGAATTTTTAACTGTGTATGCGTGATTCTTAGATTCATATATTCACACTCCCTAACACCAGATAGGCTTCTGACCCTTTCCGACACTTTTAGATAAACGGAAGAAATGGTGGCTTGTCTGAAGGATTTCAACCGAAGTACGCAGACACTGTCCCCAGCCTGTCAAACTCAGCTTCTATAAAATCACCGGATTTAACATCCACCGCTGAGATTAACGATCCTGAAAGAACTATCTCTCCTGCCTTGAGTTTTACACCATACTCCGCAAGTTTATTGGTAAGCCACGCAACGGCCTGAGCTGGATTTCCAAGAACTGCAGCTCCCGCACTTGTTGAAATAATTCTGCCATTCTTCTTAAACACCATTCCAATCAATCTCAAGTCTAAGTTTTCGACTGGCGTAATTCGACCTCCAAGAATGACCCGGCCTATTGATGCATTATCTGCAACTGTATCCTGTATTTTAATCTTCCAATCTCTCACTCTACTGTCAATCACCTCTATAGCTGGCATTACACCTTCTGTAGCCTTCAGCACTTCTCCCACAGTAACTCCTGGGCCTTCAAGACTTTCTTTCAAAATGAATGCGATTTCCGCTTCAACTCTTGGCTGTATCAGATTTGATGTGTCAATAAAATCGCCTTCAAAACGCATCATCACATCCATTATATGCCCATAGTCTGGCTCATACACTCCCAGCAATTCCTGCATTTGCTTGCTTGTAAGGCCTATTTTCTTACCGACTATTTTTTCGCCCCGCTCTTCCTTAATTTTTACAACTTTAAGCTGAATTTTGTATGCATCGTCAGTAGTTATTTCCGGATATCTTTCGGTTATCGGTTCGACCGGTTTCCTTTCCTCCTCAGCTTTAATCAATTCTCCGGCCAGCTCTTCAATTATTCTTTCATCCAACATGATTCATACCTCCATGCTCAGAAATGTACTTATTTTTGAGGGTTCTCACAATCTCCTCAGCCAACTCATACTTATCCAATCCTTTACTTAATCCTTCAATGAGAGTCTCCATACACAACCTTACCTCATCGTTCGGTCCGGGAAGGGATACTATTAAGGATAACCCAACGCTCCCCACCCCTATTTTTACCCCATCTTTTTCATGCCTGCCGGTGCCCCTGTGAAACTTCATGATATACGGCGTTGCAGCATCAGGATCAATCTTTTTCAGGGCCTCGATTGTTCGGTCTTTAGCCTCAGCTCCCACACCACCGGTTGTTATAATCAATCCGTATCCATTGTCTACGGCATTCATGATGGCTGACGCAATGAGATCTGTATCGTCTGGGAGAACAGAACCTATATCCACACTGAATCCCTCTTTGTTCAGCCTATCTCTTATGTATGGGGAATTTGTGTCCTTAACTACCCCTCTCCGTACTTCCTCGCCCGTAGGGAATACAATACACCTCTTAGATATTTTTTCTAACAAATTCTCTACAATCTCCTTTGTTTTGGTTAACACCTCTTGAGCAACAGCATAATCCAGCTCTATAAAACCCAGAACACCTTCGGAATGGATTGTTGTTTCTTCGGTAACTTTAACTCCATGAATGTTCTTTAATTTATCCAGTAACTCTTTTTTCTTTCCGTATATATTCTCAGCTTCCAATGTATTTCTCAGAATATCAACCACTACGTAATCCTCGCCTGCATCTGTAACTAGCACCTCCTCTCTTCCAAGCTTCAGGGTTTCAGAAACGGCTCTTGCAATCTCGCTCAAATCTACATCATTAAGGAAGATATTTTTGATCCACAGCTCTGTTTTGCCAAGCAGATTTACCTCCATATTTCCACCTACACCCTTACGCTACATCCAAACTAATGTCCAACATTGGAGCATCAATTATGGCTCTACCAATATCCAGAATATCCACATCCAGAGTCAGAAACTTAGGTATATCTTCCAAGCTAACAGATCCTCCGAACGCCAGCTCTACTGAGTTTCTAATTCCTTCTTCCACCAATTTTTCTGCCACAAGTTTGAGATCCTCTATTTTTCCTGTATCCACCATAATTATGCCTGCTCCTCTATACGCTGCCTCTAAAGCCTCTCTCCAGATCAGATCGGTTTCTCCTTTGAGCTGGATGACCTTAATCCTGTCTTCAAATATTTTTGCAGCTTCCAGCGCTTTTTTTATGCTTCCAAACATCCTGATGTAGTTTTTATCCAAATAAATGAAAGGATGATCTGAGATCCGTATGCTTGCACCCCCTATTTCGATGGCTTCTCTGATCTCTTTTTTTATTTCGTAAGGCATCTTTTTCCAAGCTCCAGATACAATGCGAATCTTCCCTTCAGACAGTTTAACCGCTTTTCTGGCAGCGGTAGCGATTCCGGATGTTTTGGATATGAGGCCAATAAGAATGTCTTCAGCAATTGAAATTTGCTTGGGTGTTCCGGTTATTGTTGCTATCGTGTCACCGCAGTTCACCTCATCGCCATCTTTGACTTTCACATCTATCGATAACCCCAGCTCTGTGGCTTTTGAAGCCATACGGCCTATTCCAGCAACAACTCCCTTCTGGGTGCTCCAGATCTTGGCCTCAACCTTTTTATTTGAGATGTCTCTGAAAATCAGATCTCTCAGATCGGTTGTGTTGATTGGGTGTTTAATGGGCTTCAGCACCAGCGTACCCCTCAAGTTTTATCCCCCTCTGTCTGCACCACTTCGGAAGAAGCTTTTGCTCAACTTCTCTATCAACATCGGGAGCCTTCTCAACTAGCTCCTCTGCAAGGGATTCGCTTACATTTATTGCCCCGGGAGCTCCATCGAAAATGATTATCTTATCTGTATCAGCTATTTTCATTGCAAACTCGATTGCTGTTGGCAAGTCGTCTGCCACCACTGCATGCTTCATGAACTCAACGTTTTGCGGGTCTCTCCTGAACACTTCTGCCTGCCATTCTCCCACAACAATCGTCGGGATCATTTTAGCCCAGAAGACGCTCGGATATCCTCCCCAGGCATAATTAATTACCATTGCTTTGATGGCCGGGTTTACTGGTGGAATGTCTGGAATCAGTGGTCTATCACCTTCACCATAGAAAGCCTCGGTATACCATGTGTAACCGGGTAGTGGATAATCAAGGTCGAATACATCTATACTCGCAGCAGAGAAGTTGGCGAATATCATTCCAGCCGAGAAAACATATGGAATTGGCGCCTGGAAGTCCAAGACTGCAATACACTCATCGATGTGGCTGAGTAAGGTCAGAATTTTTCCATAATACCTGAAATTATCAATGGACAACCGTTCATCTAAAGCGAAAAGGTCGTTATCAGCATCAACACTTGCAATTCCGGCGGGTGTTGGCTTGAGGAATGTCGCAAAAGTCCACTTCTTCTGAACGAACTCAGAGTTAAAGATGGCTCTAGCTACGAAATTAGCGCCTCTAGGCCCTAAATTTTGATGATAAGTTGACCTCGTTTCGATTCTGGCATAAGACATGCCAAACGGTTTAACGGCCCTGTCAACATGTCTGTGGAAATGAATCTCCCTCACATCACTGTTATGTGCGTGCACTATCCAGTCAGCATCGTAACATCTCTTTATGCCATATAGCGTTCCAATCTCCGTCTCTATTGGAATTCCCTCATCAATTGGTGCCACACCTATTGCCCTTTTATTGAAATATTCGTCCAAACCAAATCTCTTTATGTACTCGTCAGACTCCCTGAATCTCAGTCCGACACCTACCCTGAGGCGGATGTTTTCTGTGCCGGTCTTTTCCATGATGACGTCCTTGATCGTCTTTAGCATTTCTGCATACGGTTCTCCTCCGAGTATTGTGAATCCGTGATGGGAGCCAAGTACATTTACGGAATCTCCGGGCTTGATCATGCTCATATCTACTTTTTCAAGTGCTGCTACAGTTGCATCCCGTACGGCTTTGATGCCCTTTTCGCTCGGATAGATGTTCTCCGGTATATCTGGAAACAACTCCCTCACATTTACCGAAACGATATTTTCTAGGTCACAACCCCTAGTTTTGATATACTCTGGATCAGGCCCATATCTTGATGGCTTGGGTGGGAGGGGCTTCACAGGCTGATTAAACTTGATATTTCTTGTAATCATTTCATTCACCTCCAGCTTTTACAGTATCCAAAAGCTTCTTGAACAAGGCTCTATCCTCCTCAAAATAAAATCCTCTGGCTGAGTACTTTTTTATCACGTCTTCTGGAATGTCCCATATAGTAGGTGTGATACCATACCACTGCCACCCACCCTCTATTGGCTTGGGTTCTATCCCGGCAGCCTTCAAGAGTCTGAGAATGGGCTGTATACATTCTACTTTGCAGCCTGTTCTAACACCGGTCATTCTTGAAATTTCTTCAGGAGATGATGCTCCCATCAGAATTGCCGCTGCCACCTCCTCAGCTCTTGTTCCTGTGCAGTAGCATATTATCTGTTCTGGATGCAACCTTGCTTTAATGCAGAGTTCAGAAACTTTCTCTTCATCCACTGAATGTGGATTGACGCTTATAATTCTGGATTCATCCAGAGTTTTCAGCACAACTGCTTCGAACTGACATCTTTCTACACAGGCACCACAGCCAACACATGTATTCAAATCAACAACTGCAAGCTTCTCCTTCTTCTCACCCACTACTTTTATTGATATGGTGGGGCACACTTTCTCACAAACTCTACACCCCGTACACTTCTCGGGGTCAACTTCTGCGTACATATTCACAACTCTCATGCAACATTCCCCCTAGGGGATTTTTTTGCTGCCATTTCGGCAGCAACCTCAATTATCCAGTCCTCTTGGCCACCAACCGCCTTTCTCCTGCCTAATTCGATTATTATGTCTCTCGGATCCAGCTTGAATTTCTCGGCAGCCCTATAAGTGTGTAGAAGGAAGCTGGAGTAAACTCCTGCATAACCGAGTAAGAGGGACGTATTGTCGATTTTGGGCAGTTGCGGAACTATTGAGTCCAGAAGCTCAGCAGCGTCCATTATTCTGTACAAATCCACCCCCGTTTCGTAGCCAGCCTTATCTAAAACAGCAACCAGCACTTCTTCCTGCGCATTTCCAGCTCCAGCACCCAGACCCCTCAAAGTACCATCTAATGACACAGCACCAACATCTGCTGCTCTGAGTGAATTCCCGATTGCCAATCCGAGATTATTGTGGGCGTGAAATCCAATAGGTATAGACAGTTCATTTTTCAGTACGACTATTCTTTCTTCAACGTCTCTGGGAATCATTGCACCGGCAGAATCCATCAAATAGACCATATCTGCCCCATAACTTTCCATAAGCTTAGCCTGCTCAACGATTTTATCTGGGCCAACAGTGTGAGTCATCATTAGCACGCCTATAGTTTCAAGGCCCATCTCTTTACAGTAGACTATGTGCTCCTCAGAAATGTCAGCCTCTGTTACATGAGTGGCAATTCTGGCGACCTTTGTACCGGCATTCACAGCGATCTTCAGGTCTTCAACTGTGCCTATACCAGGTAAAAGAAGCACTGCTAATTTGGATTTCGAGAGAACTGATGCAACACCCTCCAAGTATTCTTTATCGGATGCTGCAGCAAATCCGTAATTGATTGACGAACCACCCAGACCATCGCCATGTGATACCTCTATTGTCTCGACTTTAGCATCTTCTAACGCCCCCGCTATTTTCACCATCTGTTCAACGGTAAATTTGTGTTTAACAGCATGCATACCGTCCCTGAGCGTTGTATCAATTATCCTAATTCTCTTTTTTCCGAGTTTTCCTCCACCACACATTTGAATCACCCTGATTTAGGTAAAACTTCACGTTCTGGCTTTTCCTTCAGAATTTTTTCAGCGAATTTTTCACCTGTTGCCGCTGCGGCAGCAGTCATGATGTCTAAGTTTCCTGCGTAGGTAGGCAGATAGTCTCCTTCTCCAATAACCCGTATAATGACCGTTACTCGATTTTCATCCTCAAAAACTACAGGAGGAATCTTAAGAGCATATCCGGGAACATATTGCTGTATTGTTTTGACCATATCATGTATTGATTGCAGTATCTCTTCTTTTTTGCTGATATCTTCCACTATACAATGTATGGTATTTTGCATGATTATTGGCGGTTCAGCAGGATTGAGAATTATGATGGCTTTTCCTCTTTTAGCCCCCCCAACTTTCTCCAATGCCTTTGCAGTGGTTTGGGTGAACTCGTCGATGTTTTTTCTGGTCCCAGGACCGGCGCTCTTACTGGCGATGCTTGATACAATTTCCGCATATTCAACTCTGGATACCTTGTTAACTGCATAAACTATCGGTACCGTGGCCTGCCCCCCGCAGGTAACCATGTTCACATTGTCCTTGTCTAAATGTTCCTCAATATTTACGGCGGGAATAACGTAAGGTCCAACTGCTGCGGGTGTGAGGTCTATTGCAATTAGCCCTAATTTTTTGTAGACTGGGGCATTCTGCAAATGAGCCTTGGCTGTTGTGGCCTCAAAAACGATATCCACTTCATCTGCAATTTCCTCTAAGCCCTCTACGCCGTTCCAAGCTATGTCGATACCCTTTTGTTGAGCTATTCGAAGACCCTCCGATTGAGATGGTGGAAATATTCCAATTACTCTTCGAATATACATGTATTTGCTCCTTTTTAGAATCTTGAACATCAGGTCTGTGCCAATATTTCCCGGGCCCACTATAGCTACACCAATTTTTCCCACAATACCACCTTCTTTACTATTGGGAAACCAGGTTTCTTATTCATAATATCCTTGTTTGATGTATTTAAGGATTTCGACTAAGTTAATATCTATATTTAAATCAAAATATTTTTTAAAAAATTAGAAATATAGTATTACTTTTCTCTCTCTTCAAATATGGTTATGGGTATCTCAGTTGTTCGTTTCCACTCTATTGCCTTTAGTTCATCAACAGCGGTCTTAGTGAACGCGCTGACTACAATGAATGCTGCGATATTGGCGGCAAGTCCCCATATCCCGGGATACAGGCCAATTGACTTGCTAAGTGTAGGAGACAGGAATAGCACCAATGTGATAATTAGACCGGCAAAACTTCCTCCAATGGCTCCTTCTTTAGTAAGCTTCACCGGTCCAATTCTGGAAACGCCGTACATTGCCGTTGCTATCTGAGGCAGTATCGATGCTGTTGCCAAGGATGCCGCTGCAGCGCCACTCGTCAATAGAAGGCTGTATCCAAACACAGCAGTTAGATATGCGATGAAACCGACTACAGCAATGGCTATTCTGGTTATCAACACCTCTGTTCTGTCAGATACATTTGCTTCAGCAGTGTGAATAATGTCTCGTGTAACAACCATTCCAACTGCATGATTTTGTGCTGCTGCACTGGACATCATCGCTGCTAGGCCTGCTGCAGCAATCAGCCCGAAAAGGACGGTAGGGAAGTACATTCTGTAAGTCATGAGAAGGTACTGATCTGGAGATACGTTGGGCAGAATCAGCACACCTGCAAGTACGACTATCCAACCGCCTGTTTGAAGCAAGTATTCTATAAATCCGGCTACAAATGGATAGTATTTAACTACATGCCCCCTCTCGAAGTAATACAGCCTGGCCCACATGTGTGGATGAAGTATCCATCCGAGTCCAACCGGTATTGCCCAGGCTAAAAGGTAGTCCCATTTCCAGACTCCGGTTCTGTCTGGAATTGTAAAGAACTCCGGACCTATTTTTTCCAGTATGTGGTTATACGCAGCACCGATTCCACCCTGAATTAAGAAGACCAATGTGAACCCACCGAAAAGCATTGCACCGAGCATTATAATTCCCTGAATAGTGTCAGTCCAGACTACTGATCTCATTCCTCCGGCCCAAGTGTATGCAAGCATGATGATGTAAAGGATCAATCCACCAAGCCAGAATGGTACTAACCCTCCTGTAGCAATATCCAAAAGAATACCCACTCCTGCATACTGAACCTGAAGATACGGGACTAAAGCCAGAATCAATGCAATGCCGACAAGATACCTGTAATATTTGCTTGAAAAGTATTCTCCAAGGACATCAGCTGGAGTGATGTGACCGAATCTCTTCCCCAGTTTCCAAGCCTTGTCAGCTATGAAATAGTACATGCTGCATGTTAAGAAGAGGTACATCCCCAAAATGGCGACATATCCTGCAACACCGAATTTGTAGTAAAAGGCTATGAATCCCATGAAAGATAAGGCGCTGAATTGTGCTGCCGCTGCAGACCAGAATCCAGTGAACCAGTGTATTTTTCTTTTTGCAAGCACAAAATCTTCAAAGGATACGGGTGGATACCTTCTCCATGCCAATAGCCCAACTCCAAGTGTTATCAATAAGTAAATCGCTATGACCGCAATTGAAACAGTGGGGTCGAACGCCATTTTATCTCACCCCACCCTTCATTTTCTCTGCTATCTCTCTGTCCAATTTTACTTCGTAGTATCCCAAGAAAAGGAAGTATGCTAGAGTGATCAATGGTACCAATATTATACTGTAAAAGGCGTAAAATGGCCACCCGAATATCATTGGCTCTATTTTTGTCGAAACAAACGAAGCTAGGGGCAGGTACAGTAAGATCAGTGCAATCACACCAGCACTCATTAGGCGTCTTTTTCTTTTGTACTCTTCTATAATGTCTCTATATTTTTCAAAATCCAATTCCACCAAGTCCACCATAGAGACACCTCGATTCTTAATGTTAAAACACACATATTTAAAATTTACCATAAGTAATTGTGGTTTCCTAATAGTGAACAATAAGAAGACGTCTAAATGTTAAAAGACAGATGACTAAAATTATAAATTATATTCAATTAAAAAGCTAGTTATAAATCCCAACTTTAGCAATATGGACCTACTGTTTTAGGTATTCTCTCTAACCTTTCATCACGGGGTTTGTATCCAAGCGCTTTGGAGATCTTCATAGCGTATTCTCTCACCAAGTCTGTATATTCTTGGATTTTTTCATCAGTAAATCTGGTGGATGGCCCAGAAATGCTGATTGATGCAATAACTTTTCCAGTATGGTCTCTGATAGGTGCACCCACACATTTGAGACCAATCTCCACCTCTTCATTATCTAATGCATAACCCCTTTCACGTATCCTTCTCAGTTCTTCCTTCAATTTCTTGGGATCAGTAATTGTGTTTTCCGTGAATCTGGTTAGCGGCTTACTTATTATCTCATTGACTTTTTCCTCCGGCAAATGGGCGAGGAGCGCTTTACCAACTGCCCCTGTATGCAGAGGCAGTCTCTTTCCGATCTGAGAATACATCCGAATAGCCCTTGGACTGTCAATCTTCTCGATGTATACTCCCTCTCCATCCCTTTCGACCATCAAGTGGACCGTCTCATTACAAATTCTGGCAAGCTCTTCTAAATACGGTCTGGCAACCTTTCTCAACTCCAGATTCTCCAAGATCACTCCACTCAATTCCAGAATTTTAATTCCAAGTCTGTACTTCTTTGTGGTTGGGTCTCTCTCAACCAGTCTGAGGTGTTCAAGAGTATTCAGATATTTATAGGCAGAACTTTTTCCGATTTTTAGCCTTTCCGTGATTTCTGTAAGACTCATTTCGTGTTTCTCGGTGAAAAGGAATAAAATTTCCATGGCTTTTTTTACACTGCCAATTTGGGTCTCGTTTTTTCCCATACTTAGAACTTAATTTCTTGAATTTAAAAATTTGATGTTGTTAATTTAGATTATGGGTAACAAATCTGGTTGAAATCTGATCTAACAAAATAAATTAGGGAGTAATCGGGGAACGTAAGAAGAACACCCATAAGAGGAAGATTTTTCTCTACATCCGCATCATAAAAGGGACGGACTTCGCAGATATTGCAAGGTACGTCCGCATTTCACATACAAATC
>MTMY01000022.1 GCA_002010215.1 Archaeoglobus sp. JdFR-37
CTCAGAGAAATCAAGCCGGACATCATTTACCTTGCATTCTCAGCCTACGGCCACTTCGGGCCAAAAGCTAGGGAGTTTGCCAAGGTGCCTGACTCCAACCTCCTAGGAGTTTCCATGTCGGGCTACATGATGGCAAATCGCGAACTTCCTGAAGCGGGGGAGCCCTACAACCTGCCAACCGCTCCCGGCTTCTGGATGGCCACAAATCTCGCCGGGATATATGGCGCTGCTGGCGTTGTATTGGCACTCTATTACAGGCTGAAGACAGGCAAAGGGCAGATGATTGATGTAACATCCATAGAAGCAATGAATAAAGTCACACTACAGCTCATCTGGAGCCATGCGTTCAATGAACCCATAAACGTTGGAGTTCTGCCTTTAGATTACGCTGTCTTTCCTTATGCTTACTGGCGAACTAAAGATGGTTATGTCTTTGCCGCAGGCTTCACAGATCCCAATTTCAAGGCTCTCGTAACCCAGCTCGGCAGAGAAGACCTCATTGAGAAGTATCCCAACGTGTTCGCCAGAATAAAGCTTGAAAACCAGAAGGTGCTTTACGAAGAGTTGCAGAAGGAGTTTGAAAAGTACACATTCGCAGAGCTTGTTGAAAAAATGCTGAAATGGAGAGACGAAGGTAGAGAAGGAGTTGCAGTATATTCAAAAATAACCACACCCAAGGAGGTTTTGGAAGAGGGCTACTGGAGGGAGAGAGAGGTTTTCCGAGAGATAGTGGACAGGAGATATGGTGAAATTACAGTCATCAATCCGGTCTGGAAACTCAGTCAGACACCACTGAAACTCAAATGGCTGGCAAAGAAGGCTGGAGAGGATAATTACTTCCTCTATAAGAAGTTTCTGGGCCTCGGAAGGAAAGAACTTGGAGATCTTAAAAATGCAGGAATAATTTAAAAATTTTTATTTTTTCTTTTTCAGGTTTACCTCTATAGGCTTTTTAGATACTTATCCAGCTCCTCAGCGAAAACACCATAAATGTCAGAGTGTTTCTTCACCCTCTCCGTGAATTGAAATACCCACTCCTTCAGCCTCTTTACGAACTCCCCATCCCCTGTTATGGCCAGAAAATCCAGTTCGACACTGATATGATCAGGAGGTTCACTTTCATGGATATACTTCAGCCCATGAGCCTCATAAATCTCCCGCACCTCAACAGATGAGTTTCCGTAAACAAGACCCTCCCGGTAATAGGACTCATAGGGCGGGCAGAGGAGTGTTGGGAATGTAGAAACAAAGAGTCTTGTGTATTCCGTCTGGAGCTCCTCCAGATCCGTGCTGACAAATCGCTCAAGAATCCCTTTGAGCTCAGGGAATCCGTCGGCAATCCACTTTATTTCCTCCATCACTTCCTCACTGGGATACGAAAAAATTAGTGAAAAAAGTTTGAAGTAATTTTTGGGATGGCTCTTTAAACTCTCTAAATTCTTCATTTTCTTCATTGAGACCCCTGTGGATATACGGGCAGTGCTCTCAGCATACCTAGCAGTACTAGCGAGATTATGGCAAACACTCCTATCGTTATTGCAATTTCTATCAGAGAGGGTACGTAATTCCAGTAGGCAGTAAAGACTGGCTGTGGATTCATCAGTGTGCCTCTGATATCCCCCACTGCTATCGGGTAAGACCATTCAAAGGATTCAATTCCAAGAACTACTGGAACCCTAAGAGGTATGATGTTGTAGGCAGGTGGAATCAGTAGGTATCTGTGGGCAAGTATGCCTATGTTCACTGCAAGACTTCCTGCAACAAGACCGCCGACGCTATTGTAGCGTGTTGCCAGAATGAACGTTCCAAGCAGCATGAATATGATTTCCACAGCATGTATTGCTAGGTAATCCCTGAACACCAGCATGATTGTGTCAAATTCCCTGCCAGCATCCCACCATTGCCTTACGAAGAAATCGTTGTAGTACATGAAGAGAAGTGCCACAACAGAGAAGGCTGACACTTTAGCCAGCAAGCGATACGCATCCTGCAGGTCTTTCCTGTATCCATACACTATGAGGGATGCAAGTATGACTACTGCCGGACCTGCTGTCAGGGCTGCAGCGATGAAAGTGGGGGCAAGCAGACCACCATACCACCACGGTCTTGAAAGTTGGGTTGCCAAAACCCATGCCGTTACAGTATGGATGAGTATAGCGAAAGGCAAAGCGATTGGAGCAAGTATTTTGGCACGCCTTTCAGATTCCTTCTCAAGCCTCTGGATCTCTTCAGCAGTCATATCCCTTTTCATAACAGTTCCCACAAAAGGAATGCTGATACCACTAGCGGCGATTTTCGGTCTGAGCAGGACGAAGGTGTAGATTGCGGACAGTATCGCATAGGTTGAGAGGATTATAAAGTCCCAGAGAATCAAGGATTTGAAGTTGGGATAGATGAACAGGTTAAGGAGTCTGTCGGGTCTACCAATATCAGGTAGAGCCATCAGCATTGCAGCCACTGCGAATATGAAGGCCGTAACAGAGGCCACTGGAGCTATAGGCTTCAGCTGTTTAACGCCGAAGATGTAGATTGCCGACGACACCACAAGACCACCGGCAGCCGTACCGACGTAGAATGCCCACATTGCAATATAGAGACCCCATGTGAATGGATTGCGCATATTGGTGAGTATCAGCCCCCTCTGAAGCTGCATGATCCACGCTACAATTCCTATGAGTGCCAGTACTGCAAGCACTGCAATAGCCAGATCAAACTTTCTTTTCATAATTAACACCTCCTCTACCCTCCTTCCTGGCAGGAGGTATGTAGAACACCTTTGGTTCGGTTCCTAAATCCTCAAGAAGTCTGAAAGTTGAGCGATCTTTCAACACCTTTGAGATCTCGCTGTTTGGATCATCAAGGTCTCCGAATACCCTGGCATTTCCTGGGCAGCCCCTGACGCATGCTGGTGCAATTCCCTGATCAACAAACTGTACGCAGAAGGTGCACTTTTCAACGACACCTCTCGGCCTAGTTTTGGTATAAACAAGTCTGCCATCCTTCGTCCTGTGATCTATGGGATATCCATACTTGTAATCTGAGGGCTTGTACCAGTTCTCTTCGAAGCCAGCAACCTCAAATCCCTGCTTTATGTTCTCATCAGCATCCTGCCAGTTGAACTGCCTGACACCATAGGGACATGCGGTAAGGCAGTACCTGCAACCGATGCATCGCTCGAAATCAACCAGCACAAGTCCATCTTCTCTCTTCCATGTGGCACCAACAGGACAGACCTTCACGCAGGGCGGGTTCTCGCAGTGCATACATGGAACCGGCAGGAAAACTTCTGAGAGGTTGGGATACTCTCCTGTTGGCACCATGTGCTCTTTCGATCCCACTGTCTCAACCCTTTGCCACCAGGTACCAGTAGGAACGGAGTTCACCATCTTGCATACAACTGCACAGCTCCGGCAACCGATGCAGCGGTTAAGATCAATAACCATGCCGTATCTGACCATTTACACCACCTCACACCTTCCTGACATCGCATGCCGCCTCATTCCATGCAGTGGTTGGCTCCCAGATTCCCGGGACGAAGTATGTCAGATGCGTTGCCTTAACCCATGGATAGGTCAGCGTATTGTAGGATGTGCCCTTCAGATACCTGCTCCACCATCCCTGCTCGAAGATTATGACCCTCGGATGTATGCCCTTATCGAGAACAGCATATCCGTAAACCCTGCCCCTGTCGTTGTAAACCTCAACGAGGTCTCCTTCCTTAATGCCTTTCTCTTGGGCAGTCTCAGGACTCATCCATACTCTCGGCCTGAAGTCCTGCAGTTCAAGCATGGTAATGTTGTTGCTGTGGGTGGAATGGACTCTGTAAAGGGCGTTTCTGGTAATGTAAGCGTATTTGTACTTGTTCTTGGCCTCAGGATTCCTCTTGTACTCTGTATCCACAAACGGATCCTTATGTACGGGGAGCATCTCACCGAAGTCTATGAAGACATCTTCATCCTTGTAGAACTCCATCCTGCCGCTTTTGACGAATCTGGCAGTCTTCGGCAGCGGTGCCGGGAATGATGGTGGTGGAAATGGCTTTTTGAGCTGTATTTGCTCCCAGAATGGAATCTGTCTTTTGTTTGGTGCTGGAAGATTGAGTCTGACTGCTCCTTCCTTCAGCAGCCTGTCAAGGGTTATGCCCTCAACCAGTTCGCCACCCTTTTCAAGCATCAGCTTCGTCGCTTCAAGAGATGCTTCGTTTGCGATTTCTCTGGCAAGTTTCAGATTCCAAGTACCGTTTCTCCTGGCCTCTTCCTCCTTTCTGAAGAGCTCGGGATCAGGATAGAACTCCTCTATACTCCTCCTGAGTTCTTCATCACCCACTCTCTCAACCAGCCTCTTCGCAATTTCCTTGAAAATCCATATTTCAGGCATGCATTCGAAGAGTGGCTCTATTGCAGGTTGCTGAAGCTGCACGTATGGGTGCAGAATAGTAGCTGTTAGCTCCCACTTTTCGTACCACGCAACGCCCGGAAGAACAACGTCGGCCCATTTAGTCGAGGTTGTCTGCTGGAAATCTATTGCCAAGATGAAGTCCAGCTCATTGTTTGTGGCCATCTCTTTGAGTCTGTTCGACATGTTATGCTGGTCAAAGGGATTGTTCCATCCGAAGACGAATGCTTTAACGTCGTTCTTCGGATATGGTGTTTCTCTGTTGTACTTCCTGAACTCCTGGCTCTGCCTGTACTCTCTGTTCATCCATAGCAGATAGGTTACCCACTTGGGCTTTCTGCCCTTGAAAGACCACCAGGCTCCCAGAGGCCATCTTATTTTGAACTGTCCTGCATAGGTGGATATCCCTGCTCCGGACTTGCCTATGTTTCCTGTCAGAGCCACGATTAAGGATAAAGCTCTTCCTTTCAGATCTCCATGGAACCACTGGTAGTTGCTGGCTCCGTAAACTATGTGGAGCGGCTTTGTCGTTGCCATCT
This sequence comes from Archaeoglobus sp. JdFR-37, assembly GCA_002010215.1. GTDB lineage: Archaea > Halobacteriota > Archaeoglobi > Archaeoglobales > Archaeoglobaceae > JdFR-37. The sequence continues at coordinate 4,935 of MTMY01000022.1, forward strand.
CCCTTGCAATTCTCCTTACCATCACTGCATATTCGCTCTTGCTCCTTCCCGGCGGTGTTATGATTTCGGCAACCTTTTCAGGTGTGTAGTCCTTTGTAACGAGTTCCTTGATAAGCTGGAAGACCGGCTTAACTCTTACCCTGCTCCCATCTACAAGCTCAACCTCGAATTCTCCTTCGAGAGCTGGCTCGAAATTCCTATCTAGCGTTTCAGGATTCACAATCGTGAAGCCCTTGCTGACGTCGTAAATTACGAAGAGATCTCTGTATTCTGGAATCTCTTTCTTCATTTTTTCAGCCTGCTCTTTAAGCCCCTTGACCTCGTAGGCCTTCAGCTTCTTCTGGTTGTCCAGTCTAACAAGTAGAGGCATGTCAGTGTATGTTTTGATGAAGTCCTCCTCATAGAGCTTCTCATTGATTATCACATTCACGATGCCGAGAGCTAGGGCTGCATCCGTAGAAGGATTGATCTGAATCCATTCATCAGCTTTCGCTGCTGTTGGTGTGAAGTTCATGTCAACCATTATTACCTTGGCTCCCCTCTCCTTGGCAATACTCAGGAACTTGGCGTCTGGCAATCTTGTAACGAGTATGTTGGAGCCGAAGATGGCGATGTAGCGGGAATTAATCCACTCTAGCGACTCAAACTCCTCTGTCTGTACTCCAAAGGTTTGAGACCAGAAGGCTGGCAGGTCGCCATTCATTGTATAGCCGTGCAACACACTCCAGCCGAACATTGAGGCAAGCCTTATCGCTGCTCCCTTGTGCACGTAACCTGTTCCTGGCACCTGAATCGACAATGCAATGCTCTCCGGGCCGTACTTCTTTATTATCTCTGCAAGCTTGTCAGCTACGTAATCCAGAGCTTCATCCCAGCTCACAGCCTTGAATTTCCCTTCACCTCTCTTGCCCACCCTTATCAACGGCTTCTTCAGTCTGTCCGGCCCGTAAATGAGGTTCAGCATTGACTGGCCTTTCAAACAGCCTCTCGGGTTGTATTCAGCCTCTGGATAATCGGCTGCCTGTATCAAAGACACTATCCTGCCTTTGTATACCATTGCATTGTATGCACAAGCTCCTGTGCAGTTGGGAGAACAGGTGGACCTAATAAGCTCTATTTTACCATTGTTCATCTCTGCAGAACGGGCAATTTCGAAATATCTAGATCCGACACCGATGGTTCCTGCTGTTGCTGCCAATGCACAGAGTTTCACAAAGCCCCTACGAGTTAAGTTCATCGATTTCACCCCATTGGAAATTACGAGCTAGTTCGTTTTTAAAATTTACGGTTTTATCTCAGTTTCAGACAGCTATTTTAAAAAATTAGCTTTTTACCAATAAACGATAAACATAGTATCTGATGTACCAGGTGTAAACCTTTAAATTATAAATTAAAATGATTTATAATTGAAAAATGATACGGGGCATTGCGCAGTTTTAGACATGATAATTTCGGCAAAATTCGTAGAATAAATTCATTTCGTTTTTGCCAAAATAGCCTCCAATAGAATTCATGATAAAATCTAAATAAGTTAACGTTTACGTAAACGTTAATGAAAGAGAAAAAAGAGTACACCATATCTGAACTGGCGAAGGAATTCGATATCAGCCCAAGAACAATCAGATACTACGAAGAGATAGGACTGCTATCTCCGAAAAGAACGAAAGGAAATCAGAGGATTTTTTCCAGAAAGGACAGGGCAAGACTTAAGCTTATTCTCAGGGGAAAGAGGCTTGGGTTCAGCCTTGAGGAGATCAGAGAAATGGTAGAGATGTATGAAGTTAGCGAGCCAGAGCAGATTAGAGTCACGCTGAAATATGGTGACAAGAGGCTTAAAGAGATTGAAGAGAGAATTCAAGAGCTTGAAATGTTGAAAGAGGATTTGCTTGCCATCAGAGAGCGTTTGATTGAGAGGTTGAAGGAGCTTGAAGGTAAAGAGGGTAAGAAGGAAAAGTAGGAGGTGGAGTTGTGATTGAAAACGATTTTTTGAGTACTGAAGAGGAAATAAAACTGAGGGAAGAAGTGAAGGATTTTGTGAGGAGTGTGGATCCGGAGCTTCTCAGAAAGATGGACAGAAATGAAATTGACTATCCTTTCGAGTTTCTGCACGAAGCTGCGAAACGCAACCTGCTCGGGCTGAGATTCCCTGAAGAGTACGGTGGTAGAGGGATGACCTGGAGCGCGGAGATGGTGGCGATGGAAGAAATAGGTGTTCTAGGTATGGGTCTGGGATGCAGCTATGCCATGCCCAGCATTGTTGGCGAAGCCATCTACCGCTTCGGTCAGGAATGGCAGAAAGAGGAGTTTCTGAAGCCGGTGATAAAGGGAGAAAAGCTGTCAGCAGAGGGGCTAACGGAGCCAAGAGGAGGCAGTGACTTCTTTGGAACCACGACAAAGGCTGAGAAGAAAGGTAAAGTTTGGGTGCTGAACGGGATGAAAAGGTTCATAGCCGGCGGGAAGGTTGCTGATTTCTATCTCATATATGCCAGAACTGACCCGAACGCCCCTGGCCACAAGGCACTGACGGCTTTTATTGTGGAAAGAGATATGGGTGTTGAAGTGGAGGAGCTCTACAACCTTCTGGGCTTCAGGGGGATGGGGACTGCAAGAATAGTTTTCAAGGACTTGGAGGTTCCAGATGAGTACAGAGTTGGAGAGGTAAATGGTGCAAGGGTGATCTTCAACAGGATGATGGTTCCGGAGAGGCTCACCTCTGCTGCTGGAGCTGTTGGAACTGCAAGGGCGGCTCTTGAAGTTGCTATAAAGTATTCCACAAAGAGAAAGGCCTTCGGGACGCAAATAAGAAACTTCCAAGGTGTGAACTTCAAGGTTGCAGAATGCATGGCAAAGCTTGACGCTGCAAGGGCCCTCGTTTACACCGCCGCAAGAGCTGCTGATGCGGCAGATTCTGGAATGCCTGTTGATCCGCGAAGAGTGGTGAGTGAGGCAAAGTATTTCGCAACGGAGGTTGGATGGGAAGTTGTCAATGAAGCTATGCAGATAATGGGCGGAATCGGATACACCCAAGTTTACCCCATCGAGAGACTGCTGAGGGACATGCGTCTCGCCCCAATATGGACTGGAAGCAACGAGATAATGAAGCTGCTCATACAGCACGAGACATACAAGATGATCGGTGAGGCGAAAAAGGACAGGGACATCGAGAAGGATGCCATGGACTGGTACAAGGAGTGGGAGAAGGTTTACGAGTGATTTTTTATAGTTTTTATCTTTGTCAATTATTTTTTACTCAGTTTCTTATCCCGCCCACCCGGCCCCGCCTCTGTCCCTGAGCTTCACTTGTGTATAATCTCCCACCCTATCCACTCTATCAAAACCTGCTCCTTCTGTGATCCTTGTGGGTCTTCCCACCTATGAATGCCTTGAATGCATCAACCATTATTCCATGCTTGTTCAGCCAGGCCAGAAACCTGTCGCTCTCTGCCATAGCCTCATCCAGCCCCCTGAACCTGACGATGATGCAGAGGTTAAACTCGCTACCAACTATCTCGAAGACGTTTTCCACATAATCAAGCCCCTCAAGATGTCGGATGAGCTTTCTCATGCCATCCCTGTCATTATGCATGGCCAGCAGAACAACACCTATTGTGTCGAGGCCAATTTTCCGGTAATCTACCTGCCATACACCTTTTTTAACCTCTCTAATGAGGCCTTTCTCTTCTAGAACCTTCATTCTGTTGTAAACGGTTTTTGTTGAAACGCCGAGCTCCTCAGCAATCTCATCCTGGGTTTTGCTGTTCATAACCCCCTCGATGATTTTCCTGTTCATTGAATCTCTCAGCTCGTCTATTTCTCTTATCTCGTAATAATCATCTATCATATTTCGAATTAAAAGAACAAAAACTGATAAATTTTTCTGATATTTCGAAATAATTAAGTAAGGTTAAGACTAGTTGCTCTGATGAGCAGGTCAAAGAAGGTGGAAGGGATAAACCACATTGCTGTTTTCGGAGCTGGCACCATGGGACATGGCATCGCTGAGCTGTGCGCAATAGTGGGATACAGCGTCACCATTGTTGATGTGAAAGATGAACTTCTCCAGAAAGCTGTGGAGAAAATTGGATGGAGTCTGAAAAAGCTGGAAAATAAAGGAAAGCTAAAAGAGAGCTATGAGTCGGTGATGAGCAGAATAAAGACGACCACTGACGCTGAAGATGCCGTGAAGAACGCAGATTACGTCATTGAAGCCATAGTGGAGAGATTCGACATTAAGGCGGAACTCTTCAGGAAACTTGATAAGGCTGCCAAGTCGGAGTGCATCTTCGCCACCAATACATCAACGCTACCAATTTCCGAGCTTGCCGAAACAACTTCCAGGCCTGACAGATTTATCGGACTTCACTTCTTCAACCCTCCTACACTCATGCCGCTGGTTGAGATAATAAAGGGCAAGGAGACGAGCGGTGAAACGCTGGAGAAGACCAAGGAGCTGGCCAGAAGCTTGAGAAAGGACTTTGTTATCGTTAACAAAGACGTTCCGGGATTTCTTGTGAATAGAATAAATCTCCGAGTGTTCATGGAAGCAATTCGGATGGTTGAATGGGGTGAGGCGGAAGTTGAAGAGGTTGACGCTGCAGCGAAATATCGCCTTGGTATGCCAATGGGGGTGCTTGAGGTCGTTGACTTCAGCGGCGTGGATGTTGTTTATTACGCAAGTCAGGCCATGAAGGAGAGAGGCTTCAATTTTGTCCAGAGTGAGCTTCTGGAGAAGAAGTTTAAGGCCGGAGAGCTGGGAATGAAGAGCGGGAAAGGTTTCTACAGCTATCCTGGTGCGGGCTACTTCAGGCCAAAAATCAGGAGAAGTAAAGCCTACCGAATCTCACCCCTTAAGCTGATGGCCCCCGCCACAAATGAGGCTGCATGGCTCCTGAGAAATGGAATCGCAACGAAAGAAGACATCGAGAAGGCCATGAAGCTGGGAATGAACTACAGCAAAGGTCTGCTGGAGATGGCTGATGATTTTGGCATTGATAGAGTGGTGAAGGTTCTGAAAAAGAGGAGGGAGGAGACAGGTTACGATGAATATGAACCTGACCCCCTGCTCAAAGAGATGGTTAAAGCTGGAAAGCTGGGAAAGAAGAGCGGTGAGGGCTTCTATCAGTGGAAGCATGAAGTTGTTGACTTCGGGCCGGTGAGATACGAGAAGAGGCATGACCACGCTATTATCACAATGCGAAGGCCTGAGAAGCTGAATGCGCTGAACTCAGAACTCTGGACTGGACTTTTAAGAGCTCTTGAGAAGGCTGAAAGCGATGCTGACGTGAGGGCTGTAATCGTTACAGGAGAAGGGAGAGCATTTTCAGCGGGAGATGACATAGCAGAGATGTTCTCCTGGCAGGATCTGGCAGACGCCAGAGACTTCTTTGAAAAAATGGCGCTGCCGGTGGTGGAGAAGATAATAAACTTCGAGAAGCCAATCATCTCTGCGGTGAACGGAATTGCCTTTGGCGGAGGTATGGAGCTGAATTTGCTCTTTGACATAGTTGTTGCAAGTGATGAAGCCAATTTTGCCGTTCCCGAATCCCGAATCGGGGCTTTACCACCTATAGCCTCAAGCCTCGGAGTTGCAGTGCTGGGCAAGCCGTTTATAGAGTGGGTACTGACAGGCGAAACAATTACCCCTGAAGAGGCAAAAGAACTCGGAATTGTGAATGTAGTTGTACCTCCAGACCAGCTGGAAGATGCAGCAAGAGAATACGTTGATAAGATTGCGCTGTCAGCACCTCGCTCGATAACGTCGGTCAGAAAAATCATTGCAGAGATATACGGCATATACTCACCATCGTTCAAAGTGGCTATGAGGGAGATACTGCTTTCAACGCAGCTTGAAGACTTTAAAGTAGGAATGAGAGCATTCTTGAAGAAAAGAAGACCTGAATGGAGGGGAAGATGATGGATTTCTCGCTAAGCGAAGAGCACAGAATGCTCCAAGATGCTGTTAGGGAATTCGCCGAGAAGGAGATAATGCCCTACGGAAAGGAGTACGATAAGAGGAAGGAGTACCCCTGGAATATTTTCAGAAAGGCTGCGAAGCTGGGCTTCATCGGAGCAGATATCCCTGAAGAATATGGAGGAGCGGGGATGGACTTCCTCAGCGTCGCAATCATTGCTCAGGAACTGACGAGGGCTGACAGCAATATTGGCTCAGCGGTAGCAGCGTCAACCCTTGGCTGCCCCATGCTCCGATACTTCGGAAGTGAGGAGCAGAAGGAGAAGTACCTGAGGGCGGTTGTTGAAGGCAAGACGACTTCAGGCATAGCCATAACTGAGCCTGAAGCCGGAAGCGATGTTGATGCAATAAGGACGAAGGCTAAGAGAGTTGAAAGTGGCTGGGTTGTGAATGGGACCAAGACTTTCATAACTAATGGCAGCATCTCAGACTGGATAATCCTTATTGCAAAAACTGCCGATGTTGAACCGGCACACAAGGGCATGTCCGCCTTTGTTGTGGAAACTTCTTGGGAGGGGTATGAGGCGAGGCCCATTGAGAAGATGGGGCTGCACTGCCACGACACCGCTGAGATTTTCCTGAAGAACGTTTTCATCCCGGATGAAAACCTTGTTGGCAGGGAGAATAATGGTTTCTACCAGCTCATGCACTTTTTCAATGAAAGCAGGATTCTTATAGGGGCTATACAGCTTGGAATGGCCATTGGAGCATACGAAAGAGCTCTGGAATATGCGAAGCAGCGAAAGGCATTTGGAAAGCCGCTTGCAGAACATCAGGCGATACAGTTCAAGTTGGCGGATAT
>MTMY01000019.1 GCA_002010215.1 Archaeoglobus sp. JdFR-37
GAGATACATAATAATGGAGGAGCTGGGGTGGGGTAGTCTAGGTCTGGCTACTGCCATAGGCGTTGATCAGATACCTTTTGTGAATGCAGCCCTCTTCGGCCCATCTGAGCTTTATGAGGAACTCGTCATCCCCTGGCTCAAGGATGAAGAGGGCAGATACCACGGTTGCTGGGGCGTGACGGAGCCTGAGCATGGAAGCGACTACCTGCTATGTTTCAGGGATGTGGAGGTGGACAGGTTTGGCAAAGGAGCGGTTATAGCCGAAAAAGACGGTGATGAATGGGTTTTGAATGGACAGAAGTCTGCATGGGTGTCTTCAGCTCCAGTGGCGACTCACTGCGGCCTGCATGCCCAAGTGAAAGACGGTAAAAACCTTGCCCACGGGATATTCTGCATCGTGCCTCTGGATGCGGACGGAGTACGAAAAGGAAAGCCTGTAGACATGTTGGGGATGAGAGACGGCCCGCAGGGAGAGCTGTTCTTTGACAATGTAAGAATTCCAGAGCACTATGTAATCGTCGCACCCACAACCTTTTACGGCATATTCTTCGACCAGCTTCTCTGCCTGACGAGCTGTGGAATGGGGGCTTTTTCTGTCGGACTTGCCAGAGCAGCTTTCGAGGAGGCGTTAAGATATGCAAGGCAGAGGGTGCAGGGTGGAGTGCCCATAGCCAAGCACAAGAACATCAAGCTGAAGCTCTATCAGATGTTCGAGAAAGTTGAGACGGCCAGATATTACGTGAGAAAGGCCATGGAGCACACCCATCGCAGAATACTTCACGAAAAGACCTTCGACGCCTCGCCGAGGCACACAAGAGCTGCTCAGATTTATGCGAAGAGGATAACTTATGAAGTTGCAAACGATGCCTTGCAGATTTTCGGAGCTTATGGCCTGAGCAAGGAGTTCATAATCGAGAAGTTCTTCAGAGATGCCAGAGCGCTGCAGATAGAGGATGGGACGATTGAGGTTCTCAGCCTGGATGCTGCGGACGACATTATTGACGGATATGAAAAGGATTACTACGATGTGGAGGCAATTTGCAGCAAGTATTAGGTATGGGCTTTGTTAGTTGACCCGGTTAAGGGTAAACTAAAAGGAGGTGGTGTAAAAATGTTGAAGGGAATACCGTTTGATTCCCCCCTCTACGAGGTGGATGAGGAAAGGGGAGTTGAATACAGGAATTGTGAGGCGATAACAGCCTTCTTCACGATTGAAGGAGACGTAAGTGGCATCCTGCCTGAGGGGCTGAAGCCTTTTAGCGATCCCCCTCAGGGCGGGATATGGATCTCCCACTACTCCTTCAGCACCGTTGGGGAGTACTACGAGTACCTGACGGTCATTCAGGTAGAGGACGAGGGCGGAGACATGGGCTACTATATTCCGTACATCTACGTTACCAATGATGCCGCTCTCGCAGCAGGAAGAGAGCTAGCAGGAGCACCCAAAAAGCTGGCGAAGATAGAGCTGACAAGGGAATACGATGTGGTTCAGGGAATTCTTGAGAGGCCCTCAGGCAAAAGGCTGGTAACATTCACCATGAGACCAGATTCCAGGGCTGCTGGAGAAATTATAGATGCTATCCTACCTAAACCAGTACCACTCCTTTCAGTAAGGCACCTTCCACCTATAAAGGGCAAGGGAGGCGTAACCCAGCTTGTGAAGTGGTATGCAGACATCGCATTCCATGTGGATCCTGAAGGGGAAAGAGTCATATTTGCCGGCCCCGCATCCATAACCTACGACTCTCCCTCAGTAATAGACCCCGTCCATAAAGTTGGCATTGGAGAGATGCTGATGGCAATATATTTCCAGTTCGACATGAAGCTGGGGTTCACCGACATTCTGAAAGAGTACTGAATAAATTTGGCTCTGAGGCACAGCTCACAGCTCATCAATTATTTTGATGATATACCTGCTCAGCTTCAATAATTTTTCAGAGATGTGCCCGGAATGAATGTTTCCCTCGTGTTTCAGGGTGTTATGCTTCAATTTATCCTGCCTGCTCACCCCACTCGGACTATCGTACTCCATCAACCTGTCGGAAACCACGCCAACCCAGCAGCATTTCAACCCCAGTATGCGACCTACCGTCAGGAATGCGGATGATTCGAGATCAATGGAAATAACTCCAAGCTCCTTCATGAGTTTTATCAGACTTCTCTCCTCCCTGTAAAGGGCATCGGTTCCGAAAGACAGTCCCATATGGTATGATTCACCATGTTCCACCAGCTTCTCCTTGATCCTGGCTGTCAGCTCAAAATCTGCAACTCCCGGAAATTCGAGGGGGGCGTAATATCTGGAGACTCCATCACCTCTGACAGACCCTTCCAGCAGTATTATGTCACCGATGCCGATGTGCTGCTGAAGAGTTCCGCACAGTCCCAGCCCGAATACGTACTTAATTCCGCAAGCAGAAAGCTGTTCTAGGGAGTTGGCTATTCTTGTGGATCCATAGGAAGGAAAGTGGATGGTAAATCTTTTCCTTCTTTTGGTTCTGCACAGCTTTAATGGAGTGGTGCTGTAGGGCCATTGAAATTCTTCTTCGACCTCTACATAATCACTTTTCAGCACTTTCTGAAACAAATCGAAACTGAAGGTCACTAGACAGGATGCTCCCAGATCAACTTCATCAGGATCCAAGCCATGGTAAAGAAAGTCTGATTTAGCTGTAACATAGCATTCCTTTCCTAGCCAGAGTTCTCGACCAAATATTGAACTCAATTCTTACACCTCCAAGGTTACAGGATGAGAATGATTTATGCAAATGACTATTTCTTTAGCTTTACTCTAGCTTAACTCTGAAAATTACAAATAGCTTAGATAGAAGTTCACAATGCTACTCAGCCTACATCCTCAGCCCAAGCATAAAAAACCAGCCAACCAAACCAAATCCAATGGCAAATAGAATTCTAACCCCAAAAGTCATTTGGGTGCCAAAGTATCTAGGTTTGCCGAAGTTCCTTTCGGACTTATAGAGTATAAACAGCGTCTTTCTTCTGGCTTCAGCCAATTCCACTTCTGAGACGAGTGGCCTTTTCATACGATTTGCTCCCGAAAAGTTGTGGGATAAATCTACAACTCTTCGTTTTTGATTATCTCCTCTTCTTAAATTTTTCTACTCTTTTAAATTTTATAACTCAGATGCTTTTATGCAAGTAATATAATTTCTCAATTTTCATAAGTCTTCAAATTGATGATTCCATTAGTCATAGGGCTCTACTCCAACTGAAAAAATAAACCAAAGAAGAGTCCCGCCTCCCGGATTTGAACCGGGGACCACGGGCTCTCCGCTTGCCAGCGGAGTGGCAAACTACAGGCCCGCGCTCTGCCACTGAGCTAAGGCGGGATTCGATAGTTGTTGACATTATCGTTATAAAAATCTTGTGGCAGTTAGAAAAGGTCATTGAACCTTATTTAAGCCTAGATTGACCTATTAAAGAGTGAACTCTTGCAAAAAATTTACCAAAAAACTTAAAATCAAGCTTCAGCCTCTCTGAAGCAGCATGATTGGTACGGCTATCAATGCCTTGTCAATAATATTTGCCGGATTGGTAGGTGCTGTTCTGGGGGCAAGAATTGGAGAGGAAAGAAAAGATGAGATCCTTAAGGTCTTGGCTCTGGCAGTTCTACTGATAGGAGTTAAAATGTCTCTCTCAACCAACAATCCTGTTCTGGTTACAGGCAGCATAGTTCTGGGAACTCTTGTAGGAGAGGTTATGGGAATTGAGGGGAAACTCAACAGCTTTGCTCTCAAAGTCCAGAAGAGGTTTTCCAGTTCCAATTTCGCCGAAGGGTTTGTAACTTCCACTCTCCTGTTTTGCGTTGGCTCCATGGCAATAATAGGGCCTATTCAGGAGGGACTTACTGGAGATATCTCAATTCTGCTGGCAAAATCAATGCTTGATGGGGTTGCAGCATTTTTCCTTGCTTCGGTTCTTGGCCTCGGCGTAGTATTCTCCTCACTGAGTGTGGTGGCTTATCAGGGGTTTTTCACACTACTTGCATCCTTCATAAGCCCATATCTGATCGACACAGCCATTACCGAGCTTACAGCCACGGGAGGCTTGCTCATAATTGCCATATCTATGAATCTCATGGGAGCCGTTAAGTTCAGGGTGGGAAACATGCTGCCATCTCTTCTCATAGCTCCGATTGTGGCAGCCCTGATATAGGGATGAAGGAGGTGAGAGTATCCCTCACGGTGATGATCACGTTGAACGGGTAAGAAAGTTGGCGGAATTTATTGCTTTAAAAGAGGAAGCAGATCTGGAAATTATCAGAGTTGCTGCCGAACTTCATGACATTGCCAGAGACTCCAGCACTGGGAATCACGCATTAGAGGGGGCAAAGATGGCTGAGAAGATTTTGAAGGAGAAAGGCTACCACAAAGAATTCATCGAGAAGGTTAAGCAGTGCATAACATCCCACTCCTTCTCTTCCGGAGTTGTCCCTGAAACGTTGGAGGCAAAAATATTGAGTGATGCAGACAAGCTGGATGCTATGGGTGCCATTGGTGTTGCCAGAGCCTTTATGTTCGCTGGAGAGACCGGAAGGAGCATAGAAGATTCCCTTGTCCATTTTGAGGAGAAACTCCTCAAGCTCAGAGAAATCCTCCACACCAACACCGCTAGAAACATTGGAGAGAAAAGGCACAAAATTCTGAAAATTTTTTACAACAGGTTGATAGATGAGTTTTCGGTATTTCAGGATTCAGATGACCATATAGATTAATGAGAGAGTTGATGATGCTACCACACTATGGCCACAGGCCCCTGAGTCTCAGGGACTCAATAACCCTCCTGAGTGCTATGACCATGGCAGCATCCCTCCATAGAATCCTCCCAAATTCCTGGCGGGTTACAATCATATCCCTGAACGCCTTTACCAAAACCCTTTCCAGTTCTCTGTTGACTCTGTCGAGATCCCAGAAATACCGCTCGAGGTCCTGAACCCATTCAAAGTAGCTGACTATCACACCTCCTGAATTGGCGAGAATATCTGGAACTACCAATTCACACTTTCTGTTGAGATGTTCTTCCGCCTCCGGAGTTATCGGGCCGTTTGCTGCTTCAACTATCATCCTTGCCCGTATTTTCTTCATGTTGTCACCATGAATTACTCCTCCTATGGCTGCCGGAATCAAAACATCAACCTTCAACTTCAGCAAGTTTTCGTTGCTTATGGGTTCACTGCCAGGAAAGTCAACAACACTTCCAGTCTCCCTCTTGTACCTTGCAAGAGCATCAACATCCAACCCATCCCAGTTAATAACACCTCCCCTCGAGTCGCTTACGGCAACTATCCTTGCACCCATCTCTGAAAGGGTCTTTGCTGCCCAATAACCCACATTTCCGTAACCCTGGATTGCGATGCTTGCGTCCTTTATTGTGGAACCGATGGCCTTGGCAGATTCCCGAGTTATGATGGCAACGCCTCTCCCAGTGGCGCTCTCTCTTCCAAGAGACCCTCCAAGCTCAACTGGCTTCCCTGTGACGATGCCAGGAACAGTGTACCCTTTATAGACGCTGTATGTATCCATCATCCAAGCCATTGTCTGGGAGTCAGTATAGATGTCTGGAGCCGGTATGTCACGATTCTCGCTGATTATAGGCATTATCGCCGTGGTAAACCGTCTGGTAAGTCTTTCAAGCTCACTGTTACTGAGCTCTTTGGGATTTACTCTTACGCCTCCCTTTCCCCCTCCAAAAGGGATGTCAACCAGAGCACACTTCCAAGTCATCCACATGGAAAGGGCTATAACTTCCTCCATTGTCACATTAGGGTGGTACCTTATTCCTCCTTTATACGGCCCTCTGACGCCGCAGTGCTGGCTCCTATACCCCACAAAAACCCTAATCCTTCCATCATCCATGCGAACCGGAACTTTGACTGTAAGAACCCTATCCGGAACTTTCAGATAGTCAACCAGCTCTGAATCGAGGCCTATTAACTCCGCAGACCTTTCAAGCTGCCTACATGCCATTTCATAAGGGTTTGTTTCCGGATTGGTCGGATCGGCTTTCATCCTCACACCTCAAAAGATTCAGCATGCATCCGATTTCATACCAAGCCCACGCCCACACAACACATTCAAAAGCCCTCACAAGGTCACCTTTCGAAAGAAAATATTCAGAATCTCTTATATAAGCTTTGATATTGATTTCAAAATCCTTACCAGTTTCGTTGATGGCTGAAAAAGACTTGTCCTTTATCTTCTCAAGCCACTTTAGCGTTTCACTCCTGAGTTCCTCCTCAACCATGCCTTTCCACCTTCAATTTTAGTCCATCTCTCCCCACAATAACCACTTCATCTCCCTCTCTAAGCTCCTGATCGCTTTCTATTTGCCAGATTTCTCCATGAACCCTTGCAATTCCTTTTCCATCCTTAAACTCAATTATTACTCCTTTTTCACCAATGATTGCTTCTCCACCCACTTTCTTCCTAGCTTTTCTCAGCTGGAAAATTTTGAGGATAATGAAAGTCATTACTGCAGCGATGCCAAGGCTAATACCAGTCATCAGTGACGGAAACGTGGAGTAAAACTCTTTGGGCATCAGAGGCTCTTCGAAAAGCATTATTGAGCCGAGAGTTATGCAGATGACCGATGCAGCACCTAGCAGACCGTAAGTTGGAGTCATCAGTTCTGCCAGCAGAAATAGGATGCCTAAGAGCAGCAAGATCGCTGCGATATAATTGACGTTCATCACTCCCATCCCAATAAGGCTGAGAATTAACAAAATTGCTCCAACAGTTTCAGCAAACATCCCTGGAGACGTGAGGCCGAAAATTAGGCTGTATAGCCCAACAAGGAAAAGAATGGATGCTATAAAGGGATTTGATAGAACTTCAAACACTTTAGCCTTTAGGGGTTTTTCTACTTTTACTATCTCAACTGTACTTAAATCTAGAGTCATTTCAGCATCATCCGACCTTATCTTCCACCCATTGAGTTTTTCCAGCAGTTCGCTCCTCGAATCCGCTATGAGGTCTATGACTCCAAGCTCCAAGGCTTCTTTTGCCGTCAAAGTTCTCCCTTCAGTTACCATTTCTTCTATAACATGAACGTTTCTGCCTCTTTTCTCGGCAATACCCCTCACATATCCGGCAACATAACTTATGGTCTTTTTCTCAGCCGATTCTGATGCCCCTCCAGTAAATACGGGAGTTGCAGCGCCAACCGAGGTTGAACCTGCCATGGCTGCAACATGTCCAGATATCAGAATAATTGATCCTGCTGAAGCTGCGAAAGAGCCCGGGGGAACATAAGTCACAACAGGAGTTTCACTGGCAAGAATTAGCTCCACCATTTTGTTGGTTGAGGAGAGGAGCCCTCCTGGCGTGCTGAGCACAATAAGGATAGCATCAGCATCTCTTTCTTCAGCAATTCTGAAAGCTTTCTCAAGAGTGATGTAACTACCCTCATTTATTTCCCCTTTGATCTTTACCTCCACTATGGTGGCAGCTATTGCTGGCTGAATCGCTATAAATAGAATCAAAGGAATCAAAGGAATGAGTAAGGCTAACCTCATAAAATTAAATGGTTTTTCAGAAAATTAAAATTTATGCATTACATCTAGCAACATCATGCACCATGCGACGTCATGCAATATCTCTGGATGTGTCTATCTGCACACCCTCGCTGATATAGAACTTGAAGGTCTCCATCATTGGCTGTCTGTTTCTTATTTTCGGAATGGATAGCCTGCTAACAACCCTGTCTCCGATTCTTTCAGTATCTATATCGAAAATGACGTCGCAGACATCGAGAACCATGTTGACAAGATCTGTTGGATGGACCCCCTTCATCATATAGAGATATATTAGGTTCTTTGTCTGCTTGGACATTATGTAAAGCTTATTCAGCAACCACTGCTTTAGTCCAACACTCACATCAAGAGATAAAAAGAAAGATATTGAATCAAAAATGATGACGTAATCTCCTCCCTGCTGGGAGATGTTTGAGAGGTGATGATCAATAAAATCAAAAATTTCCTTGTCTCTGTAGCGATCTTCCAGTATAAACTGTCCATATTCGTTTAAATAGTACTGAGAGAAAACGTCAATAAATTCCACGTTTTCTATACTGAAACCCATGTTCAACATGTTTTCCTGTATGTACTGAGGAGGTCTGCTTGTATTGAAATAATAAGTTTTCCCAACACTGGCAAACTGATACAGAAAGGCCTCAGGCATGCTGAGTGGGTTAGCATAAACACAGGCCAAGCTACCCTCGGGCAGCCCCCCATCGAGACGGCGATCAAGAAGGAGGATACCAGTAGGTTTGGATTTTAAAGGTTCTTTTTTAAGCTGGAATCTACTCAGTTCTTGCATCATTATCACCATAACAATTACAATATTCTTTGGTCAAAACACTATAAAAAAGTTACTGCCTTAATAAATAAGACCCACAAAGCTTATATACCGCTGAAAAAGTGCAAGGAAGCACGTGATCCCGCATCGTACGGATGCGGGTGAGCAAAAGGCTTATAAATCACTAAGTCACAATACATGGTTACACTACGAAAAAGCCGCGGGACCGGCAAGTACCCCGACAGGGCGTAAGCCCGAGATGAGGGGAGGTGTTCCCACCCGCGGTATAATGGTGAAGACGTGCTTCGCGGCACGTCTGATGTGGGCTTGCCAACAGGGCAGATCCGGTGGGCAAAGGACGTATTCACCTTTTGCCCCCGTCAATTCTGGTTGATCCTGCCAGAGGCCGCTGCTATCCGGCTGGGACTAAGCCATGCTAGTCAAGGGGCTTGTACCCTTCGGGGTGCAAGCACCGGCGGATGGCTCAGTAACACGTGGACAACCTGCCCTCGGGAGGGGGATAACCCCGGGAAACTGGGGCTAAACCCCCATAGGTCATGGGTACTGGAATGTCCCATGACCGAAAGTCCGCTTTGCGGAGCCCGAGGATGGGTCTGCGGCGGATTAGGTAGTTGGCGGGGTAACGGCCCGCCAAGCCGAAGATCCGTACGGGCCATGAGAGTGGGAGCCCGGAGATGGACCCTGAGACAAGGGTCCAGGCCCTACGGGGCGCAGCAGGCGCGAAACCTCCGCAATGCGGGAAACCGCGACGGGGCTAGCCGGAGTGTCCGCGCAACGCGCGGACTGTCGGGGTGCCTAAAAAGCACCCCACAGCAAGGGCCGGGCAAGGCCGGTGGCAGCCGCCGCGGTAATACCGGCGGCCCGAGTGGCGGCCACTATTATTGGGCCTAAAGCGTCCGTAGCCGGTCTGGTAAGTCCCCCGGGAAATCTGGCGGCTTAACCGTCAGACTGCCGGGGGATACTGCCAGACTAGGGACCGGGAGAGGCCGAGGGTATTCCCGGGGTAGGGGTGAAATCCTGTAATCCCGGGAGGACCACCTGTGGCGAAGGCGCTCGGCTGGAACGGGTCC
>MTMY01000013.1 GCA_002010215.1 Archaeoglobus sp. JdFR-37
TCCTCCCAGCCAACCGCATATACCCCGTCATCCCTCTCCTCAATCTTTATTACAGGAAGGGGCTTCGGAGGAGGCCCGGCAACAACCTCTCCAGTCTCGGGATCATACAACCCGATATGGCACGGACATATCAGGAGGTCGTCCTCAGTGAGTTCCGCAGATACTATGCATCCCAGATGAGTGCATATGGCCCCATACGCATGGTAGCCCGAAGGAGTCCGGACAATCAACGCCGCTTTACCCATGAAATTGAAATGTTTAGCCTCCCATACATTGAGCTTTTCTCCTTTTTCGAGGACCTTGACTTCACCTGAAGCAACACCTCCTGAACCGCTTGGCCATAGGTACCTGACAAGTATGCCTGCAAGATCAATAGCAAGTACAGCACCGAAAATTCCACCAATAACTCTTAAGAAAGCCCTCCTTTTCATCTCACTCCTCCTCCAGAACGGTCACAAATTCGTCATCGAGCAGCCCTTTAACGTAGGTGTAAACAGCGGCCGCTCCGGTGAAGAAAATTCCTGAAAGAGTCATACCCACCTTTATACTCATCTCATACGGTTCGAGGGGCTGGGTGAGCAGATAAAGAAGGTAAAGGCTAAGGATAATTGCTACAGCCACTTCAACTATGAGAGCAAGACTTCCAATTCTTATGGCCTTGTCACTTCTCTCCACCCTCTCAATTTTTTCGATAATCATGCTCTCACACCCCCATTTCAAAGCCTCCAGTATCTCACAATCAGGAGCATGGCCAGGATTATGACAACAACAGCCCCTCCCACATTCCAGGTAGGCATATGAATTCCGAGTTCTTTGTACTCTTTCTCCGCTCCAGGTGCTCCAGGTGTTGCTACGGATTGTGTAGGCTGACCACTTAACGAATCTATATATGCTGCAAGTTCATTCAACTCCTTTTCACTCAAACTCAATGGGCTGCCGGGGGGCATTCTTCCACTTTTGACAGCATCTTTGGCCGCGGCCCCATTTCCTCCTACATTAAAATTCTCTCCTTTTTTCCCGTGGCAACCCTCACAGTATTGCACGTAGAGCTCCTCTCCTCTGCTTTTCACTTCTCTCGGTTTCTCCACATAACCCTCAAAGGAGTGGTTGTGCTGGAGGTAGTACTTACCCCGCTCGTTCAGTCTGGTATAGTCTCCTGACACATGACAGAAAGGACAGTTTCTACTCTCTTTAGCTCCGTACTCGGGAGTTCCAGAGGAGGTGGGAAGGAAAATCAGAAGGAGGGCGAGCAAGAAAGCCAGTATTCCAATTTTTCCAATTTTTCTCATTTTACAGCCCTCCTGATGAGTAGTGCTGCAAGCAGAGCAATGGACAGGATAATCGCCTCAAACCCAGGAGTGGGTTTGGTCTCTTTTTCAATCCCAATCAGACTTTTGACGGCATCAATTTCTGCTTCGAGCCTCTCTAGGTTGAATTCATGCCATGTAACTGGGAAAGCATTAAGTATTTGTTCTGCCTTTTTTACGTTCTCTCCATCCTTTCCTTCAGCCTTCATTTTATTCACTACAGCCTTGAGCTCGAGACTTTGTTTAAGCAACTCCTGAGCTTTGTTGGGAACTTCTGGATTTGCTCCAATGTTCTCGTTGTGACAGTTCTGACAGATTCTTGCTATCTCTGTTGCCTCAGGGATATCGAAAGTGTGGGGGCGATGGCAGGTGGAACATGTTGGAGCAAGCTCAACCCGTTCAAGCTTTCTGTAATGTTCTGAAAGGGAAAATTCAGAGAGCTGTTTTTCATGGCACTTACCACATGTGGATGGTAGGTTAAGGTAATAGATGGGACTATCTGGGTCAGATGATCTCAGAACTCCAACGTGTGCCCCATCTTTGTCTTTAGCTTCTGGGTTGCCGCCATGACACTTGTCACATGTAACACCACTGACGGCATGCTTGGATGACTTCCACTGAGCGTAGTTGCTCATAGCAAGGCGGGACAGCAAGTCTTCGTGACACTCTAGTGAACATGAAACTCCTCTTTCAAGATGTTCTTTTCTTATCTCGTTAAATCTCATTTCTTCAGGTGTAAAAGCAGAAACGGACTTATGACATTCAACACAGCTGTTCTCAGCAGAAACAACGGCAATGAGGGTTAGGAGGATCATCGAAATAATTGCCAGCCTCATTCCATCACCTGATGGAATTGTTAATGATTATCTTAAATAATTTTTGGATAGAAAAAGGATGCAGGCAATAATTTTATAAGTTAAACTCTAAAAAATTTAATAATTAATGGATATTAAAACTACCTCAACTTTCTGCTTAGAAGAATCGCTGCCAGTGCTACTAGGAAGGTAAAGCCAGTAAAGCCAGGAATTGCCTTCTCTTCTTTAGCTTCCACTTTTGGAGATAATATCTGCTGTAACTGGCTTTTAGCAGAGATATATTTGGCTTCTGCCCCATCTATGGATGTCTTCAGACCTGATATGTCGAAAGAATGCCATTTCTCTGGAATCTGTTCAAGCTCTTTTTCTGCCAGCTTTATAGTTGAAATCACGTCGGAGACTTCATATCCTTGTTTTTTAGCCTCCTTAGCTCTATTCTCTAGCAGTTCTAGGCTTTCTTTCAGTAATACTGTCTTCTCAAGAACTCTTTCGGATTCATATGGGATATTCAGTGGTGCGACTCCTCCGTCTTCTGCGTGACACGCTCCACAGAATCTGACGAACTCTTCAGGTTTCCTGACATCGTATTTATGTGGTGGATGACAGGTTGTACAGCTTGGAGCTTGGTGAAGGGTCTCAAGTAGGGCGTAATGTTTACTCTCCTTAAACGCTTCTAATTCTTTTCGATGACACTGTCCACAGAGTTCAGGCACTTTTGTGTAATATAAGGGACTGGATGGGTCAGTTGGTGGTATTATTCCTTTATGGGCATCCTCCTTGTAATATGCACCGGGATCACCACCATGACATTTGTCACAGGTTATTTTGTTCAAACCGTGCTTGGACTCACTCCACTGGATATAGGCAGAAGTGGCAATCCCCTTGAACTCATCAGCGTGACATTCAAGGCTGCATGAGATTCCTTGAGAGATGTGTCTCATCCGTATTTCATTGAACTTCATCTCCTCCGCTGTATAGTTGACGATGTATCTGTGACATTTTACACATTCATTGGCTGATGTAAGGCCCATACTTACTAGAATTAACATTGCAGCCACTAACATCAGAATCTTTCTCATTTCACACCCTCCAAAAGTCGCTGCCCACTGCTCATTATTTAAAGGTTAGGATTTTGAAAAATTTACATTTCGAATCATCTATGACAGACGTTGCATTCAAGCTCGGGATTATGGTTGGCTTTATCGGCATGGCACCTCATACAGTCTTGTCTTATGCTCCCCGTAGTGTGTGGTATATGGCAATCTGTACATTTCAATCCGTTATGGTTCTGATGAATAATGGTTCCAGGCTTCTCGTGGCAGACATTACATGTTAGAGGGTCACTGTCAACGTGTGGTTGATGACAGTTGCTGCAGTCTGAATTTGCATGGGCATCCATGGGTAAGCGGAGTATTGTGGTTTTACCTGCGTGACATTTCATGCAATCTAGATTGGTTGGACGTATATTCACAACTCCTCCACCAGCAAAGGTGACATCGACAAGGAAATCGTGGCACTGTGTGCAGTGGAATTGCATCTGCGGAACCTTTACTATCTTATCTGAATGACACTCCAAACACTCTTCATCTGATGGAACGAACTTGTGAATTCTCCCACCGTGGCAATCAAGGCATCTGATATTGTCTTTACTCAGGTGCAGCTCATGTCCGGCAGTTGCCGCAATATAGGGCCATTTGGGTGACTTTGTAAAGTGACAATGCTCACACCGCTCATTAGGTACATTCACGTGTTCTGCAATCTCTTCTGGTACTTCCTCTGGACGTGAGGTAAAATAGGTCACTAGAAGTCTCATATTGGATGAAACATCGTTTCTGTGACATTCATGGCAGTTAATGCCTTTGTGCGGACTCTCGTTCCATTTTATCCAAGCTTCTTCCATAAGGTGGCAGGTTTTGCAGAAGCGAGGGTCATCTTCAACATAATGGAAGGAGCTTACCGCTGAGTAGCCAAGTAATGCTCCTGATAGAGCCACAAGTGCCAATAGCACAAAGGCATTTATCCGCATAATCATCGCAAATTCTGCTGAAAATAAATAACTTTCTAAATACTCGGCATCACGTATTTGAATAAGTTAATGGTGGCAAATCGGTGTGGCAGATTCTGCATTTATCCTCATTTACAATTGGTTTGTGGGTGATTTCAGGATGACATCGCAGACAATCAAGTTTGAGACTGTCAACATGAATTTGATGCATTTGCAAGTCTGGCAGCGTCACGTTCTCAATAGCTTTCAGATGGCACTTTTGGCAATTCAGGCTCATATTCCCAACTTCGATATAGGTCTTATCATGACAGAGCTCACATTTTATGCCTCTGTCAACGTGCATGGTGTGGTTGAATATGTATCCATTAAGCCTGACATCCACTTGCGGACTTCCGTGACATGAAGGACAGCCGCTGATAGGTACACCTTCAGGAGTCTTGTAGAAGTGGCAGACAAAGCAGGTGGAATCTCTTACAGCAATATGACTGCCAATTACAAGCTCGCTGTGGCAGCTAACGCACTGAAGCCTGATAAAACCCCTCTTATAACCCTCAAGATGATTTCGGTGGCTGAATGACATGTTCTTGTACTCAATTTTCTGAATTTCGATTACATCATGATGGCAGGCGAGACAGTTCTCGTTGGATATGTTGGCAGGGATATCAATATACGGTGGAACATCTGGCTGGAGTGCGGAGAGGGAGTGGTAGGTACCCCTCAGGAAATTTACTGGCCCCTTTCCGAAATGACATTCGTAGCATTTTATTCCGCGATGCGTGGACTCATTCCAGCTTTCGAAATATTTCTCCATTCCGTGGCATGCTGTACATATTCGGGGGTCGCTGGTGTATTCAATGCCAATAAAAGCCGTATTAAAGGCAAAAATCAGAAAAACAACAAGAAAAAGAAAGGTTAATTCTGGAGGCCTTCTTTTGACCTCTACTAACTTATCCCCCTTTCTACGCCACTCTTTCCCGCACACCTCGCATTTGAGTATTCTCCCCTCAGACTCGTTTTCAGAGGTACAAAATGGACACTTCCACTTCATGCTATACTCTCTCTGCCAGATCAACGCTTATATGCTTTTCCGGTTGAGTCACACTGGGTGCCATTTTTCTCTCAGGGAATGGTGGCAGGAAATATGCGACAATAGCCATTATTGCGAAGGGTGCCAGCAGAACACCAATGGCTGCTAAAAGACCTTCTTTACCAAAGAGAGGTGGTGAGTAGCCTATGAAGCCCCTAAGGCTGTAATCCACAAGCTGGGCTCCGATAACCATGTTCCATCTCATGGCGAATACTACGATGAGGACTGATATTGCCACTATGGTATATATAGCCTGTTTTGCTGTCCCTCTCAAGTTTCTACCGAATCTCAGGAAGAGCAAAGCCTCCATTGAGCCTATTACCACAATCATCTGGGGAATCACCAGTTCACTTGCTGTTATCTTTATAACGGCCCAGGCAACGTCTTCTTTGTAGGCGTAGAGGATTGTGTTAATCATCTCAAGTCCAAAGGCTGCCAGAAGGAAAAAGAACAGATAGTATGCGATTGTATCTACCACTTTCTCTCTTGCCTCTCTGCGATATATCTTGCATGCAATGATGTATACCAGTATGACCAGTGCTGAACCGGCAGCAAGTCCACCAAATACGAAGCTCACTGGCAGAATTGTGGTGTTCCACCATGGGTTGGATTTGACAACGCCAAACAGGAATGAGACGTAGCTGAGACACCAGGCAGCTATTAGCTCGATGAATGTGAGCACCTTTATTATTCTGTGGTCAAGTTTCAAGGATTTCTCGCTTATGTCGTAGACCCCCAGGGTCAGAAGCCTGTAAACAAGCCTTTTGATGGAATTTCCTTCATTCTTGGCATAAATCACAATATCTCTTCTGAAGCTGAACCACATCTCACCTAGAAGGGTGAAGAGTTCTGTTAAGTAGACAATGCCGAAGACTGCCATCACTGAGCTGAAATTTGGGGTGACGTAGATTTCGAATGCTCTTTGAGGCTGGCCGAGGTCGAGAAGCAGCGGTAGAAGGGCTGAGAGAACGAAAGGCAAAGTGGCAACTAAAATGAGTTTCTCTGCATCCTTCAAATCTTTTCTCCAGAACTCTGAAATGGCGTAAATAGTGACCATGCCTGTAATTATGCTGACAAGGTATGGATAGACGACGATTAAGACGCCCCAGAACACTTCGTGATTCGGGTAAACGTATCCTTCAATGGCGTGCATTTACCACACCTCCCATCCTATCTGCTGATAGAATACCTTTGGCTTGGTGTTCAGTTCTGGCTTCAGGATCTTGATTGTAGGGTCTTTCAGCCGCTTGGCAATCACTTCATCATCAGGTTTTCCGAAGATTCTCGCTCCTGTAGGGCAGACAGTTACGCAAGCTGGTTTTAATCCCCTTTTTACTCTGTGATAGCACCAAGTGCACTTATCTACCACGTGCTTTTCCTCATCGAAATATCTGGCTCCATAGGGGCATGCCTGGATGCAGTACCTACATCCTATGCAGTGATCCTTATCGATGAGAACAAAGCCCTCTTCGTTGAGCCATGTTGCATTAACCGGGCACACTTTGACACATGGTGGTTTCTGGCAATGCATGCATAGCTTAGGAACGAAATAAGCCCTCAAAAGGTTTGGAGGTCTTGGAACCTCATCAAATCCATGCTCCCCACCCTCAGGTGACTCAACGTAAACCTTTTCAACACCGTTCTCCATCCAGACAACGTACCTCTCTACCCAGGTTCTGTATTTCTCTTCTGGAACTTCATTCTCTGCTCTACAAGCCCTTACACAAGCTCCACAGCCTATGCATCGTGATGAATCAATGACGAAAACGTACACGCTATCCATTCCAGAGGAGGTGCTGGGCAATGCAAGTATGTACGCAGCAGTAACCATCGACTTCAGAAACATTCTTCGCGTAATCATGCTGTGCGCCATCATGCTACCACCCTATCACCCAAACCACGGATAATGCGGATCATGGCACACTGTGCACGGCCGATCGAGGTATCCATGGCTCTCCCAATCTTCTAGCAGTCTGTAGTCTGACCTTCCTAGAACTGGTTTATGGCAGTTTAAGCAGAATTCTCTAGTATTTTCAACGCCCATGTCTTTGGGCGGATGTCCCCCTCCATATCCATGACACGTCTCGCAATCGAATTTATGACCACCTTTCTCGGAAAGTTCATACTCTTTCTGGTGACACTCTCTGCAGTATTCTTTTCCAGTATATTTAGGTTCTTTGAGAAGCTCTTTCTGGTTTCTATCCATTCCGTAATGTCCAGAAACACCCATCAACCTGTCAGCATAACCCGGGTATATCTCTTCGCCCAAGGAATTCAAAACAAAAATGCCACCAATAAAAACTACAAGAATTAAAATAAAAAGAGCTAAAGCACGAACTACATGTTTCATTCAGGTACCCCCGAAAATCTCCCTGAAAAATAAAACTGGGGAATTACCCGGAGACCTCTTCTTTCTCCTCGACTCCTAGGAATGCCTGTACAGCCATCACAGTAAGAGTGCCAACTGTGAGCAGCAGGATGACGCTGATGCTGCTGAAGGCTATGATGGCTCCGAAGAAGCCCATGTTACCGTAGATAGCATCTAGCAGCACAACACCAATAACAGGGAAGACTGCTGCCAGAGTTAGAACACTGAGAATCTCCCACTGTTTTAGATATCCAACCAGCAAATTCAGTATCGCACCGATTATACCCACGGCCACGAAAACCATAACGAGGTCGGCCATTTTAATCACCCCCAGTGTTTACTACTACTTTATCATTTATAAAACCATATCGGTTATTCTATAATAATTTGTAACTTATTTTTTTGTAAACTATTATATTGACATTCAGTTGAGAATTAGGAATGCCGCCTAAACTTTTCCGGTAAGTTAAAAAATAATTTTCGATTATTTCTCCTTTAAAAGGCAAATTAGGGGTGAATTACCGATAATTATTGATGTTAATTTGAGATCAGCACGAATTAAGCACAAATCTCGAAAAATTTAACTACTGAATGTTTCCCCCCTCAGATGTGGTTGCTATGCCAGCAGTGGATGTCGAAAAACGGGTTGCTGATACTCCCGATAAATTGTGGAAATTTCTATTCATGTTGATTTTTGCAGTAATAGCTATTATGGGACTTCAGATGCTCGGATTCTGGGTATGGGTGACAAGCTCAAAGGCCATACCATTTACTGAAGCTATGGGCTATGTGGTAGCATCCTTGTTGGCTTTGATAGTGGGGGCTGTAGGGCTTTTCATGGTTTATTTATGGAAGTCCTAAGGGAAGCCTTAAGGTTTAGACTTTAGCTTTAAGCTTTTTTAAGGCTTAAATTTCATTTTGGATTACTTACTCTTAGGTAATTTTAACCTAAACTAAAATTTACAATGATGCAAAATCCCGTATAAGCAATGCAGCAAAAAAGGCAGTAAAAAAGCTGCTCGACCATGCAAAGGTCCGTTCCCAGTATATACCTGGAACCAGCGAAGCGCTCCGGCACGGGCTTTAGTGACCGCGGGCTGAACGGCTCGGTTGCCCTTGCCGCTTACACCCCGGCCCTATCAAACGGGTCTTTTACCCGCGCCCTTATGGGCGGCTCTTTTCGGGGGCGGTTTCAGGCTTAGATGCTTTCAGCCTTTAACCGCGTGGCGCGTAGCTGCCCGGCAGTGCCCTGCCGGACAACCGGTAG
>MTMY01000050.1 GCA_002010215.1 Archaeoglobus sp. JdFR-37
CCTTCCACCTTCCCCTGAGCTTCGCGGTGAAGAGTTCCAGCCTGATATGCTCACCGGTTCTGACGATCGGACCCGCCCATAGATAAACCATGGTTATAAAGGAATAACGACATATTTCGTCAAGCCACAGATATCCAAGCCCGAAGCCATATCTCATTATTACGGCAGCGAAGGCCAACAATGTCGCCAACCATGTCAGCCCTCCGCATACATACCAAAGGGGACGTTCTACAGCGTCAGCAATCCTTTCTATGCGTTTGCTGAGTTGCACGGCGTCTCCTTATGTCCCAGGCTGGTTGTGGTATGCGGTAATACCGCACCCACTACCAGCCCGTTTGTGCCTGTCTTTCAATCCAGCTTAAGGTCTTCAGGGGTCAATTCTTTGGCTGCTTCGATCATCGACATGGCCACCTTCTCTCCCACCTTTTTCTTAAATTTCTCAATACAGGCAGGTTGGGTTGCATCCCTCATTCGCCTTAGCTCTTCTTTGGGAATGGTGAAGATCTTCACGTTGAATGGTGGCTTCTGCATTATCTTCAAAGTCTCGACAGTGCGCCTTTCGACTTCGTCGAATGAGAATTCCATGACTTCAGGCATCACCTTATTTTCGATGATGTCTTTGATGTCAGCGGGCAAGCTATTCCACCACTTCAAGTTGGCTAGAAATGGAAGCGAATAGGTGCACCAATAGGGAATGCTTGCATATTTTGTGTGCCATCTTGCATCGTGGTAGTGAAGGGGTACTGTAGTCAGCCCATCGACGACTCCTGTTTGCAATGCCACGGGAACTTCGGTTCCGGGGATCACAACGGCGGAAGCTCCAAGTCCTCGCAAGAAAAGCTCCCCAAGCATGCCGCCCGGGTGCCTTATCTTGAGGCCTTTGAAGTCTTCAAGCTTTCTTATGGGACGTACGTTGCAACCGAAAAAGAATCCATCGACTGTACAGGGAGTCCCAAGGCGGTACAGCCCCTTCTTCATCTGTCTCTCTTTTAGAACCCCCTCTATTCTGGGATCGAGAAAGGCCTTCCGGATATGGCGAGTGTCTCCTGGTGCTGTACGAAACAGGAAGGGTATGGTCCAGATGGCCTCAGCCGGATCAATAGATTCGATAATGCCCCCGATGTTATAACAGGCTTCAGCACCGCCACTCAAAACGGTCGTAATTTCCTTTGTAATGGGGCAGACTGACGCATTAGGAAATATGACAACATCTACGCGTCCATTCGTGTATTTTTCGGTGAGTTCCTCGAACTTCTTCATGTTTCGCCCGTGCTGGGTAGTCTCAGGATACGCATGAATAATCCTCATCTTTATAACTTTCGGTGCTGCGAAGGTTGGGGTTATTAAAAAGGAAAAGACTAATAGAACCCCTAAGATGGAGGAAAAGAGTTTATTCTTCATTGCCCCACCTCCTAATGTAATTATTATGGTGGTCTCCAAGCACCACCATTACGAAAGCATGTATATAAAAAACTTGACGCCTATTTGGCAAGATCAGTTATCCGTTAAATCTGGTTACTTTGTGTTTATTTGACACCATCTTTTTGGATGTAATAACGGTTGAAGACATAGTTACATTACAATGAGTGTTACATTTTCTTAAAATTGCTGATTAGATTATCTCTAACACAATGGATATGATCTTTAATACATTCCTTTATTAAAGAAATATCTTTGTCGTAACACGCTTTGACTATCATCTCATGCTGTTTGAGATATTCTTCTACATATCCAGGGATAATGAATACATAGTACGAATACATGAGGTTACGGTTTCGTAAGTTAATAATAAGATCTACCAATATATCATTTTTACTAAGCTTAGGTAAAAATAGATGAAATGTTAAATTTTCTCTAATGTAACGAAAAAAGTTCTTTTCTTCGATGTGATTGATTAGCTTGTTATTTATCCTTTCAAAGTTTTTGCATTGGGTTTTNGTAAGGTATGGTATGGCTAATTCGGCAGCGTAAGATTCTAAGTTAGCCAAGATTCCATAGCATTGTACGGCTTCGTCGAGTGACAGTTTTTTTACAGTAGCTCCTTTATTTGGAGTTATAGTCAAGAGGCCTTCGTCATGGAGCCTTCTGAGAGCCTCTCTAACATAGAGGCGGCTGCTGTTTAATTCATTGGTTAAATTCGTTTCTAAGAGCCTTTCGCCTGGGCTATATCTGCCGTATATGATGTTTTCTTTTATGCGTTGATAAGTCTGTTCTTTTTTATTCATTTTATGTCTCATGAATCCCTTGCTGGAGTTGTTCCGTGTTGTTAGGACCAAAAGATCAAACCTCTTTTTGAGGTTCATGTGCTAATACTATGGCACCTTTCGCTGCCAATTTGCTTATTGAAGCTGAATCATATCCAATCTCCATAAGAACTTCCTTCGTGTGTTGCCCCAACATTGGAGCTGGAAGGTAAATGTCAGGCATTTTGCCAGAAATGCCTAAAGGAGTTTTTGTGACATTGACAAGTCCGTATTCAGGGTGGTCAACTTCTTGTAGAATTCGTCTTGATAAGACGTGAGGATCTTCGAGAACTTCATCGAGGCTTAAAACCGGGGCGCATGGTACTCCTATTGCATTGAGCTTTTCTATTATCATTTTGGATGAATATTGTTTGAATACTTGCCCCAACTTTTGGGTTAGCTCTTCCCGATTGCGGCATCTATCGGCATTAGTCCTAAACCGAGGATCGTGGTAGATTTCTTGAAGTGCAAATTCATCACAGAAAGCCTTCCAGAAACGTTCCGTGGAGATACCAACAAAGACGTACTTGTCTGCGGTTCTGAAAACCTGGTATGGGGAGAATGCCGACAATGCAGATCCCATTCGGCTAGGCAACTCTCCGGAAATGGAGTAATCTGCAATAAAATGACACATCCACGAGATGGCGGTGTCCAAAAGATTGGCTTCTATTTTCCTGCCTTGGCCGGTTTTTTCTCTGTCAAACAGGGAAACTAAGACTCCATATGCTGCATACATTCCAGTTCCCATATCTATCAGTGATGAAGCAATTCGTACCGGAGGACGTCCTGGTTCACCAGTGCAAGCCATAATTCCAGACATTGCCTGGGCGACGACGTCATATCCTGGCAGCTTACTATAGGGCCCAGTTCGGCCAAAGCCGGAGATTGAGACATATATGATTCGATTATTAATTTTTGCAACCTCATCATAGCCGAATCCTAATTTTTCTATGGTTCCTGGAGTAAAACTTTCCAAAAACACGTCGGCTCTTGATATCAGCTTCCTTAAAATTTCAGATCCTTCCTTCTTTTTCAGATCTATTGCTATTCCTCGCTTATTTCTGTTTATCGCTGCATTGACGCCTCCATGGAAGGCATGTCGAAAGTGGTCTCCTTGTGGTGGTTCTACTTTTATGACATCTGCTCCCATATCTGCCAACAGCATAGCGCAAAATGGACCAGCAACAGCTTGTCCTAGATCTAATACCTTGATATCTTTCAGAATGGTCATTTGGTTTTTTCTTATCCTAGTTCCTTATGGAGATTGACCGAAGACGTGAGTACAGTCATAGCATTCCGGCCTGTGTTGCCCTATCCAGTATTTTTCGAGCTCTAATGATGGTGGGTTGATCAACCATCTTCCCATCGAAAACAAAAATTGCGTCTCCCTTGGTTAATGTGTCTTCGTAAGCGGCAATCAGTTCCTTTGCCCAATTAATTTGTTCCTGCGNCGGCACAAAAATGTCGTTTATAATGCTAAGTTGGCAGGGATGAATTGCAAATTTTCCCGTAAACCCTATTTGATACGCTTCGACTGCCTCTGCTTTTAGCCCTTCGGTGTCTCTATAATCCAAAAAAGGCGTATCTATACAATCAATCTTTACTGCACTTGCTGCAAAAGAGATAATACATTTCGCGTTAAATGTGAGTAACTTGCCAGCTCCGCGTCTGTCGGCGTTCATATCTCCAGCAAGGTCTTCTGCCCCAAAAGCCAATCCCACCAGTCGTTTCGAAGCGGATGCAATTTCCTTAACATTTGTAATGCCCTTCGAACTTTCAATTGTTGCGATAATTTTTATAGATCGCGGTTCGAAAGAAAAAGAATGTTCATATTCTTCTATGCTTTTATCGAGTTCTGTCACCTGATTTTTGTCCTCAACCTTTGGTAAGATAAGACAGTCAGGATTTCCTTGAATTATTTCTCTTAAATCGATTTTCCCCAAATCACCATCTATGGGATTTATCCTGACCATCTTTTCAGTTTTTCCGAAGTCTATGCTCATCAAGGCTTCCTTGACTTGTTTCCTTGCAATGTCTTTTTTTGAAAAAGCCACCCCATCTTCGAGGTCCATTACAATACAATCAGCGTTTGACTTGGCCGCCTTTTCAATCATTCTTCTATTGTCCCCTGGCATTATTAAGAAAGATCTTCTTATTCTCATATCATTTGCCTTTGACAAGATTAATCGTTAATCTCCTATTTTCTCCAATTTGGTTCTCTTTTTTCTAAGAATGCCTTGGCTCCTTCAGCTGGTTGATTAGTGGAAAAGCATATTGAACCTGCTAATATATTGTAATCTAAGCCAACATTGACGGGTGTTCCTTGATTTATGGCGGCCTTTGCCATACGAATGGCTACCGGTCCTTTTTTTATGATTTCCCGTGCAATTTCCTTGCTTCTTTCTAATACTTTGTCCTCGGGAACCATTTCATCTATTAATCCAATCTCAAGAGCCTTCTTTGCATCTAAAATCTCTGCAGTCAAGATCATTTTCCTAGCTCTTCCCTTACCCACAAATTGACAAAGTCTTTGTGTAATTCCTCCTCCAGGGATAATACCTAATTTTACTTCGGGTACCCCAAACAAAGCTTTTTCAGAACTGACTCTTATATCACAAGCCATCGCCAAGGCAGTTCCCCCCCCCACAGCATGACCATTGATGGCAGCAATTACAGGGATTCTCATGCTTTCGATAAAATTATATAATCCATTAATAAATTCATATGAATATTCCATATATGATATGGGGGTTTGGTCAATAAACCCTGAAATATCTTCTCCTGAAACAAATACTTTATTGCCTGCTCCAGTGATTATACAGACCCTGATACTCTCATCATGATTAATTTTTTCTAAGTTTGACTTAAGCAACGTTCTAGTTTCTCTATCAAGGGCATTCCTTACTTCGGGCCTATTTACAGTTAATATTGCTATTTTATCTGTTACACTAAGTAATAGTTTGTTGTGCATGTCTTCGCCTCTTTTTTCTTAAAAGTCTTTGCTCTAGGAAGCCCCGATTTCCTTGCCTTTAACCGTCTATCGACGGGGGAAATAGTCCATGCAAAAGTTTCAAATATAACTGTCAAACCCTGCCCAGAGCGAGAGATTCCTCTATTTTTAGTCAATCCCGGAAATCTAATGCCAACCTGCCCCTGCGCCTCACTTCGTTTCAATGACCGGCTTTTGGAAATGCCTAACTATAGAATGTGACACGTAAAATTGGGTTTCGCCAGCACCAAAAAGACATTCTTGTAAAATATTTTGTTAACAAAATTGATAACATTTTGATTAACAATTCCTTAACCCATGCAAAATCTTTTGTCAAGCACTTTTTTGAGCTAGCTCTCGCGAAGAGCGAAATATCTGCAGCTGATCATGGGGTTCCTAGGTGGGGGACAAGCGAATGATGCACAGCTATTGGTATTTATTGGACTATTTTTTAACTGGGGTGCTACTCATTTACACTGTGTGATCGAATTGCTCATGGACTATAGGTGCACGATGACACTATCACTGCATGAAGTCCCCGCCAGATGTGGTGAGGATGTGTCCCGTATGTTGTGTAAAATGTATTTGGGCATCTCCTGGTGGTTTGGCATGATATCACCATTACGCAGCTTTGTTGACAAGGTGTTGGAAGGTGGCTCTCATCTCTCGGTACCCATCTATCTTTCGCAGTCGGATCTGTCCGAAGGCCA
>MTMY01000043.1 GCA_002010215.1 Archaeoglobus sp. JdFR-37
AATCCGAAAGTGGTTTTTCCCGTGCCCGGCTCACCTTTGATCAGGTAGCTCCAGCCTTTATCAAGTCCTCCTTTAAGGATTTGATCAAAACCGGGAATGCCAGTGGGGATCTTCATGATGATGCCCCCTTATATTCAGCATAGTAATAACTTACAATTAAGGCTACGAATCCTCTCGGATTAAATTATTTTCGTTGCAATGGTCAGCAAAGCAACAATGGCCTCAAACCCCAGACTTTCCATAGCCTCCGACGTCTGGAAAAGAGACTTGACGCAAATCATTACTGCATTTATTTCCTCATCGCTGGAGTACACCTTTCCATGCAAGCATACTATTTTTACCGTTCTCGATGACATTTCTCACTTCTTTATCAGCCACACTTTTCCAGAATCCATCACTTGGTAATCAATGCCCCCTCGTCCTTCTTAAGGTCTCCCCTCTTTTCACGATATGAAACGCAATAATTGCTGTAAATTTCCTTGCCTCTCCTATACTCGTCTGCAGATGTTTTCTGCAGCTATACAAGATCTCTATGCATCCATCTTTACCACCCGATACCACCATTAAATATTTGAAGTTTTTTAAATAAAAAAATTAAAAAATTCTATCTGAAAACCCATTTAAAAAGTTATCTGCTTAGAACCATTGTCCTGAAGGCGTTTGCAGCTCTGGCAGTGTTATTTGCAATCTCTCCAAGCTGAATTACCAGTTCTCTGAGCAGGAGGGCATCCAGCAGATTCATGTTTTCTGCATTGTAGATTTTTCTGTGTAGCCTTATCTGAACTTTATCACACTGATGCTCCAGCTCTTCTACTTGTGGAACGTGTTCCATTGCATCCTGAACCTCTTTTTTGGTGAATGAAGTTGCTATGAGTTTTGCAACGTGGTCAACCAGCTCTTCATACTTCATAACTGTCTCTTTGACCTTCTCCAGCAGCTCCATCAAATCTGCCCACATTTCATCGGGGATTGACATTTTCCGATACGTGATCATGTGGGTTGTGTGCTCGCAATAATCAATTATGCTATCCTGGGGTTTCAAAAAATTAAGCAAATCCTGTCTGTCAACCGGGAGCATGAGGGATTTTGTGACATGTGTCCTTATCTCCTGTTTTAAAAGATCAGCCTGATATTCCAGGCCATCTATCTCCTTCTCAAGTTTCTTCACCCTCTCAAAGTCACCCTCCCTGTAAGCTTCAAACTGCTCCTTCAGCTTAACCACTGCCTGCCCGCACAGCTCAGCATGGCGATGCAAGGCGTCAAAGGGAGAGTATCCGAACACATCGGTTACGCTCCTTATGAACTTCATATCAGCACCACCATTACTGTGTAAATTGCGATAGTTAAACCTGCCGCCACTGGAACTGTGAGCAGCCAGGATGCTACTATCCTTCTCACCACCGAGAGATCAACGCTTGCTAGGCCCCCTGCCAGACCAACTCCAATTACGCTTCCAACCAAGGTGTGGGTTGTTGAGATGGGCATTCCCAAAGAGCTGGCGATGATAACTGTTGTTGCGGTGGCAAACTCAGCAGAGAAACCCCTTGTAGGTGTGAGCTCTGTTATCCTCTTTCCTACAGTTTCGATGACCCTGTAGCCCCAAGTTGCTATACCCACTGCAATCCCAATGCCTCCTAACACAAGAAGCCAAACTGGAGTTTCAACGCCAATGTAACCCAGAGCTGCCGCAACCGGAGCTATTGCATTCGCCACATCGTTGCTTCCATGGGCAAAGGCAACATAGCAAGCAGTACCAACCTGGAGATACCTAAAGACATGCTCCACCGCTTCAACATCGAACTTCTCAAAAATAATCATTCGAATGAAGGTGAAGATTAGAAAAGCCATAAAAGCCCCAAATATAGGTGACACAATCCAGCTTGCTACAATTTTATACATTACAGCCCAGTTGATGTTGTTCAGTGATATCAATCTCTGACTTGCAGTAGCCAGACCGAAACCGAGCATCGCTCCGACAGCAGAATGCGTGGTGGAGACAGGTAGATGGTAGTACGTGGCCAGAGTTATCCATAGACCGGCTGAGAGAATTGCTGAAAGAGCTCCTATCGCCACCAGTTCCGCTGGAAGAGATTCTATGGGCACAATTCCCTTAGCAATTGTGTGGGTCACTCTTTTCCCATAGAGGACAGCTCCAAGAAACTCCAAGATTCCGGCGATTATGATGATCTGCCTGAGAGTTAAAGCTTTGCTTCCATAGGATGTTGCCATGGAGTTTGCAGCATCGTTAGCCCCTATATTCCAAGCCATGTAGAGACCAACTGCCAGTGTGAAAATTATCAGAAATGAAATCATGGGGTGTAAGGAGGGTCTTCATTATATTACTTTTGCGAAATTTTCTCAATTTTTTCTCGATACCCCCTCAACGCTTTTTCAACCTCGACTGATATGAAAACTGCAAGGGATACAAGAACAACCATAAGCCACTCAAAAGCAGATAAAGGCTGCAATTTTAGGATTGTACCAAAAGCTGTGTTCGTTACAGTAATTTGTAAAGCCGCAATCAAAATGATGCCCAAGAGCAAAGCCTTATTCCTGAATCCCGTCTCTTTAATGCTTTTATCAATGTGTGCCGTCAGAAGGTACCAGGCTTCACAGGCGATTATTGCGTTCACAGCAACAGCCCTTTCTTTGCCTCCCAGCCAGAGAGCTGCATAGGCAATCAAAACTATCAGTATGGATACGTAAAGTATCCTTACCCCAATAGTTCTGTTGATAAGCTCACTTTTTGTGGGTTTCAGCTTTAAGAGATTGCCCTCCATGGGCTCGAATACAAGCGTAATCCCCAGAAGAACAGCAGTCACAGTATTTATCCACAGGATTTGAACAGGAAGGACAGGGAGCTGGAGGGCTAGCAGGAAAGCGGAAAGGACAATGAAACCCTCTCCTCCATTGGTTGGAAGAGTCCAAGCAATGATTCTCTGTATCTTTCTGAATACGTTTCTACCCTCCTCCACAGCATCAACAATCGTTGAGAAGCTATCATCGAGTAGCACGATGTCTGCTGCCTCCTTTGCAGCATCACTTCCGCTACCCATAGCCACACCAACGTCAGCTCTTTTCAAAGCAGGGGCATCGTTGATGCCATCGCCGGTAACAGCAACAACCTCACCAAACTCCTGAAATGCCTTGACGATCTCCAGCTTTTGCTCTGGAGATACTCTGGCGAATACATTGTATTTCTTGATGGCGTCTTTAACGTCTATTTTTTCCAGTTCCCAGCCGGTGATGACATCTTCACCTATGCCGAGTTGTCTAGCAATGTAGAGAGCAGTGGCAGGATGGTCTCCGGTTACCATCACTACCCTTATTCCTGCCTCCCTGCACTTTTCCACACTCTCAATACTGTCTTCCCTAAGCGGGTCGATCAAGCACTGGAAACCTAGAAAATCCAGATCTTCGAGGACAATTCCATTAAATTCCTCCACTTCCTTGCAAGCGAAAGCCAGAACCCTGATGCCTTGAGAGGCACAGATTTCAGCAAATCCAGCCTGACCGTTGTAAGTCATATCCACAACCACTTCAGGGGAGCCTTTGACGTAAATTATGACCTTCTCATCCTTTCTCACAGCAACAGCCATGAATTTCCGCTTTGAATCGAAGGGAATTTCATCAATCAACTCATAGCTCGGCGTTACACCCTCTCTGACGGCCACCTCAAGGAGGGCAACTTCAGTGGGATCTCCCAGAAATCTTACCTCCTCACTATCTCTTTTCTCGACAATCCCCTTGTTGCAGATGTATCCTGCCTCAAGAACTTTTCTCAAGTCTTCTTGGGTTTTTGCATCCACCTGAACACCATTAACGAAAATGCCCTTTTCGGTGACGGAATACGTTCTGTTTATCGTCTGAACGCTAACAACCCCCATTCTGTTTTGGGTAAGCGTCCCGGTTTTATCAGTACATATCACTGTCACACTGCCAAGGGTCTCAACTGCCGGTAATTTCCTGACCACTGCCCTCTTTTTGGCCATATCTCTTACTCCCATTGCAAGGGACATTGTTATCAAAGCTGGCAGAGATTCTGGAATGATCGCAACCGCAAGACTGACAGATGCTAAGAATGTGAAGGCTGTGTCATAACCCCTAACAATCCCTATGGCGAAATTGAAGATGGATATCAAGATGACGAGAATGGAAAGCTGCTTACCGAACTTCTTAACCCTCTTAATCATTGGTGTTTCAACCTTTACCTCCTCCTGAACGCTTCCGCTTATCTTTCCCAGCTCTGTGTCGCTTCCAGTTGCCACAATCACTGCAATGCCATTACCCTCAACAACTAATGTTCCCGCATAAACCATGCATTTCCTGTCAGGTAATAGAGTATCAGCATCAACTGGCTCGGGTGTTTTATCTATAGGTTCAGATTCGCCAGTCAGCAGGGATTCATCCACTCTCAGGTTTGTGGAACGAATCAGTCTTGCATCAGCTGGAATTTTCATTCCGGGCTCTAGATAAATCACGTCCCCGGGAACAAGAAAAGTGGAATCTACTTCCTTTACCGCTCCCCCTCTCCTGACTCTGGCATTTACCACCATCAGCTTTTTGAGGGCTTCAACAGTCTTTTCTGCTTTCCATTCCTGAATAAAGCCAACAGTGGCGTTTACAACTATCACAGCAAAGACTATCCACATCTCTATTATTTGTTCTAGATAAAATAGCACCAAAACCGAAACCATCAGGATGTAAATGAGTGGATCGTTAAACTGCCGTAAAAAAACTGTTAAAGGGCTAGACTTTCCTCTTTCAGGAATTGTGTTATATCCGTAGATTTCAAGCCTTTTTTCAGCCTCAGCATCGCTCAGCCCATCAATTTTTGTTCTGAGATGGTGCAAAATCTCCTGCTGCGTTAAAGACCACCATGCACGTTCCACATGTCAATTGGTGTGTCCACCCAATATAACCTTAAGGCGAGTTTAAGTTTTGAGTTCAGGAAACTAGTAATAGGCAATAACAGAGATAATCAATAAAAATTAATCCGCCTTATCTGCCTCTAGAACTTCCTTTACTTTTTCAGGTATTTTCACCTTACTTCCTTTGTCAGGATCAATCCAAACCTGAATGGTTTTAGCCTCTATAGCAATTCTACCCGAGTTTTTCTCAGTAATTCGATAGCGGAATTCCCAGCTTGACTCACCAATGCTGCCAACCCACATCTCAACCACAGCTATTTCGCCTAGATATAGAGGTGCTAGGTAGTCTAACTCTGCCCTTCTCAGCACAAATGTTGGCTCATATCTCCCGAATCTGGACAGGAAATATTTAATTCGAGCAGTTTCCAGATATGTGGCGTAAACAGCACTGTTAACATGGCCCAGCATGTCGATGTCCCTGAACCTGATGTCCATCTCCATCCTGAACATACTTGACAGCTTGGTTCATTTTATTTAAACTTTGTATTTTGGATCAGCATTCTTGGCTACCATCACCTGAAATGCCCAATCACCTCATCTATCAGCGCATAGGAGCTTCTGACCTTGCTGGCATCGCCGAAATAGGTCAGGTTCCAGATCACTATGTGCTCAACT
>MTMY01000046.1 GCA_002010215.1 Archaeoglobus sp. JdFR-37
GCTCCCTGTCGTTGAATCTGAGCTAGGACTTGACAGATTTTATGAATGAATAGGTGTAGCTACCTGTGTAATTCTCCTTCTCCATCACACTGATAAAGTCAAGAATCAGGTTTTTCAACGACCTGTCGTCCATGTTCAGCAGATCGTTTGGTTTGACACCCATTATTTCGCAAAATCTCCCCAGTCTCCTGAGGTTAACATCAGCAGTAGCCTCAGAACCTCTTGAGAGGTCCATATACCACCTTCTCGGATCGGGATCCTGCAACAGGTGTTCGTATCTGCTCCTTTGCATGTTTCGATCTTTTTTATCAAATATTTAAAATTTTCAACCTGAACCAGTTTGGGTTCAAATCCCGGGCCCGTACCACTTTTTAATGGTTATTTGGGGAATGGTACAAGTTAGTACAAGTATCAATCTCCGTTTCCGGTCAACTTTGCCATTCATCACTGCGGCGTGAAACAGCAGTATCCAATTTCGTCACATCTCCTCTTAATCTCATCCCATAGCTCTTCAGGTAGTGTTTGAACAGCCAGCGGATAGAGAATCCTGTCTTCCTTGTATATGTGTTTGGGAAGCTCCTCAACAATGTAATCTGCTAGTTTCTTGATCCTTCCGGTAAATTCAGAATACTCATAGCTCTCCCACTCCTTTGCAATGCGGTAAAGTTCCTTCTTCCTGGGCTTCAGCTCGTCATGCTCCTCCTTCATAATCTCAGGAGGCTCAACAATTCCATGCTCTTTCAGGGCGGGGAAAAGGACAGCTTCTTCCCTCTCGTGGTGCTTGTCTGCTTCAACGAGATGTTCGGCGATGTGCACAAGCAGTTCCAGCTCATCCTCCACCTCATCGAAGCTCTTTGCTGTGCTGATTCTCTCATTAACTTCTCTAAGCCTGTCAAGGAAGTTCAGGATCATCTTGTGCTCTTCCATCAGCGTGTGTATTGGATGTCCTGGCTCCAGCTCCATCTCAATCTCTTCAAGGTTTTCCCTCAAAATCTCTAGATGTACATCACAGAGCTTCCTCATCTCCTGACGTGACACGCCTTCCTGGATCATTTCCTGTTCTATGAGCGCAAGCTCTGCCGGCGATACACTTTTCAGCACATCCTTAGCTTCTTCTTTCAGCTCTTCAAGATCCTTAAGGCTTTTGAGGTCTCTCAAAAGCTTCTTCACCTTCTCCTTCTTTTCACCATTGCCGCTCAATTTCTTAATGGTGAATATCCACTCCTCCGGGCCCTGCTTTTCGTAATTCCATTCAAACAGCCCGGCATATTCTGCACTGAACATATAGTAGAGGGGCTTGGGTTCATGATCGTTAATTATCCTGAGAACATCTCCCTCGCCTAAAGCATTCCACATTTCCATTATTTTGCCATGCCTCTCAGGTGGCGGCAGATTTCTCAAATCTAGGGTTTTAATTTCACTCATACTTTCACCTCAAAACTACTTGAACGAGGGGTTACTTAACAGTGTTCACTAAGATTTTCGGTTTTTAAATGGAATATCCATATTACCACTGCGTATGGTTACAACCGCAACTTTCAAGCCATAACTTTAAAACTGAGGTTTTTCAAGGGTAAGGTGTATGAGGATCGTCCACATTTCTGACGTCCATTTCGGATTTGAATTGCTCAAGGATAAGGTTGAAAAAGCAATAAAGCAGATAAACGATCTCGAACCTGATATAGTTGTTCTAACGGGAGATATAAGTCTCTGGGGAATTCATCATGAGTTCAGGGATGCATATGAGACTTTTTCAAACCTGAAGCCAGATCTTTTCGCCATACCGGGAAACCACGATGCAAGAAATGACGGGATTAAATACTTCAGACTTTACTTTGGAAAGCACAGGAAGGTTTTGAAGATTGATAACGCCGTCTTTATTGGAGTCGACAGTACACTACCAGACTCAGACGATGGTTACATCGGACCAGAACAGAGAGAGTGGATTGCAAAGAAAGTCAGGGAGAACTGCATCAACATAATCGCAATGCATCACCATGTCGTGCCAGTTCCCCATACAGGAAGAAACATGAATGTTCTGATAGATGCAGCCGAGACCGTGGAGGCATTAACTCTACACTGCCATGGAGGAATTGTTCTCGCAGGCCACAGACATGTGCCTTACTCCACAAAGCTCCTTAGAACCCACATTATCCATGCTGGGTCCCTGAGCTCTTATAAGGTGTTGATGCCAGATAACAACTACAATATTATTGAAATTGGGGAAGGGGAGATATCTCTGAAACTTAGATTCTTGGACCTGGGGGAAATAGAGATAGGGAAGTTTAGGCTGAAGCCGGAAACTCCAGAATCTCTGCTGAAATATCACAGACTGACCTCAACAAAAAAGGTCCTCTTTGTTTCGAGAAGAAACGCCTGCAGGACAAAGATTGCTGAAGCTTTGTTTAACAGAATATCTCCCGATAACATGCATGCCATAAGTGCTGGAACCGAACTTGCAAATGATGTTGACTTCTTGGCTTCAAAGATCATGGGAGAGATGGGACTTCCTTTGACAAGACCGAGAAAGTTGAGCAGTGATTTGTTGGAGGATGCCGACTACATCGTTTCACTCGATGAAGATATCAGGGCGGATGAGTTCTGGGATATTAATACGCCAAAAGATGAGGATGAATGCAGGAAGGTGGTCAAAGAAATTGATGAAAGGGTTAGAGAACTGGTAAGAAAAATTTTAATTTAAACGCACGTCACGTGGGAGGCGGACAGAGACTACAACGCCTCCCTGAACATACTGGAGTGGGGCTGGGACGGTCCCTGACTGTGGAGGGGGACCCTCTACACTACTTGCCAGATGGGTTCATGGCAATTCAATGCTCACTATTACCTAATTCTTCTTCAGGATTTCAGGAAAACTCCACTCACAGAAATTCTCTCGAATACATAATTATAAATACGCCAACCAGCACCACCAAGGCACCTATCACATCGTACCTGTCTGGAACTATTCCGTCAATTTTCCATCCCCATAGCAGTGACATAACAACAAAAACACCTCCATAGGCTGCGTATACTCTCCCAAAGTGAGCTGGCTGGAACGTGGGAACGACGCCATAAAGGATCAGAAGAAGTGCCCCGGTAACAGCATAAATTATCTCCCTGCCTTCTCTCAGCCACAACCAAACCCCGTAACCGCCACCTATTTCAAAAATACCTGCAATTATGAAGAATATGGCTGATTTGAATATCTTCAAGGCATCCATGTCTCAGCTTTAACGAACTTCATTAATATTTGTATTGAACTGTTGTGGCCTAACGCTAATGGAAGAATGCAAGAGTCTTAACTCTCTTTTTCGGAGAACAGCTCAAATTTAGATTTGAACAATTCAGTAATCATGGTTTTCGGGCAATCAGAAGTTGGAGATAAGGGAAGGGGAAAGATTTGGAAAGGTATGGAAATCAATTTATATTATACCCTTCAGATTAATTTGCATGAAAACTGTCATTCTCGCTGGTGGTAGTGGAACTAGGCTCTTTCCCATAAGCAGAGAATATTTTCCAAAGCAGTTTATCAGGTTCTTCGATTCTCGATCTTTATTTCAGAAAACTGTTGAAAGAGCGCTAAAGCATTCTAATCCCGACGAGATTTTTGTGGTCACCAACACCAAGTACAAGTTCATTGTTAAAGAACAGCTGGACGAGCTTGGTGTTAAATGTAGAATAATGGAGGAACCTGAAGCCAAAAATACGCTTCCAGCAGTGGTTTGGGCTGTTAAAGATATGAAAGATACGGTGTGTGTCCTTCCTTCAGACCATCTGGTTGGAGAAGATGATTATTTGAAAGCTGTCAGAAGTGCAGAAAAAATTGCTGACAGGTTTCTGGTAACATTCGGTGTGAAACCAGATAGGCCCCATACTGGCTAT
Source organism: Archaeoglobus sp. JdFR-37 (assembly GCA_002010215.1). GTDB lineage: Archaea > Halobacteriota > Archaeoglobi > Archaeoglobales > Archaeoglobaceae > JdFR-37. The sequence goes on from MTMY01000046.1 coordinate 3,883, forward strand.
GGTTATATAAAGCCTGGAGAGAGGCTAGGAGAGGGATTTAGAGCTGAAAAGTTCGTGGAAAAGCCAGATAAGGAGACTGCAGAACGTCTGATACAGGAGGGCTACCTCTGGAACAGCGGAATCTTTGTCTTCTCTGCAGAACTCTTCATGGAGGAATGCAGGAAGTACGAGCCAGAAGTTTACAATGCTTTCCTGAATAGCAGTGTTGAGGAAGCTTACAAGACTTCACCTGAAATTAGCATAGATTACGGGATAATGGAAAAGAGCAACAGGGTCGCTGTCGTTCCCCTGAATGCTTTCTGGAGTGATGTTGGGAGTTTTGATGCCATCTATGACATCTGGAGCAAGGATGGTGACAAAAATGCTGTTAAAGGTGAGTTCATTGGGATAAATGCCCAAAACAATCTTGTCATTTCTGATAGGTTGATAGCAGCAATAGGTATAAGCGATTCGGTGATTGTTGACACAAAGGATGTTCTTCTGATTTGTAGTAGGGGTGAGACACAAAAGGTGAGAGATGTTGTAAAAATCCTGAAAGAGAAAGAGGATGAGAGAGCGTATTATCACAAAACCATCCATCGTCCGTGGGGTTCATTCACCATATTGGAAGAAGGGCAGTTCTACAAAATTAAGAGAGTGACCGTTAAGCCGGGAGCAAAGCTTAGCCTGCAAATGCACATGCATAGAAGTGAGCACTGGGTTGTTATAAAGGGGATGGCTAGGGTGAAGATCGGTGATAAGGAATTTTTCTTGAGGAACGGAGAATCAACTTTCGTTCCATCGGGCACTGTTCACCGATTAGAAAATCCCGGATTGCTGCCTTTAGAAGTCATAGAAGTATCTATAGGCGAATACCTAGGTGAGGACGATATAGTGAGGTTTGATGATGAGTACGGAAGAGATTAGCATTCAATGCCCGGTGTGCAGGAGGGAGCACATTTTTACAAAGGATGTGCAGGAGTTTCACTGCAGAGGAAAACACTTGGTTTTATTCTCAGACAGGCACGGGTGGAGATTGATGGAGGTCAGAAAAATAAGCGAAAAGGAAGACAGGGAACTAGATAAAATATGGGGTTCTTCGGAGGAGTAAAAATACAGAGTTAACACAGGGTTACTTCCCTCTCCTCTCCTTTGATTTTGGCCTCAATCCTTTATAACCGCATTTTCTGCACACTTTCGCCTTGATAGGATTCCTGGCGTTACATCTCATGCATATCTTAACGTTAAAGAGCCTTTTTTCAGCCTCTGGAAATCTTGCCATGCTACCCCGCCTGAAGATGGTTATTTAAGGCTTGCGCCTTCGGGAGATGAACCGTTTGATGACTCCGCTTCTCAAGTTTTGCTAATCAAGATAACATCAGGAGTAAAATTTTTAATACTATTTTGAACTTAATTATAAGTATAATGAGCCAGAAAATCCTTTTCAGTGTTTTGGTGATAATCTCACTATTATTTATCGCCCTGTATCCTGGTACATACTCAGTCCTCCAGGGCACCCACACTATCCTGAACATCTCATCTCCAGCCAACGATGTAACATGCACATCCTGCCACTCAAAAATCGCTGCCGAGTTCAACA
>MTMY01000036.1 GCA_002010215.1 Archaeoglobus sp. JdFR-37
TACGCTGCATAAACATCAATTCCCGCCTCAATAGCTCCTCTTGCAATAGCCTCGTTTCCAAGCAGGAAAACCCTCTCACCTGGAGAATCCTTGATGACGTCCCTTATCATACTCTAACAATGTTCGATAATCATTTAAAAAGTTTTGGATAATGTCAACCCCATATAAAACATAATGCGACTTTCAGTAAAATTCATATACTTTTGAGGGAACATCTGGAAGGATGACGGAGCTCAATGTTCTTCTAGTAGGAGTTGGGGGACAGGGAATACTCACTACATCTGCCATTCTTGCAAGGGCTGCTTTGAGAGCCGGAATAAATGTTGTGACTGCCGAAACCCATGGAATGGCCCAGCGTGGTGGGAGTGTTGAGGTTCATGTAAGGTTTGGTGATGTTGATTCTCCGCTCATCCCCTATGGAAGTGCTGACGTTGTTGTGGCTCTAGAGCCTGTTGAGGCTTTGAGATACGCTCAGTACATGAATGGTAAAACCCTCGTGATTTTGAATGACCGCCCGATTGTTCCGCCAACGGTTTCAACTGGATTGGCAACGTATCCGGAACTTGATGAGATTCTCAGCAAGCTGAAAGAGGTGACGGAGAACATTAAGGTTGTGAGTGCATCGAAGATCGCTGAAGACATTGCTGGAACTGCTCAAGCTACTAATGTTGTTGTTATCGGAATGCTTGCAAAGCTTGTGGAACTTCCATTCAGCTATGAAACCATCGAGGAGGCTTTGAAGGAGGTTCTCCCCGAAAGGCTCCATGAAGCGAATTTGAAGGCTCTTAAAGCAGGATTTGAGAATTTTTGAGAATTAGCGGGGGTATGGGAATGGGAGCAATGGAAGTAAAAACAATCTGTGTTTTGGGAGCCGGAGCGATGGGTCATGCCATTGCCGAACTCGCTGCTGTCTCCGGCTTTAATGTGAAATTGAGAGATATAAATGAAGAACTCGTCCAGAAAGGTTACCAGAAAATAAAAGAGAGTCTTGAGAGAGACCAGAGGAAGGGCAGGCTGAAGGAGGATATTGAAACCATTCTTTCCAGAATTCAGCCTGTTGTGGATTTGAGGGAAGCTGTCCAAGATGCAGACATGATTATTGAAGCCATCCCCGAGATCATGGATTTGAAGGGCAAGGTGTTTCAGGAGTGTGAGGAGTACTGCAGCGAAAATACCATTTTTGCAACTAATACTTCATCCCTCAGCATCACAAAGCTGTCTGAGTACCTGAAAAAGCCTGAGAGGTTTATTGGGCTCCATTTCTTCAACCCGCCCAAGGTGATGAGGTTAGTAGAGATAGTATATGGCAAGCACACCAGCGAGGAGACCGTGAGGGTTACAGAAGAGGTTTCAAAGAAAATGAACAGAGTAATAATCCACGTAAGAAAAGACGTTCCAGGTTTCGTTGTAAACAGAATTTTTGTGACCATGGCTAATGAAGCTGCCTGGGCTCTTGAGAAGGGTGAGGGGAGTGTTGAAGAGATAGATTCAGCTGTTAAGTATAAAATGGGGCTGCCGATGGGGCTTTTCGAACTCCACGACCTGCTTGGCGGAGGATGCATTGACGTCAGCTACCACGTGCTGGAGTATTACAGAGAGACCTTAGGCGAGTCCTATAGACCTGCTCCTCCCTTTGAGAGGCTCTTCAAAGCAGGACAGTTGGGGAAGAAGAGCGGAAAGGGCTTCTATGACTGGAGCGAGGGTAAGCGTAATGAGGTGCCGTTGAGGGCAGGAGCAAAATTTGATACCTTGAGATTGCTTGCCCCAGCAGTAAACGAGGCTGCCTGGCTGATTGAGAGAGACGTTGCAACGCCTGAAGAGATAGATTTAGGTGTCATTCACGGCCTGAATTATCCCAGAGGCCTTCTCAGGATGGCAGATGATGTTGGATTAGATAAAATAGTCAGAAAGCTTGAGGAACTCTACTCAGAATATGGAGAAGAGAGATACAAACCCAATTCGGTTCTGCTGAAGATGGTTGAAGAGGGGAAGCTGGGCAGGAAAAGTGGAGAGGGATTCTTCAGGTACGGCAGAGGGCTTTACGAGTTCGTTAAGGTTAACGTGGACAGGGAGAAAAAGATTGCCTTCATAACCCTCAGCAGACCCCAGAGAGCCAATGCACTGAACCCGACATTTCTGGATGAGATTTACGATGCTCTGGAGATGATGGAGGATGATGGAGATGTTAGGTGTGTTGTGATAACCGGAGAGGGCAGAAACTTCTGCGGAGGAGCGGATATGGCAGTATTCGCCCAAGGGACTGCTGATGCCATGCTGGAGTTCAGCGAGAAGGGACATAAAGTGTTCACAAAAATTGAGACTCTCTCCAAACCAGTCCTAGCGGCCATCAATGGGCCTGCTTTAGGTGGGGGATTTGAGCTCGCTCTAGCATGTGATTTAAGAATAATGAGCAAGAGAGCATTTCTTGCACTTCCTGAACTAAATCTGGGACTGTTTCCGGGATGGGGTGGGACGCAGAGACTGGTTTTCCTGATTGGAATGTCGAGGGCGAAGCAGGTAATCATGATGAAGGAGAACATAGATGCCGAAACAGCTCATGCATGGGGAATTGCCAATTACATAGTCGAGCCGGAGAAGTTCAATGAATTTGTGGTGGAAACTGCATCGAAGCTTGCAGAAGGGCCGCCACTTGCCTACAAGCTTGTGAAAAGAACCATGTACTACGGCAACCAGCATCATTTGAGAACTGGCCTTTACATCGAAGCAGCTTCAGGCGGCAATATTGCCACGTCTGACGACGTAGCAGAGGGTATTATGGCATTTATGTACAGACGGAAGCCCGATTTTAAGGGGAGATGATTTATGAGGAGAGTCGCCATTGTAGGAGCGGGAATAACAAAATTTGGAGTTAGAGAAGCAAGCTGGAAAGATCTTGTGCAAGAAGCAGGAAAAGCAGTATTTGACGACATTCCAAACCTGGATAAAAAGGATATTGACTCCCTTTTCGTTGGAGCAGCTCAGCCCGAACGCTGGGTTTTCCAGACTCACGTTGCACCACTGGTGGCTGAACTGCTTGGAATAAACGTTACGAGGGCAATAGCAAGGACTGAAGTTGCCTGTGCAAGCGGTCAGGCAGCGATACGCTACGCATGGCTTTCCATAGCCACAGGCCTGAGCGACGTTGCACTTGTGCTGGGAGTGGAGAAGATGAACACCAAATTCATGAATGTCAGCCAGTCGAGCATGATAAATGTTGGCAATAGGGAGTTTGATGGGGCAAACGGTTTTACAGCTCCTCCCTTCTTCGCTCTGGCAGCTCAAAGGCACATGCACGATTATGGGACGACGAAGGAGCAGCTTGCCATGGTGAGGGTTAAGAATGCCGAATACGGCTCCTACAACCCCTATGCACAGTTCCAGAAGAAAGTGACAGTTGAGAAAGTGCTTGAATCCAGAATGGTGGCTCCACCCCTCACCCTCTTCGACTGCAGCGCCATAACTGATGGGGCTGCAGCCCTCATTCTGGCCAGCGAGGAGAAAGCGAGGCAGCTCACCGACACACCCGTCTGGATTCTTGGCGGGGTTCAGCATGTCGATGCAGCTCACACCACCAACCAGATGGGAGACTTGAGCGAATGGGTGGCGTTGAGGAAGGCTGCCAAAGACCTCTACAGCATGGTTGGTATTGAAGCGAAGGACATTGACATTGCAGAAGTCCATGACTGCTTCACAATCAGCGAGATTATCGAATACGAGGAGCTCGGGTTCTGCAGGAAGGGAGAAGGCGGGAAGTTCATCGAGGAAGGAGAAAGCTACATAGGCGGAAAGGTTGCCGTTAATCCTGGAGGCGGCCTACTCTCCAATGGGCACCCCTTGGGCGCTACAGGTATAAGGCAGGCGTGGGAAGTCGTTATGCAATTCAGGGGAGAGGTTCCAAAGGAGAGGTACGTTGATGGGGCCGAGATTGCAATAGCCCACAACCTCAGCGGGATGGCGCAGCTCCACCATCTGATGGCCTACAGTGTGAACAAGCCCCAGGATGTTAAGTTCGGGAGGTGATGGCTTTGAGAGAACTCAGAAAGCTCAGGAAGCTTGAACTGCCTGATACAGTTCCCCTCTCTCCAATTCTGGATCTCTGGGATCAGCAGGAACCAAGCGGGCCTGATGCAACAGGTATCTACGACTTCTATCGGAATCTGGCAGATGGAGAGCTGACGACGACGGAATGCAAAGGGTGCGGAAAGCTTCTCTTTCCGCCAGTCATTATCTGCCCCTACTGCAACGGAAACGATATGGAGTGGGTGAGAATTCCAGAGGAAGGGGAGCTTTACGCTTTCACAGAGCTGAAACTTGGTGCCCCAATCATAGTTGAGAACTACGCCCCCTTCGTGATTGCAATCGCCAGATTCGGCAATTATCCTGAGAATGGCGTTCAGCTCAGCGGAATGATGTTCGATGTTCGCTACGAAGACCTTAAAATCGGGGATAAAGTAAAATGGGACATACTCGAAATCGTAGGGCCGGGAGACAAGGCTAGATACTGGTACTACTTCAAGAAAGTTTGACTGATTTTGATTTAATTTTACTCTTTTACTTCTATTTTTGGGTAACCAAATTGAAACTTCCGAGAATTCAGAAAAAACACTAAAATTTTTTATGCAAAAACGACTAGTAAAGATTGGTGAGATGATGAGTGAAGCAAAGGAGAAGATCAAAAAAATGTGTGAGCTCCAGAACCAGCTCGATGAAATAAAAAGTGAAATGGCTGGCTGGAGCGGTGTTGTGCAGTACGAGCTGAACGGAGAGGAATTCTACGTTGTGTACAATTCAGATGGAAGCTGTGAGTTTTCAGAGGGCAAGCACGAGTCACCAACCTTCACAATAAAGGCCTCTCCTGATTACTGGCTTCAGGTTCTGGATGGAAAGGAGGACGCAATTGCTGGCTTCATGATGGGCAAGTACAAGATAGAAGGAAATGTTATGGAGGCCCAGAGGCTGGCTGGAGTTCTGAAGAAATTCCAAGGAAAAATCTGACTTTTATTTTTATTATATCCAATTATTTTACAATTTTTGTTATTAGCTGTTTTGAGGGCAGACATACTGCATAGCAGGATTTTTTATTATTCATCTTAAATTCTGAAACATCTTGAAGCTTTGTAAATCAATCTGAAACGTTTGGACGCTGCTTAGGCTGACGATTGGCTACCAAACTCCTATTGCCCCTGAGGAGAA
>MTMY01000051.1 GCA_002010215.1 Archaeoglobus sp. JdFR-37
TGGAAGGCGATAAGCGATGCAGGATTTGTTGGTATAGTAATTCCTGAGGAGTACGGTGGGGCAGGAATGGGGATGACTGAGCTGCTGATAGCGATGGAGGAGCTCTGTGCCAATGGCTGCGGGGCAGGAGGTGTGTGGTATCTCGTTCTGACGGAAGTGTTCGGAGCTTTGCCCATAATAAGGTACGGAAATGCGGAACAGAAGGAAAAATATCTGCCGGGAATAGCAAAGGGTAAGCTGGAGTTCTGCATGGCGTTAACTGAGCCCAACGCCGGCACCAATACGCTCCGAATTGAGACCTACGCAAGAAAGGAGGGAGATGAATACGTTATTAACGGAAACAAGATGTTCATCAGCGGAATTGATAGAGCAAAGGGCATGCTTCTTGTTGCCAGAACTATTCCCCACTCTCAAGCTCCGAAAAAGACACTGGGCATCACGCTCTTCCTTGTTGACCTCCCAAACCCTGCCGTTAAATGGAACCCGATACCCAAGCACGGTATAAACTTCTCAAAGACCTGTGAGGTGAGCATTTCAGAGCTGAGAGTTAGTGAAGATGCAATACTGGGTGAGAAGGATAAAGGATGGTATCAGGTTCTGGATGTGCTGAACCCAGAAAGGATGAGCGCCGCCGCCGGAGCCATTGGCATATCCAAGCTTGCCATAGGCAAAGCCGTTGAGTATTCTAAACAGAGGAAAGTCTTTGCCGAACCCATCGGAAGTTACCAAGGTCTGCAGTTTCCGCTTGCTGAAAGCTTTGCTACCATAAAAACCGCGGAGCTCATGATGTTCAAGGCTGCATGGCTCTACGATAACAATGCAAGTTATAAGGAGATAGGTGATGCTGCCAACATGGCCAAGCTTGTAGCAGTTGAAAATGCCATAAAGGCCGTTTACTGGGCGATGCAGGTATTCGGCGGGTATGGATATGCAAGGGAATACGACGTGGAGAGGTGGTGGAGAGAAGTAAATCTGCTCCGCTTAGCTCCCATCACCCAGCAGATGGCTTTGAATTACGTTGCTGAACACATTCTAGGAATGCCTAGGAGCTACAGGGACTAGAATCTTATTTTTCCATTTTTAGTGGATTCTTAGGGATTGTTCAGGTTGTGTTGAGTAATTATCCAAAATCGTTTCACATTTGAGCTTTTATTCTCTTCACTCCCTTCTTTCCTTTTTATCCCATCCACCCGACCCCTACCCCACTCAAAGAACCAGATTTTGCCATAAACCACATTAAATTTTTTTAGTCCATTAACAGACAAAAATATACAAAAACTGAATTTAATCTCATGCAACATTATATTTAGATAATAATTTATACAACCTTGACCTATATTCTACCATGACCAAAAGAATTCTGAATTTAGGCTATGTCATGGGCGCTTCTGTTGACAATTATGACCCGGATCAGCCATACGACCTGATTTCAGCAAAGGATAGCAGCATTAAGCCCGACCCTGAAATGGTGGCTACTGGCGTGGACATCGGTTTGATGCGTTTGCATATTCACAATGCCCCTGAGCGCCGCAGATTTCTGGGGTTGGTACCAGATAGAAGCTACGAGATAATTGTAACCTTCGCCTCCATCCACATTCACCAGCAGAAGGAGGGAGCCAGAGAAGTTATGAAGGTCAAATACTCCAAGTTCTTCAACATAGACAAAGAGGATTCTGCCGGAGGTTTTACCTACAAAAAGATGTTTCAGAACTTGAAGTTCAAGAGGAGCCTCAGTCTGGATGTTAAGCTTACGGAGATAGATAACAGAGTGGTTGACCCTGAGCCGCTTGAGGAGTTGTTAGAGGACACAGGCATCGGCACCGTCCTTGATCTTGCCCCCTACAATCCGAAAGAGTATATACTGCTGGCCTCAAATATTGTTTCCAAGATCCAAGAAGTTTTTGGGTCAGATAAGGCTGGTGACGATCCTCTGTGGGATGACACCCTTGTTCTGGAACCAAAACCGACCATTCCGGGTAGCTACAGGCTTCATGAAGGGTTCTATGCAATAATTGAGGAATATCAGGGATTCGATTTCGACGAGATTGTGTATCAGAATAACGCCCTTTACTGGCGGGAGACTGAGGAAGAGATTCCCACAAACTATCTGGTTTTCTCTGTAGGGAAGAGCATACCAGTTTAACTTGCAATTAAAACACAAATAACAAATATATGATGTGATTCGTGTAATTTACAACCCCAATTCTGCTATACTCATGTATGCTCATAAACGCTGAAAAACGTTATTTATGAGCTCATCATAATTAATCGTTAAATTAATCTGGAGGGATGTAGATGGAAGAGGACTATTTTAGCTGGACAGAAAAACTGTTTGATCCGAAGCAGACATTCCTGAAGCCAGAAGCTCTGAGAGGAATCAGAGTTCTGGATCTTTCTCAGGTTTTGATTGGTCCTGAAACCGCATCGCTCTTCGCGGAATTCGGGGCTGAAGTGATAAAAATTGAACCTCCAGGAATGGGAGAGTTGCTGCGGAGTGTTGACATCTGGGCGAGGTTCTGGAAGGGGCACAGCCAGGGAGTTATGTGGGTTCAGAGGAACAAGTACTTTTTCGGATTAAATCTGAAACATCCCAAAGGAAAGGCAATTTTCTACGAGCTTGTAAAGCAGAGTGACATTATCGTTGAGAATTACGTTCCTGGCGTTATGGATGAGCTGGGTGTTGGATATAGACAACTCAAAGACATAAACCCCAAGATTATCTACATTTCCATCAGCGGATTTGGACAGTGGGGTGAAAGGTGGAACTGGCCCAGCTGGGATGCTGCGGCGCAAGCAGCAAGCGGCGCTTCGGCAGTTTCGGGCTACGAGGGCAGAGTTCCGGCAAAACTCCCCTATTACCCGGGAGACATGCTGGGAGGAGCAGCAGCCTTCATGGTTGGGCTAGCAGCTCTATACCACTGGGAAAAGACTGGAGAAGGGCAGTATATAGACGTGACGCAGGCTGAAAACCTTGCAAGGCATTTGAGCTTCATCTGGAGCTATGTAGCAAAGAAGGGGGAAGACTGGAAGAGGCAGGGCAACAGAGATGCCAGTATATCACCAGCCAACGCTTTCAAGTCCGCTGATGGAAGGGTTGTAACGATAACGGCTCTGACAGACGAGCAGTTCAAAGGACTGTGCAACGCCATGGGCAAGCCCGAGCTTGCAGAGGACGAGAGGTTTGCAACGCTCCCTGCAAGGCTGAAGAACAGGGATGAAATTGAGAGAATTATTGGCGAATGGGTATCAGCTAGAAGCTCTGAGGAGATTATTCAGCTTTCTGCAAAACACGGCTTCTCAGCTGGAGTTGCGAGAGATGGTCTTGAGGTTTACAATGATGAGCATCTTAGGGCAAGAGGCAGCGTGTGGTTCTACGATGATCCGATGTTCGGAGATATGGTTGCTGCTGGCTCGCCCATGAAAATGAGTGAGACACCTGGCAGAATAAATTGGTCCACACATCCCGTTGGCTATCACAATCGCTACATCCTGAAAACTCTGCTTGGATTCAGTGATGATGAGATTGAAGAGCTCAAAAAAGAGGGTGTCATAGGATACTGGATTGATTTTATCGGCAGGAAACCGCCTGAGGGTGTTGAACCTGAAAAAGACCCCATCTTTATGTGGTGATGCTTATGGAGTGGCATGAGGTTTCGAAACAGTATTTTGAGGTTGAGAGAGCCAGATTCAAGAAAGGGCCGCTAGAAGATATCGTGGTATTTGACATAAGTTATGCAAGTCCCGCTGCCACCTTCGCTTCTTCAGTGCTGGCAGAGATGGGTGCAGAGGTTATAAAGGTTGAGCCTCCAGATGGCGATCCCCTGAGGAAACTTACACCCTTCGGAGAGTTCTATTTCGATGGAACAGGATTACCTTTCGCTGTAGAAGGGAGAAATAAGAAATACATGACCCTTGACCTTGAAAAAGAAGAAGGTCGGGAGCTTTTCAAGCAGCTGATACTGCACGCAGATGTTGTAATCGAATCCTTCCCGCCTGGTTATGCAGATGAGCTAGGAATTGGCTATAGACAGCTCAGAGAAATCAAGCCGGACATCATTTACCTTGC
>MTMY01000035.1 GCA_002010215.1 Archaeoglobus sp. JdFR-37
TACTTGAAATCCCCAGCTGCGATTTGTAAGCAAACCAAATCCTCCAGTTATCAAAAGAGTTGCCGTCAGAAATTCTGCGAATATGTGGAATGAAGTGGAAAGCGGTTCGGTTTCCAGTTCAGGCACCTGACCACTTACAAGCAACTTCATCCACATCCCGAGCATTGCGATCCCGATGAACACGGAATAATAAATTGCTGCTTTTCTGGTTTTCATTACCTTACCTCCAATTAGTTTCACTTATCAGTGGCTGTATTCTGTTCAATCATCAAGTTCATTCATATCAAGACACTTGCTGCTTGTCAGAATTCTTCAGCTTGCAAGATGGATTGCGTCAAAGCTAAACTATTTCTCTTTTTCTGCAAAGAGTGAGTTGCGCTCTAGTCTACTATTACCCATGCCTAGTATTTAAATGAGATATTACATAAAAATTTTTTAAATTAAAATAAATAATCTCTAAACAATTATTGTACGTCGATGGTCTTTATGGGTCCTTGATGCTATAAATGTCTGGATGTGGTTTATATTAATTTCATTTTTTCTGAGCCATTTCATAAAAAGTCTCCTCTGTTGTCTATATTCTTCAATGTCCTTATACCTAACAATAAAACCTAGGTCGTAGGGTGAACCCACTATCTCAAAAACGTTCTCTACAAAATCGAGTTTTTTAAGATGGTTAATCAACAAATCGATTTTGTCCTTAGAATCCATAGCTAAGTCTAAAAAAGTAACATCAAGCAAACTCAATCCTAATTTTTGATAATTAGCAACCCAATATCCTTCTTTAAGTTTGATCAAGTAATTTTCATCTTCTAAAACCTTCATTCTGTTTTGTACAGTTCTTAGAGTTATACCAAGTATTTTTGCAATTTCGCTTTGAGTTTTTCCTTTAAGAATATATTCAATAATCTTCTTATCAACTTCATCAAGTTCTCCCCTTCGCATAATGTGAAAAATCTTTTGAAGTTTATCTAATTTTCGGTTTTGTTTTTTGACGCCTTTTAGAACCCAAAAAACTAGCACGACACCTTTATTGGAAAAAAGATAAACTGAGAGTTTTTGTACTTTTGAATGCAATCACTCAGTATCTCTAGCTCGATATCAATACATATTTCAAAAGATTTTTTCCAATGACGATTAGGTTTTTTCTTGGAGATGATTAGGTATCATGTTTCATCTACTAAATTTTACGGAAAAATTGGAGAGTTCAGTCACATATGGCTATTTATCTGACTAAGATTCTAAACCCTCTTGCCAGTTAACTTTCGCATTTTAATAATATTATCGGCCATCGAAATCGTTAAATATGAAATAATCATGGTTAATATTATGAAAATTGTGAGGCCTTGGCTGAAGTTCTGGCCAAAAATGCTGACTAAGGAGCTGGATTACCCCAAGGTGCCTCTATTCGAGTTTCTTGAAACCTCTGCAAGAAGATATCCTGACAAGGCTGCCATAATTTACTACGGAAGGAAAATAAGCTACTCAGAGCTCTGGGATGTCGTAGAAAGATTTGCCACATATCTTGCATCAAAAGGTATCCAGAAGGGAGATAGAGTGGCAATATACATGCAGAATTCCCCACACTTCGTGATTGCCTATTTTGGTATACTGAGAGGGAATGCGGTTGTTGTTCCCGTAAACCCGATGTTAGTTGAAAGAGAACTGGAGTACATTTTATCAGATTCGGGCTGCAAAATAGTTGTTACAACTTCTGAGCTATATCAGAGAATTGCTCCAGTTGCAGAAAAGCTTGGTAAAGAGGTAATTTGCGGTCATCATTCGGATTATATACCTGATGAGCCGGAATTGCCTGTTCCAGAATTTGCTAAGAGTAAAATAGATACTGGAGATGCCACATCATGGGAAGAGGCTTTGAAAGAGAGAAATCCGCCTGAAGTTGCTATTAGCTGTGAGGATTTGGCCTTAATTCCCTATACTGCCGGTACGACTGGGACGCCTAAAGGATGCATGCATACTCACTCCACAGCAATTGCCAACGTCTTGAGCTCAGCTCACTGGTGGAACCTTACACCCGCTGCTGCCTGTCTTGCAACGCTTCCGTATTTCCACGTGACGGGCATGATCCACTCAATGCTTGCCCCGATTTACGTTGGAGCAACAATAGTGTTGCTCTCGAGATGGGATAGAAACACTGCTGTACAAGCAATCGAAAAGTATCGCTGTACGCACTGGGTAAATATAACTACAATGGTTGTTGATTTGCTTGCAGATCCGGAAATATCAAAGAGAGATTTGAGCTCGCTCATAGCTGTGGGCGGTGGCGGCGCTCCGATGCCAAAAGCAGTTGCGGAAAAGCTTTTGCAGTTGACTGGTCTTGAGTACATTGAAGGATACGGACTCACCGAGACTATATCCCAGACACATATGAACCCGCCTGATAATCCCAAGCTCCAGTGTTTAGGTATACCGGATTTCGGTGTTGATGCTCTTATAATCGATGTTGAAACTGGGAAAGTTCTGCCTCCAAATGAGCAGGGCGAACTCGTTGTGAGCGGACCGGAAATATTTAAAGGATACTGGAACAAACCAGAGGAAACCGAGAAAGCTTTCATCGAAATCAATGGTGAAAGGTACTTCAGAACCGGTGACCTTTGCTATATGGACGAAGATGGCTACTTTTTCATCGTAGACAGAATAAAGAGGATGATAAACAGAGCTGGGTTCAAAGTCTGGCCTGCAGAGGTCGAAGCAGTCTTGTACAAGCATCCAGCGATTAAAGAGGTCTGTGTTATAGGTGTTCCGGATAGCAGGGTTGTTGAGGAGGTAAAGGCGTTTGTTGTACTAAAACCCGAGTATGAGGGGAAAGTTACCGAGCAGGAAATAATTTCCTGGGCTAAAGAGCAGATGGCTGCCTACAAGTATCCTCGTATAATTGAGTTCGTTAAGGAGCTTCCAAAAAGCGGGGCGGGTAAGATTCTCTGGAGAGTTCTCCAAGAGAGGGAGAAGCGGAAAGGGGGTGAGTGAAAATGTATGTGATTAAGCCACTAAAGCAAGCTGAAATAACGGCTCCTCTGGGAGTCGTACATATGCTTGGAGATATGACGAGGTTAATTGGTGGGCCAGTCTATGTCTGGTATCTAGAAGGTGAGAAAAAGGTTTTGATAGATGCAGGAATTGAAGAGCCGGTTAATGGCTTGGTACACAACTTTCCAGTCTCTGGAGGTGGAGAGAAGGGCCTAAGGGATGCGCTCAACCAAGTGAATGTAAAGCCTGAGGAGATCGATATTCTGATTCTCACCCATCTGCATTTCGACCATGTAGCCAACGCCGGGCTCTTCCATAACGCCAGAATTTACGTGCAGAAGCGTGAGTGGGAGAGCGCATTCAACCCGCCACCGCACTACAGACTCACTTACGACCAGAAGCTCTTCCAGCCTCTTGAGAATATGGACATTTGCTTGGTAGATGGAGATGCTGAGATTGGTGATGGATTAAAGCTGGTACTGTTACCGGGTCACACAAAGGGTTTACAGGGGGTGGCTGTTGAGACTGAAAAGGGAACATATCTAATTGCTGGGGATCACTTCTATACGTATCTCAATCTAAATCCACCAAAGGAACCAATTGAAATCGAAGATGTAACAGGAAACAAGATTCAGATTCAGCCAATTCCTTTGCCATTTGCTCCTGTCGGATTGCATGTTGATTTGAGTGAGTGGTACGATAGCAGCTATAAGGCACTTTCGATTGCAAGAAGGGCAAACATCTTGCCAGGACATGAGCCTTCTATCGCAGGTAAGAGCTTTCCATGAATTGTTACTTTAATTTTTTATATTTAAAAATACTTGACATTATTGGTCATATCTTGAGGTGAATATATGCAATTCGGAACAGTTGCCCCAACATTCCCGCCAATCGAAGAAGCCAGAAAGACTGCCAAAAGATTAGAAGAGAAGGGATACAGCTCT
>MTMY01000025.1 GCA_002010215.1 Archaeoglobus sp. JdFR-37
GTAGGAAGATTAGAGAGGATGTTTGAATGAGTTGTTAGTGGTGAGGGGGATGAAAACGCTTACCGAAAGATTTTCCATCCGTTAAATCTTTTCAATCCTACAATAGTCTGATTCTAACTCTGGGAAAGGTTACAAACTGACGGGAGCGGGAGATTGTCTTTCAATCCTACAATAGTCTGATTCTAACTAGATGATTATGTTGAAGTGCCTGATTCGGCGAGTTTACTTTCAATCCTACAATAGTCTGATTCTAACCTGATAAGGTTTATATTGGTGTTCCGGGATCCATAAGAAGCTTTCAATCCTACAATAGTCTGATTCTAACTCCTTTCACCTACCTTTTTTATTTATTTAGTTCCTGGATCTTTCAATCCTACAATAGTCTGATTCTAACACGAGACTTCTAATCAAAGTATTACTTTAGATACTGACTTTCAATCCTACAATAGTCTGATTCTAACCTGCAGCTGAACCAGTCAACTTAATTCCCTGAATAACCCTCTTTCAATCCTACAATAGTCTGATTCTAACGGAGAGTATGCTGTTGCTTTTGGAACTGCAATGGCTCTCTTTCAATCCTACAATAGTCTGATTCTAACCCACCCACTCCAGCTGAAACAAAAAAACTATTACACATCTTTCAATCCTACAATAGTCTGATTCTAACTACGGAAATAAAATGATTTTAAAAGCAGATTTTAAAAGCTTTCAATCCTACAATAGTCTGATTCTAACGGTGAGATAATGGCTCTTGGAACTATCCTTGCTATTATCTTTCAATCCTACAATAGTCTGATTCTAACTGGTACTGGCGGGCTCACTGGGAACTTCCTTCACCAACAGCCTTTCAATCCTACAATAGTCTGATTCTAACTCTGTTGTATCCATATGAGGTCTTCTTTTCTGACTTCTTTCAATCCTACAATAGTCTGATTCTAACTTGCAGCGCTCTTGTATTACAATGGATCCTTTTTCGCTGCTTTCAATCCTACAATAGTCTGATTCTAACTGTGGAGTTCTATAAAGCATATCACAACCTGAGTGATGCTTTCAATCCTACAATAGTCTGATTCTAACTGGAGAGAGAGTAGAGATTGGAAAGAGAAACCAGTGTTCTTTCAATCCTACAATAGTCTGATTCTAACAGGCTTTAGAGGTTGGTGCGTCGACACTCAGAACCTGACTTTCAATCCTACAATAGTCTGATTCTAACCTTCTAAGACAAAGTGAGAATACAAATAATATTTGGTACTTTCAATCCTACAATAGTCTGATTCTAACATAGTTGATAAAATCATATTCCATGCTCTTAGAACCGTTCTTTCAATCCTACAATAGTCTGATTCTAACTCGATGACACGGTTAAAGTAATCGTGTTTGGGTAAGTGTACTTTCAATCCTACAATAGTCTGATTCTAACAGATTCCATAGATCCACTAATTGTTTTCTCTACCACAGCTTTCAATCCTACAATAGTCTGATTCTAACAATGTGCTTAAGTGGGGGACTGGCGGGTTGAATATTGACTTTCAATCCTACAATAGTCTGATTCTAACGAAGTGGGATTCGCCAGATTTTAGTGACGATCAATATACTTTCAATCCTACAATAGTCTGATTCTAACAACGGGCTGTCTCTGGCTGCCGTTGTAGTTGTAAACGACTTTCAATCCTACAATAGTCTGATTCTAACTATCGTAAACCTTCCGTCTATATTGAATGCCCTCCCAACCTTTCAATCCTACAATAGTCTGATTCTAACTGATGAGGAAGTATTGAAGTGGTTTAGGGAGAAATTTCCACCTTTCAATCCTACAATAGTCTGATTCTAACTAAGCTCCAATAATCCCTACAACAGCTAATATAATATACTTTCAATCCTACAATAGTCTGATTCTAACGCCTCCACGAAAGCGGTTATTTGAGCATCCACAAGCCTTTCAATCCTACAATAGTCTGATTCTAACGATCGGGAGAATATACAAAAATTTCTCAGTGTCACTGTGACCTTTCAATCCTACAATAGTCTGATTCTAACGAGAAATTAAGGGAATTAATCAAAACAGCTAAAGAGTCCTTTCAATCCTACAATAGTCTGATTCTAACTCTGACCGTTGATTACGATTTTATACTGGGCGTGCTCTGCTATCTTTCAATCCTACAATAGTCTGATTCTAACGATGATCCAAGTGTATGAAAATTAACCTTTTTTATCATACTTTCAATCCTACAATAGTCTGATTCTAACACAACCTCTTTTAACTCCCCGCACTCCCCGCAGATTATGCCTTTCAATCCTACAATAGTCTGATTCTAACCGTCTTCCTTCGTTTCTTCGACTCTCCTGCCCGTGTACTTTCAATCCTACAATAGTCTGATTCTAACCTTTTCAAGTAATGTCCTAAACAATTTCTTTTTCTCCTCTTTCAATCCTACAATAGTCTGATTCTAACAAATAATTTGCATTCTCTGCTTTTGCTAAATCAACCAGCTTTCAATCCTACAATAGTCTGATTCTAACTGCTTCCTATTAACTCATCGTCTCCACAAATATCTATCTTTCAATCCTACAATAGTCTGATTCTAACACTCACTTGAAATATGTTGTCTGCACCAAGAGATACACCCACTTTCAATCCTACAATAGTCTGATTCTAACCGGGTTCAATTCCCGCCCCCTCCTCCTAAACTACTTCACTTTCAATCCTACAATAGTCTGATTCTAACATAGATACGGTGATAGAAACCGAATTCACATACTGCTGACTTTCAATCCTACAATAGTCTGATTCTAACTGAATTCCTCTTGTATACCTTGAAGGTCACTGTGTCTCCTTTCAATCCTACAATAGTCTGATTCTAACCTCCCTCTTCCTTCTCCTCCCTGTCAACTACTGTAAACCTTTCAATCCTACAATAGTCTGATTCTAACTCGGGCGAAGGGGGTAGATAAAACAAAAGTAATCATCGAACTTTCAATCCTACAATAGTCTGATTCTAACCATTTGAACGCTTGTTCACTAAGAACAAAGAAGCCGAACTTTCAATCCTACAATAGTCTGATTCTAACTCTTTCTCGGTTGTTTGGGCATCCACAACCTCTATTTCCTTTCAATCCTACAATAGTCTGATTCTAACTTTTGATAATCCATGCGAGATGGAGGTTGAAATTTATTTTTCTTTCAATCCTACAATAGTCTGATTCTAACTATCGTAAACCTTCCGTCTATATTGAATGCCCTCCCAACCTTTCAATCCTACAATAGTCTGATTCTAACATTCTCCGCCATTCAGCCTCTTAGCCACCCACTTCTGACTTTCAATCCTACAATAGTCTGATTCTAACCACTTGAACCCCTGAAAGACACTTCGAACCTTGAAATCAAACTTTCAATCCTACAATAGTCTGATTCTAACTGCTTGGAATTCAATGCCATCTTAGTTGATCCACACAGCTTTCAATCCTACAATAGTCTGATTCTAACTCTCAGTTCTTCAACTTCGATTCCTTTTTGCACTTCACCTTTCAATCCTACAATAGTCTGATTCTAACACCAATAAAAAACCAAAAGATTTTGTACCTTTTAATCCTTTCAATCCTACAATAGTCTGATTCTAACATCAAGTCCCCTGCCACAGCGATCACAGACAAAGTTATCTTTCAATCCTACAATAGTCTGATTCTAACTCACAGCAGCACAAAGAAGAGAACCAATATATGAGAGGCTTTCAATCCTACAATAGTCTGATTCTAACGAAATTGATGAGAGGTATGGATTTAGTGAGGTGAGATCTTTCAATCCTACAATAGTCTGATTCTAACTTAATGGCTATTGCACGGAGGAGTGCCGCCTATAATCATTCTTTCAATCCTACAATAGTCTGATTCTAACT
>MTMY01000011.1 GCA_002010215.1 Archaeoglobus sp. JdFR-37
GAATAGCCAGAGGGTGGTTGACATTGATGAGGCAGAGCATCTGATCAACTCGGGCTGGGAGTTTGTTGCGACGCTTCCAAACGGGAAGGTTGTTGTCAGGCATGGGTGATGCAAAGGGCTGACCTCGGCCGTGCAAGGGTGATAATTGAACTGTATGAATTTGATTATTTTAATGCTGAACGAGCGTTCAGTGTAAGATGTCCATTCTTAAGAAAAGTCAGGGGAAAAGAAGAATACACTTGCCTGATCCACGACGTAAAACCACTAAAGTGCAGAGAATTTCCAGCTGACAGAGAAACCGCTAAGAATCACGAGTGCCCAGGTTATGACTAGGCAGCCCAATCGGAGGGAGTTCATCAATCTGCAGATATACGAGTTAAATTAAAGACATTAATGCGACCATCGAAGGTGTCTGGTATACCAAAAGAGTACATAAGATGAAGAACATTTAAATTTCAACAACCCATCAAAAATTGGATAGGCCCTCACCTCTGCAAAAATCCTGCAGAACCTGAAAAAGCTAAGGATTCCTACAATCCCTGCTTATTCCCGGCCTGCCCAATATCTTGGGAAGCGGATTTTTTCGATGGGCACCTCCATGGATTCAGAATTACTAAGCATTATGTCTCCATCCACCATAAACCGGTGCTTTCCCCTGGAATTTGAACCTTCAGAACCAAGCTCGAATTATTGGATGAGCCCTCTCCCTTCAAGAAGCCCTGCCCCTGTTGACCAGTGGGAAAACTCTTAAAAGTATGGGAAACGATTTATCAATAATGCTCTTTAAAACACTCAACATCCCCGAGAACAAGAGAAAAGCTATTGAAGAATTTGTCAGAGTGCTCAAGGAGTGGTACGGAGACAGGGTGAAGAGAGTCATCCTGTTCGGTTCTGTGGCGAGAAGTGATTTCAGCGAGGAGAGTGACATCGATGTGCTGGTGATCGCTGACGGAATTTCCACCCGGGATGTTGTCAGGGCTGCCCATAAAATTCTCCTGGACTACGGGGAAGTTATAGTACCCATACTGAAGTCAAGTGAAGAGTTCGCCAGATACAAGCATCACTCATTTTACCGGACCGTTAGCAGGGAGGGAGTAATCATTGCATGAAGTAGTTCAGCAATTCAAAATTGCAGAGGAGTGTCTGCAGGAGGCGAGAAACCTATTTTCAAGCGGATACTACAGAGGCACTGTATCCCAGGGCTTACTACTCGATGTACCACGCGGCAAGAGCTCTCCTGCTCACCAAAAATGTGTCTCCAAAAACGCATGCTGGAGTTCTGAGGATGCTGGGTTTGGAGTTCGTCAGTAAAAACTTGCTCGAAGACATGTACAGCGAGGCTTACCAGCACGCGCTTACCCTCAGGAGCGAGGCCGATTACGCGGTCGAAGCTAATGTGAGCAGAGAAAAAGCAGAGGATGCAATACTAAATGCAGAATCATTTTTGGAAAGGATTAAGAGAGCTTTGATTGAACTGGGCTGGCAGGTGTAACGCCTTTAAAGCCTTGAGGCACAAAATTTCCTGCATAGCTACCGAGGCAGCATTTTTGGGTTAAGATTGGCAGGAGTATGATGATGTTATATATATGACTGTCTTAATCAGAAAGTCGTTTCACATAACTCGAAACCCGATGACGAGTTAGCTCATCACCCCCAGAAGGGTTGGAGGAGACCGTAGACTTTCCAGAGGTGTGCCTGTAAGAAGATCTTGGCAATAGCCGACAGGAAAATCGTTAAAAGTGTAAAAGGCTCAACTAAATAACAATGCTCCCGGAAACCCTTGTGACGCAATTCTAGATATCGACCAAAATAATGAGCTGGCATGGTATTACAAAAGGTTGCTTCGAGGCAAAACTTGGTAATTTAGTGGAGGCCTTAAAATGCTTGGAAAAGGCCATAGAAGCGGATAGAAAGTTCATTGAATTGGCTAACAGTGACGAAGATTTAGCAATTCTGAAAAATGACAAAAGATTCCAAATTCTAATTAAGAGAATGACTAATAACTCGAGAAAAGCGGAGAATGAGTAAAAAAAGATTTATTGAATCACTATGCAACCGAGCTATAGCTAAAAGATTAAGTATATCTTTGATTTATTTAATTCTTATAATTTTTAATGATTTCCGACTGCACAAAATATAAATTTTATGTGCCATTCCATTAAGAAAGGTGACAAAACTTTAGATACTTTAACGTGCCAAATTGATCCAAAAGGTGACACGATGTACTTGGATAGCTTCTACTCTGAATTGACGAAAAGATGGCAGGGGAGCTTATTCAGGGTTAGCGATGCCTATCAAATCAATAGAAGAGCTAAAGAATACCTGCACAGGTTGTCAAAAGAAAGAAAGTTGAAGAGAATATACTGGGGATGGTACTTCATCCCTGCCGAATACAAAGACCCCTGGGATTTTTTGGTTAAGGACAGGGGCTTCAAGGTAATCGTCAAGCAAACCGCAGCCAGCATCTGGAACTACGACTTCGTTCACAGAGACGTTTACCGTTTGGCTGTAAAAGATAGATCCTACGGCAACGCTTTGGAGGGGTTTGCGAAAGACATGGGATGGGATTTCGAAATTGAATACCACAAGAGAATTCCCTACGAGTACAAGAAGATGGATGGCTTATTCATTGAAACCATTGAATCCAGCATAGTGAGCTGCATTTCGGAATGGTCCTTCATAGATGCTTTCGCTACTTTGTACTTCAGGAGAGATGAGGTCAGCTTTAGTAAGTTGAAGGAAATGGGAAGGTGGAAAAGAATATCCAGCAGCGATACAAGGGTATGGACGGCTTTGAAGTACGGATGCAGGTTATTCAACGAGCATTTCGGAAAGGAAATCTTCCACATTAGGGTTAGAAGAGAGTTGAACGATGATATCAGGGAATTGATTGAGGAAGCTGTAAAGAGGGTGATTGAGTTTGCCTAAGGCCATAGATATGATGAGAAGAAGGGAGGAAGATATTCTTAGGGCAATCAAACATCTTTCAAAGGAAACAGAGAACTTCAACATACCTGAAATGATGGTGATAGGCGGATATGCTTTGAGAGCCTTCATCCCCTTTTCCAGATTCACGAGGGACTGCGATTTTGCCGTGAGAAAGAAAAACGGGTGGAACATAGACTACATAAAAGAGATTCGGCGGTCTTTCCATCGAACATGAGGGGAAAAGAGCACGTAGGCTGATGAATCTCTTCATGTCTTCAAACACATCAAAAACCACAGACTGAAATGATTACAGAACGATGAGCTGAACAGACTGCATTATCGATGCGGAAATCATTATGTACCTGAACTATTAGGAATCTGATTCCAAGAGTACATCCAGCCAAAACTTCAAACAGCCCTCGCACCTTCCACAACCCTGCATTCACCTTCGCCCCCTTCCGCTTATCTGCATCTCCATCTCCCGCCCCTCCATCCTCCGCAAGTCCATCTCCAGTAGCCTGGTCCAGATCTCCACCTTTACAATGGCTTCCTCAGCGGTAATCTCGTCTTTCTCTGCAAGCAACACCTCCTTCAGCACGAAGCCCTCTGGGAGCTTCAGTGCACCTCTTCAGTGGCCTCATGTCCAGTTTCTTATTCACTAATCCCGTCGTGACTATCATACCTAATTCTTATTACGCCCCATACCTATATACCTTCTCCGTTAAGAGATGGTATGGATTACCAACCCAAGGTAAGAAACTGGGCGGAAGAGATAGAGAAACTCCTGAAGAACACCCATAAGAGGAAGATTTTTCTCTACATCCGCATCATAAAAGGGACGGACTTCGCAGATATTGCAAGGTACGTCCGCATTTCACATACAAATC
>MTMY01000026.1 GCA_002010215.1 Archaeoglobus sp. JdFR-37
CTCCGCCTGGCTCAAAAGCCTCTTCTTCCAGTGCTGAATCTGGTTGGGGTGCACATCGAACTACTCGGCTAACTCCGCCAGCGTCCGGTCCCCTCGCACCGCCGCCAGCGCCACCTTCGCCTTGAACCCCGGGGAATGGNTCCTCCTCTTTCTCTTCATCTTCTACCCCTCCTTGCTCTGGACTCTATCGCAGAAGATCCCACTTATAAAACCACTCCCCCTGTCCAGATAATGGGGTCCACCTCATCTGCCCCAAAACCCATAGAGCCCTCAACCAACTAAGACCAGAAAGGAGGTGACCAACATCTCAACCAGAGGAAAAACCGCCCATCAGGGGACATTTTATCCCGGAGAAATGAAGACAAAATCAGCCGGGGTTGACAATAGCGCTCCAGATACCAGGAGATCCTCAGCTGGCCCAAATGGTAGTGCTCCCTCAGGTAGATGATCTTCTCCTCGATATGGGCTGGTGTGCGCAGCTTGAGGTTCTCAGGGCAGGGCTTGCTGTTGATGAGCCCTTGCTCCCCCTATTCAGCGTAGACCCTCTTCCATCGATAGAAGGTGTCACGGGAGATCCCAAAATAGCGGCAGGTCTTGGAGACGTTGCCTGTGTGCTCGGCGTGCCTCAAAACTCGAAGCTTCCTCCGAATGTCCCGTTGTGCTTGTGTCATACCACGACCTCCTCTTTTCAATCCTCTCAAATTATTTCCTTTAAATCCTCTAAATCCTCTATCCAAGCATTTATTCCATCAAGTTCTACGCGTTTTATAATGCCCGCCCTGAAAAGCAGTTCATATATTTTACGAAGATCATCCTCAGGATACCCTGTAAGGACGACTTTATCTAATATTCCTATTACGTTATCTACCTGTGTATAGCAAGGAATTTCGTCTATGAAATCTGACATCAAATTATGTTCATTTCGATCTTGATATACTAAAGCAGAGGTAAAGGCTAGTTTTAAGTTTATCTCCCACATTCCCCGTTGTGCAATATACCCACGCAAGATATCCGTAAAACGAAAGTTAACGGTAGAAGGTAGATATAAATAGGGAAAGGCTTCTCTAGACCAAATTGTATTCTGTGAATTAAATGGGCAATAGACACCCCTGTCTAGAGCAATCGGTGTTCTTTCTTTAAACTTCACTAATTTGCCAATTACAAGTCTATAAATAGCATCCACATCAGGATTTCCGTCAGCTAAACCTTGCCAAACCCCAATTCTCTGATTATGCATCCTACTCATCTTAGGCGTAAATTTATCTGAAACTAAAGAAAGGGGAAACCCTCTTGGCCAAATGAATTCATCAGTAAAAAATTTGTAAACATTTACCAACTTAGGCTCAGAAACTATTTCTATAGAACATGGTTCATTACTAATATCCCTCCCCCAAAATTCATAAGGTATGTTATCATCGTCAGTATCTGCGATAAATTTGGCGCCCTGTTTAATTGCATATAAATATCCTAAATTTTTTCTAGAATAATGATTAAAAGGGCAAAAATTATATAATTTAAATCCCATTTTCCTTTGTTCCTCAATCGACAAGAAAGTGATATTGGGATTCGGATGCTTCTCGATAGGAGGCGTTTTCTTATCCCCTACTAAAATTACATGCCATCCTTCTATTTCAGCAAATTTCCGAACCGCCTCTGTCAGGTCATTAATGCTTGTAATTACAATATATTTTGACATCTCCCTCTCTTTCTAAAAAGATTTACTGTCAGGGGGAAGTTTTCAGGGATTTTCACAACATCGTTGCTTTGTGGCTCATAATTCTATAAGAAATTTTTTTTAAAACCTAAAATTTTATCTTTAATTACCATAAGTATTAATTTGTCCTCCTTGGACAAACCAAGAGTAGCTAAAGCTATATAGTAGAATCCGATAATACATATGACTCCTACCATACTGAAATCATCGAAAGGGGTAAAATCAACTATCCTACCGATTATAGCCGTTAGCATGATAGCTATAGTTCCTGCAGCAATAGGATGAACAAAATATCTATCGTAAACGTGTATCTTATACATTCTATAGACAAGAAAAAGTAATATTGTAAATATAGATGTAATCGATATGGTAGTTGCTAAAGCAGCGCCAGTCGCACCAAAAGGAGGGATTAGGCAAAGATTTAATATAATATTCACCACAACAAGGATAAGACCTGCCGATAGTACAATATTTTGCTTTCCGGTCATCTCAAGAAGCATTCCAACAGGTCCTGTCCCAACATTAACAAGCTGACTCACGGACAAAATCATCAAGACTAACGCCCCCCTCCGAAACTCAGGTCCGAATACCAGCATGATCCCTCGTGGTGCAAAAAAAAAGACGAGAAATATCGGTAGGGTCAAAGTAAATGCCCATCGTGTAACTGTTCGAAAGACATATGATAAGGCCTCGAAATTTCCTTTATTATATAAATCCGCTGTGATAGGAGATACAATAGGGAGCAAAGCCAACAAAATCATGGTGAGCAACATAGCTACATTACTTGCAGCAGCATAAATGCCAATGTCGCTAGCTTCTCCAAAGTATCCCAACATAAAGCGGTCTGTATAATTGAGCAATAGATAAGAAAAGCCAGCTAGGAAAACTTGTAAGGAGAAGCGAATCAATCGCCTCGTCTCATAGATAGGTTTAATGGCCGACAAGATTTCCGGAAAGGTTTTCCATAAAAAGTAAAATCCCAAACACGCGCTCAATACTCCCGACGCCAAAAATCCAAATACTGCACCGGATAACCGAAAACCTAAAAGGAAGGCAATACTCACCAAGATTAGATTGGCCAGAGGACGAAAGAGGTTTTCCACCTGTTGCTGGTACATAACCCGTCGGAATGCCAAAGCAAATGAAGTCATTATACCCATCAGCACATAAAAAGGAACAGCCAGGGCAAAGATCTTAAGCACCCGTGTTAACTCAGATTCGTTGAAGACCTTTTTGGCGATCATCTCGGCAAAAACAAAAAGGAGTATACTTGCCACCACGCTGGAAATTGTAGAAACGCCCAATGCTGCTAAAATCGTCCCCTTTACCCTGGGTTTGTCCCTTTCGCCCCGAGATATCGCACAAAATCGCACAACTCCTTTTGAAAGGCCGAGGGAAGCGACGGATTGCGCCATACCCGTCACACTTGTTCCTAAGGAATAGAGTCCAAAACCTCCAGGGCCCAGCACCCTACCAAGCAGAATATTTAATCCGAAACCAGCAACCTTACCAATCATATTGCCGCCAAAGGCAACTGTTCCCCCTTTAGCTACCTGTTTTATTAGTTCTTCTATTGGCTCCTCAGCATTCTTGGTGTCGATAAGCAAAGTTGAAGTCGAGCAATCGTGCAAACAGTTACTTCTGAATTTTTTCATAATCCTCACAAAATCATTGATATGTGCTTCGAATACCTGAGGTGGACCCCATTATCTGGACAGGGGGAGTGGTTTTATAAGTGGGATCTTCTGCGATAGAGTCCAGAGCAAGGAGGGGTAGAAGATGAAGAGAAAGAG
>MTMY01000045.1 GCA_002010215.1 Archaeoglobus sp. JdFR-37
AATATATCAATTGCTATTTTCAGTGATAACTTTTTACTTTTAGATCCTGAAAAAGAGTTCAAGTTCTTCTGGTAATTCCACTCCAGATCTAAACTCTATCACTTTCACATCACAGACAAAGGTGATATCCCTCTAAAATCCACCTTAACCTATGCACATTGACATCCTGTCGGTGACGATAAGGGGAGGCTTGACTGCTATTAGAGGCCCTGTAGCGATAGCAGTAGCCACTTTGAGGGATTACATAGAAAATTATCCCTTCTCGATGCTATATATCTGTGGGAATCATTCGANAGTGTTAGATCATCTGAAGGGAGATTTCGATGTGAGAAGAGCCTTCACNGTATATCAGCTTTTTAGCATCTTGGAGGAAGTGTATCAGGATGTCGTGTTTATGGAGCATGATCCTTTATTGTTTGAGGATGTTTCTGGCGGAAACAGAGATATAGATAAAGATAGGAGTATGGCCCACATAATAGAGAACCTATCGCTTGCCATAAAGGATGTTTCGAGAGGCAGACTTATCATCTANTATTCAGCCTCTCACGACATATTCTTCGATGTTGTAGCGAGAAACTCTGACAGAGTTCTGATATTTGAGAAAGAGCCTGGAGGATATTTCATAGTGGATTCCGAAGGCTATAAGGGTTGCAGAAGGCTTCACCACCGCTTTCTGCCCAAGGGTCAGACGACTCTGGAAATCTTCTAAGGTGATATCATGGGAAGGAGTGTTTCGAGCATCAGACAGGATGTAAAAGCAATATCGGAGAGATGGATCAAAACTAAGAAAGCCTTGAAGAAAGAAGATCAGCTTTACGCAGAGGAACTCGCTAAGATGGTTAAGATGCACTCTAATGAGGTCTTCTATCTTTTCGATGATCCCTTAGAGGCTGCCATGTTCTCCTTGCTTATAGAGATGCTCAAGAAGATTGATAGCTTGGAAAATAAAGATGCCGAGTCTGAACAGGAGTTTAAAGATTAATAGAAAGAAAAGATTGATGGAACAAAAAATATGTGGATCTTTGATGTTTACGCTAAAGGCAACAACATACATCTATGGATCCGGAAAGGAGATAGGGTTAGAAAGGATGAAGTAAAGTATCCGGGATTCTTCTACCTACACCTTCCAGATCCTTCACTNTATTCAGAGATGATCGAAAGCATTGAAACCCGATATAGAGTTNAAGAATGCAATTTCAGAACAATCTATGGCTTGTTAGANGGATACAGGATTTACGCAGGCAGGAAAGTGGCGGAGCAGATTGAAATGCAAACGAAGTTGTCAGCAAAGCTGTACAATGTCGATGTAAGACTTGAGCAGAGGTTTTTAGCAGAGAAAGAGATGTTCGCATGTGGATATGTTGGGGAAGGATATGCGTCGAGGTTCAAGCCCGATTTTGATTTGCCCTGNATCATACTCGATGTGGAAACAAAGCTTTCCAGAGGATTGGATTCAATAAAGGAGTTTGCAGTAAGATTTACAGTTGACGGAGACGCAAAGGAGCTAAGATTTACATCAACATCTTCAAACGAGAAAGAATTGCTCTCAGATCTCTTTGCTCTTATTGAGGAGATTAATCCCGATGTGATACTCTTCAGCATGGCAGATCTTCTGATGGAGAGGATAATCAGGAAATCAGAGGAATACAATTTGAATAATCCAATAAGCAGAACCGGAAGATTCAGAAAACTTGCATCGAAATCTTACTGGAGTTATGGAAAAGCAAGATACAGGGAGAAGGCACTTTTGCCTGAGGGCAGGATCCTGATTGATAAAACATGTTTCAACTTCAGGGAAGGTGGTTTGAAGGGAATACTGCTGGCTTCCCGTCTTACGGGCTTATCACCCAATATAACTGCAAGATTCACACCCGGAACGCTAATCTCATCTTATGAAGTTTACGAGGCTTTAAGACAGGGGATAGCTGTTCCCTTCAGAAAGAGTGATGTTGAAAGGCAGAAGACCTTCAAAGAGCTTAAAAAGGTTGACAGAGGCGGTATGATATTCCAGCCAGAGCCCGGAGTTTACGAGAAAGTCTATCAACTGGATTTCACCTCCATGTATCCATCGATTATAGTTAGATACAACCTGTCCCCTGANACTGTAGAGGTTCAGGGTAATGATAACTGGAATTCCTCCGAGGATTTTCATAAACCCCTTAAACCCGGTTTTCTTCCCTCAGCCATCAAACCCCTGCTTGAATTAAGAATAAGAACTAAGAAACTCAAGAAGGTGAATTCAGACTACGAAGGAATGGATTCAATGCTTAAGTGGTTGCTTGTAACCTGCTTCGGATACACAGGCTACAGAAATGCAAAGTTTGGGAGAATAGAAGTACACGAGTCGATAAACAGGAATGCAAGGGAGATTTTACTTGAAACAAAAGAACTGGCTGAAGATATGGGCTTTGAAGTCATACACGGCATAGTCGACTGCTTGTGGCTTAAAAACCGAGATGATACATGTGGCGATGAGATATATGAACTCAAATATGAGGTTGAAAGGAGGACGGGATTGCTCACTGAACTGGATCTCTACGACTGGATCATCTTCCTGCCAATGAGTGATGGATTTGGAGCATACAATCGCTACTACGGAAGGTTGAAGGATGGGAAAATGAAGCTGAGGGGTATAGCTGCGAGGAGGAGAGACACACCATCCTACATTCGAAAAATGCAGCTTGATATCCTTGACATTCTCTCTAAGGCAAAAAACAGAGATGAGATAGCTAATTTGGGAAATGAGCTGGAGAGGATATATCTTAAATATAAAGAGGACCTTCGCCATGCGAGTTTAGAGGAGTTCGTAATCAGGAAGGTCATCGGAAAAACAAATTACAGCAGAAGATGCCCTGAAGCTTACCTGATGAATTACTGCAAAAGGAAAGGCATACAGATTCAGCCGGGTTTGGAAGTAGGTTATGTCGTTCTCGATTCGAGAAGGTGGGTTGTGATTCCTGAATGGGAA